>DATJNY010000034.1:0-39711 GCA_035507575.1 Thermoplasmata archaeon | reverse complement strand
AGCATCTAAGCCCGAAACCCCCTCGAAAAAGAGAGACCTTGAAGGACATTCGTAGAAGACGAGTTCGATAGAGCCGGGGTGTACGCAGAAAGCCTTCGGGCGATCTGTTCAGCCCGCGGCCACTAACGTCCGCAGCTACGTTACCTGGTTATGCTTGGCAGTTAAACAGAACGCGTGTGAACCCATTTTTTTCACGGGGTTCGGTTGCCGGGCCCCACGGCCGCGCTTTTGAGCGGGCGGGGCCTCGATCGAACGTGCCGAGCCTCGGGGTCGCGCGGAGCCGCTGGCCGGTCGTCGGCTGGATCCGCCTCAAGCTCCCGCCCGCTCCGCCGCCGATGATGCTGACGCCGGGGATCGCGCCCCCGCCCGTGCCTCCGCTCGATATCCTCGAACCGAACCCGGTACCCACCGACTCGCGCAAGCGGGTCTACGCCTACGAGGAGGACCACGGGGCGTGGGCGGTCCGGCTCGTCTGGGACGCGGACGATCCCGAGCTCCTCGAGGCGGAGTGCCGCGCGCCGTACTACGATCGCCGCCTTCCCGCGGAGGACGTGCCGAAGTTCTGGGCCGCGGTGAAGGCGCTCGTCGCCCCGATCGGGCCGCTGCCGGTCGAGTCGGCCGACCCCCGGCCGTGAGGGCCAGCCGAGAACTCTAAAGGTCCCGCGCCCGTCGGCCCCGACCGTGCTGCGCGCGACGTTCCTGCATCTCTCGGGCGTCGGCCCCGCCACCGAGGCGAACTTCTGGAGCACGGGGGTCCGGGACTGGCGGGACCTCGCCGCCCGGCTCGACACGCTTCGGCTCTCCGATGGGGCCCGGCAGCGTCTCGATCGCGAACTCGCCGCGAGCGAGCGGGCGCTCGCCGACGGCGACGTCGCCTGGTTCGGCCGGCGACTCCCCTACCGGGAACACTGGCGGATGCACGGGGCGTTCCGGCCCCGCACGGCGTTCCTCGACATCGAAACCACGGGGCTGTCGCCGTATGCGGGGATCGTCACGGTCGTCACCGTCCACGGGGGCGGCGCGACCCGGACGTTCGTCGCCGGGGACAACCTCGAGGAGCTCCCCGCGTACGTCGGCCGGTTCCCGATCCTCGTCACGTTCAACGGCTCGCGCTTCGACGTCCCGTTCCTCGAGGCGTGCTTTCCCGGCTTCGTGCCGCCGCCCGTGCACATCGACCTGCGCTTCCTGCTCTATCGCCTCGGCCACGCCGGCGGGCTGAAGCGGATCGAGGAACGACTCGGCATCGGGGACCGGACTGGCGTGGAAGGGGTGAGCGGGCTCGACGCCGTGCGCCTCTGGCAGGAGTACCGACGAGGCAGTGCGGCGGCCCTCGATCGCCTGGTGCGGTACAACCGCGCCGACACCGTGAACCTCGAGCCGCTGCTCGAGCTGGCGGAGACGGAGCTCGCCCGCCGCCTCCTTCCGCCCGAGGCGTCCGGGCGGTCCGGTGCCGGGCCCCGTCCCGTCCCGGCGGCCGAATGAGCGCCGGCGTCCCGCGTGCGCGGATCGCCGTGATCGTCGGCGCGTACCGGCGATCCGACTTCCTGGAACGGGCCGTCGACTCCGTCCTGCGGCAGACCGCCCCCCGGACGGAGTTCGAGGTCGTCGTGGTGAAGGACTTCGCCGACGCGGCGCTCGACGCGCGGCTCACCGCGCGCGGGGTGCGGGTCGTCCCGGACTCCGAGCCCGTGATCGGCGCCTGGCTCCTCCACGCCGTCGCCGCGACCACGGCGCCCCTCGTCGCGTTCCTCGACGACGACGACGAATTCGTGCCCGAGCGGCTCGCCGCCGTCGGGACGATCTTCGCCGAGCGACCGGCGCTCGGGTACTACCGGAACCGCGTGACGGTGATCGACGCGGACGGACGGCCGGTCCCGCCGTCCCGATGGCGGACGCTCGAGACGGACGCCGCGTTCGATCGGAGCGGTCCGGTCTCGATCGCGGCCGACGCGACGGCGGGCGCGCTCCCATGGCTCACCCGCGACACGTTCGTCTCGTTCAATTCCAGCACTGTCGTCGTCCGGCGCGAACTGCTGGAAGGGCCGAGCGGGGCCGCGTTCGCGACGACGCAGCTCCCCGATCTCGCCCTCCTGGTCGCGGCGATCGCAGGACCGTACGAGCTGTACCTCGACGATCGGCGGCTGACGCGATTCCGCTTCCACGGCGAGAACGTCACCCGCGAGACGGCCTGGCTCGCGCGCGCGGCGAGGAGCCAGGCCGCGCTCGCCGACTTCGCGGCGTCCGTCGGGCGGCCGGAGTACGCGGCGTGGCTGCGCGGGATGGCCCTCCACTACGAGCGGGTCTTCGAGTCGACGCGGCTGCTCGCGGAGGTCCGCGCCGGCGCTCCGCGCCGCTCGGTCGCCGCGACCCTCTCCGCGTACCTGCGATGGCTCGGCCGGCACCCGAACCTATCGAAGCGGAATCCCGAGATCTGGAGCCCCGCCCTCTACGCGGCCCTCGAGGTCGTCCGGCCCGGACTCGGGCGACGGATCGCCCGGGCGCGGGACCCGGCGCGCCGCTAGCGCGACCGGGAGCGCGGCAGCGAGAGCTCGCGGGGCGGCGCCGGGATCGGCGCGTCCGCGGGGGGGCGGGCGGCGCGCACCCGGGCCGCAGCGAGCCGGCAGTATTCCTCCGAGGAATCGATGTGGAGGTAATGCCGCCCGAGCCGACGCGCGACGGCGGCGACCGTGCCCGTGCCGCCGAACATGTCGAGGACGACGTTGCCCCGGTAGCTGTAGAACTTCACCAGCCGCTCGATCATCTCTTCGGGGAACGGCGCCGGATGCCCCTTGCGGACCCGCTCGGGGGGGATCTTCCAGAACCCGTCCGAGAACCGCTCGAACTCGCGGGCGCCGATGTCGATCCGTGCCCGGTCCCCGGTCAGCTTCCACTGGCCCTTCGAGAAGACGAGCAGGTACTCCCACGAGGGGATGACGTGGGGATTCGACGGGCTCCGCCACGAACCCCACGCGGTGCGACGGCCCATCGTCTGCTTGTACCAGATGATCTCGGTCCGCATGATGTAGCCGAGATCGCGGAGGTCGCGCGAGAGATCGTGGTGGATCGGTCGGAAGTCCTTGATCGAGGTGGGGGCGACGTTCAGGACGAAGCGTCCCCCGACCACGAGGACCCGGTGGAGGGAGCGCCAGACGTCCTTCAGCCAGGCGAGGTAGACCTCGGGATCCCGTCGGTCCGCGTACCCCCGGTACGGGATCCCGAGGTTGTAGGGCGGCGAAGTGATCGCGAGGTGAACGCTCTCGGCCGGGAGCGCGTCGAGGATCTGCTCCGCGTCGCCGCAGACGACGCGGTCGAATGGTGCGAGGCGCCCCGTCATCCCGCCCCGAGCTCGTGGACGCGGAACGCTTCGGGGATCGACCGCACGCACCTCGGCACCACCGGGTACCCGCCGACCGTCGCGCGGTCCACCCACGCGAACGCGTCGTGCCCCTTGCGTCGCACGCGCACCGGACCGCGAGTGGCCGCGGCACCCAGCACGTCGATCGCCACGACCCGCCGCCGAGGTCCGTCCGCCCCATCCGTCTCGAACGTCATCACGTGGTACGGCCGACCCAGGACGATCGGGAGCCCGGTCTCCTCCCGGACTTCGCGGTAGAGGGCCTGCTCGATCTCCTCCCCTTCCTCGACCGCGCCGCCGGGGAGCTCCCAGCGCCCCTCGGGGGGGTGCGCTCGCCGCAGGAGCAGGAGCTCATGGTGGTGGAAGATCGCCGCCCCCACGACGACCTCGGCCCGAAGGGGCGCGCCCACGCGGACGGATGAGGTGGCGAGCCTTTCAGGGTTTGGACCGTCGTCGGCGGCGCGTCCGGCGGCCGCGCGACGCGTCGCCGAGGCATCAAGCGTATAATCTCCCCCGATTCGACCGAGCGGATTTCCATGGCGGTCCGGATCGCCGTTCCGAAAGAGCTCGGCCCGCTCGAGACCCGGGTCGCCCTCGTGCCCGAGGTCGTGCAGCGGATCACGAAGTCCGGGGCGTCGGTCGCCGTCGAGCGCGGCGCGGGGGTCGCGGCCCGCTACCCCGATGCCGCGTACGTCGCGGCTGGCGCCGAGCTCGTCGAGGACCGAGCCGACCTCTTCGGTCGCGCCGACCTCGTCCTCAAGGTGCAGCCCCCGACCCCCGAGGAGACCGGCGCGATGCGGCCCGGCACCATCGTGGTCGCCCTCATGAACGCGAGCCGGAACCTCGAGCGTGTGGCGAAGATGCGGGACGCGAAGATCCGCGCCTTCGCGCTCGAGCTCGTACCGCGGATCACCCGCGCGCAGAGCATGGACGTGCTCTCCTCCCAGGCGACGGTGGCGGGGTATCGGGCCGCGCTCGCTGGGGCCGAGCTCTGCCCGAAATTTCTGCCGATGCTGACGACCGCCGCCGGCACGATCCGACCCTCGAAGGTTCTCATCCTCGGGGCGGGCGTCGCGGGCCTGATGGCGATCGCGACCGCGAAGCGGCTCGGCGCGCTCGTCGAGGCGTATGACGTCCGACGCGCCGCGGGCGAGCAGGTTCGCAGCCTGGGCGCGAAGTTCCTCGAGCTCCAGATCAACGCCGAAGGGCAGGGCGGCTACGCCCGCGAGCTGACCGACGCGGAGAAGGCGCAGGAGCAGGAGATGCTCGCGAAGGCGATCGCCGACGCGGACGTCGTGATCACGACGGCGAACATCCCGGGCCGCCGGGCCCCGCTGCTCGTCCGCAAGGAGATGGTCGCCCGGATGCGTCCCGGCGCCGTCATCGTCGACCTCGCGGCCGAAGGCGGCGGGAACTGCGAACTCACGAAGCCGGGGGAGCGGGTCGACGCGGGCGGCGTCCAGATCCTCGGGCCCCTCAACCTGCCCGGGGAACTGCCGTTCCACGCGAGCCTGATGTACGCGAAGAATCTCGAATCGTTCCTCACGCTCCTCCTGGACAAGACCGGCGGACTCGTTCCGGCGTTCACGGACGAGATCCTCGTCGCGAGCCTGCTCACCGCCGACGGCGCCGTCACCCACAAGGCGACGGCCGATCTCCTCGCGGGGGCGAAGTAGTTGGCCGCGGACCTCTGGACGGCCCTGTTCATCGCGATCCTCGCGGCGTTCACCGGCTACGAGGTGATCGGTCGGGTCCCCGTGCTCCTCCACACGCCGCTCATGAGCGGCTCGAACTTCATCCACGGGATCGTGCTCGTCGGCGCGATCGTCGCGCTCGGGATCGCCACCACGCCGCTCGAGCAGGCGATCGGGCTCGTCGCGGTGATCATGGGCGCGATGAACGTGACGGGCGGCTACGCGGTCACCGAGCGGATCCTCGGGATGTTCGACCGGACGAAGCGGAAGGAGGGGCCGTGAGCCTGCCCGGGATCGGCACCGTCATCGACGCGGTGTACGTCGTCGCCGTGCTCGCCTTCATCCTCGGGCTCAAGGCGATGAGCTCGCCCGAGACCGCCCGGCGCGGGATCATGTACGCGGGCGCCGCCATGCTCGCGGCGGTCGTCGCGACGTTCTTCAGCCCCGGCCTCTCGAACTTCCTCCTCATCGCGGTGGGGGTCATCGTCGGCGGCGGGATCGGCTGGTACTGGGCGCGGGTCGTCCAGATGACCGCGATGCCGCAGATGGTCGCGGTCTTCAACGGGATGGGAGGGGGCGCGGCCGCGGCGATCGCGGGCGTCGTCCTGCTCTCCTCCCTCTCCAACCCCGCCGACGCGAGCCTCTCCGTCGCGGGGGCGGTGATCGGATCGATCTCCATCGCCGGCAGCGTCATCGCGTTCCTGAAGCTGCAAGGCTGGATGCGCCAGAAACCGCTGGTGCTCCCCGCGCGCCAGCCGATCAACCTCGCCGTCCTGATCGTGGGGGTCGCGTTCGGGGTCTACTCGGTCGTCCGCGTGGACACGGTGTTCCTCCTGCCGTTCTTCGTCCTCCTCCTGCTCTACGGAGTCCTCCTCACGCTGCCGATCGGCGGCGCCGACATGCCCGTCGTGATCAGCCTGTTCAACGCGCTGACGGGGATCGCCGTCGCGCTCGACGGCTTCGCGCTCGTCAACGGCCCCCTCGGGGATGCGGGCTACGCGATGGTGATCGCGGGGGTGCTCGTCGGAGCGGCGGGATCGCTCCTCACGATCCTGATGGCCCGCGCGATGAACCGGTCGATCGGCAACGTCATCTTCGGCGCCTTCGGCGCGACCGAGGAGACCGGCGTCGCGATCCAGGGCTCGATGAAACCGATCGAGGCCGAGGACGCGGCGGTCCTGATGGCGTACGCGAACCAGGTCGTGATCGCGCCCGGCTACGGCATGGCCGTCGCCCAGGCCCAGCAGAAGGTGAAGGAGCTCTCGGACCTGCTCGAGGCGAAGGGCGTGACGGTCAAGTTCGCGATCCACCCCGTCGCGGGCCGGATGCCCGGCCACATGAACGTGCTGCTCGCGGAAGCCGGGATCAGCTACGACAAGCTGTTCGACCGCGACGAGATCAATCCGGAGTTCCCGAACACGGACGTCGTGCTGGTGATCGGCGCGAACGACGTCGTCAACCCGGCGGCCCGGCGCGCCGGCAGCCCGCTCCAGGGCATGCCGATCCTCGACGTCGACCTGGCGAAGAACGTGATCGTGATCAAGCGCGGGCAGGGGAAGGGGTTCGCCGGCATCGAGAACGACCTGTTCTACAAGGACAACTGCCGGATGCTCTACGGCGACGCCCAGCAGGTCGTCGGAAAGCTCGTCGCGGCGCTGAAGAAGTCGTGAGCCCCCTTCGTCGTGGGGCCACGGGGCCGGATTTCCGCAAAGCGCATACGGCGGGTCCACCCATGCATCCCCCATGTTCTCGTGGCCGGAGCGCTACCGGCCGGACCGCGCCGCGGTCCACGTCGCGAACGAGCTCGACGTTCCCGCGCCGCCCGAGCGCGTCTGGGCCTGGCTGATCCGAGCGCCCCTCTGGCCGACCTGGTACCCGAACTCCCACGACGTCCGGGTCGCCCACGGCGCGACGTGCCTCACCGCCGGGGCGGAGTTCACCTGGAAGACGTTCGGGGTCGCCCTTCGCTCCCGGGTCGAGGTGTTCGACCCTCCCGAGCGGCTCGCCTGGACGGGCCGGGCGGGGGGTCTCGACGTCTTCCACGCGTGGGTGATCGAGCGGCGTCCCCCGGGAAGCCACGTCCGGACCGAAGAGTCCCAGAACGGGATCCTCCCGCGCCTCAACCACGCGGTCCGCCCCCGTCACATGAGCGACTTCCACCAGATGTGGCTCGAGCGCCTGCGGATCCAGGCGGTCACGGGCGACCCCCCTCCGTAGCTGCTCGCGGGGCCCGATCGACCCGGCCGGGGTCCGTCGGGTTCCGGGAAGGTGGGCGCGGCCAGATTCGAACTGGCGACCTTCACCGTGTCAGGGTGACGTCATAACCACTAGACTACGCGCCCGTGCGGGCGGCCACCGAGGTCCGGCACTTATGCCTGTCGGAACCGCGGGCGAGCCGCCGGCGCTCGACCCCGTTCCGGAGGACGGAGCACGCCCGCGGGACCCCCGCGCCTAGCCGTATCCACCGGGGAATTGGCCGGGGTCCGGATGGTCGTTCCAGTTGTAGTAGCCCATCGATTGCCGCTGGGCTTCCGTCGTCTCCTGGCGCAGGCCGCCCTGCAGCGATCCGTAGACGTCCTTGATCTGCTCCTCGATCGAGCGGGCGCGGACGAGCGCCTCGCGCACGTGTGCGGCCTCGAGGTACGTGCTCCCGGCGACCGCGGCGAGGTCGCCCGCGGTCCGGATGAGCCCGCCGAGCTCGCGGAGGCGGAGCGTGAGCGCGTTCCGTCGTCCGTCGAGCGCCTCCGCGCGGCGACGGGCCTCGCGGATGAGCTCGAGGACGGCATCCCGCGTCGCGGGTCGGATCCGGCCGTCGGCGGCGATCTCCTGGGCGCAGAACTGGGCGAGCCGAACGCGGTTCGCGTCGGAGTCGGGCATCGTCGTCTCGAGCAGCACCTCGTAGCCGCTGCCGGCGATCCGCGAGCGCAGCGGGGAGAGGATCCGGTGGAGGTCCTGGATGTTCGCGGCCGCGACGAGGATGAAGTCGCACGGCACGCTGTCGACCCGCACGGCCGCCCCGCCGGACTGCGGGTTGCGGCCGGTGATCGGGAACCGCTTCTCCTGCATCGCCGTGAGGATGTGCCGCTGGAGGAACCCGAGGTGGGGGAGCTCGTCGAGGAAGAGCACCCCATCGTGCGCCTCGTGGATCGCGCCCGCGATCACGCGTTCGTAGGGGAGCGTGCCGAGCTGAGGGTGGCCCCCGTACGGGTCGTGGCGCACGTCCCCGAGGAGCTCCGTCTCGCTCGCGCCCGTCGCCATCACGAAGGTGTTCCGGTCGAGCTTCACGAGCACCTTGCGGGGGCTCTCGTGCTGGAGCGTCCGGCGGCGCTCGAGGGCGCGCTGGTCGAGGACCTTGATGCGATCCCCCGCCCGCTCGTACGCCACGACCTCCTCGACGCCGTTCCGCAACCGCGTTGTCCGGACCGTCTCCTGCGGGTTGCCGCCCGGCGACGCGGTCAGTTCGAGGATCCCGCCGACCAGGTCCCGGAACGGGTTGCCGCTCCCGGCGGCGCCGGGGATGAGCTGCTTCACGTTGCCGCAACTGGGGCAGAACCGTTCCGTCGGCAGGGAGTAGAAGCTGCAGCGGGGGCAACGGTAGCCGAGCCGTTCGGCGACGGAGACCGGGGCGTCGGTCGGGGCGATCATCTCCCCCTCGACGGAGCGGGCTGCCTCGCGCTCCCGGTAGACCTCCTCCCGGCTCACCACCTCGATGCTCGGCCGCTCGGGATTCTCCGGGTTGTGCACGACCCGCAGCTCGGTGCGCGGGCGATCGAGGTGGAGGGCGAGCGCCTGGGCGGTCATCGACTTCCCGATGCCGGGCGGTCCGACGAGGAGCAGGTGGCGCCGCTGGTAGGCGGCGATCCGGGCGATCTCCACGGCCTTCTCCTGGCCGATCACCCGCGCGAGGGGATCCGTCGGGATCGGGATGTCCGCCGTCGTCTCGATGAGGTCGACCGCGCTCGGCAGTCGCCGCTGGGGATCGGTCTCGGTCGCGCTCACGGGGAACTCCGGTAGGGGACGAAATCGGAAAAGAGGTTCGCCGCGGGCCGGGGGCCCGGTCCGCGGCAGCGATTCGGGGCTCCGCGCGGACCTAGCGCGGTCCGCCCGGCCCGCCGAGGTCGGCCTTCGTGAAGATACGCAGGTTCTCCGGGATCTTCCCGACGGGGCCGAGTCGGGTCGCGACGACCGTGCCGATCCCCTTCTCCTGAGCGACATCGAGGAGGCGCTGGCTGACGATCCCGTCGAACACCACGGCCTTCGCCGGGGTCGCGAGGGTCGCGATCGCCTCGAACATCTCCTTGATCGGAGCCTCGCCCACGACCGAGTCGTCCTCGCCCACGAAGAGCGCGCGGGAGGCGTTCTCGACGCCCCCGAGGAGCTCGAAGTACCGCTGGAGGTCCGGCGGGAGGGGGGCGGCCGCCGCCGGGGGCGGCGGGGGCGGTGGCGGAGGGGCCCGCTGCGGCGGCGGCGGCATGCGCTCGCGGTCCCGGTCGCGCTCCCGGTCGTCTCGGCGGCCCCGGTCGGAGCCGCGCTCGTCCCGCCGTTCGTTCCGCTCGCCGCGCTCGCCGGAGTCCCGGTCGTCGCGCGGTTCGCGCGTCGCGCCCGTGGACTCGAACCCGCTCATCTCCAGGTACTGGTTGATCGGGATCTTGTTCCGCAGGCACTTCAACAGCTGCTTCTGCGTCAGCTCCTCGACCTCGCTGCCGCGCGGGGCGCGCGCGACGAAATCGAGGTCCATCGTCTGGAGCATCTCGCGCAGGATCAGCTCGCCGGCCCGGTCGCCGTCCGTGAAGGCGGTGACGGTCTTGCCGCGCGAGAGGTCCTTCACGGTCTGCGGGACGCTGGTCCCTTCGACCGCGATGACGTTCTTGATGCCGCAGCGGAGCAGGTTCAGGACGTCCGAACGCCCTTCGACGACGATCAGGGCGTCCGCCTGATCGACGTTCGGTCCGGCGGGGAGGTGCTCGGGACCGTACGTGGTGATCTCGTCGACCTGGACGCCCTTACGGACGGCCTCGGTGAGGTCGATGCCGACGCCCTTCGACTCTTCCTGGACGCGGGCGAGGATCTCCTTCGCGCGGTCGACGACCTTCTGACGCTTCGAGATGCGGATGTCCTCGACGCTGACGACTTCGATCTTGGCCCGACAGGGGCCGATCCGGTCGACGGTCTCCAGTGCGGCGGCGAGGATCGCCGTCTCCACCTGGTCGAGCGACGACGGGATGACGATCTCGCCCTCGCTCTTGCCCTTTCGGCTGTCGATTTCGACCTCGATCCGGCCGATCCGACCGGATTTCTGGAGGTCCCGGAGGTCGAGCTCGTCGCCGAGCAGGCCCTCCGTCTGTCCGAAGACCGCTCCGACGACATCGGGTTTGTCGATGACGCCTTCGGCGGCGATGCGGGCTCGTACTTGGTATTTCGCGGCGCTGGGGTCGTTGGTCATGGCTCGTGTTTCTCCTTGAGAGGACGTCCTCCCGCACTCGCGGGAGACGCCCCGTCGGGGGTCTAGGAGCGCCGAGCGACGCCGGGTGATGCGCCGAGCCTACGACAGACGAACGGGCGGAACATGAGTCGTGAGTCCGGGATCTCCTGGCGACGTCGGAGTCTTCCTCCGCCCGCCTCCGGGGGGTGTCCTTGCGAGTCACACTAGTCGGGGGGCCTATTTAAGAGGCGGGGTGCGCGCGGAGCGTCGCCGGGGCGACCGTGCCGGGCCGACCCGCGCCCCCGGCGAGAACGCCGCCGGTGCAAACGACCACTCTTTATATCGGACTCCAATAAGCTCGGCCGGAGCCGCTTCAAATGGCACGTCGTGCACGCAAACCCGCGCCGGATCCGAATCCCGAGGTACCGGTGACCGAGTCGAAGCCCGAGGACGATTTCGTCAGCTCGCTCAAGAACGAGCTGGTCCGCACGCAGGAGGCGGCAGGGGCGAAGGGCGGCGAGGATCTGACCCACCGATCGAAGCTCAACCAGCGCCTCCTCCAGGACCTCTGGGAGGTCCACAACCAGTTCGAGGAGATCGGCGTCCACCTCACGATCGACCCGTCGCAGACGCTCTTCGCCACGTTCGTCGAGTATCCCACCACCTGGACGTTCCGCGAGAGCTTCGACTTCGGGGCGGTGAAGACCGTCGAGCTCGCCGATCGGGCATCGGGTTGGGTCGGTTTCACGCTGCGCGCCTGGTACTACCGGACCCCGGAAGGGAAGACCCACCTCCGCTCGATCTTCGAGTGGTGCGACGGGGAAAGCTACCACCGGTACTCCGGCTGGATGCGGATGATGAGCCAGGCGGTCCTCTACGACGCGGGCGAGGACGAGGTCGACATCAAGGAACTCCACCGGATCCTGCGCGACGTGGTCGTGCAGTGGTACGCGGCCCATCTCGAGAAGACGCCCGAGAAGTTCGTGGCGCACCTCAAGGACAAGTACCCGAAGGGCGCGTCGTACGCGAAAGAGTCGTACCGGTAGCCTCCGCGCGACTCCGGAGCGGCCCGCCCGCGCAAGCCTTGAAATAAGCGCCTCGGCCTCGGCCCCGCCCGAACGCGTCGGGCGCGTGCCGGGATCCGGTCGGCGCCTCCGCGCCCCGGGAGCTCTCTCGTGACGGACGGCGCGCGCGAACACCTCCTCGCGTACTTCGAGGAGCACCATCGGCTGGTCGAAGCCGGCGCGCTGCAGCTCCTCCTCGCCCAGCGGCACCCGCTCCTCGTTTCGGCGGAGCTCGTGGAGGCGCCGTCCGACGGCTCGCCGTTCGTGACCGTCGAGATGGTCGAGCGGCTGCTCGCCCAGCGTCTCCCCCGCGCGGCGACGGCGGAGCTCCGCCCGACCGCACGCAAGGAGGACGCCCGGGTCGACGTCCCGTTCCACGTGCTGCAGGAAGGATTCACCGGACCGCCGGTCGGTGCGGACGCCCTCGCGGCCTACTCGTCGCTCTTCCAATCCCGGTATCGAGCGCTGTCCCGGCTGATGCGAGGCCGTCCCGAGCTCGGGAACCTGCGCCCGATCGCCGCGCTGCGCCCCGGGGACGGTCCCGCGTCGGTGATCGGGCTCGTCCGCGAGGTCCGGACGACCGCGAAGCGCCACCACCTGCTCGTCACCCTCGACGACGAGTCCGGCTCGCTCGAGGTGCTCGTGCCGAACGACTCCCCGGCCGCTCATCTGTCCTTCCTCTCCGACGAGGTCGTCGGCGTCCGCCTCCAGTTCGCACGCGAACCCGGGCGCCTCCCGCGCGCTGTGGCCGTGGAACGGCCGGATATCCCCGCCTCCCGCTCGGTCGGCCGGTCGCCCCGGCGGCGCCGGGCGATCTTCCTCTCCGACCTCCACATCGGGAGCCGATCGTTCCTGACCGAGAGTTGGGGCCACCTTGTCGACTTCCTGAAGGGACAGGGGCCCCAGGCGGAGGTGGCGGGAGAGATCGACCACGTCGTCGTCGCGGGCGACCTCGTCGACGGCATCGGCGTCTATCCGGCGCAGGAGCGCGACCTCGCGATCCCGGACGTCGTCGAGCAGTACGCGGAGCTCGGACGACGGCTCGCCGAGCTGCCGTCGCGCCTCTCGATCGTCGTCGTGCCCGGCAACCACGATGCGGTCTGCCCCGCCGAGCCCCAGCCCGCCCTGCCTCCTGCGCTCCGGGCCTCCCTGCCCGAGAACGTCCACTCGCTCTCCAACCCGTCGACCTTCGCGCTCCACGGGGTCGTCGTCGAGGCGTACCACGGGCGGAGCTTCGACGACCTGATCCCGGCGATCCCCGGCGCGTCGTACGCGCGCCCGACCGAGGTGATGAAGCGCATGCTCGCGATGCGCCATCTCGCCCCGATCTACGGGGACCGAACGCCGCTCGCACCGCTCGCCCGCGACGGGCTCGTCGTCGATCCCGCTCCGGACATCCTCGTCACCGGCCACGCCCACACGTACGGCGTGGACCGGTACCGCGGCGTGCTGCTCCTGAACGCGTCGACCTGGCAGGCCGAGACCGAGTACCAGCGCATGCGGAACATCACCCCGGTGCCGGCGCGGGCGGCGGTCGTCGACCTCTCCAACCTCGAGCTGGTCAGCCTCGACTTCTCCGCGGGCGATCCGGTGCGCGTCGGAGCGCCGGCATGAGCCCGTACCCCGCCGACCCCGAGTGGGCAAAGGGACCGATGCGGGTCGTCCTCACCACGTACCCCGACCGCGAGCGCGCCCTAACGGCGGTCGCCGGCGCCCTCACCCGTCGACTCGCCGCGTGCGGGAACGTCGTGCCGGTGGAGTCGCGCTACTGGTGGAAGGGAGAGCTCGTGACCCAGACCGAGGCGATGGTCCTGTTCAAGACGGTCCCGAAGCGCGTCGGGGCGCTCTTCCGCTTCCTCGCCGAGGCCCATCCGTACTCGGTCCCCGAGCTGATCGAGCTCGACGTGCCGCGCGCCGGGCCGGGGTACCTCGCCTACCTCACGAACACGATCGACCGGGCCTCGATCGGTCCCGAGTCCCGTCCGACGCCTAGGCGTCGGGCAGGACGGCGAGACCGGGCAGCTCGTGCCCCTCCACGAACTCGAGGGCGGCTCCCCCACCGGTCGAGACGAACTGGAACCCCTCGATGACCCCGAGCTCCTGGGCCGTGCGGGCCGAGTCGCCGCCCGCGCCGACGTGGTGACCCGGCAGGGAACGAAGCGCCCCGAGTACCTCGCGGGTTCCGGCCGCGAACCGTGGATCCTCGGCCTGGCCGAGCGGTCCGTTCCAGAAGACGGTCTTCGTCCCCTGGAGGGCGGCGATGAACGCGCTCCGCGTCGCGGGCCCGATGTCGTGGATCGTCGCCTCGGCGGGGACGGAGCCCACCGCCGTGACCTCGATCGCGCCGTCCGGCTCCTGGATCACGACATCGGACGGGAGGACGATCCGGGTGCCGGCGGCGGTCGCGGCCTCGGTGAACGCGCGGACCGCCTCCTCGAGCCCCTCCTCCTTGCGCGACGCCCCCAGCCCGTGGCCCTGGGCCCGCAGGAACGGAAACGCGAGGGCTCCGCCGAGGAGCAGGGTGTCGGCCTTCCCGCAGAAGCTCGCGAGCAGCGGGAGCTTGTCCGTGACCTTCGCCCCCCCGACGAGGACCGCGTACGGATGCTCCGGGTGGCCGGCGAGCGGGCCGAGCTCCCGAACCTCCCGCTCGACAAGGAGCCCGGCCACCGACGGGAGTCGCTTCGGGATCCCGACGGTCGACGCGTGCGTCCGGTGCAGCACCCCGAACGCGTCCTGGACGAACAGGTCGCCGAGGCGCGCGAGCTGCCCCGCGAAGCCCGGGTCGTTCGCCTCCTCGCCCGGGAGGAACCGGAGATTCTCGAGCATCAGGAACCCGCCGTTCTCGACGCGCGCCGACATCTCGAGCGCGTGAATGCCGACGATGTCTTCGGCGATCGGGACCGGCTGGCCCAGGATCGAGCTCAGGCGGCGCGCGACGGGCTTCAGGGAGTACCGCGGATCGCGGTGGCCGGCCGGGCGACCGAGATGGGAGAGGAGGATCGTCCGGGCGCCCGCGGTGCGCAAGTGGTTGAGGGTCGGGAGCGCCTCCTGGATCCGCCGGTCGTCGGCGATCTGCCCGCTCGCATCCTGGGGCACGTTGAAGTCGACGCGCGCGAGGACGCGCCGTCCCCGGAGCGCGACGTCGGCGATGCTGCGCTTCGCCACCACCGGGCGGGGAACTTCGCCGGCCTAAGAAGGTTGGGTCCGGGGGCCGGACGTTGCTGCGTGGAGCTGCGCGATCGCGGCCCGGGTGCGCGGCAGATCGATCCCGTGCCCGCCGGCGGTCCGAACGATCTCGCCCGAGATCGCGTCGATCTCGGTCGGTCGGCCGCGGTCGAGGTCCTGGAGCATGCTGGAGCGGTTCTCCGCGGTGGCTCGTGCGACCCGTTCGAAGTCCCGCTCGGCCTCGTCGTCCGAGAACGGCACGCCGGCCGCCGCGGCGGCTCGTTGGGCCTCCCGCAGCAGGGCGATCGCCTCGTCTCGGAACGGAGGCTCGAGGAGGCGGCCGTTCGGCACGCGTCGGATCGCGGTCACCGGATTGATCGCGGCGTTCACGAGGGCCTTACGCCAGAGCTCGCGTTCGAAGTCGACGACGAGCCGGACGGGGAGCTCGGCCCGCCGGAGGAGCTCGACGAACTCGGCCGTGGCCTCCGCCTCCCGGCCGCCGGAGCCCGGGTCGCGCAGGAGCAGCTGCCCGACCCCGGCCTGACGGATCACGCCGGGTCCGACCAGGGTGACCGGGATCGAGTTGATCGCGCGTACGACGGCTCGGGGGACCCCCGACCGGACCGCGGGCGGAAGGGCGTCCGCGAACGAGCGCTCCACGTGGAGGCCGTTCTGGGGCAGCAACGTGGGCGGGAGGAGCGGGAATCGTCGCCCGAGCGCCGACGCCGTCTCGGCGAGATCGAACGTCTTCACCGTGACGAGCACCGCGTCGGGCGACGCCGCCTCGGCCAGGCTTCCGAGCGCGATCGGGTGGTACGTCCCCGGAGTCGTCCCTTCCACCCGGAGGCCCTGGGCGCGGATCGCGGAGACGTGCTCGGGACGGGCCGTCAGTTCCACGTCGTAGCCGGCGGCCGCGAGGCGGGCGGCGAAGAGCGAGCCGACCGCGCCGGCTCCGACGACCAGGAGCTTCACGGAAGTCCGGGCGGCCGGGGCTAACCGAGCCGGCGCACGATCGACGCGAGGGCCGGGTCCTTGCCCCAGTCCCGCTTCAGGAGCTCGAGCAGACGTTCGTAATACCGGACCTGCTCGCGAGCCTGCCGGACCTTAAGGACGAGGTACTCCTCCTCGCGGCGCGCGCGCGCGACCTCCTCGAGGAGCTCCTGCTCCGTCGCGAGGAGGGCGTCCTGTCTAGCGGTTGTGGATTGCAGCAGGCGTCGAGGCACGGACCAACTCCGGACGAACGGTCGATCGGGAGAGATCGAGCACCGCCTCGGCCGCCTGACGCAGGCGGACGAGGTCCTTCCGCACCCGGCGGAGGCGGAGCTCGAGCCGGCGTCGGTGTTCGCGGACCTCCTCGAGCGACCGCTCGAGGACCTCCATGCGCCGCTTCCAGTTGTCCCGCTCCTGGACACTGAGAAGGGCGGATTCGACGTCGACCATCGCGGGCGCACCCCCTTCGAGGAGAATCAAGGTTTCGGCCGAGCGGAGCCCTCGGCCGGACCCGCACGGAGCGGCGCCGATTTAAGCCGGGGGCGGGTGCGCGCGCCCGAGGATCTCCGGATGAGTTCGCTCAACAAGGTCGCGGTGCTCGGCGCGGGGAACATCGGCGGGTCGCTCGCCCAGCGGCTGGCGGAGCTCGACATCGCCCGGGAAGTGGTGTTGCTCGACATCGTCGACGGGCTGCCCCAGGGCAAAGCCCTCGACATCCAGGAGTCGGCGCCAATCCTCGGCTTCGCGACGCGCGTGACCGGCTCGACGTCCCTCGACGCGCTCGCGGGGGCGGACGTGGTCGTCGAGACCGCCGGGCTCGCGCGTAAACCCGGGATGAGCCGTTCCGATCTGCTCGAGAAGAATGCGGCGATCGTGAAGGCCCACGCGGAGGCGGTCCGCCAGCACGCGCCCGAGGCGGTCGTCATCGTCGTCACGAACCCGGTCGACGTGATGACCTACTATTTCCGGAAGGTGTCGGGATTCCCGCCCGCCCGCGTGTTCGGCGAGTCCGGAACGCTCGATACCGCGCGATTCCGCACGTTCGTGGCCGAAGCGCTGAAGGTCGCGCCCCGGGACGTCACCGGCTTCGTGCTCGGGACGCACGGCGACACGATGGTCCCCATCCTCTCGTTGACGAGCGTGAGCGGAGTGCCGCTCTCGAAGCTCCTCCCGCCCGAGCGGCTCGCCGCGCTCGTCGAGCGGACGAAGCAGGGGGGCGGGGAGATCGTGAACCTCCTGAAGACCGGAAGCGCCTTCTACGCGCCGACCGCGTCCCAGGCCGAACTCGTCGTGGCGATCGCCTCCGACGCCCATCGCCTCTTGCCCGTCGCGGCCCACCTCAACGGGGAGTTCGGGGAGCGGGACGTCTACGTCGGCGTGCCCGTCGTGCTCGGGCGCCAGGGGGTCGAGCGGATCGTCGAGGTCGACCTCACCCCCGCGGAACGGGCCGCCTTCGCGGCGAGCGTCGCCGCGGTGCGCTCGGACCTCGACCTCCTCGCGAAGGGTCCGGCGTAGGGCGCAGCATGGCGGAGTCGGACGCGCCGGTGGAGTTCGTCGAGATCAAGCGGCGGCTCGCCACGTTGCGCACCGTCACCGACTCGAAGGACCACGCCCACATCACGACGAAGCCCGAGATCTGCGCACGTTGCCCCCATTCGTTCTGCACGTTCGCCTGTCCGGCCAAGTGCTACGAGCGGATCGACGGTCGACTGGTCTTCCGCTACGAGGACTGCATCGAGTGCGGAGCCTGCGACATCGCCTGCGACCAGGGTTCCGTCACCTGGACGATGCCGCGGGGCCCGTACGGCATCAAGTACGCCTACGGCTGACCGAGCGCGCCGCCGTGCAGCGTTCCACTGAACACGCACCTTAAAACCCTCGCCGCGGGCTCGACTCGGCGGAGCGCTCCCACGACGCCGTCGGCGACGACCGCCCCCGAGCCGTCCCTCCTGTTCCCGTACCGTCTCCGACCGGGTCAGGAGGCGATCGTCCGGGAGGTCTCGACCCTGGCCGGGCGGGGCGGCGCGCTCCTCGTGAACGCCCCGACGGGGAGCGGCAAGACCGTCGCCGCGCTCGCGCCCCTCCTCGAGCACGCCACGCGCGAGGATCACCGCATCCTCTACCTCGTCCGCACCCATGCGCAGGAGGTCCAGGTCCTCCACGAAGCCCGAACGATCGCGCACCGCCTGGCCCGGCCGCTCCTCGCGGTCGGACTTCAGGGCCGGGCCGGGCGCTGCTTCCTGCTCGAGAACGTCGCCGAGGTGAAGGGGGCGACGGCCGAGGAGCACGGGAAACTGTGCGCGGACCGGAAGCGGGCGACCGAGCGGGCCATGCACGGGGAAGCCCCGCTCGCCGCCCCCGCGGAACTGCCCGAGGGCGGGGAGATCGATCTCACCGACCTCGACGGCTGCCCGTACTACGCCCGGGTCCTGCAGTCCGACCTCGACGGGCTCGTCGAACGGTTCAGCACCAAGCTCCCGAACCCGACCGAGTTCGAGACCTTCTGCCGGGAGGAGAACCTCTGCCCGTACGAGCTGTCGAAGAAGCTCGTGCCCCACGCCCGGATCGTCACGGCCCCCTACGCGTTCTTCTTCCATCCGCACATCCGCCGCTCGCTCCTCCAGTGGCTCGGCGTACCACCGGATCGCATCGACCTCGTGATCGACGAGGCCCACAATCTCCCGAACCACCTGCGCGAGCTCACTACGGTCGCCCTCCCCCAGGAATCCGTGCGCCGGGCCCGGGCGGAGGTCGCCGAGCGGGGCGACTTCCAGCTGCCCGACGGCCCGAGCGCGACGCGGTTGTTCGACATCGTGGGGGCCGCCGTCGAGGAGCTGATTCAGGCCCTCGCCCGGGAGGACGATGCGGTCCTGCCGCCGGGAGTCTTCGAGGACGCGCTCCTGACCGCGCTCGGGGGGACGACCCACCGGCTCGACACCTGGCTCGGCGCGCTCGCGACCTGGGGGGAGAACCTCCGGGAGGAGCGCCGTCGGGAGCGCCACCTCCCTCGCTCCTGGACCCATACCGTGGCCCTGACGCTCCTCTCCTGGCCCCAGCTCGAACCGCCCGCCTACGTCAAGCTCGCGACGCGGGTCCCGCGTCCCGCGCTGGAAGCGTACTCGCTCGACGCCTCGGTCCCGGCCGCCCCGATCCTCGACTGCCACCTCTCCGTGCACATGTCCGGGACGCTCGCCCCTCTCGAGGAGTACCGGGACTCGCTCGGCCTCGGGCCGACGGCGCGGCTGCTCGACGTGCCGTCCCACTTCCCGCCCGAGAACCGGAAGATCCTCTACGACCCGACCATCTCGACGCGCTACGAGGAGCTGCGGTCCGACCCGCGTGCCATCGCCCGGATCGCCGACCGCCTGGTGCAGGTCCTCGAGTGCCTGCCGGTGAAGACGGCGGTCTTCTTCCCGAGCTTCGACCTCATGCAGAAGGTCCTCGGGGCCGGCTTGCAGTCGCAGCTCCCCGGGAACGTCTTCATCGAGTACGCGAAGCTCCCGATGGGCGATCTCTGGCGCTCCATCGAAGGGTGGAAGAAGGACCCCGAGGGCACCGTGCTGCTCGGCGTCGCGGGCGGCCGCCTGTCGGAGGGGATCGACTACCCGAACCAGGAGCTCGAGGCCGTGGTCCTCGTCGGCATCCCGTACCCGCGCCCGAACGCGCGGCACGAGGCGCTCCGCCAGTTCCTCGATTCCACCACGGGCAAGGGATGGGAGTACACCGTCGAGGCACCGGCGACCCGGGCGATCGTCCAGGCGTGCGGTCGCATGATCCGGTCCGAGCACGATCGGGGGATCGCGATCATCCTCGACCGACGGGCCCCGACGTTCGCGAAGAGCCTTCCCGGATTGGAGCCGATCGAGCACCTCGCGGCGACGACCCACGCCTTCTTCGGCCGCCGGGCGCGCTGGTCGCGCACCGCCACCCCCCCGCCGGGCGCCGACCACGCGAGCGACGCCTCGCTCCCGCCACCAAACCGATAAGAGGGGGAGCGCGCGCTCCCCCGGTCGTGATCATCACCCGGACCCCGCTGCGCATCAGCTTCGCGGGCGGAGGCACGGATCTCCCGTCGTTCTATCGGGCGTACGACGGCGGCGCCGTCGTGAGCGCGGCGATCGACAAGTTCGTGCACGTCATCGTGAACGAGAAGTTCGACCGATCGATCCGCGTCGCGTACTCCCGAACCGAGAACGTCGAGCGGCTCGAGGAGCTCCAGCACGAGCTGGTCCGGGAGGCGATGCGGGCCACGGGAGTCCACGCCGCCCTCGAGATCCACACGATCGCGGACATCCCATCGGAAGGGACCGGCCTCGGCTCCTCGTCGACGCTGACGGTCGGGCTCCTCAACGCCCTGTACGCCTTCCGCGGCCAGCTGAAGGATCCCGCGGAGCTCGCCCGGGAGGCGTGCCAGATCGAGATCGAGACGCTCGGCGGGATCCTCGGGAAGCAGGACCAGTACATCGCGGCGTTCGGCGGGGTGCAGCACTTCGAGTTCCGGGCGGACGACTCGGTCCGGTCGACGCCGCTGCCGCTCTCCCCCGCGGAGCGCGACGTGCTGAGCGACCACCTCTCGCTGTTCTACACGGGCATCACGCGCAAGGCGTCGGGGATCCTGAAGGGCCAGGACGCGCGCACGACCGAGAACAAGGAGGCGCTCCTCCGGATGCGGGCCCAGGCCGGGGAGGCGCGGGCCGCGATCCTCGGGCGCAACTGGGAGCGGCTCGGCCGCATCCTCGACGAAGGCTGGCAGCTGAAGCGGGGCCTGACCGAGGGGATCTCGAACGAGACGATCGACCAGAAGTTCGCGGACGCGAAGGCCGCCGGGGCGTACGGAGGCAAGGTCACCGGCGCCGGCGGCGGCGGGTTTCTCCTCCTCGTCCACCCGCCGGAACGCAGCCGTCAAATAGCGGCCGCCCTGTCGCCGATGACGCGGCTCCCGGTGCGCATCACCTCCGAGGGTTCGCGGATTCTGGGGATCCACCGATGACCGAGGCACCCGGGGTCGAGGCGTACGCCCAGCGGTATCTCGCCGAGGCCCGGGAGGCGCTCGCCGAGCCGTACGTGCTCGAGGCGGTGCGACGGATCGCCCCGATCCTGCTCGCCGCCCGGGCCGCGGGCCGGACCGTATTCCTCTTCGGCAACGGCGGCAGCGCGTCCACGGCCTCGCACTTCGTGACGGATCTCTCCAAGGTCGCCTCGCGCGGGCCGGGGCGCCGGATCAAGTGCATCGGCCTCAGCGACAACATCCCCAGCATGACCGCGTGGGCGAACGACGCCGACTATTCCCGGATCTTCGCCGAGCCCTTGCGCGTGCTCGGGGAGCGGGGCGACGTGGCGATCGCGATCTCGGGGAGCGGCAACTCGCCGAACGTGCTCGAGGCCGTGCGGGCCGCGCGGGAGCTCGGGATCACGACGGTCGGCTTGACCGGGATCGGCGGCGGGAAGCTGAAGGGGCTCGTCGACGTCGCCGTGGTCGTCCCCTCGAACAGCATGCAGCACACGGAGGACGTCCACGTGACCCTCCTCCACCTCCTGACCGCGTATCTGCGGGACGAGGGACCGGTCTCCGAGCGATGATCGTCCGCGTGAAGGACTACATGGTGCTCGAGGTCGAGCACCTTCGGGACACGACGACCGTGCGGGAGGCGATCGAGCGCCTCACCAAGAGCCGGCATCACGGCCTGCCGATCACCGACGCCGCGGGAAAGCTCGTGGGATTCGTCAGCGCCAAGGAGCTGCTCCGGCACGCGGACGAGGGGTCGACCCCGCTCGCCCGGATCATCCGTCCGGGAACCTACACGGCGAGTCCCGACACGGGGCTCGACGACGCGACCCGCATCATGTTCCGATTCGGGCTGCGCGACCTTCCGATCGTCGACGAGAACGGCCGGCTGTGCGGGATCCTCTCGAACCTCGACATCGTCCGATCCCACTTCGAGCGCGCCTCGCCCGCCAAGGCGGACACCCTCCTGCGCCTCCTCAGCGAACGGTACTCGCTCCCGTTCTCGTTCCACCGCGGACTCGTGCCGATCGAGAAGCTGACCCCGACGCAGTGGAAGGTGTTCGAGGACGAGCTCGCGGGCCGGCGCTATGAGCTCGAGCGGGGCCTCGCGGAACCGGTCCTCGTCGTCCAGAAGGGCGACGCGTGGATCCTCGTCGACGGGCATCACCGGGCGCTCGCCGCGCGGGAGATGGGGCTTCGGCAGCTCCAGGCGTTCGTCCTCACCTGCGATCGACCCGAGGAATTCGCCCGGGCCCACACGGGGTTCGAGAAGCTCGCGGCGGAGCACCACCTCCGCACGATCGACGACATCGAGATCGACCACTCCTCGCAACACCCGCTCCTCGAAGTGACGACCCAGCTCCTCCGCCGCTTCGAGACCGGGGCCGCCCGCTCCTCCTCCGCCCCGTAGCCGCGGCGGTCGGTACCGGCCCGATAAGAGTCGGGAGGCCGTCGAACCGGCACCGTGCCGATCCCCCTGCCGCCGCTGGAGGTGAACGACGCGCTCGCCCCGTTCGCCGCGATCGCGGTGTCGATGGTGCTCGTCACCGTCGTGGTCTTCGGGCTCGCGCTGCCGCGACGCGGTCGTCCACCGCTCATCACGCAGATGGCGCTCGCCCTCGCGGTCATCGGCGGGGGGAGCGTGCTGCTCCTCGCGCTCGTGTTCGTCTTCCTGAGCACCGATCCGACCTCCGCGTGGACGTTCGTCCTCCTCGCCTTCAACTTCATGATGATGGGACCCGCCGGACTCTGGTTCATCGGCCTCGTCATCTTCCAGGACCGACGGGTCGGCCCGAAGGACTGGACGTGGCCGGTCGCGCTCGCCGTGATGACCACCGGCTCGGAGGTGTTGATGGGGTTCCTGTTCGCGCTGGGCGGGGAGACGACGCCGCTCGCCGAGCTCCCGACCCTCGCGCTCGGCCTCTCCTCGGTCTGGTTCTTCTGGTCGATGGCGGCGATCATGCTCGCCGTCATCGTGTGGGCGCCGCTCGCGCGGATCGAGCGATGGGCGCTCGTCGCCCTCACGATGGCGGCGGTGATCGGTCCCTGGGTCACCAGCTTCCCGATCGTCGGCGGGATCGCGATGACCGTGCTCATGGCCGGCGTGTTCGCGTATCTCGTCCGGACGGTCGCCCGTCGCGAGGCGCGCCCGCAGCAATCGGGATTCCTCGTCGGGCTCGCCCTCGCCTTCTTCGCGATGGCGATGGCGGGGCTCGTCCTCGTCGCGACCGGTGGCACCGTGCCGGCGGTCCTCCTCTACGGCTCCGTGACGGCGGTGGTGATGACCGCGGAGATCGCGGGCCTGCTCCGCCGGTACTGGGACGGATCGAACGAACGACCGTGGCTCGCCCGATCCGCGTCCGACGACGAGGCCGAGCCGAACCCCGCTCCGGCCCGCCCCGACGGGCGAACGGCCGAAGCCGCCAGCCGGTCGTGAATCGGCGGCCGGGGGATTCGTACACTACGCATATCAACCGCCCCCAGGTCGGAGCGCCGTCAGGGGAAACCGTGAGCGACGTGCGGACGCGCCGTCTTTCCCCTCCGGTGCGTCGGGCGCTGCCCTGGTTCCTCGCGGCCCTGCTCGTCGCGTCGTTCGGGCTCCCTTCGGCCGCCGCGCTGAGCAGCCTTCCGGCCGGGCCCGAGATCGGGTACGGCCATCCGGCGACCTCCAACACGTCCGCGACGGTCAATCTGACCGACCGGCCCCGATTCACGCCGAGCTCGCTCAGCGCGAACCCGGGCGGGACGCTCGCGCTCGAGCTCGTGAACCAGGGTCTCTACAACCACTCGTTCACGCTCTCGAAGGTGCCGAACGTGGTGCTGGATCCGGCCTGGACGCCCGCCCAACTCGACGCCTTCTTCGCCGCGAACGGCTCCCTCGCGAACGTCTCGGTCGCCCCCGGCGCGACGGACTATACGAACGTCACGTTCCCGGCGAACGCGAGCGGGGAGTCGTTCGAGTTCGTCTCGGTCGTCCCGTACCAGTTCCAGGCCGGGATGTACGGTTTCGTCAACCTCACGGCCACCGGCCCCGGGGTCGAGTTGATGGAGAACACGACCGACGCCTACGCGTTCATCCCCAACGTCCTGGCCGCGAACTCGAGCCACTATCCGATCGTCGTCGACGTGCTCGTGACGAACCTCGGGAACCTGGGGCACACCTTCACCGTCTCCCCGCTCTCGAACTACACGCTCTCCCCGGCGAACTTCACCGACACGTTCTCGACGAACGCGCCGCTCGTCAACCAGCCGATCGGCTCGGGCGACGGCACGACGGCGTGGGCGAACTTCACCGTGCGAGGTCCCGGGGTCTACCAGTACATCTGCACGATCCCCGGACACTTCTCGAACGGGATGACCGGGGAGCTCTACGTCGGAGTCGCGCCCCCGCCGCCGGTGGCTCCGCCGTCGACCGCGATCGTGGAGACCTGGGTCCTCGTCGGGTCCGCGGGGCTCCTCGGGATCGGCGTGCTCCTCGCCGTGGTCGCGACGTACAGCGGACGGTTCCCCGTGAAGCCCGGCGGTCACCCCTAGCCGGCCCGCGCGGCGGGTCTACGTGATCTCGAGGAACGAACGCATCGTTCCGTGGAACTCCCCGCAGAACTCGGTACACTGGATCAGGTACGCCGTCCCTGCGGGCGCGTTCGGCACGTTGAACGCGAAATAGTTCGTGCGGCCGGGGATCGCGTCGATCCGGACCCCGAGCTGCGGGATGTTGAACGAGTGGATCACGTCCGCGCCCGTGACGTTGATCTGGACCACGGCGCCGGGCGGGGCCCATAACGCGCCCCCGCTGACGGTGTTCGTGCTCGCATCGTACGACGAGTTGAAGCACGTCCCGTTGTGGTAGCAGAATTCCCAGTACCACTGGTGGCCGATCACGGTGACGTATTCCGTCGGATCGCTCGGGAGGGCGTCGAGCTGGTAGAGCAGGACCGTCGAGTACGCCGCCACTCCGGCGAGCATCACCACGGTTGCGAGCGTCCAGGCGACCTCGAACTTGTTAACCATGGCGCCGCCCCCGCATCGTCGGGTCGCGGAACTTCCAGACGGCGTAGACGAGGAACGCGTACGTCACGATCGCCCCGGCGACCGTGAGCGCCAGCATGACCCAGAGCAGGGGTTCGGTGAGCTGGAGGGGGGTCTCGCCGCTCGCCCGGATCCCTCCCACCGCGAACGCCGGCACGACGCCCACGGCGGACGCCCCCCCGCGCAGGGGCTCACGCCACGACACGGCCGGCACGGGGGTGAGGACGTACATATGGGCGGCGTACGAACCGCAGTCGCGGGAGTCCCGCCGGCGGTCCGGCGCCCCGATCCGGCCCCGGCCCCCGGCGTACGTACAAAGGGGCTTTGTATCGCACGGTCCGTCCCCGACGACCGAGCGAGAGCGGGGAGCATGGGCATCGGGACGGCACGCAGGGCGGCGATCGCGTTGTTCGTCGTCGCCTTGCTCGTCGCGGGCGGGGCGAGCGCTTTCTACCTCAGCGCGCCGGCGCGGGCCGCCAGCACCGCGGTGACGACCGACGCGAGCGGCACCCTTCAGGTCACCGCCGAGGGTGGCTACGCCTTCACGCCGTCGACGTTCCAGCAGCTGCCCGTGAACGCCACGATCTCCGTGACGTTCACCGACAACGATGTCGACGCCCACACCTTCACGATCATCGGCAAGCAGGGATGGGTGATCCCGAGCGATTACTCGAGCGCCCAGATCAACGCCCTGGCCTTCGGGCACTCCCCGGCGGCGCTGGTGAACCTCAACGCGTCGTCGGTCGGCACGCCCGGGGACATCCAGTACGGCAACTTCACGGTCACCGCCCCGGGGTGGTACGAATTCGTCTGCACGGAGCCCGGCCACTTCCAGAACGGGATGTACGGCTTCATCGCGATCGGGATGAACCTGCCCCCCAACCTCACGGTCAGCGCGGCGAACACCGGCCCCGGGATCGCCGTGTTCATCATCGTCGGGACGATCGTCGGGCTGGTCGTGATCGCCCTCGTCCTCGGCTTCGTCGTCGGCCGGCGGCGGGGGGACGTCTACGAGATGCCGCCCCAGCGACTCGGATATCCCGAGCCCGGAGCGCCCGAGGCCCCGGCTCCCGCCGAGGCGCCGATCGAGCCGAAGGGCTGACCTCCCGCCGCAACGCTCAAATGGGCCCCCCCGTATAACCTACGGACCTCGTAGTAGGTTTTGGGGCACACAATGGCCTGGGGAGCACCGAGTCGGGAGCGCCGCGTACTCAAGGCCGGACACTCTTCGATCGCAGTCACGCTGCCGAAACCGTGGGCGGAGGCGATGAACCTTCGACCGGGGGACCTGATCGTCTTCGACCAGAACGACGACGGCACGCTCTACCTCAAGCCGGCCCCGCTCCCGAACGCGACCCCGAACGGCGCGCCGTACCTCGTGACCGCCCGGTCGTTCGACACGCCCGGGGTCCTCGAACGGCTGGTCATCGGCGCGTATCGCGTCGGGCACGACGCGATCGAGATCCGGACGGACGTTCCCCTCGCCGCGGAACGCGTGGAAGAGCTGCTCGCGACGGCCCGCGGTCTCCTCGGCGTCTCGGTCGTCGCCCAGGAACCGACGCGGATCGTCCTCCAGAATTTCATCGACCCGTCGAAGTACGGCCTGCCGCAGCTCGTGCAGCGCATGAAGATGATCCTGGTCGCGTTCCTCGAGGAGACGGAAGAGGTGCTGACCCGACGTCAGCGCAGCCGCCGGGTCGGGACGCTCGAGGAGGAAGCGAACAAGGTCCTCGCGCTCCTCGTCCGTCAGCTGTTCCTCGCGAGCCGAGACTGGTCGCTCGCCCGGCGGATCGGCAGCCCGGACCCCCGGCAACTGCTCGAGTGGCGGGTCGTCGTCCACGCGCTTGACGAACTGAGCGAACTGTTCACCGCCAGCCTGCGGATGTTGAACGACGAGGTGCCCCGGCTGACCGCGGCGTCTGCCGACGCGCTCGCGGTCGTGCTGCCCGAGATGAAGACCCACCTGAAGACCGTCGTCGAGACGCTGATGCACCCGTCCCTCGACCATGCCTGCGAGGTCCACCACGACACATCGCGGCTCGCGAGCCTCTTCGAGACCGCGGCGGAGAAGCGGGGTCACGCCGCCTTCAAGGGGGGCCTCCGCTCCGCGTCGCTCCTCATCGGACGGGGCGCGGGCTGCCTCAACCTGCTCGCCGAGGTCGCGATCGATCGGGCCGTCTCGGCGGGGACCGAGACCGTGATGGTCGAGGCGGCGTAAGGTCCCTTATCTACCTCAGGTACGGACTTCCCGTACCGGTTGGGTCGTCCCGTACGAACGCCATATCGTTCCTCGGCCCGCTCGGACGGCGGGGGAGACGATGTTCGATTCTCTCGACGACTGGTTGATCATTGCCGTGGTGGCGGGGATCCTGTTCTACGGATCGACGAAGATCCCGCAGCTGGCCCATAGCCTCGGCCGATCGGTGGGCGAGTTCAAGAAGGGCCGTCTCGAGGTCGAGCGCGAGCTCAAGGCCGAGCAGGCGGCGGGCACCGCGCCGACCGCCGGCGGTCCGAGCCACTAGGGCGAACGTCGCGACCCGGAATGCCCGAGGCACGGCCGATCCCGAGGAACCCGAATCCCGTCGTGGGGCGACTCTCCCGGCGGCCCCGGGAGGGCGAGGGGTGACGGATGGGCGATCTCGAGCGGATCCTGGGCGTCCTCCAGGAGGTCCGGCGTCGCGTCGTCCGGATCGGGATCGTCCTCGCGGCGATCTTCGGATTCGTCCTGTTCTTCGAGCTGATCCCGATCACCGTCTCGGTCGGCGGCGTCGCGATTCCGCTCGCGTATCCGTATCCGAGCCCGTTCTACAACATCACCGCGCAGCTGTTCCGCGTCATGCGGGCGTGGATGCTGCCGGCGAACGTCCAGCTGATCAACGTCGGGGTGGGCGACTCGATCCTCGTCCAGATGGAGATCGGGATCCTCGTCGCGCTGATCCTCGGGATGCCCTGGATCGTCCACGAGCTCGGGGCGTTCCTCGTCCCGGCGCTCCGGAAGAACGAGCGCCTCCTCCTCCGCCAGATCGGGATCCCGGCGACGGTGCTCTTCGCGATCGGAACGGCGGTCGGGATGATCTGGCTGACCCCGTTCACCTTCCGCCTCCTGTTCTTCTACGTGGGGGCGATGGGCCTCGCCCCGTACACGCTCGGCGTCCAGGACTTCGTCACCTTCGCCCTCCTCTACTCGGTCGCCTTCGGGATCGTCTTCGAGCTGCCCGTGTTCATCTACGCCCTGACGCGGCTCGGCGTCGTCAAGGCCGCGACGTGGCGCAAGCACTGGCGGGGCGCGGTCCTCGGCGCGCTCGTCTTCGGGATGATCGTCACGCCCGACAACTCCGGCATCACGATGCTGATCATCGCGACCCCGATGATCGCCCTCTACTTCGGCGGAGCCTACTTCGCGCGGCGCTGGGAGCTGCGCCGGGACGGACCGACGCCGCCGCCGCAGATCGCGGCCGGAGCCGGGTGAGCTAGATGGCGCTCTTCTCGGACATCGACTGGGTGATCCTCCTCGCCGCGGCGGCGTTCTTGCTGCTCGGCAAGGAGAACGCGCAGGTCCTTCGCACGATCGGACGTTGGTACGGTCGCGCCGGGGCCCTCAAGCAGGAGCTCCTCGCCGAGTTCTCCAAGGCCGCCGACCTCCCGACGATTCCGTCGGGCGGACCGCTCACGATCCGCGGCGCGCTGCTCGGCCTCGACCCGACCCCCACGCACCGCTCGGGGATCCCCACCGCGGTGACGGCGCCCCCGATGACCCCCGCCCGCCCGATCGAACCGGCCTGGGGCCCGTGGACGGGAGGGTATCCGATGCCGACCTGGTCGATGACCGTCCCCGCGGTCCCGGTCGACGCCGAGGTCCGACGATGAGCGGCCTGTCTCCCGACCAGATCGTCCTGATGGTCGAGGTCCTCGTGATCCTCATGGGGATCGGGATCACCTGGGCCGTCTACCAGGGCAGCGACCGGGCCGAGCTCCCGGGCGAGGCGGCGGTGCCCGACCCGCACGAGCCGGATGACGCCACGCCGGACACCCGCGGGAGGACCCTCGGATGAACCCGACATGGGACTGCCCCTCGACGTGTCCGTACGTCGCGCCCCGCAACCCGGTGTTCGACTTCCCGGTCGGCCAACTTCGTCGGGTCGCCGCGGCCGATCCCGACGGGGACGTCGATGAGACGAAGCGGAACGTGCTGAAGCTGCTCGCCGTGGCGGGGCTCGTGGGGGCCGGCGCCGGCGGGCTCGTCGGCGGGACCCTCCAGTACGTCCAGCCCCCGACCGTCGGGATCTCGAGCTACCCGACCACCCAGCTCCTCGACGTCGACGGCTCGGCCCTGACCGTCGAGAAGGTCGAGAGCGAGTACAGCGTCGACACCGACAACCTCTACCTGTTCAACTATCCGCTGCGGAACGAACCGAACTTCCTCCTCAACCTCTCCCCGTCGAACGGCCAGAAGCCGAGCAGCTCGAATCCCGGCGCCTGGCAGGTGCCGAACGGGATTGGGACCAACGAATCGATCGTCGCCTACAGCGCGATCTGCCAGCACCTCGGTTGCCCGGCTCCCGCCATCGCGTACTACCCGCCCGGAACCTGCCCGCAGACCTTCAACACGCCGAACATGCCGAGCCAGCCGTTCTACATCCACTGCTCGTGCCACGGCTCCACGTACGACCCCGCGAACTCCGCGTCGAACCTCACGGGCCCGGCCGTGCTGCCGCTTCCACAGGTCCTGCTCAAGACGGACGACGACAACAACATCTACGCCTACGGGGAGATCGGACCGCCGGTCAACGGCCACCTCGACACGCTGCAGGGCGACTACGGCGTCGGCACGACCTCCCAGCTCGCGAACGAGAATCCGATCCACCTCTGCTCGTTCGGGCTCCCGTCGTAGGAGGGCGATCGGTGACGTTCTCGAACTGGTACAACCGGACCCTCAACAAGATCTGGGGGTTCGTCGAGGACCGGACCTCGATGCGCAAGTGGGCGCTACGGCCCCAACCCGAGTTCACGTTCAAGCCGTCGTACTGGACCGGCGCGTTCGTCGTCAACGCGTTCCTCTACCAGGTCGTCTCGGGGATCCTGCTCCTGCTCTACTATCAGCCGAGCACGAACGCCACGCTCACGGCCTGCGGGCAACCCGTGGGAACCCAGTCCGTCGCGCCGGCGGCGTGGTGCTCGACGTACTACATCATCCACTCGGTCCCGATGGGCCAGCTCCTCCTCTCGAGCCATCTCTACGGCGCCTACGCGATGATCTTTCTGATGTTCGTCCACTTTTTCCGCGGCTACTACATGGGCGTCTACAAGGCGCCCCGCGAATTCTCCTGGATGGTCGGCACCCTGCTCCTGATCGTGACCCTCGGGATGGGGTTCACCGGCTACCTCCTGCCGTACACCCAGATCTCGTACAACGCGACGAACGTCGGCTTGGTGCTCGCACTCCGGCTTCCGACGGTAGGACCGCTACTCGGTCCGCTCATCCTCGCGGACGGGACGAGCCAGGGGCTCCTCTCCCGGATGTTCGACGCCCACGTCCTGCTCCTACCCATCGCGCTCGCCGCGCTGCTCTACGCGCACATCGCGCTCTTCGAGTCCCACGGGATCGCGCCGCAGGCCACGAGCGATCCACTCCAGCGCCGCCGCTTCACCGAGAAGGAAGACAAGCAGCACGTTCCGTTCATGCCCCACATCTTTTGGTACATCACCAAGTGGGGCCTGCTCTACGTGGGGCTCCTCCTCGGGATCGCGGCGCTCTGGCCCTGGACGCTCCCGACGTACGTCGGCAACCTGGCCGCCGCGGGCGTCGTCACCGAGCCGGACTGGTACTTCCTCTGGTTGTTCAAGTTCGTCGACTTCGCCGGCGTCACGCCGGTGATCGCGATCGGCGTGACCACGGTGCTCATCGCCTACGTGCTGTTCCTGCCGTTCCTGGACCGCTCGAAGCGGACGCATCCGCGGGACCGACCGCTCTTCATCTGGGTCGCGACGAGCCTGCTCGGGTTCTTCATCCTCATGACGGTCTGGGGGGGAGAGACCCCGGGCGTGCAGATCCCGGTGCCGCAGATCGCCTACACGATCGGCCCCGTCTTTGCGGTGAACGGGCTCGTCACGCTCCTCTTCTACTGGCGGTACCGCCGCAGCTATCTCCGGCGCCTCGCCGCCAAGGAGGCGTCGCTCGGCGGAGCGTATCCGATGCCGAGCGCGCCGATCCCCGGCGGGGCGGCCCACGCCGTCGCGGAGGTGAAAGGGGTTGAGTGACCCGTCCGAGCGCCCGAGCTGGAAGACCGGCACCCTGTGGGGGATCCTCGCCGTCCTGCTGGTCTTCGGGACCGTCGGCGCCGCGACGTTCGTCTACGGCGTCCTCGGGGTCGTCGCGGGGAACCTGCTCGACGTCGTGGCGATCGGGCTCGGGGCCGTGGTCGCCGTCCTCGCCTTCCTGTTCATCGCCGGGATACTGTACCGCGTCGACCGCTACCGCGGCGTGACGGAACGGAGGGTCGAGCTCTTTGAATAGCGACGACGCGGACCGGCGCGAACTCGGCCGACTGCGGCGCCGGATCCTCGACCTGTACGACGCGATCACGTTCCTGATGCTGATCGGGATCGGGGTCCTCGTCGTCTACTGCATCCGGCTCGGCTCGTTGACGAGCCCGGGCGCGCAGCAGTCGTTCGGCCTCGCGGTCGCCCTCATGTTCCTGATGGCGGCGATGATCGTGCACCTCGTCGATCGCACCTACCGCGTCTGGCCGCTCGGCCGTCGCTTCCGTCCGACGCCGCCCGGACCGGTGACGGTGCAGTCGCAGGCGAAGTTCCTCGCGGCCCTCGTGGTCGTGATCGCGGTCGCGGCCTGCGCCTACGTCATCGCGGGGTTGCTGACATGAGCGACCTCGCGGCCCTGATCGAGCCGATCACGATCGTCGCGCTGATCGCGGGCTTCGCCGGCTTCGTGGTCTGGATGTTCTACGCGCACGGGCCGTGGCTCGTCGCGGCACTGAAGAAGTGGCTCTTCACGACCGACCACCAGCGGATCGGCCTGATGTACATCGCCACCGGCATCATGTTCTTCTTCATCGGCGGGATCTACGCGACGCTGATCCGCACCGACCTGGGCACGGTCCAGGGGCTAGGGCTCGATCCGCAGACGACGCTCGGCATCACGCCGGACGTCTACTCGACCCTGTTCACGATGCACGGGGTGCTGATGATCTTCATGTTCATCATGCCGACCCTGGCCGGGTTCGGCAACTACCTCGTGCCGTCGATGATCGGCTCGAGGGAGATGGCGCTTCCCCGGATCAACGCGATCGCCTTCTGGATGATCCCTCCCGCGGGCGTGATCCTGATCCTCTCGAACGCGTACGCCGGGTGGACCGGCTACGTGCCGTTGAGCCTCCAATCGTTCGGCCCGAACCCGTACGGGGTCGACCTCTGGGTGCTCGGTCTCCATATCCTCACGATCTCGTCGATGCTGGGCGCGATCAACTTCCTCGTCACGATCCTGAAGCACCGCGCCCCCGGCGTCCACTACTGGAACATGCCGCTCTTCGTCTGGGCGACGCTGATCAACTCCGTCCTGCTCATCTTCGCACTCCCGTCGCTCTCGATCGCGCTCACGTTCGTGCTGTCGGATCGGAACTTCGGCACCCACATCCTCGCCTCGGTGGACGGCACGCCGCTCGGCGGGGCGTTGCTGTACCAGAACCTGTTCTGGTTCTTCGCCCACCCCGAGGTCTACATCATGGTCCTCCCCGCGTTCGGGATCGTCTCGACGATCATCCCGAAGCTCGCCCGCAAGGACATCTTCGGCTACAGCGCGATGGCGATCGCGCTCGGGGCGTTCGCCGTGCTCTCGTTCGCGGTCTGGGAGCACCACATGTTCGTGACGGGGATCGCCACCGACGTCCGGTTCGTGTTCATGCTCGCGACGTTCGCCGTCGCGGTGCCCTCGGCCGTGAAGGTGTTCAACTGGATCGCCACGCTCTGGGGCGGGCGCATCTGGATGGCCGTCCCGATGTGGTTCTGCCTCGCCTTCATCACCGGCTTCATCATCGGGGGCCTTTCCGGCCTCTTCCTCGCGTCGATCCCGATCGACTACCTCTATCACGGGACGTACTTCGTGGTCGCCCACTTCCACTACATCCTGCTCGGCGGCACCCTGATGGCGATCTTCGCCGGGATCTACTTCTGGTTCCCCATCATCACGAAGCGCTGGTACAGCCAGAGCCTGGGACAGCTCCACTTCCTCCTGACGTACGTCGGGGTGAACCTCCTCCTCTTCCCGATGTTCATCCTCGGGGCGGAGGGGATGCCCCGCCGGGTCTACACGTACCTGTGGACCGGTAACTTCCAGGCGCTGAACTTCCTCTCCACGCTCGGTGCGTACATCCTCGGGATAGGTCAGCTGATCTTCCTGTACAACATGATCTACAGCTACTACGCGGGGGACCCCGTGACGACCGCCGACCCGTGGGGCGAGGAGCTGCCGCGCACGATCCGGGGACCGTCCGCCCCCCTGCCCTCCGGCGGCGGAGGCGCCCCGATGCCGGTACCGGCCGCCGCGCCCGCCGGCGAGGGCCCGTAGGGGAGCGATGCGCGGCCACGACTTCTTCCGGATCGCCGCCGTCGTCGCGCTGGTGCTCTGCTACACGACGATCATCCTCGGCGGGAACGTCATCACGACCGACAACGGTCTCGCCTGCCCTGACTGGCCGACGTGCTTCGGGAACGGCAACTTCTTCCCGGCGTTCTCGGGCGGCGCCGCGATCGAGTGGAGCCACCGGGTCGCGGCGTTCTTCCTCTCGGCGAGCGTCCTCGTGCTGACGCTCCTCGGGGTCGCGTTCGAACGGGGCCGCCGGGTCCTCCTCAAGCTCTCCTTCGGCGCGCTCGCCCTCGTGGTCACGGAGGCGCTGCTCGGCGGCGTCGTCATCGAGACGTCGCTCCTCGCCGGAATCGTGCTCCTGCATCTCGCGATCGCGACGGTCCTGTTCGGCATCCTCCTCGTGCTCACCGTCCTCGCGAACCTGAAGGAGATGCCGCGTCGCTGGATCGAGTGGGCGCGTCGGGCCTCCGAGGAGGACCCGCAGCTCGCCGCCGCGGCGGCGCGGGCCGCCTCGGCGGTCCGGCCGTCCCGGCCCGCCGAGCGCCCGATCCCCGGCGCCGCCCCCCGGGACGGTTAAGCGCCGCCCCGGTCTCGACGGACGAGGCCGATGGCCGATCCCGAGCTCTCGAGCGCACCGGCGCGTCGGGCGACCGCCGGCGACTACCTCGCGCTCGCGAAGCCGGGGATCACGGCGCTGATCTGCGCGGTCGCCGTCGGGGGGTATCTCCTCGCAGCGCCCACGTCGATCGACTGGGTGCGTCTCGGGATCCTCGTGGTCTGCGGAGCCGCCGCGTCCGCGGGGGCGGCGATGCTGAACCACTACCTCGACCGCGACCTGGATGCCCGCATGCGGAGGACCCGCTCCCGACCGCTGCCCGATGCGCGGATCACCCCGAGCGGGATCGTCGCGGGCCTGGGGCTCGCGCTGCTCGCGCTGGGGATCGGCGTCGCGAGCTGGATCCTGAATCCCCTCACCGGCGTGTCGATCCTCCTGGGCGGGCTCACCTACGTCGTCGTGTACACCGCGTGGCTGAAGCGCCGGTCCAGCTGGAACATCGTCATCGGAGGATTCGCGGGGAGCGCGCCCGCGCTCGCCGGCAGCGCCGCGGCGGTCGGCCACTGGACCTTCGGCGTGATCGCGTTCGCCGTCCTCGTCTTCCTCTGGACCCCGCCGCACTTCTGGAGCCTCGCCCTGCTCCTGAAGGACGACTACGCCCGGGCCGGTCTCCCCATGTTGCCCCGGATGGACGACGTGGCGTTCTCCGGAAAGGTCGTCGTCGTGTCGGCCGCCCTCCTCGTCCCTTCGGCGCTGCTCGTCGGCGCCACGGGCTCGCTCGCCTGGCCGGTCCTCCTCGTGCTCGTCGCGCTCGGGGTGATCTTCGTGGTGCTCACGCTCCCGCTCTGGCGGGAGGTGACGAAGCCGATCGCCCGGCGCGGCTTCCTCTACTCGGGCCCGTACCTGCTCGCGGTCGTGCTCGCGATCGTCGCGAACGCCCCGCTGCTCCGGGTCGGCGTCCCGACCGGCCTCTGACCGGCCGCCCCGCTCGCACGTCGAGCTTATCTCGGCCGTGCTCCCTGTGTACGCTCATGCCTGACTCCGACCGGGTCGGAGCGCCCAGCGAGCGGTTGCGCACGGCCGAAAGCGTCCTCAAGAAGCTCGGGTTCGCCCGCGTGCCCGCCGTCCGCCGCGAGCGCGACGAGGAACCGTCGTTCTGGGTCCAGGAGTCCGGCGTCCCCCGACGCACGTTCCCGGTTTTCGTCTACGGCGGCGGCGTCGGGACCGTCGACGACGGGGTCGACCGCTGGCTCCAGCGCGCCCAGTCCGCCGCGGCCCCCCCGCATCGGGCGATCTTCGTCGTCGCGAACGACCATGCGGCCGAGGCGACGTGGGACCGGCTCAGCCGGACCGGCGGGGCCGCGATCGAGAACGAGGTCGCGGTCCTCGTCGTGCCGACGGCCGAGCGCGCGGACCCGACCCCGCCGCACTTCCACCTGCGCGTCGCGGACCCCAAGGAGATCCTGCGGATCGCGACGGGGATCGTCGTCGGGCTGTTCCGCCGCGCCCAGGGCGGCGAGGAGGGCGGCCAGATCGACTTCGAGGAGATGCTCGGTCTGCTACGGCAGCGGTTCGGGATCGACGTCCAACGCTCGCTCGGGGTCCGCTCCGACGAGGACGCGCTGTACCTCCTCTACCAGCTCGCGCAGCGGGACGCGTACGCTCCGGGCGATCCCGGCGCGAACCTCCATCTATTGGTGCTGAAGCCGACCGGCCCCGCGGCGCGGCTCCCCTGGTACGCCGCGTAATCCGCCGGACGAACCGAGCCATTAAGAATCGCGGCCGGCTCGTCGGCCGGCGAGGGGCCGATGGCGCCGTCGACGGAATCGTACCGGACGCCCTACACGCCGACGCCGGGCACCTCGACGGCCCCGGCCGAGATGACGCCCGAAGAAGGAGTCGCCGACCTCTGGGCGTTCTTCTGGGTCACGATCGCGAGCATCGTGATCATCGCCGTCGCCGGCCTGGCCGCCTGGTTCTACGTCCATCCCTGACGGCGCCGCGCCGGGAAATCATTATCTAAGCCGTCCGGGTCGCGCCGCCGCCGCGCGGCGTGGGGCCGTGGGGTAGCTTGGACCATCCTTCTTGCTTGGGGTGCAAGAGACTCCGATTCAAATTCGGACGGCCCCATTCCCCGCGCGGCCGACCGCGCCCGCCGCCCTCGTCATGTAGGCACGCCGGCTCGGCCTCGACCGTCGATGCCGCGCCGGTTCGTCGCCGAACGACGGCGGGATCCGTACTATCGGGCGGCGCAGCGCGAGGGGCTGCGGTCGCGCGCCGCCTTCAAGCTCGCGCACGTCGCGGACCACTTCGGCCTGCTGCGCCCCGGCGCCCGCGTCCTCGATCTCGGCGCGGCCCCCGGCGGCTGGTCCGTCGTGGCGGCCGAGCGGGTCGGGCCCCGCGGCGAGGTCGTGGCGGTCGACCCGCGCGCGATCGAGCCGATCGACGGCGTGGCGATCGTACGGGGGCGGGTCGGCGATCCGACCCTCTCGACTCGGCTCGGCGGGCGTCCGTTCGACCTGGTGCTCTCCGACATGGCCCCGCGCATCAGCGGAGCGTACGCGACCGACCACGCCCGCAGCGCATCGCTCGTGCGCGACGCCTTCCGGCTGGCGCAGGAGGTGCTCGTCCCAGGCGGGGCGTTCGTCGCGAAGGTCTTCGATGGCGACATGCTCCCCGCCCTCGAGTCGGAGCTCCGCGGGTCGTTCGCGCGGGTCCGCCGGACGAAGCCGCCCGCATCGCGGGAACCGTCGTCGGAGCTGTACCTGGTCGCGCTCGGATTCCGCCCGGCACCGGCGGACCGGTCGGGGTCCGGATCGCGTCCGGTCCCGCCCCGGGCTCCCGCTATATAGGACCATATCCTGCGGCGGCTCCGGCGTTTTTGAGGCCTGGTTACTCGTGATCCGGTTCGGACCCGCGGGGATCCCTCTCTCCTGCAAAGGGCGCACGCTGCGCGACGGGATCGCCGACGTGCATCACCTGGGGCTGACCGCGATGGAGGTGCAGTTCATCAAGGTCAATCCGCTCACGCGCCTCGCGCTGGACGAGGAGATCGGCAAGGTCTCCCGCGAGCTCGTGCAGCAGCTCGTGATGAACGTCGGGTCTCCGGACCACCAGGGCGGCCCCCCGTCGCTTGCGGCGCTCACGACACCGGTCCGCAAGCGCGACTCGCTCACGACGCTCACCTGGAGCCTCGCGAAGGATTACCTCGATCTCCAGCAGACGAAGGCGCTCGCGCGCGCGCTCGACACGGACCTGACGCTGCACGCGCCGTACTACGTCGACTTCTTCGGATCGTCCGACGCGCGCGAGCAGTCCACTCGTCAGATCCAGTGGGCCGCCGTGCTCGCGCAGGGGCTCGGCGCCCGCCTGACCGTGACCCACCTCGGCTTCTACGGCGGTGGGGAGCGGGCCGACTCCATCCAGGAGCTGACCGAGATCGTGCAGGACCTCGCGAACTGGCTCAAGCAGTTCTCGCGCGGCACCGTCCGCCTCGCGATCGAGCCGAGCGGGCACCCCGACGTCTTCGGGTCCCGCGAGGAAGTGCTCGAACTCGTGCACCGGGTGAAGGGGACGGTCCCGGTGCTGAACCTGCCGCACCTCGCGGCCCGGGAGCGGCGCTCCTTCGAGGAGCCGGAGCAGCTCGCGCCGATCGTGAAGGAGTTCGTCCAGGCGACGGACGGCCCGCTCTATCTCAACTTCTCCGGTGTCGAGTTCTACGGCTCGGGCGAGTTCCGCCTGACGCCGATCAAGCGAGGCCTCGTGCGGTTCGACCCGCTCGCCGAGCTCCTCGCGGAACGCGACTACGATGTGACGGTGATCTCGAGCTCGCCGCTCCTCGAACACGACGCGATGTACATGAAGCTCCTCTACGAGCGCGCCCTCACGCGCCGATGGGCGAAGCAGCACGCCCCGCCTCCGGCCCCCGCGAAGAAACTGGCGGCGCTTCCCGTCGAGAAATCGAAGGCCGGGGCGAGGCCACCCCAGAAACCGGCGGCCAAGCCGTCCCGACCGGCCCGGCCGTCCGCTCCGCCCCGTCGCCCCGCGTCCCACCCCCCGCCCCGTCGGAAGGAGGCCCGTCGTGCCGGCCGACGCCGATAGCGGCGCCTCGTTCCGCCACGCGCAGCGCTACCTCGCCGAGCGCGTGACCGAGGCGCTGGACCGCCTCGACCCCGCGGCCGTCGCGCGCGCGGTCCAGATCATCGCCCACGCCCCCGCGACGTTCGTCTACGGCGCGGGCCGCAGCGGGATCATCGGGCGCGCCTTCGCGATGCGGCTCGTCCAGCTCGGCCTCAATGCCTACGTGATCGGCGAGAGCGTGACGCCGATCGTCCGGCGGGGGGACGCGGTCTTCATCCTGTCGGGACGCGGCGAGAGCTCGTCCTCGATCCAGACGGCGAACATCGTCCGGCGCGAAGGCGCCGAGCTCATCGTGTTCACCGCGCGTGCCTCCTCGAAGCTGGCGCACATCGCGACCGCGCTGCTCACGCTCGACTTTCCCGACGACCCCGATCGCGCGAAGATCGCGCCGCTCGGCACGCTGTTCGAGTCCGCGAGCCTTAGGCTCACCGACGCGCTCGTCGCGGAGCTGCTCAAGGTCCGCGGGGAGACGGAGGAGTCGATGCGCCGCCGCCACGCGATCATGGTGTAGCCCGCCGGTCGGCGAAAGGTTAAGCCCGCGCGTCCCTCCGCCGCACCGTGCCCGCGCGAACGCCCGCCGCTGCGACGACCCTGGTGCCGGTACCGACCCGATTCTTCGTCACGAGCGGCAAAGGGATCAACAAGACGAGCGAGCTGAACGCGTTCGATCTCGCGCTCCTTCAGGCGGGGATCGGGGACTGCAACCTCGTCAGCGTGTCGTCCGTGCTGCCGATCGGGATCCGCCAGGTCGACCGCGTGCCGATCGCGCGCGGCGCGATCACCCACGCCGTGCTCGCCCGCTACTCCGGAGGCGAGGGCGAAGTGATCAGCGCTGGGATCGCCTACGGTTTCCGCGCGGACGGCCAGGGAGGCTACGTCGCGGAGGCGCATCTCCACGGGACGCAGAAGTCGCTCAAGGAGTTCCTCCGATGGCGCATGCAGGAGATCGCGCACTTCCGCGGGGTGGAGCTCCGGCGCATCCAGTACCGCACCGAGGAGCTGTCGATCCCGATGGACCACTACGGGGTCTGCGTCGCGTCGTGCGTCTTCCTGCCGTAGGCCGCGCCGGCCCTACAGGAGCTTTCGGAACAGCAGCTTGTCCTCGAGGCTCCCGTCGATGGCGAGCTTCCGGGTGACGAGGGCCTTCATCGGACCGATCTCCTTGCGCACCAGGCCGTGGAACGTCGCCACGTCCGTGGTGATCGTCACGTCGGCGTGACCGTTCGGGGCCGTGCGGAGGTTCGTGAGGTGGCCGTCCCGCAGGTCGACGGCGTAGGCGGACTCGTCCGTGAGGCGGATCCGGATCGTGCGCTCGAGCCCCTGGAGCTCCTCCCGCATCGCCGGGGTCGCCGCGGCCTTCCGGTTGAACCGGTCGACGAGCGACGCGAGCGTCTCCTCCACCGTCATGGGGCGTACTGCTCGAGCGTCCGAGCCGGTCGTCGGCGCTTAACCCTTTGGACCGTCGCCCACGATCGGCGCATCCAGGTCGGGACGCGGCCGCCGTCCGCAGCGTGGCGCTCGACGCACGCCTGGGTCTCGGGATCCGAAGGGTAGCCGGTGCCGAGCGACTCCGCGACCCGTCGGCCGAGGGCGACGAGCGCGGCGTCGCGCCGCACCTTGGCGACGATCGACGCCGCTCCGACCACCGGGAGGTCCCGATCCGCCTTGTGCCGGCTGTCGACCCGGGTCGAG
>DATJNY010000033.1:0-30872 GCA_035507575.1 Thermoplasmata archaeon | reverse complement strand
TCGAAGTCGTCCCGACGCCCGAGGGCCTCCGCGATCACCTGCCAACCGTGGGCGGTCGTGATCGTCCCGTCGAGGTCGACGGTGACGAGGCGCCAGCTCGGTGCTCCGTCGGTCGTCAGGATCGGCTCCCGATCCCCATCAGGATCCCCCCGACCCAGAGCAGGAGGATGCCGGCTGCGACGACGGGGAGCACGTACCCGAGCCGCTCGGGGGCGGTCGGCAGGAGCGCCGACAGCAGCGCGAGGCCCCCGAGCGTTAGGAGGAGCCCGAGACCGATCTTCTGCGACTTCGTCAGTCCCCGCCGGGGGGCGGGGCGGGCGGACGGGGTCGCGGAGGCCATCGCTCCGGACGAGGGGACGGGAAGATAACCGTGCCGCGCGGCGCGAGGGCGCTCCGGCTACCGGCCCGACTGCGGCAGGTCCGGTCGATCGCGCTCGGGCCCGGGCGGCAGGTAGACGGTCCCGACCCAGGCGGGCGGCGGGGGCTGAGCGGCCCTCCGGGCCCGGTGGTGCGCCGCCTTCATGGCCCGCACGAACGACCGCGCCCCGATCGGCGCCACGATGGTGGTGATGAGCCCGGCACCGGCCGCGATGGTGAACATCTGCGTCGTGAACACGTTCGACTGCAGCAGGATGACGGCCATCGCGAGCCCGACCGTCCCCTGGCTCGTGACGAGGAACCCGACGCTGAACGCCTCGTCGGACGACCAGCCGAGGCTCAGGGCGACCCCGGAACCGACCAGGAACTTCACTCCGACCGCGTAGACGACGAGCCCGGCGAAGGCGACGAGGATGGCGACGCCGCCGAGGTCGTGGAAGTTCGTCCCGTAGCCGGCGAGGACGAAGAACAGGGGGATGAAGAAGCCCCACGTCACCGCGTCGAAGACGAGGCTGATCGCCCGATGCGCCTTGACGCCCGTGACCTCGGGGGTGACGAGGAGCCCCGCGTAGAACGCTCCGATAATGAACGTGAGCCCGAGGAACTGCGAGTACAGCGCCGCCCCGAGGCCGACGACGATGAGCAGGGCGAAGCCGGACTCCCGCGAATTCCAGCTGGTCCGGAACCCCTGCGTCCACCGCTTCCAGACCGGACGGCTGGTCAGCAGGCGGAGGAGGAGGTACGCGACGAGCACCGTCGCGAGGAACAAGAGGACCGTCCCCACCGAAATGGCGGCCGCGGACCAGGGATTCCCGCCCCCCGCGCTGATCCGGAGCAGGATGGCGAACACGCTGACCGCGCACAGCTCGTTGACCACCGCCGCGCTGAGGAGGGTGGACCCGAACTGGGTCTCGAGGAGGTCGAACTCCCGCAACATGATGCCGAGCACCGGCAGCGCGGTGATGGAGACGGAGACCGCGATGAACAGGTCGATCTCGCCCGAGAATCCGGGAAACAGGAGATGGACGACCCCGGCGCCCGTCAGGAACGGAACGAAGAACATCGCGACCCCGAGCAAGAGCGACGGGATCCCGGTGGCGCGGATCTGCTCCGGGCTCACCGACAGACCGGCCATGAGGAGGATGAAGAACGTCGCGAGCGTCTGGAGCCCCGCGAACTCGGGCGTGATCGACTCCAGCCCGAGGTACGGGCCGAGGAGCGTCGGACCGAGCAGGATGCCGACGAGGAGTTGGCCGACGAGCGCCGCCTGGCCGAGGTGGGTGAAGATCTCCCCGACGACGACCGCGGAGGCGACGAGCAGGAAGAGGCCGATGATGAACAGGGTCGTCGGGTCGATCATGACCGGGCGGCCCCGGTCGACGCGCGGACGGGGGGACGCCGACGCTCCACCGGTCCGCACCCGGTCGGCGGGGCGACCTCCACGTGCGGTGCGGGGCCGTCCCGGGATAACTAGGTTTGCTCGGCGACGAACCGTCCGAGCGGAACCCGGTCGGACCGCGGCGTAATCTTCCGCCGCAACGTACGGGAAACGTGACCCGGAACGTCCCGGCCCGACGGCGACCAGTGGCGGGCGCCCCGGACCCGGCCGCGATCGAGGACCGACGGGCGCGCGCGATCGAGGAGAGCCTCGACGTACGGCTGCGCACCCGGGACCCCTACCCGCTCTTGGAGGTGCGGAACCCCCTCCACGGGACCGGGTACTTGGTGATGCTTCCGGAGTTCCCGGCCCGGACGTCGGCGCTCTGCACCTGTACCGACTTCGCCCGTCGGGGGCTCGGAACGTGCAAGCACATCGAAGCCGGCGTTCGGTGGCTCGCGGACCACCCCGAAGCGGTGCCGGTCCTACGACGCGAGCGGGCTCCCCCGCCAACCACGGGGCTCTGGAAGAAGATCGACGAGCGAGAGAACGAACTGCTCCAGGACCCGGCGCCCCTCAGCCAGCGCTGGCGGCGACCCGGGGCGCTCTTGATCGACCCTCGCGGGCCCGAATAGGGGAAACGGAAAGGGTTGACCGATCGGCCGGGCCGAATGATCTACGCCGAGGACATGCCCGGGGCACCCTTGAGCGCCCGGACCTTGTAGTACTCGGGGTCGACGACGACCTCGCCGTTGATCCCCATCGTCTCGATGGTCTTCAACGACGCGCCGCCCTGCTTCTTCGCGGCCTGCCAGTCCGGGATCGGGATCGAGAACTTCTTCTCGACCTCCGTCCGGTAGATCGGGCCCGAGTTGTACGAGCAGAACGGGATGACCCGCCCATCGGGTACCGCGTAGTGGATATCGCAGCGCATGAGGCGCTGGATATCGTAGTCGTACGCGTCCTGGAAGTGCATGTTCCCGATGTAGAGCGTGCGCCACGTGAACTTCGCGAGGGCTTCCTTGTTGCCTTCCGTGAAGATCCCCGCGATCACCTTGACGCAGTTCTTCTCGCTGAGCCCCTCCGGCGCCTTCGAGAAGTCGAAGTACTTCGACACGTCGTGGAGCAGGCGCGCCCCGGCGACGGCCGTCCGGACCCGCGCGAAGCGCGCGTCCCGGTACTTCTCGATCATCGTCTCGACGTTCTCGAAGAACCCGTCGACATCCATGAACCGGGGGAGCGGCGTGATCTTGTTCCCGTCCGCCGAGACGAACGCGAACGTCGCGCAGCCGCAGCCCGGGTGCGTCGTGAGGGTCATCTTCTCCTCACCGTGGATGATCGACACGAGCTCCGAGATCGGAGCGACCGACGGGACCGGGAAGAAGTCCGACTTCTCGAACGGCCCCTCCGTACAGAGGATCCGGACGAGGTCCGACTGGGTGAACCGCATCTGGAAGCGGTCCTTGTCGGGGATACGGGCGGTCAGGGCGACCGGCTGGAAGTTGACGCCGCGGACGACGTCGATGTTGTCGATCGCGAACTTGACGGTCGGCCAGATCTCCTTCTCGTTGAACCCGCCGACGAGCGTCGGGACGAGCACGACCGAGAGCGGCTTGTCCGGCTTCCCCGCGGCGAGCTCGCTCTGCGAGGAGTGCGTCTCCCGGGCGGCCTGGATCGCCTTCTGCTTGACCTTCAGGAGCGGGACGCCCCGAACCTTCCGGTAGATCTCGTCGTCCAGCCCGTCGAACTGGAGATAGAGCGTGTGCAGGCCGGAGTCGCGGCACGCCTGGGCGAAGCCGGGTTCGTTGGCGACCCGGATGCCGTTCGTCGCCACCTGGACCTGCTTGAAACCGAGATCGCGGGCCATGGAGACCGCGTCCAGGAAGAGCGGAGAAAGGGTCGGTTCGCCCCCCGAGAACTGCACGGCGACCGTTCCGACCGGCTTCTGTTCCCGGAGCGTCTTCAGCATGAAGTGGATCTGCTCGCGCGTCGGCTCAAAGACGTAGCCGGCCGCGTTCGCGTTCGCGAAGCAGACGGGGCACTTCAGATTGCATCGATTGGTAAGGTCGATGAGGGCGAGCCCGGTGTGGGACTTGTGGTGGCTGCACATCCCGCAGGTGGTCGGGCAGCCGCGGAACTTGTCGTAGTAGGGGTTCTCGTAGCCGACGCCGTCGTGGGCGTAGACTTCCATCCGGAGGTAGAAGTCGACGTCGTTCGAGATGATGTCCCAGAAGTAGCCGTGCGTCCGGCACGTCTTCTCCATGATGACCCGGCCATCCTTCTCGCGAACGATCGCGGGAATCACCTTGATGCATTCCGGGCAAACCGAGGCCGTCTTCCTGGGCAGGCCCCGCGGGGCCTGGAACTCCTTCATGACACGTGCCGGCATTCTCGTTTCTCCGCTTCGAGCCGTCCCCGCGTCGGGTAGGCTCGGGCGGACCACCCACTCCGCCCTACATAATCCATCTGTCGTCGGAGACGCTACAAAAGTGAAGACCCGTGACGTGGAGTGACACGGTCTTCTTCGCTACAACCCTCCGAGTACGGGTCCCGGGCTCCGCTCGGCTGGGGGCGGGAAGGTCCCCGGTGCCGCGTGAGGCGGCAAGAGTGAGCCGACACGTTATCGTCCGCCGAGCCTCCCCCTGGGGCATGCCTCGTAAGAAGTCCGCCGGCCCCCGACGCCGTCCGCGACCCCGCTCCGTCGGGCCGCGGAGCCGCGCGGGGGGGTTCGTCGGTCGGGACGCCTCTCCGGTCCTAGACAAGTACCCTCCCAAGGACCCGGCCCTGAGCGTGCGGGGTCCCCCGCCCTCCGCGTCACCGTCGCCCCCGAAGGCCGGGCCAACCCCGGCCGTCCCCGCTCCCTCCCCCGGGACCGCGCCGGCCCCGCTGATCGCGCTCGAACGGCCGTTCGATGTCGACGAGTTCTCCTCCCTGCTCGGTGAGACATCGGTCCGGGTGACCGTGCCGCGGGAGGATCTCGCCGAGGCGCTCCGGCGGGTCAGCGAGTTCATGGGGTTCGGCATCTACGTCTACGCGGTCACGATCCGACCGACGCCGGGCGACCTTCTGAAGAGCTTCGTCGTCGAGCTCCAGCGGGTCGACTACGACCCCGAGAAGCGCGCCTGGACCCCGTTCATCGAGAAGGGGACGTCCAGTTCGCCGTTCGGACCCTCCGGTACTCGTACCTAGGACCGCCGCGCCGGCGCACTCCCTATGTACCGCCGCGCGGTCTCCGCACCGGAGTCGAACCGATGACGATCCCCACAGAGACGGAGCGCTGGGAGGTCGAACTGCGGCAGTTGCGGGAGGAGCTCCGGGAGTTGCGGGCGGAGCAGCGGGAACTCGCCAAGGCCGTCGACCAGCTCGTGCGCACGTTCACCACCCTGTCCACCCACCTCGGGATCACGGCCGAGCCGTACTCAAAGAAGGAGAAGCGGACCCAGGACGTCCCGGGGTTCGCCTAGCGGGGCTCAGCCGAGGGGCCTTGCCTTCCGGCCGTACCGCCACTCCCCGTCCATCGGGTAGAGACGCCGCAGCGCGGAGCCGACGCGATCGCCGATCCGAACGGATCCGGGGTCCGCATCCGTGACCTGCAGCGTCACCCGGATCCCGGGAGCGAGCTCGACGAGCACGACCTCGTAGGGCCCCGTCGCGGCCACTTGGGCGTCGAACTCGGTCGGTTGGCCCCCGGGGCCGATCGTCGTCGTGGCCACGACCTCGCCCTCCCGGGGAAGGAGGAGCGGAACGAGCCCTGCGGTCGCGCCGCACGACCGGCAGCGCCCCCGGGGAGGAAAGCCGATCGCGTGGCAGGCGCCGCAGCGTTCCCCTTCGAATCGCCACCGGGCCGCGAGGTTCTCGAGGTAGCGGGGACGCGGCACGTACGCACCCTGCGAGACCGGTCCGTCGGGAGGAGGCGACGCGCCCCGGACGATCGGGCCGGGGGAGGCGCCCCCCTCCGCGACCCTCCCGACTCCGGTCCAGCGATCGGGTCGAGAGGGGCCATGAACCGCTGCGAACCGGAGGGCCGGCGCGGTGCTCGAACTCCCGTCGGACGCCGCCCGAAGCTCCGCCGCGTCCAGCGCGCCTTCGTCTGGACCGATCCGGAGCACTACGGCGAGGTCCGGATCCGAAGGAGAATCGGAGAGATCGACGGTGACGATCGCGACTGGTTCCGCGCCGCGCGATCCTTCGAGGGCCGCCCCGACCGCTTGGGCCAGCGCGGCCGGACCCGTGCCGAACCGTTCGAACCGGACCGACGGGCCCACGAGTCGTGGCAGGTCGGCGATAGCGGACTCCGGAAGGTCGCCGACCAGGTGAATCCGCTCCAGCGGAACCATCCCGGACGAAACGCCATCGAGGAGTTCGAGCGCCGCCGCGGCGAGCGTGAATCCGTCCTCGTCGAAACCGGCTCGGCCCGTGCGCCCCCCCGACCCCCGGGGGCGGTAGACCGCCCCCCGCTCGACCCCCCGTGGCATCTAGCCTACCGAATAGATCGAGACCGCCGCGGTCGCGCCCGCGCCGCCGACGTTGTGCGTCAGCGCCCGGGTCGGGTGGTCGAGCTGGCGGGGGCCCGCCGCCCCGCGCAGCTGCAGGAACACCTCGTACGCCTGACTGACCCCGGTCGCTCCGATCGGATGCCCTTTCGACTTGAGCCCTCCGTCGGGGTTCACGGGGAGCGCCCCGTCCCGGCGGGTGGCCCCCTCGAGGGTCATCGGACCGGCGCCCCCCGGGGGCGCGAAGCCGAGGTCCTCGAGCGCGAGGAGCTCGGCGATCGTGAAGCAGTCGTGCACCTCGAGGAACGAGATCTCCTTGCGAGCGACCCCCGCGGCGTGCAACGCCTCGTCCGCCGCCCACCGGCTGGCACCGAATTGCGTGAGCGACGGCCGCTCCTGGACCGCGAGGTAGTCCGACCCCGCACCCACTCCGTCGACGTAGACCGGCGTGTCCGTGTACTGGCGGGCCTGGTCCGGGGCGGCGAGGAGGAGCGCCGCCGCGCCGTCGGAGACCGGACAGCAGTCGTAAAGTCCGAGAGGGTCGGCCACGCGAGGAGCGTTCCGCACGTCCTCCCGGCTGACGCGTTTCTGGAACTGGGCCTTGGGGTTGAGGGCCCCGTTCTCATGGTTCTTGACCGCGACCTCTTCGAGCGCTTCGGGCCCGACCCGGTGCTCGGCGAGGTAGCGCGCGGCGATCAGGCCGTAGACACCCGCGAACGTGAGCCCCGCGAGGCGCTCCCACTCGGTGTCCCCCGAGACCCCGAGCCAGTAGCGCCGACGCGCGTTCGACACGTCGGTCATCTTCTCGAGGCCGGCGACGAGGACGAGGCCCGGCCCCCCCTGCTCGATCGCGCGCACCGCGGCCCGGATCGCGCTCCCGCCCGACGCGCACGCGTTCTCGATCCGCGTCACGGGCACCCCGGGAAGCGCCGACTCCTCCACGAGGACCGCGGCGGAGTTCCCGATCTGCCAACCCCCGAAGCCGAGGGTCGCGAGGAACGCCTCACGGACCGAGCCTCGATCGACGCCCCGGTCGACGCTCGCGAACGCCTCGTCGACCGCCGACCGAAGGAGCCCCCGGGGGCCGGCGTCGAGCACCCCGAATCTCGTGTGTCCCGCCCCGACGATGGCCGCCCGATGCCCCACCGCGCCCGCTCCGAGAACCGTCTTATCGACCGAGTCGCTGAAGCCTCTTAAGGACGGGGAACCGAGTGCGGGACCAACCTCCGATCGTCGTGGGCGTTTCGGGGGCGAGCGGCGCGCCGATCGCCGTCCGGGTGCTCGAGGGACTTCGGTCGGCACGCGTCCCGATCGCCCTCGTGATCTCCGACGGGGCGGTCGCCGTGCTCCGCGAAGAGTGCGGTCTCGGGCCGGAGGCGCTCGAGGGGCGGGGCACAGTCGTGTACTCGGACCACGACCTGGGGGCGCCGATCGCGAGCGGCTCCCGCGCGACGCGCGGGATGGCGATCGTGCCGTGCTCCGCGAACACCGCGGCCAAGGTCGCGCTCGGGCTCGGGGACTCGCTCCTGACGCGGGCGGCGCATGTCCACCTCAAGGAGCGGCGCCGTCTCGTCGTCGTTCCCCGCGAGTCGCCCCTCCCGACCGTGCTCTTGCGCCATCTGACGGCGTTGAGCGAGCTCGGCGTGGTCGTCCTCGACGCCGCCCCGCCCTACTATCTCCACCCGAAGTCGGTCGACGACCAAACGAATTACCTCGCGGGCAAGGTCCTCGACCACCTCGAGGTCCCCCACCACCTCTACCGCGGCTGGAAGGCCGGTGAGCAGTGAGCGCGACCGGGCCCTCCCCGCGGGGACGTCGATCGATCGAGGAGCTCGCCCCCCTGCCGTTCGTCGGCGTCGCGCTCCTGCTTGTCGTGCTGATCGTGGCGACGCCGATCCTCACCGGCCAGTCGAACGGCGGGGGTATCTTCACCGAGGCCGAGCTGATCGTCGACGCCCTCCCCGGAAACGTCTCGATGCACTTCTACGTTCGGGGCTTGAGCACGACGACCCGCTACTCCGAGCTCAACCTCGGCTTCGCGTCCGGATTCAACTGGACCGGCTCCTTCCCCAGCGGCGCGCTCAACTGGACGGACTGGCTGAACGCCTCCTCCGTGCTCTCGATCGACCGGGGGGTCGGGGCGAACCCGGTCGCCGTCAACGTGACGGCCCTCTACTCCGCGGGCGGGGTAAACGCTCTCTACGTGGGGGTCCTCGCCTTCTACATGGGCATGGCGCCCGGATCGACGACGGAAACGCTCACCATCGCCTCGGCGACCTCGGGGATCTCCGGGTTCTCGAGCCCCGTGTCGGACCTTCCCGTCCCGATCCTGCTCGAGTACGTCGGGACCGGAGGGACCCAGTGAATCCGTCCCGCGCGGTGATCCTGCTCTGGTCCGCGCTGATCGTCGGGCTCCTGATCGTCGAGTTCGCGGAGATCACCCGCGTCTTCACACTCCCGCTCGCCTCGGCGTTCGGGGACCCGTACACCGTCCTCTTCGCCCTGGTCTTCACGACGATCCTCGCGCTGGTCGGCGCGATCTTCATTGGGATCTACTTCTCCGCGCGCGTCCTCCGGTCGCAGGGCTTCACGCCGTTCGAAGAGGAGATGCTCCGGATGCGGGCCGACATCTCCGAGATCAAGGCGCACGTCGATCGCCTCACGCCGACGGCGGGACCGGCGGATCCTACCGGCGACCCGCCGCGAGCGCGCCCATGAAGATCCCGGTCCTCGACAACGGCGGGCAGTGGACCCACCGCGAGTGGCGCGTCCTGCGCGACCTCGGCGCCGACACGACGATCGTACCGAACACGACGCCCCTCGCCGACCTCGACGCGGACGGCATCGTGCTCTCCGGCGGCGCGCTGAGTCTCGAAGGGAGCGAGGCGCCCCTCGGGCGCGTCGGAGAGTGGATCGACTCGGTCCCCGTCCCCGTCCTCGCGATCTGCCTCGGGCACGAGTATCTCGGCCGACACTTCGGAGGGAAGCTCCTGCGCTCGTCGCCGGAGTTCGGCGCCGTCGACCTCGTCGTCGACCGATCCGACCATCCGCTCTTCGCGGGCCTCCCCGAGAAGTTCCGCGTCTGGGCGAGCCATAACGACGAGGTCGCCGAGCCGCCGCCCGGGTGGTCGGTGCTCGCCCACTCCGCGGCCTGCCGCGTCGAGGCGATGGCCCACCCGACGCGACCGATCTGGGGGGTCCAGTTCCACCCCGAGGTGGAGCATACCGAGGGCGGGCGGGAGATCTTCCGGCACTTCCTCGACGCCTGCCGGCGCTAGCCCGGGCGACCCTTGGGAATAAGTACGGCGCTCCGCTCGCACGCTGAGGTCGCTCGATGCCGCGTCTCCGTCGGGGCTCCGGGGTTCGGGAGCACGATCTGGTCGCCCGTGCGAAGGTACTGCGGGAGTCGGTCGATCCGCTCCTGCCGCGCCGAACGCCGGACTGCCCGACGGATCGCTTCGACCGCCTGCGGGACGACCTTGAGGCGGTCCGGGAGCTCCGGGACGACGCGAAGCGCCTCGAGCGCGCGTCCCACTGGGGCGAGCCCCTCGTCCGCTCGTATGCGGGGCTGCTCAAGTTCTATCTCGAGCCCCAGCCGCCGACCGTCGTCGCGGTCCCCCTGCCGGACGGCGAAGCGTCGTATGCCCCGCTGGCGCGGGCGCCGCGCGAGACCGAGATCGCCGTCCAGCAATCCGACGACCCGTCCCGACTCTTGCTGGGGTACGTCGACTGGGCGCGGAAGGGGTTCCACTTCTTCGCCACCCGGAAGGTCCTCTTCTGCTCCGGGCGCTCCCCGGCCCCGCCCGGCGAGTTCCGTCAGGAGCGGATCGCCGAGCTGCCGTACCGTCTGATCGAGAACCCGTCGGCCCACGTCTTCCAGTGCGGCCACCTGAAGGACGGCGAGCCCCGGCCGTACCTCGAGGTCGGCTGGCCGGGCGCCGACACGTCGTTCCGGGTCTGCCGGAAATGCGCGAAGTCGGAACGCCATCTCCTCTCCACCCTCTCCGACGGCGCCGCCGTCCCGGACCCCGCGGCGGAGTTCCCCGTCGACGTCCGGTGGAACGTCCGCTGCCGCGGAGGGCCGGAGTGCGTCCACGCCCGCCTCCCCGAGCTCCCCGGCGCCCTCCGCAAGCGGTACGAGCTCGGCCGCCTCGGCGACGCGGCGCTGCTCGACGCCTACGGGGACGAGCTCAAGCCCCGGATCGAGGGGACCCGTCGACCGACGTTCGTCGCGGGCGGCGTCTGCTTCGGGAGCGACGCGGCGGCGTTCGTCGAACAGCTCGACGGGACGTCGATCGAGCGGCGGGCCGTCGCCCGGGCGCTCGCCGATCTCGACGGGTACTTCGAGGTCGACGAACCCGTGGCGAGCCGCGCGCTCGAGCGCCTGTGGCCCGGTCACGCCGAGGTGATCGTCCGCACCATCGTCTCCGACCCCGAGGAGGCGCGCCGGTGGATCGCCGAGGCGCGCGGCGCCCCGGGGAGGGTCGCCGAGCTCCTGAAGCGCGCGCAACGACGGAGCGAGGAGCAGCAGGTCCTCGAGGAGCTCCCCCAGTACCGCCGGATGGCCCGGGAGGCCGCCTGGGTCGACCGGATCGCGCGCGAGTACCGCACGCACGGCAGCTCCGCCGCAGAGCGAGCGCTCGTCCAGTCCCTTCCGCAGGAAGGGAAGGAGCGCGGGCTCGCCTTCGGGCTCCTGAGCGCGCTCGGGCGGGGGGCGGCCCACGCCTGGCAATTCTCCACGACCGAGCAGGAGTTCGGCGCGGCGCTCGCCGACCGCGCCCGCTCGGTCCTCGCCGCCCCCGCGGACCGCTACCACGAGGCGATGGAGGCGTTGTTCCAGGCTGCGGGCGTCGCCGATTGGGGCGAACGGGCGCCGGCCGGCGCGTAGGCCGGCTCCCGGCCGTCCGGCCGCTCCGGAACGGCCCGTGTCACGGCGTGTCAACCGGGTAGACAAAAATACTTGGTGGTGTACCTTTAGATAGACCAGTCAAGCGGGCCTTCGGGAGGCCAGATGCGACCGGTTCGTGGAAATGGCCGACTCGAGCGCCCCGCCGGCGTCCGCCGTGGTCGTCGCGGGAGATGAGGAGACGCGGGTTCTGCTCCGGGGGCTGCTCCGGCTGCACCACTTCCGCGTCGAAGGGGAGGCCGAGGGCGCCACCCAGTGCCTCGAGCTGATCCGGGAGCATCATCCGTCCCTCCTCGTCGCCGACGTGAACCTCGCCGAGGGAAGCCCGACCGTGCTCGTCAGCGAGGCCCGTCGCGCCGCGCCCAAGCTCCGTGTGATCCTGGTCGCTCCCGCGTCCCGGCCCCCGGCGCCGGCCAGCGACGGCGGACCCGACGTCGTCCTCCTCCGACCGTTCCGGATCCGCCAGTTCGCAGAAGCGCTCCTGCCCGCGAACTCCCCGGCGTCCGCGACCTAGGGGCGGGGTCGCGCGAGGCGCGCGAGCGCCGCGGTCTCCTCGAAGTGCAGTTCCGGCGCGAGCACCACGATCGCGTGCATCGGAGCGCCGAAATCGGTCCCCGCGAGCTCCTCGATCGTCCCCGTCGCCCCGGCGGCATCCGACCGCCCGACCCGGGCCGCGACGGCGACCCGCGTGCCCCGGGGCAGGTACCGGCCGTCGGGGTCCCGCTCCCGCAGGAGCCCGAGGGCGGCGCCCGCGTCGAGGTAGCGGCCCTCCTCGGGTCGCAGATCGAGCAGGAGGAGCGTATGGAGGCCGCGCTCCCGGTTCGCCGCGATCTGCTCGAGCGGGGACATGGGGGCGAACCCCGGCGCAGGGAACGGCAGCGAGACGGGCCGCCCGAACCGGTACGGCATCAGGCCGAGCCATCCGGCGGCGGCGGAGAGGACGCTCGCGTTCGGCAGGTAGGACCACGTGTGACCGGCGCCCTCGGCCGCGAGGCGGAGCGCGACGTGGGTCGTCGCGGCGAACGGGTCGCCGACGACGAGCAGCGCGACGCGGGGCGACCGGCCGAGTGCCTCGAGGATCGGCGTCTCGGACTCGAGCGCCGCGCGGTCGAGGCGCTGGACCCGGCGGTGGAGCGACGCCGAGATCCGATCGAGCGTGCCGTCCGGCGCCGACGCGGTGTACTCTTCGGCGAACACCTCGTCCGACGCCCGCAGCGCCTCCCACGCCCGGGAGGAGAGCCCGCGCTCGTCGTCGAGTCCGAGGCCGACGAACACAAGCTCCGCCATCGCGGGGTCCTCCGGCCCTAGCTGCGCAGCGCGAGCACCGGGCACGGCGCCGCGCGGAAGAGGTCCTCGAGGAACGGTCGGGTCAGGAGGGCGCCGCCCGCGAGGTCGCCCTCTTCGCCGACGAGGAGCAGTCCGAATCGCTCGCGCTGGGCCGCCTGGAGGATCACCCCGGGGAGGCGCGCCCGGCGGACGAACCCGCCGGCGAGCGTCGTCCGCTTGTGGGTCACGACGACCCCGCGGCTGGTCCGTTCCTCGCGATCCGGGATCTCCTCCGCCTCGCCGGGGGCCCGGGGGCCGAGGGCGAGCGTCGTCACGGGCGCCCCTTCGTTGTGGACCGCGATCTCCTCGGCGACCTGCATCGCCCGGGGGAGCGGGGTCGACCGGAACGACGGGAGGAGGATCCGCGGGAGCTTCCCCGCCGTGAGCGCGAGGCGGTTCACGATCAGCACGTCGGCGTGGGCGTGGTGGAGGATCCCGCTCGCCGTGTGGCCGACGAACGGGTTCCGGCTGCGCTTGTCGCCCCGGAGCGTCATCAGGATCGCGTCGACGCCGTGGGACTCGGCGCTCTCGAGGATCTCGCCCGGCACGTCGGTCGAGGCGCGCACCTCGGGGTCGACCCGGACGTCGAGCGCGGCGCCGGCCTCGTGCGCCGGCACGACGAGGTTCACCGACGACCGCCACTCCCGGGTGACCTGCGGGAGCGTCGTGGTCGGGATGATGTGGAGGACGCGGATCTCGCCGTCGGGATCGAGGAGCATCGCCCCGAACCGGATCAGCGGCTCGACCTCGGACGGCTCGGAGACCGGGATCAGGATCTGTCGATACATCAGCCCCTCCCGATCCGCGGCAGGAGGTCGAGGTCGAGCTGGAGGACGTTCACGTACGCGACGCCGAGGCCGGGGATCGGGGGCGTGTCGATGTGGGCGTTCACGAAGCTCGTGAGGGCGTCGACGGAGAGGTTCGTCGCGTTCGCGACCCGCGGCACCTGGACGAGCACGGCTTCGGGGGTGAGGTCCGGGTCGACCGCAGAGGCGGACGGGGAGACGAACCAGATCGGGAGCGTCGCGTTCACGGTGAAGTTCCCATACTCGCGCATGTAGGCAAGCGTTTCGTTGAACCAGGCGGCGAGCGCCGGGTCGCTCGGACCGTCTGCGGTGATCAAGCCGAGGGTCGTGTTGTAGTCGGCGAGCGACGGCCGCTCCCAGAACAGGTACGGGGCGTCGGTGTTCTGGGCGATCAGGGACGAGCCGACGACCGTCCCGTTCTCGCTCAGGAGCGACCCGTTCGCCGCGTACGGGTCGATCAGCTGCGCGATCCCGGTGACCACGAGCGGATAGGCGAAGCCCGAAACGACCAGAGCGAGGACGAGGAAGACGGCGGTCGCGCGCAGGTGGGCGAGCTTCGAATGGGCCGGCGGCGCGGGCTCCGGTCGGCGCGGCGCCGGCGGCGGGGTCGGCGCGCCGGTCGACGGAGGCGCGATCGCGCTCACAGGCCTCCCAGCGGCAGCACGTGGCCGATGCCGGCACCGACCGCCTGCACCCACGCCTGCCCATTCAGCCAGTTGAGGAGCAGATAGATCAGCCAAATGCCGGCGAACGCGCTGATCAGGCCGCCGAAGCCGTAGTAGATGAGGTTCCGCCGCAGCAGGTCGATCGCCGGCCGGGGTCGGAACGGGACCCCGGCGAGGGCGAGCGGGATCAGGACCGGGATGATGAACGCGTTGAAGAGGAGCGCGGCGAGGACGGCGAGCTGGGGATTCGAGAGCCCGAGGACGTTCAGCGCCGACACGCCGGAGAGGTCCGCCGCGCCCGTCGCGACGAAGATCGCGGGGATGATGGCGAAGTACTTCGCGACGTCGTTGGTGATCGAGAACGTCGTGAGGGCGCCCCGGGTGATGAGGAGCTGTTTGCCGATCGAGACGATCTCGATCAGCTTCGTCGGATCGTTGTCGAGGTCGACCATGTTGCCGGCTTCCTTCGCGGCGCTCGTGCCGTTGTTCATCGCGAGACCCACGTCGGCGCGGGCGAGGGCCGGGGCATCGTTCGTCCCGTCGCCGCTCATCGCGACGAGCCGTCCCTCGGCCTTCTCCTTCTCGATGACGACCAACTTGGTCTCGGGCTTCGCGTCGGCGATGTAGTCGTCGACGCCGCTCTCCTTGGCGATCGCTGCGGCGGTCAGCCGATTGTCTCCCGTGCACATCACGGTGCGGATGCCCATCGTGTGCAACTCGCGGATCCGGTCGCGAATGCCCGGCTTCACGACGTCCTTCAGGAAGACGAGGCCGACGACCCGCTTACCGACCGAGACCGCGAGCGGCGTCATCCCCTGGCGCGAGGCCTCCGCGGCCGACTTGCGGAGCGCGGGAGGCAACGGCGCCCCGTACGTCTCGATCGCCTGGATCGAACCCTTGTAGAACTCGGTGCCGTCGGCGAGGGCGATGCCGCTCATCCGCCTCTCGGCGGTGAACGGGAGGACCTTGAAGGCGCCGGTCTCGAGGCGCCGGACCGGGCTCGAGCGGCGCGCCGCGAGGCGGACGATCGACTTCCCTTCCGGCGTGTCGTCGAGGGTCGAGGAGAGCATCGCCGCTTCCACGACCGTGTCCATCGGCACCTCGGGCGCGGCCACGAACTGGACCGCGAGCCGGTTGCCGACGGTGATCGTACCGGTCTTGTCCAGGATGAGGGTGTCGAGGTCCCCCGCGGCCTCGACGGCCTTGCCGGATTTCGCGATGACGTTCGAGCGCGCGACGCGGTTGATCCCCGAGATGCCGATCGCCGGGAGGAGGGCACCGATCGTCGTCGGCATCAGGCAGACGAACAGCGCGACGATCGTGGCGAGATCGACGGCGATGATGTCGGTGAAGTTCGCGAGGTACACGAACGTGACCACGACCGTGAAGAGCGCGATCGTCAGCGCCGCGAGGAAAACCCCGAGGGCGAGCTCGTTCGGCGTCGGCTCGCGGGCCTGTCCCTCCACGAGTCGGATCAACCGATCGAGGAACGACTCGCCGCGCACCGCACTCACCCGCACGCGGATGGTTCCCTGGACGACGCGGGCCCCGCCGAGGACGCTGGTCTTGTCGCCGCCGCTCTCGCGCATCACGGCGGCCGACTCGCCGGTCATCATCGACTCGTCGATCAGTGCCGCCCCCTGGATGACGTCGCCGTCGATCGGGATCGGCTCCCCGGGCTGGATCACCACCGTTTCCCCGACGTGGAGCACGTCCGCGGCGACCCAGCGCGTCGTCCCATCCGGGAGCAACTGCCGGGCCCGGATCCCGCTGCGGATCTCGCGCAGGCTGTCCGCCTGGGCCCGCCCCTGGGCCTCCGCGATCGCCTCCGAGATGTGGGCGAACCAGAGCGTGAGGAACAGGATGACCGTGACCGCGAGGTAGTAGCTCGGGTTGTAGAAGCGCGCGATGTCGGGGAACGCGCGCGGGACGAGCGTGAGGACTACAAGGTAGAGGAAGAGCACCCACACGACGAACATCATCGGGTTGTGCACCTCGCGCCGCGGATCGAACATCCGGAACGAGTCGGCGAGGACGCGACGCACCGACGTGTGGGGCTCGCGGCGGACCGAGACCTGCGCGCCGACCTCGACCATGCGTCCCACCTACAGGATCTGGGCGAGCGGCCCCAGCGCCAGCACGGGGAGGAAGAGGAGGGCGGAGACGATGATCAGGATCATCGTGAGATAGATCGTGAACGTGGCGCTGGCCGTTCGGAGCGTGCCGGGGCCGGGCGGCTTCTCCGCCTGGCCCGCGAACAGCCCGCCGACCTGGAGCATCGCCCAGATCGGCACGAACCGGCCGATCAGCATCACGAACGCCCCCGTGACGTTCCAGAACGGCGTCGCGTCGTTGAACGACGCCGCGGAGAGGGCGCTGCCGTTGTTCGCCGCTTCGCTGGTCAGCTCGTAGAGGACCGAGGTGAAATTATGGGCGGACGCGCCCACGGAGGCGCCCGCGATCCCCGGTGCGCCGGCGAGGACGCCCACGGAGAACGGCACGAGGATCAACGCCGGATGGATGAGGAGGGCGAGCGCCGCCCATTTTACGTGACCGATCTCGATCTTCTTCCCGAGGTACTCCGGGGTCCGCCCCACCATGAGTCCCGCGATGAAGATGGCGAGCACCGCGAACAGGAGGAGCGTCCCGAAACCGGTCCCCTCCCCGCCGGGCGTGCTCTGGGTGAACATCCCGAACAGGAGGACCATCTGGGCGACCGGCGACACCGAGCCGATCGCCATGTTGTTGGCCCCGACGTTGGAGTACACGCTGATCACCTGGAACAGCGACGCCTCGGGGAGGCTGAAGCGCGTCTCCTGGCCCACGGGGTAGCCGTTCGTCGAGCTGCCGAGGCCGACCACGCTCGTGAGGGCGGGGTTCGTCGCCGCCTGATACGCGATGAACAGGCCGAGCGCGACCGCGATGACGATCACGATCGTCCCGACGTACGGCCACGCCTCGGAGCGCCGGCGGATGATCTGGGAGAACGCGAACGGCGTCGAGAACGGGATCAGCATCATGACACCGACCAGGAACAGGTTCGAGATGGCGCTCGGGTTCGCGAGGGGCGACGCGGCGTTCGCACTGTACCAGCCGCCCCCGTTCGTCCCGAGGAGCGAGAGCGACTGGAACGACGCGACCGGACCGAGGTAGATCGTCTGGGTGCCGCCGGTGAGGGGGTACGCCGTCACGTAGTTCTTGAACGTCTCGGGAACGCCCATCAGGACGAGGACGAGCGCGAAGACCACGGAGAGCGGCAGGAGGATCCGCGTCACCGAGCGGACCATGTCGACGTAGAAGTTCCCGAGCGTCCCGTCCTTCCGGATGAACCCCCGGATCATCGCCGCAGCGACGGAGAGTCCGGTCGCCGCGGACAGGAACATCGCGAGCTGCCACGCGATCACCTCGGAGCCCATCGAGATCTGGGACTCGTTGGTGAAGTGCGTGAAGTCCGTGTTCGTCGTGAAGCTCGCCGCGGAGTGGAGCGCCAGGTCCCAGGTCATGTTCGGGACGTGGGTGGCGTCCAGCGGGAGGCTGAACTGGAAGAAGAAGTAGAAGTAGAGAACGAGGAAGACGCCCCCGTTCACCAGCAGGAGCGCGAACATGTACTCGCGCGGGCGCATCTGGCGCCGCGGCGACGTGCCGATCAGCCGATAGGCGGCCTGCTCGAGCGGGGCCAGGATCGCGTCGCCCACGACGGGCCGGTTCAGATAGACCCGTCCCAGGTAGGAGCCGAACCACGGCGCGATCGCGAGGACGAGGGCGACGACGAGGGCCACGTCCCAGAGGGACTGGAGGTCGACCATCGCCGCCCCTAGAACTTCTCGGGGTGGGTCATGACGTAGAGCAAGTAGACCGTCAGAGCGATCGAAATCGCGGTGAGGGTGACCAGTCCGAGGTTGTCGAGCACCGCCGAAACGACGCTCATCGGCTCCTTGGCGCGTTGGACCCGGGGGTGGCTATTTAGCCTCGCCGACGGACGGGCACGTGCTAGCACGCCGAAACAAGGCTTATCCCGAGGATTTCGAGCGCGCCGGAGGCGTGACCGCCTCCTCGTCCTCGCGCCGGCGTCGGGCTTCGGCCGAGAGCCGGCGCACGATCCGCTTCATCGCCTTTTCGCGTCGGACCTCGGCCGCCTGGTACTGCACGTCCCGGGTCTCCCGGGTGAGCAGCACCGCGACGCGGCCGAGGGAGGTCCGGCCGGTCCGGCCCCGTCGCTGGATGGCCCGGATCTCGCTCGGGACCGACTCGAAGAAGACGACGAGATCGACGTCGGGCACATCCAGGCCCTCCTCGGCGACGCTGCTCGCGACGAGCAGCGGGAACCGACCGTCCCGGAACCCCTGGAGGACCCGGGCCTGTTCCGTCTGGTTCATGCCGGGGTCGCTCGCGTCCCGCGTCGCCTGACCCACGAACCGTCCGACCGTCCACCCCTGGAGTTCGAGCGCCTCCTGAATCCCCTGGATCGTGTCGCGATACTGCGCGAAGACGAGGATGCGGTGCGGGTGGTCCGACGGGCGATCGAACTCTTCGCGCACGAGCTCGACCAGACGGTCGAGTTTGGGGTGCGACGGTTCCTTCGTCGTGCGGAGGAACTCCTTCGCCTCGGAGGTCGCCTGCTGGACCGCCGGCAACTGCAGGAACGCCTTGTCGCCGCGGCTCGGTTTGGGCTTCGCGGCCACGCGCTCGAGATACTGGAGGAACGGCGCGAGACCCTGGGTCTCGAGCCGCTCCTGCGCGTGGTGCAGGTGGAGGAGCACGAGCTGGTGGAAGAGCGGGCCGAACCGCCGCACCATCGGGCCCGGACGCGCGAAGATCTCGGCCCGCAGCGCGATCAGGTCCTTCACGGTCAGGGACCGGATCGGCTTCTTGCGCAGGTAGCCCATCTTCTGGAGCTTGTGGGCCGTGGCGAAGGCCACGTCCGCCAGCATCTCCCGGATCCGGGTCGCCTCGGGCGAGAGGTCCACCCAGATCGGGACCACGTCGGTGGGTTGGACGTACTCGGCGACCCCCGGGTCCTCGCGCGACCTGGCCTCGATCCGACGGACTCCGAGCGCCCCCACGACTTCCTCGATCCGCTCCTCCTTGCCGCCGGGCGAGGCCGTGAGCGCTAGCACGCGGCCGCCGATCGGCCGCTCGCCGCGGTACCGTTCCGCGATCGGAACGTAGACGTACTTTCCTACCGCGTGGTGGGCCTCGTCGAAGACGAGGAGCGAGACGTCATCGAGTCGATACCGCCCCGCCGCGAGGTCGTTCTGGACGATCTCGGGCGTGGCAAAGACGAGGTCGGCCGTCTCCCAACTCCCTTCCCGCACCGGCCGCCGCACGGTGCCGGTGAACCGGGCGCTCCGCATCGGGGCGAGCCACCGACGGAAGGAGTCCGCGTGCTGCGCCACGAGCGGGCGAGTCGGCGCGAGGACGAGCACCTTCCCCGGGGCCCGTCGCAGGACCTCGGCCGCGAGGAGCGCCGCGATGACGGTCTTGCCGAGACCGGTCGGGAGCACGACGAGCAGGTCCTCGTCGAGCCCGATCCGCGCCAGATCGAGCTGGAACGGGAGCGCGCGCAGCGCCCCGGGCCGCAGATACGGATGCTCCACCGCCCCGTCCGCGACGCGCCAGACCCCGGGGAGGCCGGAGGGGCGGATCCGGCCAACGGGGAGCGGGGGCTCGTCGACGACCGGTCCGCCTCCGAACTCGTCAAGCCGCCGCTGCGCCACCCCGTCCGCTCCTCCCTCGGGCCAAAAGGGCCGCGACCTTAGGGATTCCCGGGCGCGGCCTCAGAGGAACTTGACGTCGTGCGGAAGCGTTCCCGCGTAGTCCCGGAACGCCGCGGGCCATCCTTCCGGGTCGAGCCCCTTCTGCGCCAGGAACGCGGTCAGCCACCGTTCGAGCCCGATCCCGCTGCAGCCGGACCAGAGCTCGCCCTTCTGGGTCTTGATGGCGAACGCCTTGGTGTACTTGTCGCCGACGATCGACAGGTTCTGGAACTCGAGCCATTCCGAGCCGTCGCGCGGGCCCCGGTATGGCAGATACGCTTCGAAGTCGATCGTCCCCTTCACGTGCGCCTGGGCGTCCTCGACCCCGACCTGGCCGCTCTGCTGCATGTAGAACGGCGTGACCCAGGCGGTCCGCCACTCCAGCTCGAGGATCTCGTTGAAGACCCGCGCGTACCGCTCGAGCAGGCGCTCCCGCAGCGTCACGAGGTCGTCCGGCGCGCCGACATACACGGGCTCGATGCGGTGGAACTCGTCGACCCGCTCGAGGCCGTGGCGTCCGCCGCTCTCGTATCGGTTCGAGACGGCCGACTTGTCGTAGACGAGGAGCGGGAGGCTCTCGGTGGCGATCGTCCGCCCCGAGAGCCACCAGTAGATCGTCGGGCATTGGGCGTAGCAGGAGACGGCGGTGGGCCCGGTCACCATCCGCTCGAGCTCGTCCCGGGGCACCTCTCCGGTGATCTTGACGAGGTCGGTGAACCGCTCCCACGCGACGGGATCGCGCGTCTTCGGCTCGGCGACGTAGTAGAACTCGCCCGGGAGTCCTTCGAGATGGCCGGTCTTGAGGAGGATGTCGAACGAGTCGTGATGCGGCTGGACGACTTCGTGGAAGCCGAGCGGCTCTAGCACCTCCTCCCGAGCGATCCGTTCCATCGTCCGCATCAGGTGAGCGGCCGTCGGACCGAGGAACCACTTGCCCTTCGTCGGTCCCGGGCGCACCCAGAGCCGCTTCAGCATCTCCTCCGTGGGATCCAGGGCGAACCGCATCTCGCGTTGCGGACTCGAGGTGAGGAGGGTCCAGAACTGCTCCTTCCCCTCGTACCGCTGCTTCTGAACCTTCTCCTTGACGAGCCCAACGGCGCGGTCCATCCAGTTGTCCCGGAGGGCCGCTTCGGACAGGTCCGTGAGCTCGAGGGTGGCGGCCTTCCCTTCGTGCTTGAGCTCGTGGGGGATTGGCAGCGAAACCGCCTTCTCGGGGGGCGCCGGGAGTTCGAACGACGTCCGGTAGAGCGGCGCGCGGAACGATCGGACCCCGATCTTCTGCGACCGCCCGAGCTCCTCGGAGAACCGGCGCACGAAGGCGAGCAGCGCCTGGTGGGGACGGGGCCCGTCCGATTCGAGCTGGAGCCAGAGATGCTCGCCCTCCGCCTTCCAGGCGACGAGCCGCCCCGATCCCCGAGCGCCGATCGTGCGCTGGATCGCGTCGGCGGCGAGGCGCTCCACGATCGGACCGAGTGCAGTAGAATCGGGGACCGGCCCGCTCAGCAGGAGTTCGGCCTCCAGACGATGGTCCATCGGGAGGGTCGACGGGGAGAGGACCTATTAAGTTAGGGAACGGCGCGGGGGCGCGCGACAGAGACGCTTTTAGCGGTCGCCCGCGTCCGGCGCCCCGGTCGGAGATACGATGACGTCGAAGGTCGAGGAGTTCGGTTTGTTCATCGGTGGAAAGTGGACGTCCCCCGCCGCGGCGAAGCGGTTCGAGACGATCAACCCCGCGACCCGCGAGCCGGTCGCGTCGTTCGTCGCGGGGACGCCGGAGGACGTCGATCGGGCGATCACCGCGGCGACGAAGGCGTTCCCCGCCTGGAAGGAGACTCCGGCGCCGAAGCGGGGCGACATCCTGCTCGAGGCGGCCCGGATCCTCAAGCAACGCAAGCCCGAGGTCGGCCGGATCGTCACCCAGGAGATGGGGAAGGTGATCGCCGAGGGGCTCGGCGACGTCCAAGAGTCGATCGATTTCATCGAGTACATGGCCGGCGAAGGCCGGCGCCTGTTCGGCGAGACCGTGCCGTCGGAGCTCCGCTCGAAGTTCTGCCTCACCGTCCGCCAGCCGAAGGGCGTCGTGGCGTGCATCACCCCATGGAACTTCCCCACCGCGATCCCGAACTGGAAGATCGCCGCCGCCCTGATCTCGGGGAACACGATCGTCTTCAAGCCCGCCTCGAACACGGCCCGGTGCGCGGTCGAGGTCGTCCGGATCTACGAGGACGCCGGACTCCCCGCCGGCGTGCTGAATTTCGTCACGGGTTCCGGCGGGGTGGTCGGGAACGCGCTCGTCGGCGACCCGCGCGTCCGGACCGTTTCGTTCACCGGGGGTGTCGAGACCGGCCGGGACGTCTACGTGCGGGGCGCGCAGGGGCTCAAGATGGTGCACCTCGAGCTCGGCGGCAAGAATCCCGTGATCCTCATGGAGGACGCGGACCTCGGCCTGGCGCTCGACGGCGTCCTCTTCGGCGCGTTCGGGACCTCGGGTCAGCGGTGCACGGCCACGAGTCGCCTCATCGTGCACGAGTCCGTGTACGACGCGTTTCTGGGGCAGCTCGTCGAGCGGCTCGGTCGGTTCACGGTCGGCGATCCGCTGGACCCGAAGACCGCCATGGGGCCGGTCGCGTCGGCGGACCAGGAGCGGAAGATCCTCGAGTACATCGCGATCGGGAAGAAGGAGGCGAAGCTCCGCTACGGCGGGACCAAGCTGACCGGCGGGGCCTACGACCGCGGGTACTTCATCGCCCCGACGATCTTCGAGACGACGCACGGGACGCGGATCTCCAAGGAGGAGATCTTCGGCCCGGTCCTCTCCGTGATCAAGGTGAAGAGCTACGAGGAGGCGGTCCGCGTCGCGAACGACGTCGACTACGGCCTCTCCTCCTCCATCTACACGCGGGACGTGAACCGGGCCTTCCGCGCGATGGACGATCTTGAGGCCGGGATCACGTACGTGAACGCGCCGACGATCGGCGCCGAGGTCCAGCTGCCGTTCGGAGGGGTGAAGAACACCGGGAATGGCGGTCGCGAAGCGGGAAGCGTCGCGATCGACGAGTTCACCGAGATCAAGACCGTCTTCATCGACTTCTCCTCAAAGTTGCAGAAGGCGCAGATCGCCGATAGCGCCGGCGAATGAGCGGCTTTCGCGGCTCCGACGACGCGCTGGACCGGGAGATCGCCGCGATCGAGGGGATCGCCCGCGTGCGGGTGCGACGGGTCGCCGCCGAGCTGCGGGAGCTCGACCGCGACCTGCGGGAACTCAAGCGCGAGCGGGCGCGGCGACGCGCCGCGGCGCGCCTCCCCGGCGAGGAGTTCGCCGCCAGCGGCGTCACGGCGGACGCGGCGGCCCGTCAGTAGGGCCCGGTTCGAGCCGGGTTGTCGAAATTCGTCAGGAGCGTCTGGCCCCGGCCCTTCGGCCGACCGATCGGGGCGAGGAGAGGATCCTCCTCGAGCGCCGGCATCGTCTCGCCGATCGGCACGTCGACCTGGATCTCCCGGGTCCGACCGCCTCGCCCCCGGGAGACGATCGTCGCCCGGATGAGGCCGAGCGACTCCAGCTCGCTGACGTAGTTCGAGATCGAGCGCGCGTGCAAGGGCGGCAAGCCGAGGCGCTCGGCGAGACGCTTGTAGTTGTCGTAGACCTCGCCGGTGAGCACCCCGGTCCGGCGACGCTCGTACGACTGCAGGATCGCGTACAGGAGCACCTTGCAGTGGGGCGGCAGCGACCGGCAGCACTCGATGATGATGTCCTTCTCAAGGCGGTTCTTCGCCTTCACGACGTGGTCCCGGGTGATCCGCTTCGCCCGGTCGCGTTCCGCCATCTCCGCCGCGAGGCGGAGGAGGGCGAGCGCCCGGCGGGCGTCGCCGCTCTCGAGCTGGGCGTACGCCGCGCACAGCTCGATCACCCCGGGGTCCACGACCCCCTCCCGGAACGCCACGCGGGCCCGGTCCTGGAGGATGTCCTGGAGTTGGGGCGCCTTGTACGGATCGAAGAGGATCTTCTCCTCGTTGAGGCGGCTCCGGACGCGGGCATCGAGGTGGTTCGTGAACTTGAGGTCGTTCGAGATCCCCACGAGCACGAGCCGCGCCGTCTCGAGCTCGGTGTTCAGCTGGCTGAGCGTGTAGAGCACGTTGTCCCCGCTCCGGGCGACCAACCGGTCGATCTCGTCGAGCACGAGCACGATCGTCCCGCCCTTCGCGTCCATGAGCCGCCGCATGGCGGACTGAACGCGATCGAGGGACCAGCCGGTCGGGATCCGGTCGGACTCCGCTTTCGCGAACGTGTTCCCGATGTTCTGCAGGAGGCTGTACGCGGTGTCGATGTTCCCGCAGTTGATCGCGATGGACGTCAGCTTCGCGGTGCCCTCGCTCCGCCGCTGGAGGTCCTGTCGGACCTGCGTCACCACGGCGGTCTTGCCGGTGCCGATCTTTCCGTAGATAAGGAGGTTCGAGGGCACGTCGCCGCGCAGCGCGGGCGCGAGCACCTCGGCGACCTGTCGGATCTCCTGGTCTCGATGCGGCAGCCGGGCCGGCACGTAGGAGTCGCGCAGGACCTCCCGGCTCTCTCGGAACAGCTCGCTCTTCGTCTGAAGGAACGAGTCGAGGAACTCCGACGTCGAGGTTCCGGGTGGAGGGGCGGGGGTGCCGTACGACGGCACCGGCGCCGGACCTCCACCCGGCGGACGGTCACTGACGGGGGTGGCCGTCCCGTTGTTGGCGCGATTCGGGTCCCATCGGTCCGGCGTTTCCGCCGGCTTCTCCTCGCTAGTAGGTGGCACCGTCGACGCCTACCCGGGCCTCGGGCGGCGGTCCGAGGAAGGCGAGCCATATCAACCTTCTGTAAGTTTGCAACGCACCGGCGCCCACCCGGCGAATCCGGCGCCGATTTTCCGGGAATCGGCGCGCGCCGATTCGACCGAACCCATTTGAAGGAGGCCCGACTCCTCCGGGCCGATGTCGGAGCACGGCGTCGCGCACGGTCACGGCGTGGCGAGCCCCATCTCGGTGCTGTGGGTGGTCGCGGCGTCGCTCATCGGGGCCGCGGGGCTGTTCGTGATCTTCTGGTGGCTCTACAACTTCAACCTCGAGTTCGCCTGGGGGCCGTTCCTGGTGCTCCTCTCGGTGCTGATGTTCCTCGATCGGCGAGCGGGCTGGGATCACGCCTAGGCGGCGCGCCGGAGTGCCCGCCACGATGACGAGCTCGGGCGGCCCGGACCGCGGCCCGGTGGTAGTGAAGCTCGGGGGGTCGGTCATCACCCGAAAGCGCGAGATCGAGCGCGCGCGCCCGAAGGTGTTGGCGCGTCTCGCCTCGGAGATCGCGGCAGTCCCCGAGTCCCGCGTGGTCGTGCTGCACGGGGCGGGTTCGTTCGGCCACCCGGGCGCCCGCCAGTTCGGTCTCGCCCACGCCCCCGGGGCCGGGCAGACCCCCGCCCAGCGGGCTCGGGGCGCCGCGATCGTCGCGACCGAGGTCCGCCGTCTTCACCTTCTCGTGCTCCGCGCCCTCGTCCGGGCCGGCGTTTCGGCGGCGTCGGTCCCGGTCGCGACCCACGCGCGCAACCGGGAGGGGCGACTTGTCGCGTTCGATGCGGCGCCGTTCGGGGACGCACTCGATCGAGGGCTCACTCCGGTGTCGTTCGGCGATGTCGTACCGGACGAAGCGTGGGGTGCCTCGATCCTCAGCGCCGATACGATCGCAGAAGCGCTGATCGGACCGCTGCGCGCGACGCGCGTGGTCTTCGTGAGCGACGTCCCGGGCATCCTCGAGGGCCCGGCCCGGGGCCGCCGCCCGGTCGTCCCCGAGATCACCGACGCGGTCGTGGACGGCTTGCGCTCGACGGCGGGTGCTCCCGACGTGACCGGGGGGATCCGGGGCAAGGCGGAGGCGATGCGACGCATCGCGCGCGCCGGCGTGGACGCAGGTCTTATTAGCGGACTCAAGGATGGTGAGCTTTCCCGCGCGTTGCGAGGGGAGCAGGTGTATGGGAGCTGGGCGCGCGCGCGGTCCGGATAAGACCCCCGACGCCTCCGGGCTCGATCTGAGCCATCGGAAGGCGGAGCACGTGAAGGTCGTGCTCGGCCGCGACGTCGAAGGACGGTATCGGTACTGGAACGACGTGCAGTTGATCCACAAGGCCCTCCCCGAGCTCGACTTCGCCGAGATCGATCCGTCGGTCTCCCTCCTCGGCCACCGACTGAACGCCCCGATCGTGATCACCGGGATGACCGGGGGTTTTCCCGACGCCGCCAAGATCAACGACAACCTCGCCCGCGCCGCGGCCGACGTCGGGGTGGCGATGGGTGTGGGCAGCGAGCGCGCGGCGATCCTGAAGGGCCAGTATCCGGACAGCTACGCCACGGTCGCCCAGCACGCCGTGCCGCTCAAGTTCGCGAACATCGGCGCGCCGCAGATCATCCCCCAGGGGCCCAACGACCGGGTCGTCGGACCGGAGGACGTGCGCGCCGCGATGGAGCTCATCCACGCGGACGTCCTCGCGATCCACCTGAATTTCCTCCAGGAGATGGTCCAGCCCGAGGGGGATCGGCGGGCGAAGGGGTGCCTCGAGAAGATCGGGGAGCTCGCCGCCCAGTTCCCTGTCCTCGTGAAGGAGACCGGCGCCGGCATCTCGCGCGAGGTCGCCGAGTCGCTCCTCGAGCGGAAGGTCCGCGCGTTCGACGTAAGCGGCACGGGCGGTACGTCGTTCGCCGCCGTCGAGCACTACCGCGCCGTCGACCAGGGGGCAATGCGCGAGGCCCGCGTGGGGAAGACGTTCTGGGACTGGGGCATCCCCTCCCCGGTGTCGGTCGTCGAGCTGGTGCCGCTCGGTCTCCCGGTCGTCGCGAGCGGCGGCATCCGCTCCGGGCTCGACGTGGCGCGGGCGATCGCGCTCGGCGCGACCGCGGCGGGCACGGCGGGCGGCGTCCTCAAGGCGGCGTCGACGGGCTACGAGGAGACGCGCCGCGAGCTCGAGCTCCTCGTGCACGAGCTCAAGGTCGCGATGTTCCTCACCGGCTCGTGCACCCTCGACGAGCTCCGGCGGGCTCCGTACCTGATCACCGGAGAGACCCGCGCATGGCTCCGACGCTGAGCGTCCCGGCCGTACCCGGCCCGGAGGACCTCCACCGGGAGAAGCTCGCGCGCGCGAAGCGCGGGGCTCCGGGGCCGCTCCCTTCGAACGTGGAGTGGGTCCGCGCGCTTCCCGAGACGGAACGGGCCCGCTACGCCGGGACCGTCCGACGCAAGCCGTCGCGCACGCTCTCGGGCGTGGCGGTGGTCGCGGTCATGACCGCTCCGGCCCGCTGCCCCCACGGTCGGTGCACGTACTGCCCCGGAGGGCTCGAGAACGCGAGCCCCCAGAGCTACACCGGCGAGGAGCCGTCGGCGCTCCGCGGGGCGCAGTTCCACTGGGATTCCGCGGCGATCACGCGCCATCGCATCGAGACCCTCGAGGCGATCGGGCATCCGACCTCGAAGGTCGAGGTGATCGTCATGGGCGGCACGTTCCCCGCGCGCCCCGTCGCGTACCAGGAAGGAGTGCTGCGCGGAATCTACGACGGACTCAACGGCACTTCCAGCGGTTCGCTCGCCGAGGCGATCGCCCGGAACGAGACCGCGGCGCACCGGATGGTCGGGCTCACGGTCGAGACGCGCCCGGACTGGTGCGACGTCCGCGTCCTTCCCTACCTCCTCGACGCCGGCGTCACGCGCGTCGAGATCGGGGTCGAGTGCCTCACCGATTCGGTGCTCACCGCGGTCGGACGCGCCCACGATGCGGGGTCGGTGGAGACGGCGACCCGCGAGGCCCGCGACCGGGGGCTCAAGGTCTGCTATCACTGGATGGTCGGACTTCCGGGCATGGACCCGGCATCGGACCTGGCCGACTTCCGGCGGTTGTGGGAGGAGCCGGCCTTCCGCCCCGACCTGCTCAAGATCTACCCGACGCTCGTACTTCCGGGCACGCCGCTCTACGACGACTGGCGCGCCGGTCGGTACGCCCCCTACGATACGGCGACCGCCGTCGAGGTCCTCGCCGAGATGAAGCGGATCGTTCCGCCATGGGTCCGGATCCAGCGCATCCAGCGCGACATCCCCGCCCGGCTCGTCGCCGCCGGCGTCCGGGCGAGCAACGTCCGCCAGAAGGCGGTCGAGCGGCTCCGGGCGGGAGGGACGGACTGCCGTTGCCTGCGTTGCCGGGAAGCTGGCCGCCGCGCGACTCCCGATCCCGGAGCGTTCGAGCTCGAGCGGACGGAGTACGGGGCGTCGGGGGGTCGGGAGGTTTTCTTTTCCTGGGAAGACCCGGCGACGGATACCGTCGTCGGCTTCCTCCGACTTCGGTTCCCGTCGGACCGGACCGCCGGCGGGCTGTCGGAGCCCGTCATCCGGGAGCTCAAGGTCGTCGGGAGCGAGGTAGCGGTCGGACGCCCCGCGGGGCGCTCGCCCGAGTACCAGCACCGCGGGTTCGGTCGGACCCTGCTCGCGGAAGCGGAACACGAGGCGGCAGAAGCCGGGTTCTCCGGGTTATACGTCACGAGCGCGGTCGGCACCCGGGAGTACTACCGGGCCCACGGGTACGCCCGTTCCGGACCGCACATGAGGAAACCGCTCTGCGTCCCGCGCAAGCCGTGACCCCTCGAGCTGCGCCCCGGCGCGCGCCGCTCGCGTAACCGTTAAACCCACCCCCGGCTCCGCCGACCGAGTGACCTCAATGCCCCGGAACTTCCAGGTGGAACCGCTGCGGACCGTCCATATCGAGGACCAGGCGGTGGAGATGGTCGAGCGGAAGGGTCTCGGTCATCCGGACTCGATCGCCGACGGCGTCTCGGAGTCGGTGAGCCGGGCGCTCTCGCGCCTGTATCTCGACGAGTTCGGGCACATCCTCCACCACAACACGGACGAGACCCAGGTCGTCGGCGGCGCGTCCGAGCCGGATTGGGGCGGCGGGAAGGTCACGAAGCCGATCTACATGCTGCTCGTCGGCCGCGCGACGAGCGAGGTCAACGGCGAGAAGCTCCCGATCCGGGACACGGCGATCGACGCGGCCCGCAAGTACGTCCAGTCGGTCTGCGCCCACATCGATCTCGACAAGCACGTCGAGTTCGACTGCCGCATCGGTCAGGGGTCGATCGACCTGCGCGGGGTCTTCGAGCAGAAGGCGGTCCTCTCGAACGACACGTCGTTCGGCGTCGGATTCGCCCCCCTCTCCGACCTCGAGCGCCTCGTGCTCGAGAGCGAGCACTTCCTGACCCTCAAGCTGAAGAAGAAGGTCCCCGCGCTCGGCGAGGACGTCAAGGTCATGGGCTACCGCCAGGGCGACAAGATCCGGCTCACCGTCGCCGCGGCGCTCGTCGACAGCGAGCTTGCGAACCCGAAGGAGTACGCGAGCGTCTGCGAGCAAATCGGCGCGCAGCTCGCCGACCAGGCGGCGAAGCTCACCCAGCGGGAAGTGCAGATCGACGTCAACACCGCCGACGACCCCGAGCTCGGCCGCTACTACCTCACGGTCACCGGCTGCTCCATGGAGGCCGGGGACGACGGATCGGTCGGGCGCGGCAACCGGGCGAACGGCCTCATCACGCCGTGCCGTCCGATGAGTCTCGAAGCGTCCGCGGGGAAGAACCCGGTCAACCACGTCGGCAAGATCTACAACCTGCTCGGGAACCTGATCGCCGCGGACATCGTGAAGGAGACCGGCGGGAACGTCAAGGAGGTCCACGTCCGGATCCTCTCGCAGATCGGGAAACCGGTCGACCAGCCCCAGGTCGCGAGCCTCCAGATCCTGCCCGCCGACGGCGTCAAGCTCGCCCAGGTCAAGCCGACCGCCGAGGCGGTCGCGAACTCGTGGTTCGAGCAGGTCGACACGATCCCGAAGCTCCTTCTGACGGGGAAGCTCGGCGTCTTCTAGGAACCCGGCTCCGGGCGGGCCGGTGCGGCCCGCCGCCCTCGGGCGGGCCCCCCCACCGCCGAAGCCCGCCTCTAAATAGTCGACCCACGCAGTATCTTCCTCGGCGGGGTCGCCGACACCCGGCCAGATCGCTCGCATGGTCACGCTCACCGGCGCTCAGGTGTTCGTCATCGTCATCGCCGTCGTGCTCACGGTCGTCGTCGTCGGGATCTTCCTCTACCTCGCCAACCGGCTCCGGGCCCGTCGGAACCAGATCCTGGGCGAGCTCAGTGCCAAGCCCCAGCTGATCCAGGACCGGGCGTTCAACCGCCTCGAGATGGCCCGCCGCGAGGCGGCCATCCTGGCGCGGACCGGGACGGACATCAGCCGGGCCCAGGACCTGCTCGCCCAGTCCCAGTCCGCGTTCGACCTCCGCCAGTTCCCCCGGGCCTACGAGCTCGCCCAGTCGGCCCACGAGGAGCTCGTGAACGCCCGTGGACGCACCGCCGTGAGCCCGGGGAGCCCCTCCCTGGCCGGTCGGTCCCCCGCGGCGCCGGGACCGACAGCCCCGCGCCCCGTTGCGACGGGCTCGGCCCCGCTCACCGGTGGGGGGACGCCGGCCCCTCCGCCGCCCAAGAACCGCGCGGAATCGCACTTCCAACTGGGGCTGCTCCAGGAGGACCTTTCGAACGCCGGCACCTCGGGCGTCGCGTCGGAGGCGGCCGCCTCCCTTCAGCAGGGGCAGGCCGCGTTCGACCGAGGCGACTACACCGAAGCGTTCCGTCTCGCCCTCCGGGGCCGACGCGCCCTCGGCCGCGTCGAAACCCTGGCCCCTGGCCCGAAGGGCACGGCGCCCGCGTCCACCTCTGCGGCCCCGGTCGATGCTGCGGGGATGGCGGAGCAAGCGGCCGGGGCCTCCCGGTGCCCGGATTGCGGCTACCCGATGCTCCCCGGCGACGGATTCTGTCGCGGCTGCGGGAAGCCACGCACGGCGCTCACCTGTGGCTCCTGTGGCGAGCCCCGGGCCCCGGCGGATACGTTCTGCGGCCGGTGCGGCGCTCGGTTCACCGCGTAGTCAGTTCGGCGGGCCCATCCAGTCGTCGAGCCGGCGCTGAGTCCGGGCCTCGTGGAGGACCGCGCTCTGGGTCAGCCAGCGAGCCAGCGGGATCGAGAACGACGACCGGATCACCTCGTTGAGCTCGGGGAGCGACCCCACCCGGAGGGCGGGCTCCTGGAGGGCCGCGCGGACATGCTCGCGGACGTTCCAGACGCCGAGGGGGAGG
>DATJNY010000032.1:0-6121 GCA_035507575.1 Thermoplasmata archaeon | reverse complement strand
CGCACTGGGACGTGGTGACGCACTACTTCTTCCCGATCGATGTCGCGATCGTGGTCCTCGTCATCCTCGGGGCCGCGTACCTCGCGCTCGTGGCGAACGGCACGCTCGAGCGCGGGTGGCCGCCCCGACGCAAGGCCCCCGGCCCGACGCAACCTGCCCGACCTTAGCGCGGGGTCGGCGCGTACTCCGGCCGCACGACCCGCCCGGACGGGGCGCCGACGAACTCTCCGTCCTCGACGATCCGCTCCCCGTCCCGATAGTGCTCGCGAGGGAAGATCCCGTCCCACCCCTCGAAGGGGGTCCAACCGCACGCGCTGTGGAGGCGTCGGCCCTCGATCCGAGACCGGGCCCGGAAGTCCACGACGAGGAGGTGGGCCCGGTGGCCCGGCGCGATCCGCCCGATCGGTTGGCCGATCCACCGCGCGGGCCGGTCGCAGGCGGCGGCCAGCAGCACCGGGAGCTCGAGCACTCCGGCCCGAACGCGTTCGAGCAGGAGCGGGAGCATCGTCTCGACGCCGGGGACCCCGCTGGGGGCCTGATGGAACGGGAGCGCCTTCTCCGTGATCGGATGGGGGGCGTGATCGCTCGCGACGATCGGCACCCGTCCTCGGCGGAACGCCTCCCACAACGCGCTTCGCTCGGCCTCCGTGCGGAGCGGCGGGTTCACCTTGAACTTGGCGTCGGCCCCGGAGCGTTCGGAGAGCAAGAGATGATGGGGGGTGGCTTCGAACGACCGCCCCTCGCGGAGCAGTCGTTCCGCCGCGACCGGGCTCGTGACGTGCGCGACGTGGAGCCGAAGCCACTCCGGGGCGGTCGCGAGGGCGGCGACCGCATCCAGCTCCGCGCGCACCGGACGGGCCGCGTTCCAGCTCGCCGGGTCCGCGGGCCGACCCGTCGTGAGAAAGTCCCGAGGATCCTCGGCGTGGACCGCGACGGGGAGGCCGAGATCGGCGAGCTCCGCGAGCAGTCCCGGAACGGCCGCGAGGGGCGGCGGGTCCGCGATCCCGGTCGTCGGGCTGAGATAGAGCTTGAACCCGCCCGCGGCGCGCGCGAGCGCCGCCCGCTCGCGCGCGACGGTCGGACTGGCGTAGAGCAGCACGTCGATCGCCGCCCGGCCTCGGACCCGCTGGGCCTTCTCGTCCAGCGCGTCCCGGTCGACCACCGGCGGGCGGGTGTTCGGCATCTCGCCGACGAGCCCGACCCCTCCGAGCGCGGCCGCGGCCGTTCCCGAGACGAAGCTCTCGGCATCGGTCGGACCTCCGGGGTCGCGGAAGTGGACGTGCAGGTCCGTCGCCGCGGGAAGGATCACCGCCTCCCCGACGTCGTGACGCGGCGCGCCCGACCGATCCTTGCCGATCGACAGAATCCGCCCGTCCTCGCCAATGGCGATCTCGATCGGCTGCAGCCGACCGCCGAACCACGCCCGACCCACGAGGATCAACGCGGGTCGCGCGCCGACGCCGGTGCGGGGCTCCGACCGATGCCGGTGGGCGGGAGGAGGCACCATGCGGTCCGCGGACGGTGCGGCCGATAAAGAACCCACCCCTCCGCGCGAGCGAGTCTATTTCCCTCCGGGCGGCTCCCCCGACGCGTGACGGCTCCTCGCGCCGGAGCGACGTACGCCGGAAGCGGCGTCGACCGATCGGCCGTCGCGGAGGCGCTCGCCGCGCTGCTGTCCGGGGTCCGCTTCCGGCCCCGGCCCGATCACGGTCGGCCGCTGGACGTCCCGGGCCATTACGCCGGTCTGGTCCGCATCGGTCGCGAGACGATCGCGATCACCACGGACACCGTCGGGACGAAGGTGCAGCTCGCCGAGGCCGTCGGCCGGTGGGAGGAGGTCGGCGAGGACCTGGTCGGAGCCAACGTGAACGACCTCGCCGCCGTCGGAGCGCGTCCCGCGGGGCTCGTCGACACCATCCTGTGCCGGCGCCCCGACCCGGCGGTCTTTCGGGCGATCGGACGCGGCATCGACCGCGGGCTGCGCGCGGCCGGCTGCGGCCTGCTGGGCGGCGAGACCGCGGTCGTTCCGTCGATCGTGAACGGGATCGATCTCGGCGCCACGGCGATCGGATTCTTCCCGCGGGGTCGAGCTCCGGTCACCGGTGCGCGGATCCGGCCCGGGGACGTGCTCCTGGGGATTCCCTCGAACGGCCTGCACGCGAACGGCTTCACGCTGGTGCATCAGCTCCTCCGGGAACACGCGGTCGACCCGAAGGCGCCCCGCCCGGGCCGCCGAGAGTCGCTCGCGGTCGAGTTGCTGAAGCCGACCCGGATCTACTCGGGGATCGTGGACGCCGTCGCCGATCGTGCCGAGGTGCACGGCCTCGCGCACGTGAGCGGCGGAGGCGTGCGCAACCTCGTCCGGCTCCACCGGGGCGTGAAGTTCGTCCTCGACCAGTGGCCGGCACCCCCGCCGGAGTTCGGCTATCTGCAGGAGCTGGGGGGCATCTCCGACGAGGAGATGTTCCAGGTGTTCAACATGGGCGTCGGGTTCGTCCTCGTCGTGGCCCCCGTGCACCTCGCCGAGACCCGGCGCCGCCTGGCCCGTGCCGGGGCGCCGGACGCGCGGCCGATCGGGACAGTGGCCCGGGGTGAGGGCGTGAGCGTCCCCGACCGAGGTCTTCACTACCTCGCGTACGCGTAGCGCGCGACGCGGGAGCGGACGAGCGCCTCGATCGCGGTCGAGCGAGGGGAGGACGATGCGGCTCGAACGGGGGTTCGCCGCCGCGGCCATCGGCCTCCCGCTGCTCGCCGCGCTCCTTTGGGCGGCCTACTACATCTTCGTCCTCGCGATCACTCCGGGCACCGCGCCCTCGGCGGTGTTCGTCTATCCATTCCTCCTCGGGGGCGCGCTCTACACCGGGTGGAGCCTCGCGGACGGCCACGGGGCGGCGATGTGGCGGCTTTGGCGGGACCCGGCCGCGTACGTCCGGGTCGCCTTCCTCGTCGGGATGCAACTCGCGGTGCTCGCGTCGACCTACCTCGCCGGCCCGGTGGACACGTCGCTCCTCTCCCTGATTGGGGACGTGGTCCTCACGCCGATCGTCGTCGGGATCTGGTTCACCGGATACCGGGGCCGGATCGATACTCCGCTCCTCTGGATCGGGATGGCGCTCTGCACGCTCGGTGGGGGGCTCGCGATCGTGGGGGGACACGGGCTGACCGCGCTCCGCGGCGCCGGCTACCTCGTCCTCATCGCGATCCCGCTCACCGTCGCGTTCTTCTTCCTCGCGACGGCCCGCGAGAACGAACGGAGCCCCCCGAGCGCGGTGGTTGCCCAGTCGATGCTCGCGGCCGGGTTGGTCGGGCTCGTGCTGACCCCGCTGCTGCCGGGCGGACTGGGGGGGCTCGCGGTCGTCGACCTCGTCCCGCTCCTCGTTCTCCTCGCCACCGGCGCGACGAGCTTCTTCGTGGCCCCCGCCCTCTACTTCGAGTCGATCCGGCGCGTCGGGCTCGTCGTGCCCCCGATGATGATGACCGGCATTCCCGTCTTCGCCGCCCTCCTATCGTGGGGGATCCTCGGGATCGCGATCCCCTGGATCGGGATCGTCGGGATCCCGATCGCGGTCGCGGGGGCGATCCTCGCGCTGCGCGGGGAGACGCCGTCCCCGACGACCGCTTCGGCTACGACCAGTCGTTGAGGTTGCGCGTGGTGGCACGACGGCGGGTCGCCTTCGCGACGTCGGCGACGGACGTGTCGAGCGTTGCCGCCGGCCCGCTCGCCTCGTCGGGAGCGGGTTCGGGCGCGCCCAGGCGGCGCTGGTGGCTGCCCCGCAGGAGGGCCGCCGCGTCCCAGTCGAACACCTCGGTCACCCGGGCCAGGGTCTGCGCCACGCGGTCGGCGTAGTACTCCCAGTCCGGCTCCTTGCCGAACGGGCGTCCCTCGATCCACGGCTCGATCTCCTGCGGGCTCACCCGCGAGTTGGTCACGATCCAGGCCACGCGCATGCCCGGGATCACATCGTACCCTTCCTTCTGCAGCTGGCGGAAGACCCGCAGGAACGGGAGCGCGTCCTTGGTCGAGGCGTTGTACTCGCCCTCGGCGCGCACGCTCCGCGCGATCACGAGCCGTTCGATGGGCACCTGATGTTCGCGCACCGCCTGCACGAGCTCCCGGGAGCGGCGGACGGCGCCGTCCGTGTCCCCCTTCATCACGAGGTCGAAGACCTCGAGCAGGGACTCCGATTGATAGTCGAACGCATCGCTGCGACGGGTCTCGTACCCCCGCACCACCATCTCCGGGCGCGGCCAGACGGTGCGACCGACGTACCGCTTCTTCGCCCCGTGGGAGAAGAACGCCTCGTACACGGACTGGAACTCGAACGTCACCCCCGCATGGGTGAAGCGACGGGCGATCGCCTCCCCGAACTCCTTCGCGCCCTCGAGCGACGGGGTCGGGCTCCGCACGAAGACGCTGTCGGTGTCCGAGTACACGACCTCGTGCCCGTCCGCCTCCAGCTCCTTGATGATCGAGGTGATCGCCTCGCGCGCGAACGCGGTGATCGCGGAGCCGATGTCCTTGTTCGTGAAGCGGTAGAAGCTCGAAGCGAGGACCCCGTAGAACGAGTTCATCAGGACCTTGACGGCGTTCTGGAGCCCGTCGTAGTACGCGCCGAGCTCGGGCGACGCGGCGGTCCGGCCGAGACGTCGGAACGCATCGCGATCGGCCAAGAGGTCGCTCAGGATCCGGGGAATGATCCCGCGCCGCACTTCCGGCGGGAGGAACTTCGCCCCGGACGGGGCGACGATCGTCCCCTCTGGGGAGAGGGTCGTGAAGCAGAGGTTCCGCGCGATGATGATCGACGGATACATCGACTTGAAGTCGAGCACGACCACCCACTGGTACAATCCGGGCCGGATCGAGTGGACGTAGCCGCCCTCGATGGGCGCGTCCCGCCCCAGCCGATGGGTCGGGGGCACGCCGACCTGCTCGGCGTCCGCGATCGGGATCAGCAGCGAATCGACGAAGAGCGAGGTGCGGCCGTTCAACCCCTCCTCGAGGGGAAGGTGCGCCACCGTGGCGAGGTCCGCCGCCTTGTCGATCGATCGCAACCGCAGGAGGATGCGGAGCGCCAGATCGGCATCGTGCTCGCAGTATTCCATCACGCGCTCTCGGTCCCGGGCCCATTCGGCGGTGATGTTCCGGCGGTCGACGTCGAGCTTCGAGTCCCCGAGCAGCGTGCGCGCGACGTACTGGAGCGACTCCTGCTTCGGCCGCAATTCCCGACGGGCGGCCCACCAGGCATCGGCGACGATGCGGCCCGTCATCTTCCAGAGCCGATCGTTCCCGCCGCTGGACCGGGGCGCACTCCGGTCCCGACCGAGGGAGAGCGACGCCAGGCCGACCGCCTGGACTCGTTCCTCGAGGAGCGGCAGGTCGTATCCGCCGATGTTGTACCCCGTCAGGACATCCGGATCGTCCTCGAGCACGATCCGCATGAATTCCTCCAGGATCTTCCGCTCGCTCGGGTCTCCGAGCCGGAACGTCCGCCGCTCGCGCCCTCCTCCTTCCGCGACCCCGCAGATCGTGTAGATCGTGCGCTCCCGGATCGCGTTCTCGATGTCGAACGACAGGACTCGGAGGGAGGGCCGAAACGCGTCCGCCGGCCGGATGTCCCGATCTCGGGTGTCGATCCGCAGGACGCTCGGCACCGTGTAGCGCGCGCGGATCGCCTCGGGCTCGTCGTCGGCCTCGAACGCGAGGGTGAGCCCGAGATGCTTGTCGTAGAGGAAGCGATGCACGAACGGGATGTCGCAGGCGAGGACGTTCCCCTCCCCGCCGGCACGCTGGAACTTCTTCCGGTAGTCCGGGACGAGGAACGGACGATGGAGGGTCACCCGGATCGCGGGGCGGGTCCGGCCGGCGACCCAAGTCTCGATCTCCTCCACGCGGACGATCTCGGCGTCGGACGCCAGCTGAGCCCGCTCCTCGGGGGTCGGCTCGAGCAACACGAAGTACGGCTGGAAGCCGTAGTACCGGGCGACCGTCGCGACCCCGTCGCGGGTTTTCCCGTAGAGCTCGACGACGACGGAGTCGCCCTCGGTGGAATACGACCCTTCGAGAAAGAACAATTCGACCGTGCGCACGCCGCTCCGAGCCCGACGCGAGTTAAACGGGTTG
>DATJNY010000031.1:0-20611 GCA_035507575.1 Thermoplasmata archaeon | reverse complement strand
CACCGCTCGCTCTCTGAGGTGCTCGGCCTCCCGATGCACCGGATCCGCGTCATCAAGCCCGAGGTCGGCGGAGGCTTCGGCGGGAAGTCCGATCCCCTACCCCACGAGATCGTCTGCGCGGCGCTCGCGATCGAGACGGGCCGGCCCGTCAAGCTCCTGTTCGACCGCGAGGACGTGTTCTACACGAACCACGGCCGGCACCCGACGCAGAACGACGTCCGGATTGCGGTCGACGCGGAGGGGAAGATCCTGGCGTACGACATCGAGGCGTTGATCGACGGCGGCGCGTGGAGCTCCTTCGGGACCGTGACCACCTACTACAACGGGGTCCTCTCGATGGGTCCGTACCGCGTGCCGAACTTCCGGTACAAGGGCCGCCGGGTCTACACGAACCGTCCGCCGTCCGGCGCGATGCGGGCGCACGGAGGAACGAACATCCGCTACTCGGTGGAGGTCGCGCTCGACGAGCTCGCGGAACAGCTCCATCGCGACCCGTTCGACCTGCGCGCCGAGAACGCCCTCCCGCCAAACTCGACGACCGTCAACGAGTTCCGGATCACGTCGACCTCCTTCCTGAAGTGTCTCGCCGCGGCGCGGGCGAAGAGCGGATGGGACGAGAAATTCCGCCGGCTCCCGTACGGCAAGGGGGTCGGGCTCGGCTGCGGCTTCTATATCTCCGGTTCGAACAGCCCGATCCACTTCACTCCGAAGATGCCCCAGTCGACCGTGCACCTCAAGGTCGACATGGACGGGGGGATCGCGGTCCACTCGATGCAGGCCGACATCGGCCAGGGATCGAACACGTTGCTCGCGGCGATCGTCGCCGAGGTGCTCGGCGTCGACCTCGAGCGCGTGCACGTCCAGCGCGTCGACTCGGACGTCAGCCCGATCGACCTCGGCTCGTACTCGAGCCGGGTCACCTTCATGATGGGCAACGCCGCGCGCGCCGCGGCGGAGCAGCTGCTCGGAGCGCTCCTCGTGGCGGCCGCGGAGCTCCTCGGACGGTCGCCCGAGTCGCTCGAGGTCGCCCGGGAGCGCTACCAGGTCCGCGGTGAGCCGGCGGTCGGGGTCTCGTTCCTCGACGCGCTCCACAAGGCGATGGAGCGGGTCGGGGCGCTCACGGCGAGCGGTTCGTACGACACGACCCCGAAGGGCGGGACGTTCAAAGGCGCCCGAGCCGGGACCGCGCCCGCGTACTCGTTCGCGGCGTACGTCGCCCAGGTCGACGTGGACGTTGAGACCGGCGAGTACCACGTGGAGAAGATCTGGGCCGCCTTCGACTGCGGTCGGGCGCTGAACCGGCTCGCGGTCGAGGGGCAGATCGAGGGGTCGATCCACATGGGCCTCGGCCAGGTGATGGGCGAATCGATGAACTACCGCGGGGGACGCCTGTTCAACCCGTCCCTCCTCGAGTACAAGATCCCGACCGCGGATCAGATGCCGGAGGTCGAGATCCTCCTCGTCGGCGACGACGACCCCGAGGGCCCGTTCGGGGCAAAAGAGGCGGGCGAAGGGCCGCTGATCGCCACCCTGCCGGCGGTGGGGAACGCGCTCTACGACGCGATTGGCGTGCGATTCACCGAGTTGCCGATCACCCCGGATCGGGTCCTGCGCGGGCTCGATCTCCGGAAGAAAGAGGGCCGCGCCTGGAAGGGGTCGTAGCGCCATGCACCTCGACCCGTTCGAACTGCACCGTCCCGCCTCCCTCGACGAGACGCTGCGGCTCGCCGGGGACCTCGCCGGCCGCTTCGACTACCTCGCGGGCGGGACCGATCTGCTGCCGAACTACAAGATGCATCTCAACCTCCGGCCCCACCTCATCGCACTCGAGGACGTTCCCGAGCTGCGGGGCCACTCCCTTGAGCGGCTCGGCGCGATGGAGCGGCTCGCCGACCTCGAGCGGGACGCCGAGCTCGCGGCCGCGTACCCCGCGCTCGCCGACGCGGTCCGTGAGGTCGCGACGCCGCTCGTGCGGTCGAGCGGGACCGTCGGCGGCAACCTGCTGGTCGAGACCCGGTGCTTCTTCTTCAACCAGAGCTACTTCTGGCGCGCCAGCCTCGGCTTCTGCCTCAAGGCCGACGGCGACCGCTGCCACGTCGTGCCGCAGAAGGAGCGGTGCTATGCGACGTTCTCCGGCGACCTCGCGCCGGCCCTGCTCGCGCTCGACGCCGAGGTCGAGGTCGCGGGACCCGAGGGGCGGCGGCGCATGCCGCTCTCCGCCCTCTACGACGCCGGCGGCGACGGCATCCGCCGCACCCGGATCGCGCCGGGGGAGGTCGTCGTCGCGGTGCATCTGCCCGCGTCGGCGCGCGGGCTCCGGAGCCGATACCGCAAGCTCCGCGTCCGCCCGTCGTACGATTTTCCGGAGCTTGGGGTCGCGGCCGCCGGCCGCTGGTCCGATGAGGGTCGCATCGAACGGCTCACGATCGCGATGGGCGGCGCCGAGACGTACCCGCGCCGGTTCGACGCCCTCACGTCCGCCCTCGAAGGATCGAACCTCTCCGACGACCGGGCCCGCGCCCTCGGCGACGCGATCGCGCGGGAGGTTCGTCCGGTCCACAACACGTTCTTGCTCCCCGACTACCGCCGCCGGATGGTCGCGGTCTACGTGCGACGCGCGCTCGCGGAGGCGCGGGAGGGGCGCCCCGCGTGACCGACGACGCCGTCGTGTTCGCCCTGGTCCCGCTCGCGAGCCTGAAAGCGCACGAGGCCGTCGTGCCGGGGAAGGTCCGCCACCTGGTCGCGGAGCTCCGGCGCACGGGCGTCTTCCAGGACCCGATCTGGGTCGCCCGCGGTTCGGGCGTGATCCTGAACGGCCACCACCGAGCGGCCGCGCTGAAACGGCTCGGAGCCGAGCGCGTGCCGGCCTGGGTGATCGACTACGACGCGGGGATCGTCCGGCTCGATCGCTGGACCCCGGGACCGCCGATCGCGAAGGACGAGGTCGTCCGGCGGGGGGAGCGGGGTGAACTGTTCCCCCCGCAGACGACCCGTCACGCGCTCGCCGTCTCGCTGCCGGCCCGGCCCACGCCGCTCGCGGACCTCCTGCCGAGCGCGGCCGCGCCGCGTCGGTCGACTCAGGCGCGTCGCGCCGGTTCGGCCCGCTCGCGCGCCGGCTCCGCCCCGCCGGGATAGGGGAGCGGGAGCGTGCCGTCCGCGAACCGGCGGACCGTTCGCGCGAGCAGCTCGATCTCGACCGGACGCAGCCGGTCCCGGAGGGTCTCGGGCGTGTCGTCCGGCCGCACGGGGAGGCGGGCCTGGGCGACCGCCGGTCCGCCGTCGACATCGCCGCTGACGAGGTGGACCGTGGCCCCGGTCTCGCGCTCGCCCGCGGCGAGCACCGCGGCGTGGACCCGCCGGCCGTGCATGCCCTTCCCGCCGTAGCGGGGCAGGAGGGACGGATGGAGGTTCACGGCGCGACCGTGCCATCGCGCGACCCAACCCGGCGGGAGGATGGCGAGGAAACCGGCGAGCACGACCAGGTCCGCGCGGCGCCGTTCGATCGCGGCGGTCAACCGCTCCGCCCACTTCTCGGGCGGATCGCCGTCCGGCGCGACGACCTCGGTCGAGAGCCCGCGTCGGACCGCGCGCTCGAGCGCGGGCACGTCGGGACGGTCGGAGATCACGCCGACGATCCGCGCCGCCTCCGGGACGGGGGCGAGCGCGGCGGCGAGCCCTTCGAGCGTCGTCCCCTCTCCGGACGCGAGCACGACGACGCGGAGCGGCGGGCGCATCGCCGGTGCGAGCGGCCCGGTTAGAAGAGCGTGGCGGAGGTGAACCGGAACGAGCGCGACACGAGGTCCGGCACCGTCGCGGCGGCGCCGCCGCGCTCCGATCCGGTGAATCGGAGCTCGCGGCCCAGGAGCTCGGTGTCGCGGATCGTCTCCAGCACGCTCTGGGTGAAGCGGAGGTTGCGGGCCGGCCCGACGATCTCCCCGTGCTCGATCCGGTACGTCCCGTCCCGCGTCATGCCGGTGATGATCGAGCGACCGGGATCGACGACCCGGACGTAGTGGAACCGCGTCACGAGGATCCCTCGCCGCGTCTCGCGGATCAACTCCTCCTCGCGGGCGTCGCCCCGCGCGAGCAGCAGGTGGGACGGGATCGGTCCCCAGTCGCCGGACGGCGCCTCGGGCGACAGCGCGTGGCCCGAGAGCGCGCGGCCGAGCCGTCCCGCGGTGAGGACGTCGGTGACCACGGGTCGGGCGATGCCGCGCTCGATGAGCGGCGTGGCGCGCGTCGCGACGCCCTCCGCGTCGATCGCGGTCGGGAACGTGAGCGGCGAGCGCGCGTCGTCGCGGAGATCGACCTCGGACGGAGCGACCCGCTTCCCCCGCTGGCGACGCAGGCAGCTCCATCCTTCGACCTCCCCGTGGCCGCCGAAACCGAGGAACGCAAGGTACGAGACGAGCTCGCTGACCGCCGGCGCCCGGAGGAGGACGCGGTACCGGCCCGGCGCGACGGCCTCCGGGGTCGACGCGGCGACCCGCTCCGCCGCCTCGCGGCCGACGCGCTCCGCGGCGAGACGTCGGACGTCCCAGTGGGCGCCCTCGGACCATCCCGAGACCGGCGGGTCGCGCTCCGGCCGGTCGACGAGCACGTTCGTGTGCGCGGCGGACGTCGCCGTCGACCGGTCGAGGCCCGTCGAGTTCAGGACGTGGAGCGACTCGCCGCCGACGTTGACGACCCCCGCGGTCCGGCCACCGGGCGCCCCCGACGCCGCGGCGGCAAGGATCGTCTCGGCGATCCGGGTCGCCGCCTCCGGGGAGGTGCGGACCGTGGACGCCGAGTACGGGACCGAGGCCGGCTTCGGGCGACCGTCCGTCGGGAACCCGAGGAACGACTTCTCGACCGGCGCCACGCGAGCGAGCGCGCGCGCCTCGCGCACGACCGCCGCGATCCCCGCCGCGGAGAGGTCGACGGTCGTCGCGGTGCCGAGGCGACTCGCCTCGGCGACGCGGAACGAGAGATGGGCGGTCCGTTCGTGCATCGGTTGGTGGATCCGGCCGTTCGCGAAGCGGATCGTCGTCCACTCGGACCGGGTGACCCGCGCGTCCGCCGACGTGCCGGCGGGCAGCGCCTCGAGCGCCGCCCGGACCCGGTCGTCGGCCGAACCGCCCCGCGAGGCCACGACTAGCCTCCCCGCACGCTGACGTTCCGGAACCGGGCGGCGGGCGCCCCGTGGCTGACCCGCGCCAGCTGCGACGGCTGGCCCTTGCCGCAGTTGGGGAGTCCCCAGAGCCGCCAGGTCGAGCCGTCGCCCACCGCGTCCAGGGAGTGCCAGAACTCCGGCGTCATCCCCGAGTAGATCGGATTGCGGACGAGCGGGCCGAGCTCCCCTTTCACGATCCGCCGGCCGACCTCGGTCCCGAACTGGAAGTTCAGGCGCTTGTCGTCGATCGACCACGATCGGTTCGTCTCGAGGAACACCCCGTGCGCGACCCCCTCGAGGAGCTCGTCGAAGCTCCGGTCGCCGGGGAGCAGATCGATGTTCGTCATCCGGATCAGCGGGGCGCGGTCCGGTCCGTCGGCGCGGGCGGTCCCGCCCGAGTGCGCGAGGCCGAGCGTCGCGGCGGCTTCCCGGGAGGTGAGCGCGCCGACGAGGCGTCCGGCCTTCACGATCGGGACCCGCTGGGCCGGGACCCCCTCGTCGTCCCATCCGAACGTGCCCATCCCCGTCGGCTCGGTCGCGTCGGCGACGACGTGCATCGCCCCGCTCCCGTACGAGAGCTTTCCGAACCCATCGGGCGTGACCCAGCTCGTGCCGGCGTACGCCGCCTCGCTCCCGTAGATCCGGTCGAGCTCGACCGCGTGGCCGACGCTTTCGTGCACCTGGAGCGCGAGCTGGGAGGAACCGAGGACGAGCGTGGTCGGGCCCGTCGGGCACGCGGGCGCGTCGAGGAGCGCGACGGCCTCGCGGCCGACGTCGTCGGCCGCCGACGGAAGGTCGAGGCCGCGCACGAACTCGAAGCCGGACTGGGCGAAGTTCCCGCCGAACGGGCCGGGGGCGCTCCGCGTCTGCACCATCCCCCCTCGGACCGCCGTGGCCGAGACGCCCCCGCCGACCTGGACGATCCGGGAGCGGAACGCGACGCCCTCGGACGACGCGAACCATTTCTCCTCGTCCCACGCCTGCACGGACGCGACCCCGCTCTTCACCGGCGGAGCGGCGTGCAACCGCCGCTCCGCCTCCGTGAGGAACCGGATCGCCTCCTCGCTTTCGACCTCGAACGGATCCTCGCGAAGGGGGGTCGCGTACTGCCCGTTCTCGGGGCCCCGTTCTGAGGTCAGCCTCAGCTCGGCCCGCGCCGCCCGGCTCGCCGCGCGGGCGAGCCGCACGGCGGCCCGTGCCGCGTCCCGGGCCGCCGCGGCGGTGAGCTCACTCGTTCCCGCGAAGCCCCAGGCCCGGTCCGTGCGGACCCGAACGCCGAGACCGGCCGACCAGGTCCGCGTGAGCGACGACGCGGTGCCGTTTCGGACCGCGAGATGGAGGTAGCGGAGCGGACGCACGAGCCGGACGTCGGCGTAACGGATGCCGGACGCGCGCGCCGTCGCGAGTGCCGCCCGAACGAGATCCTCGGCCACGCGACCGCCGAGCGCCCGGCACCCCGGCCGGGAAGATAAGCTCCCCTCGCGCGCTCAGAGCATGACGCGCAGATTGAGCTTCTCGGTGAGCTCCTTGTACCGGTTGCGGATCGTGACCTCGGTCACGCCGGCGACCTCGGCGACCTCGCGCTGCGTCCGGCGCTCGCCGCTCTGCACGCTCGCGATGTAGATCGCCGCCGCCGCGACGCCGGTCGGACCGCGGCCGCTCGTGAGCTCGCGCTCCGTCGCTTCCTTCAGGATCTCGTTCGCGCGCGTCTGGATCTCGCCCTTCAGCTTGAGCTCCGAGCAGAACCGCTGGATGTAGTCCTGCGGTCGGGTCGGCATGAGCTTCAGATGGAGCTCGCGGGTCATGAAGCGGTACGTGCGACCGATCTCCTTCCGGCCGATCCGCGACTTCGAGGCGATCTCGTCGAGCGTGCGCGGAACGTTGCACTGCCGGCAGCTTCCGTAGAGCGACGCGGCCACGACCCCCTCGATCGAGCGGCCGCGGATCAGGTTCCGATTGACCGCCTTGCGGTAGATCATCGCCGCCGTCTCGCGGACGTTTCGGGGGAGGGCCATCCCGGAGGCGATGCGGTCGAGCTCGGCGAGCGCGAAGGCGAGGTTCCGTTCCGTGGCGTTCGAGACCCGGATGCGGCGCTGCCACTTCCGCAGGCGATAGAGCTGGGCGCGATTCCGCGTCGGGATCGATTTTCCGTACGGGTCGCGGTTCTTCCAGCCGATCTCGGTGGAGAGCCCCTTGTCGTGGATCGTGAGGGTCGTGGGCGCGCCGGTCCGGGCCCGCTTCTCGCCCTGCTCCGCGTCGAACGCCCGCCAGTCCGGTCCCTGGTCGATCATCGACTCTTCGAGAACGAGCCCGCATTCGTCGCAGACGAGCTCACCGCGCTCGTAGTCCCGCGTGAGATGCGTCGAGCCGCAGCTCGTGCAGCGGGTCGCGACCGCCATGTCCTCCGATCGCGGAGGCGCCTTCTCGGGTTCCGGCGCGGCGTCCTTGTCGACCATCTTCCTCTCGCCTCACTCCCGCACGAGCGGCGCGTCGAGGAGCGCGACCGCGTCGGCGGGCGGGAGGGGCCGGCGAGGACGCACGGAGAGATACGGCTGCGCGACCGGCCCGAAGACGCGGACGACGCGGCCGTGGAACTTTCCCTGGACGTCGGCGACCGCGGTGCCTTCGGGGACCGCATCCGGGCCGGTCGCCCGAACGGTCCAATGGCCAGCGGGCGTCACCGCTTTCACCGTGCCGACCTCGCGCGCTGCCGGCCGCACCCCGCCTCGCGACAAGTGGTATAAACGACTTGCGATAGGTACTAAAGCGTTACGGTCGGGCCCGAGAGGTTCGGTTCCGGTTTCGGTTCGCGGCGTTCGGATCGGGGTCGATCGCCCCCGGAATATCCGGCGGAATGTACGGGTTGTACGGTAGGAAGGCGACCGGCGCCTTCGGCTCGTCGCTCTCCTCCTCGTCCTCGTCGTCCGCGAGGTCGTCGAGCTCCTCGCCGCGGTCGGGGGGATTCAGCAGACCGTTCCCCTCGGCGAGCTCCGCCTCGTCCTCCCCGGGCTCCGCGATGAGCGGGGCCGTGCTCTCCGCGGCGAGCTTGCGCTCCCGGGTGATCCGGTCGACCTCGAGCCAGAGGGCCTCGATCTCCTCCTCCGGCGTGCCGTATCGCCGCTCTTCGCTGAGGGCGGCGCGGACCTGGGCCATCAGCCGGGCGGCACTGTGCGCGTCGCGCGCCTTCCCCTTGATGCGCTGGAGGCGCCGCGCGAGGTTCCGGGCCTCGAGCAGTATCTCCTCCTCTTCGTGCGGGCTCGACGCGGGGAGCGCCGGAGCGCGCGGGATGCGCGAGACCGCCCGTCGGGTCTCGACGAGCCGCTGCGCGGAGAGCGCGAGATTCTGGTCCTGGACCGATTGGAGCAGGGAGGTGAACGACCGGACGGCTTCCCGCACGTCCTCGCCGCGGTTCCGGGCCCGTCGGATCGACTCGCCGAGGTTCTGCGCCTCCTGGACGCAGAACTTCGGGATCGTGTCGTTGAGGACGGCGAGGGCGAGCGAGGCGCTTGCCGCCGCCTTCTCCATCGAGCCCGAGCTCAACGGGTCGGTCTGCAACCGCACCCGCGGATTGCCGACGCGCGCGTCGAGGTGCTGCAGGTCGACGCCGAGCGTCGACGCGATCGTCCGCAGCTCGTCCGCGCGCCGGAGCAGCTCGCGCACCCACGTCCAGTCCTGGAGGACCTTCGCGAGCAGGCTCTCGGCCCCCTTGATCACCAGCCCGGCCTTCTCGTTCTGACCGGCCTGCACCGCCTGCTCGAACGAGTCGCGGATCTGCGACGTCGGGAACGGCAGGCCCTCGAGTTCGAGGGCGTGACCCTGCGCCGAGATCCGCTCGAGGCGCGAGCGGAGCTCCGCGATGGAGGTCGGGGGGACGCGGGGCATGCGCTAGTTCCCTCCCGGCTCTCCGGCGAGCATCCGCATCAACCGGGCCAGCGCCTGGTCCGCCCCGCGGAGCTCGCGGTTCCGGAGCAGGTCGGTGACCTCCCGGATCTGAGCGGCCGCCTCGCGCGCGATCTCGCTCTCGGGCGGGAGCGTCCGGACGCGGCCCGCGAGACTGCGGGCCTTCTTCAGCAAGCGATCGAGCGTCTCCGCTTCGGTCTCGGCGGGCGCCAGCGACGGTGCGGCGGAGCCCACGGCGACCTCGTGCAGTTCCTGCGATTGCTCGAGCCGCTCGAGCTCGCGGCGCAGCTCCCGGACGCTCTGCACCGCGTCGTTGAGCCGCCCTTTCTTCAGATGGCGGGCCGCCTCGGCCTGAAGGCGCCGGGCCGTCGCGCTGGGGGGGTGATCGTCCGGGTACCGGTCGAGCGTGGCCTCGTGCCGGCCGAGCTCTTCCTCGAGCGAGGTCGGGATCGCCTCGTGAAGGAGCATGAGCGTCTGCGCGGCGGCCTGGGCGACCGCGTCGAGCCCGTCCTCCGTGAGGTCGGGCTCCTGGAGCTGGTCCCGGATCTCGGCGACCTCACCCGCGATCTCCCCGAGGGGGATGCCGAGATCGCTCGCCTCCTTGCGGAGGCTGTCGATCTGTCGCAGGAGACCCTGGAGGCCCCGCCAGTTGGACTCGAATTGTGCCGTCCGCCGCTCGGCCTCGACGAGGAGCCCCGATGCGAGCTCCCGCTGGTTTCCGTCGAGCGCGCTCTTCAGGCGGTTGAGGTCGCCGCGAATCGCGAAGCGGACGCCGGTCTCGCGCAGGGCCGCCTCGCGCGCCTCGAGCGACGCATAGCGGCGTTGGAGCAGCTCGTCGGTCTGGCGGTCCAGACTCCGCTGGGCCTGGCGCAGGACGTCCAGCGCTTCGGCGACCCGGCCCTCCGCCTCGCTGATCGCCGCCTGGCACATCTCGTTCGTGACGTCGGGCGCGCCCCGGCCGAGTTCGCGGAGGTAGTCGAGCTTCCCGCGGATGTCGTGGCTGATCGTCGCACAGAGCTCCGCCTCGGGCGACGGCGCCACGCGCGCGGGAGCGGCCGGAGCCGCCGCGGCCGCCGAGCCGTTCGGCTCCGCCTCCGTCGCCTCGGCGCCGAGAGATCGCAGCCCCTCGATCGCGAGCGCGGTCGGGAACCCGCAGACGGAGCAATGCCCGACGGTGGACGGTATCGGCTGCTCGCAGATGGGACAGCTCGTAGGCACGGTTGACTCTCGAGATACTATAGACGAAATAGGCGACCTTAACCCTTCCTCGCCCCGCGGGGGAGTTTTACGTCAGCGTCAACCCCCGGAGAAGGTCGGTACGACGGTCAGATGCATCGGTCGGTCGATCGGTGTGTCGAGGGGGATCGGCGTCGCCTCCCTCAGCACGGCGGAGCCCTCCGGAGCCTGGCCGACGGCCCGCAAGGCGGCCCGCACCAGCGTCCCCGGAGGCACCTCGATCTCCCGTCGGACGCTCCGCGCTCCGCGGGCGATCTCGACGACCACGACGATTGCGGCGGGGGAGGCGCTGAGGGGGAGAGTTTCCGGGGCCGGCCCCGGAGGCCGGCCGCCCTTTGAACTCCCGCGATGCATACGCACCACCAGATCTCGAATCTGGCGCCTTGGCCGAGCTAGGCTACCTCAGCACCCGCGCCGCGGAGGGGGGTGCGGGATAAGATACTTTCATCGCGCGGGACGCCCCGCGAGCTCCGCGCGAAGCCGGCCGATCGCGTCGACCGGCATCGGGTCGACGCGGGCCCGGTCGGCCAGGAAGAGGCTCACGTGGTCCCCGAGGGCCACTCCGGAAAGGGTCGCCTCGAGGCGGTCTTCGGCGGCGAGCTCGACGGGGGCGACCGACACGCCGCGGGCCTTCAGCAGCCGTTCGAAGTACCGGAACGCGCGTCGAGTCGTCGCGAGTTCCTCCGACCACTCGATCAGTGCCACGGCGTACCGGGCCGCCTCCGATCGGGAGAGCGCATCCCAGCCCACGATCGCGTTGTGGAACAGTTCCGGCGCCGCGTCGAAGCCCGAGAGGATCTTCGCGTTCTCTTCGATCTGCGTGGCCCAGCGACGCGCGACGGCGGCGAAGGCGGCCTCGGCATACACGAGTGGGCGGCGCTTGCCGATCTGGGCCGCGATGCGGGCCGCCGGACCGCGGGCCGCGGCGTAGGTCGCGATCGTTCGACGAAGCCGGCCGGCGATCCGGCCGACGCGGCCCTCGTTGGACTCCGGGAACCACGGGTCGAGCAGGCCGAGGATCCCGCCCAGGATCTGCCCGACCGCGCTACGCGGCGGAAGTCCCGAAGGAAGGAGGAGGAGCGCGACGCCGTCGGACTCGGCGCGTTCGGCGAGCGTGCCGCCCGACGTGATCACCACGCGCGCCGCCCCGGCCCGACCGGCGCTCTCGTACGCCCGCACGGTCTCCCAGGTATCTCCGGAATAGCTGACCAGGACGACGCGGCCCCGTCGCTCGAGCGCGCGGGGCAACGTCGGGGACCGGACGAGGTGGACCGTGAGCGGCGTCTCGCCTTCCACGACGGACCGGACGAGATCCGCGGCGATCGCCGAGCCGCCCATCCCGACCGCGTAGAGGTTCGAGGGGCGGTCGGTCGCCGGCGCGGCGATGTCCAGTCCGGCGCGGAAGCCGTCCGCGAGCTGCGTCGGGAGGCTCGCCGCGAGCGCCCGCATCCGCAGCGCCCCGGTGCTCCTCGCGACCGCGGGCGTCACGGCGTCGGCGGGCGCCCACCGAAGATAGCCCTTGCGGCGCGCGCCGTTCGAACGCCACCGCGTGCCGTCCCGAAACTACTTGAGGCCGGATACGCCATCCCACCCCCGCGGACAGTTCTCTCCATGTACGGACACCGCAGGGGGATCCACCGCGACCGCCAAGGCACCGGTACCCGAACCTGAGCCCCGCATCTCGACCGGAAACCCCGGGCTCGACGCGATGCTCGAAGGCGGCGTCATCCCGCGACGGCCGTACCTGATCGTGGGGCCGTCGGGGACGGGGAAGTCGACCCTCGCGTTGCAGTTCCTGTGCGAGGGGGTGCGTCGAGGGGAGCGCGTGCTCGTCGTGACGCTCGAGGAGCCCCCGAACGAGATGCGGCTGAACCACCGGGGACTCGGCCCGGACTTCGACAAGGTCGAGGTGTTCGACGCGATCCCCGACGTGATGCGGTACGAGCGCGTGCCGTTCAAGGACATCTCCGCGGTCCGCGCCGCGCTGCCGTTCGCCCGTGTTCCGTACGTCATCCGGCGGACGCCCGAGCTGACCGGCGTCGAGGTCACGATCACCGGCCTCGAGCAGATGCTGCGCAGCGAGATCGCGCGGCGCGGGTTCACCCGCGTCGTGATCGACTCGCTCACGGCCCTCCAGTACTTCTGCATGAAAGGGATCAACGAGGTGGCGGGCGCCCAGACGTTCCTGCGCTTCCTGTCCGACCTCCAGGTCACGACGTTCCTCACCGTCGAGTCGCCGCTCGAGGACGTCGATACGACCGAGCGGATCCTGGCGCGGGGCGAGATCCGCCTGTTTCGATGGGAGCTCGACGGGTCGACGGTCCGCGCCGTCGGCGTGGAGAAATTCCGCGGAGGTCCGCACGACATCCGCCTGCATCCGTACCGGATCGGACCCCACGGGCTCGACATCAACACCGAGCTCACGATCTCGCGGGACACGCGTCAGATCGTCGAGCCGACCCCGATCATCACCGTCGCCACGCCCGTCCCCGAACCCGCCCCGGCGGGCTCCCCCCTCGACCCGTTGACCGACGAGATCCAGGACCTGGTCGCGATCGGCGCCGACACGGAAGGAGTCCGTGCGGCGGTCGACGCGGCGATCTCGGCCGTCGCCGCGAACGACCTCACGGCGGCGTCGGCCGCGATCGCGCGCGCCTCGGCGCTGGCGCTCGTCGTCGCCGGCGATTCTCGGGACAGCGCCTCTCCACCGGGCGCGGATAACCCCGCCGTCGCCGAAGCCCGGAAGCGGGTGCTCGCCCGGATCGAGTCCGCTCGAGGAGGGGTCGCCCCGACCACGCTCCCGCCGTTCCCGGAGCTCGGTCGGCAGCTCGAGCAGGTTCGGGCGATTTGGGCCGCCGCGCCAGCGCCGGCTCGGCCCCCACCGGTGCCCGTGTCCATCGCGGCTCCGCCCACCCCGCCCGCGCCGGAAGTCGCGCCGGCCGCTCCCGCCCCGGCGCCCGTCGCGCCGGCGAGCCCGCCTCAGGCGGTCCCGCCGCCCGTCCCCCCGCCCGTCCCCCCGCCCCCTCCGCCGCCCGACTCCGCCGCACCTCGCGTTACGGCTCCGGAACCCGTCGTGGCAGCCCCGCCTCCTCCTCCGCCCCCTCCCCCGCCGCCACCCGCCCCCGAGGTTCGGGTCGTCGCACCCGCCCCCCCGCCGGCGGCGGTCGCGCCCCCGGCTCCGGTCGAACTTCCTCCTCCGCCACCGAGAGAAGTCGTCGCGCCGCCGGCGACTCCCCTCGTCGCCCGGCCCGCACCCGAACCGGCCCCTTCCCGCGCCCCCGCCCCGGCACCGGCGCCGCCGCGCTCGCCTCCCGCGCCCGTGGTCGAGGTCCCATCGGGCCCGCCCCCGCCGCATCCGGTGCGCGCGACTCCACCGCCCCCACCGCCACCTCCCGCCCCGGCCGCGGGGCCGCCGCCGGCCCCGCCGGCGCGACGGGCGGCGCCGCCGGAACCTCCTCGCATTCCCACCGGCATGGGGGCCCGGACCACGGGCGCTCCCGCCCCTCAGTCGCAAGGGGCCGCCCCCGCTGTCGCTCCGCCGGCCGCCGCCGCCCGGACGTCGCATCCGCCTCTTCCGGCCAGTTCCCCGCCCGCGCCGGCGCCCCGCGGTGTCCCCCCTCCGCCGCCGATCCCATCTCACGCCGCCGCGCCGTCGGCGGCTCCGGCACCTCGACCCAGCGAGGCTCCGCCGGCCCTCCCACCAGCCCCGACTTCCGTTCCTACGCCCCCGCGTGCGCCGCCGGCTCCCCCCACGCCCGCGTCGCCCGCGTCGCGCTCCAGCACCGTGCCGTCGCGCCCGGATACCGGAGCACCACCGCCCGGGGGCGCTACGCCGATGGCGCCGGAAGCAGCGATTTCGAGCCCCGAGGTCTCGTCGCCGAAGAAGAAGGCCAAACGCCCCGCCCGAGCTCCGCGAAAGGCCGCCTCTCGGAGCGAGCCCGACGCCTCGGGCGCACCCGAGCTCCCCGCGCCGGGTGGAGTCGCCGCAGCTGTCGCCGATACGGAGCCGCCGGCGCCCGTCAAGCCCCGGCGCAAGGCGGTACGAAAGCGGAAGGCGCCGAGCGTCCTCTCCGCGACGCCGGGCACCATCCCCCCCGGCGCGCTCGCCGAGCCGCCGCCGGCCGCCGCGCCGGGCGGGGTCGTCCCGAGCGCGCCGGCGGATGAGCCGGCTCCGAAGGAGAGTGAATGACGACCCCGGTTCCCCCGGTCGTGCAACAGCGGGTCACCACCGGCATCCCCGGTTTGGACCGGATGCTGGGCGGCGGTCTGATCGCCGGGCGCCCGTACCTCGTGACGGGCGCGACGGGGAGCGGAAAGACCGTCCTCGGCCTGACGTTCTTGCTGGAAGGGTTGCGGCTCGGGGAGGACGTCCTCCTGGTCGCGGTCGACGAACCGCCGTCCGAGATCCTCGAGAACGCCCGATCGTTCGGCTGGGATCTCTCCGCGGTCAAGACGCTCGACGCGAATCCCGGAACGCGCGCGATCAAGCGCACGGCGGCCGTGCAGGAGATCCGCACGATGAGCGATCTGAAGTCGATGCGGGACCTCGCGACCCCCGAGAAGCGCGCGTCGGGAGATATCGAGGAGATCTCGATCCAGTCGATCTACCTGAAGCTCCGCCAGCAGATGGCCGACATTCCGTTCAAGCGGGTCGTCGTCGACTCGATCACGTCGGTGCGCCGCTTCGCGGTCAAGGCGTCGGCCGACCTGCAGGCCGAGCGGACGGAGATCCAGTCGCTGATGCGATTCCTGTCCGAGCAGAACGTGACCGCGCTCATCACCGCGACGCCGAGCAACCCCGGTCTGCTCACCCCCGAGGAGGTCCTCACCCGGGGCGAGGTGCTGCTGACCCGCAAGTGGATCGGCGACCGGTCCGTCCGGCAGATCAAGATCGTTCGGATGCGCGGCGCGGCGCACGACCCCGAGCGCCGGCCGTTCGCGATCACGGCGCAGGGGATCGTGCTCGGCTGAGCCGCCCCGGTGGCGGAGCTTACGTCCTTCGTCGGCTCCCGATCGCCGTGGCCCACTGGCTGGTGAAGTCCGAACCCGGCGCGTATTCCTACGCCGACCTGGAACGTGAGCGGGCGACGGACTGGAACGGGGTCCACAACGCGCTCGCCCTCCGCCACCTCAAGGCGATGCGGCCCGGCGAGGAGCTCTTCTTCTACCATTCCGGCGCCGAGCGGGCCGTCGTCGGCATCGCGCGGGTCGTCGCCCCTCCGCGGCCGGACCCGGCCGACGACCGGGGATCCTGGATGGTGCGCGTTGCGCCGGTGCGGGCGGTCGATCCTCCGGTGACGCTCGCCCAGATGCGCGCCGATCCCGCGCTCGCCGGCCTCCCGCTCTTCCGGATCTCTCGCTTGAGCGTCCTCCCGATCTCTGGCGCCGAGTGGCGACGGATCCTCGCGAGCTCCCGCCCCGGCGGGGGCCGTCAGGGGAGCGCCGGAGGGTCCCGTTCCCAGAGTCGGGCAGCGCGTCCCCGGAAGCGGGGCGCGACGTAGACGCTGACGGGCCAGTCGGCGGACGGGCGGTCGACGAGGGCGCGCCACATCCCGTCGCCGCGGAACGGATGCGTGACGCGCCGCCCCGCGAGCAGTCCGACCCCGGCCCAGTCCTCGCTCGGGTCGCCGCGGACCTCGACGCCCGACAGGTCGAGCAGCACCGAGCCGGGAGGGGCACCGAGCTGGCTCGCGAGGGCGTCCTCGAGCGCGCGCCGCGCCCTCGGCTCGGCCCCGAGCCGCCGCCAGCGGCCACGCGCCGGCTCGCTCAGCTCGCGCCAGCCGAAGGCGCGCTTGTAGAGGCGACGGGCCGAAAGCGCCCGCGTGAGTGTCGCGCTGAGCCCGCCCGCATCCTTGAGGCGGACGAGCAGTTCCCCGTCCGTCCACCGGAAGATCGGCGGCGCGCTCTCGGGGTACCCGTCGCTCCGCTCCACGGCCGCCTGCGCCATCATCTCCGCGGCGCGGACGGTCTTGTGGAAGTACACCGTGGAGTACATCAGCGCCCGACCGACGAGGAATCCCTCGACGGCGCTGCGGCCCTTCTCGGCGAAGACGAGCTCCCCGCCGACGACCCGGACCGTGTCGAGGAGGCGCACCGCGTCGATCGCGCCGTGCGCGACCCCGGTGTAGTGGGCATCCCGCTGGAGGTAGTCGACGCGATCCGCGTCGATCGCACCGTGGAGGATCCGTCCGAGGAAACCCGCCGGCCGGCGGGGCGGCGCATCGATCAGATCGGCGACGGAGCGGGGATCGAGCCCGTGCTGCCGGAGGATGTCCGGGATCTCGCTCTCCGGGTCGCCCCGGCCCTCGATCCGCCGCCGCGACTCGACCTCGTGCGGGTGCCCGAGGACCTCCTGCATCGGCCCGTCGAGCGTGTGGGAGAACGGCCCGTGCCCGAGATCGTGCAGGAGCGCGCCGACCGCGACGCGTTGGCGCTCCTCGGGGGAGAGCCCGAGCTGTTCGGCGAACCGGCCGGCGACCCAGTACGTGCCGAGCGAGTGCTCGAGCCGGGTGTGGTTCGCTCCGGGGAACACGAGGTGCGCGAGGCCGGTCTGCCGGATCCCCCACAGGCGCTGGAACTCCGCCGTGCCGATCAGGTCGAGCGCGAGCGCATCGAGCGCGATCTGACCGTGCACCGGGTCGAAGATCGCCTTGCGGGTCCCGGCCCGGTGCACGCGAGGCGGCACGGCGCTCGCGAGGCCACCGGACGGATAAGACGGCCCCCGGAGCGATCCGAGGCGTCGCCCGGCCGCGACTGGAGGTCCTATATTTAATCGGGGAAATTCGTCGGACGAGCGTCGATGGCTACTGCGAGCCCTCCCAACCCGCCGGAAACCCCGAGTCCGCTCGAGGAAGTGCGCCGGCGGTACAAGAGTGCCCTCGCCGCGGAGAGCGGGCCGGACCGCGGGCAGTACACGAGCGCGCTCAAGGCGTTCCTCGCCGCGGTGGAGTCCAATGCGAAGGACCTCACCGACGCGGGGACCGAGATCGCGCCGTGGCTCGACGAGGCGGCGATGGCGTTCTACCGGGCGTCGCAACCCGAGTTCGCCCGACGGGCCGTCGATCTCGGTCTCGAGTTCGCACCGGGCGGATCGTCGCTCCTGCATCACAAGGCGCTGATCCTGCTCGCCCAGAACGAGGATCTCCCCGAGGTCGTCGCACTCGCCGACCGCGCGATCGAGGCGAACCCGCACGACAAGGGGCTCTGGGCGACCCGCGGCGACGCCCTCAAACTGCTGGGGCAGGACCCCGAGGCCGCCGAGGCGTACCTCCGCGCCCAACAGCTCGACGCGACGTCGACCCAGTATGTCGACAAGGCGCTGAAGCTCGTTCCCGACCACCCGCGCGCGCTCCGGATGAAGCTCGAGCTCGCCCGCGCCCAGGGCGGCGAGTTGCCGGCGCTCGCGGCGTGCGAGGAGCTCCTGAAGGCGACGCCGGACGACGTCGAGCTGCTCCTCGCGCGGGCGGACCTCCTCGCGGCGCTCGGCCGTCTGGCCGATTCGCTCGACGCGCTCGAGAAGGTCCACACCGTCGCGCCGGACGACCCTCGCGCGCACGTGCTCCACGTACGCGCCCTGTTCCGCCTCGACCGCGGCGCGGAGGCGGTGCCGATCGCGCGCGGTCTCGTGGAAGGATCGGCGGCGCCGGACGCGGCCGCCCTCGACGAGATCGCCCGAGCGCTCGAGACCGACGCACCCGATCTCGCGATCGCCGCGCGGCAACGGCTGCGCGAGGTCGATCCGCGCAACCTGCAGAACCTGACCGAGCTGCGGGACCTCGCGCTCCGTCTCGATCGCGTCGACGTCGCGCTCGCCGCCTGCCGAGCGCTCCTGGAGGCCCAGCCGGACCATCTCGAGGCGATGCGGGGCATCGCGGAACTCGAGCTCGCCCAGGGCCATCCGGACGCCGCGATCCAGGCGTATCTCACCCTGCGACGGGCGAACCCCCACGCGGTCGGCGACCTGCGGAAGGCGCTCGAACTCGCCCGCACGGCGGGCAACGACGAGGCGGTGAAGGAGTTCGCCGGCGCCATCCTCGCCGAGGAGCCGGCCGACGTCACGGCCCAGGTCGAACTCGCGCGGACGCTCTCGAGCTCGGGCGACGTCGCCGGCGCGCTCCGGGCGTACGACGCGCTCCTCGCCGCGCACCCCGGGGAGCTGCCGTACCTGCTCGAGAAGAAGGAGGTCGTCGCCAAAGCGAACGATCCGGCCCAGCTCGCTCCCGTGCTCGACGAATTGTTCCGACTCGATCCGACCCGGACCGACGTTGCGGTCGAGCGCGGCAACCTCTACCTCGCGTTGGCGTACGATCGCCCCGAGGGATCCTCCGAGCGGGACGAGGCGGCGCGGATCGCCCTGGTCGCCTACGAACGCGCGTCGACGGACGCCGAAGCGGCCGCCGTCAGCGAGCTCGGCATCGCCCGGGCCTCCCGCCTCGTCGGCGACCACGACCGCGCGGTGCGGGCGTACCAATCGTTCCTCGACCGGGAGTCGAACCACGCGCGGAACGACGTCCTCAAGGAGCTCGGCCACGCACTCCGGGAGACCGGCCGCAACCGCGAGGCGACCGAGGCGTACTCCCGAGCGATCGCGGGCGGGCTCGAGGACCCCGACCTCTTCTGGGGCGCGGTCGAGGTGCTCGCCCACATGAACCAGGAAGCGCGCGCGCTCCAGCTCGTGGAGCTCCTCCTCCAGCGGGAGCCGAACAACCCGATGTTCCTTCGCAAGAAGGGCCAGCTGTTGCTCCAGCTCGGGCGTCGCCCCGAAGCGCTCACGATCCTCCAGCAGGCGGTCCAGGGGACCCCGGGCGACCCGCACGCGTACTTCGAGGTCGCCGAGGCGCTCCGCGCCCAGGGCGCGTACCCCGACGCGATCGCGTACTACCGACGGGGACTCGAGGTCGATCCGAAGGGCCGGCACGGCCGGCTCGCGCTCGCGGAGACCCTGCTCCTCGCCGGCCAGTACCCCGAGGTCGTCACGATCGCCGACCAGCTGCTCAAGGAGGACCCGAACGAGCTCGCGGCGTGGAAGGCCCGCGGGGACGCGTGGCGCGCACTCGGGCGGCCGACGGAGCTCCTCTACTCGTTGACCGCGATCCTCCTGCTCGATCCCGAGAACGGCCCGGCGCTGCTCGAGAAGTACCGGCTCCACCGCGACGCGGGCGAGATGAGGGAGGCGTACGAGACGCTCTCGAAGCTCCTCGCCACGAACGATCCCGAGGTCCAGGAGGCGACCCTCCACCTGGAGCGCGGGGATCTCGCGGCGGGGCTCGGGCTCGCGGAGGAAGCGAACCGGTCCTACGAGCGCGCCGCGGAGATCGACCCGGTCTATCGCGTCGAGATCGCGATCCGGCGCGCCCGGCTCCGCCTGAGCTCCGGCCGGCCCGATCTCGCGCTCGAGGTGCTCGACGAGGGATTGAAGGCGTCGCCCGCCGGCGCGCCCGCCAACATCGCCGCCCTCCTGCTGCGGGCCGAGGTGCTGAGCGCCCTCGAACGGCCCGCGGAGGCCCGCGCCGTGTACGACGAGGTCCGCCAGCGGGAGCCTCGTTCCCCCCTCGCGATCGCCGGGACCGCGCGCTCGCTCCTCGACGAGGGGCGCCACGCCGACGCCCTCGAGCTCCTGCGCCAGTCCCTCCCGCAGCTCCCTCCGCAGGAGTCGCTCTATCTCCTCCTCGCCGAGGCCGAAAGCGGCCTCGGGCATCTCGATCAGGCGGCGGAGGCCCTCAAGAAGGGAGTCGAGGTCCTGCCGAAGAGCGTCCCCCTCTGGGTCCGCTGGGGGGAGATCGGCATCGCGCGGCAGGCGTGGCCCGAGGCGGCGAACGCGTTCGCCCACGCCCTCAGCCTCGCGCCCGCTGCGGTCGACGTGCTGCTCCGCGCGGGGTTCGTCGCGGACCGGCTGAACCACCCGAACGAGGCGCTCTCGTTCTACGATCGCGCGACCGAGGCCGATCCGGCGAACAAGCAGGCGTGGACGAGCCGAGGGTTGGCGCTGCTGGCGACCGCACGACCGAAGGACGCCCAATCGAGCTTCGAACGGGCGCTCGCGCTCGACTCCGACTTCGGCCCCGCGAAGGACGGCAAGAAGCTCGCGCTCCAGAAGACCCGCGACGTGGAGATCTCGCGATTCGGGCGGGACGCCCTCCTGCTCGAGGCGAAGTTGAACCGCCCCGTCGCGAAGAACGACCTGTTCGTCACCCTCCACGTCCCGTACGAGTTCCTCGAACCGGTCCTGACCGCGATCGGCCGGCCGCCGGATCTCAAGCTCGATCGGATCGAGGAGACCGAGATCCACGACCTCGAGAACGCGTCGTACCATCTCGTGACGGG
>DATJNY010000030.1:0-14042 GCA_035507575.1 Thermoplasmata archaeon | reverse complement strand
CGGCCGCACTCGACGGTTGGGCGAGTGCCCTGACTCCCGTGCCGGGCGGCGTCGGCCCGGTGACCGTCGCCGAGTTGATGGCGAGCGTCGTGCGGGCCCGGGACCTCCTGGACCCCGCCCGGGGCGATCGATGACGGCCCCCGCGGGCGCGCGGGCACCGAAGGGCCCCCTGCACTGCCGTGATTGCCCGATGTGGTACGGAGCGGAGGACGGCGGTTGGGGGCCGTGTTCCATCAAGCACCGACGGGGCGATCGCCGGTACCTGACCTGGGGAGGACACGAGTGCGACGAAGGTTACGTGCTGCCGACGGCCGCGCCCGTCTTGACCCGGGCCGACGAGTTGAGCGGATTGCGCTCGACCTCGAGGGCGTCCGCCGTGGGGTACACTTCCACTTCGAATGCCGGCCAGGGAAGCCGACGCGCGATCCGCCGCAGGCGTGCGGGGTCCAGTTCGAGGCGGCGCCGCTCAGGGTCGACCCGGTAGTCGCCGATCGCCAGTCCGGCCGCTCGAGCGACCCGGCCCGACCAACGGGAGAGGCTCCCGCGTCCGTCGGACTCGACGATCCCGAGGACGATCGTCCCGTCGGGGGTCCGCTCCGCGAACGCCGGCGCGGTACGCTCCGCACGACGCAGCAGTCGCTGACGGAGCTGCACGCTGTCCTTGAACCGAGAGGAACAGTAGTGGACCGGGATGGAGAGCCGCATCTCCCGCACGACCCGTTCCGCGACCGCGCGACTGCCCCGGACGCCCCAGCCGTTCCGGGGATCGACCCGGTACCCGCGACCGTGCAATCCATCCTCGTTCGTCTCGGAGAACTCGAGCTCGTTGAGGTTCACGAAGTCGACCCCGATCTCCTCGAGGGCGAACAGCAGCCGTCGCAGCTCCGCCTCCTTTTCCGGCAGCACCGGGATCTCCACGCCCCGCCGGATCCCCCATTCGGGCGCCGACTCCAGCACCGATCGATACGCGCCGCCCGATCCCGAGAGCGGTCCCCACAGGTAATGGGGGATGTGCAGGCGGAACTCATCGAGCCCGGCTCGGGCGAGCTGACGGAGCTTGTCGGGATTCGGCTCGTGCGTGTACAGATGGATGTTGTGGTCGGAGCCGAACTCCCCCTTGAGAAGCCGCACGTAATGCTCCACCCGATCCACCACGCCGAGGGGGTCGCCTCCCGTGATCCCGGTGCCCGCGGCGCCGATCGCCCGGGCTTCCGCGATCACGTCCTCGTCCCGCTCCACGCGCCGCTCGTTCGCGTAGACGACGTCGATCTGATTCCGGTTCGGGGAAACGGGGCAGTAGAAGCAGCGGAATCGGCAGAGTCCGGTGACGAAGAGGACCATCTTCCGGCCTTCCTTGCACTGCACGCACGCCGGCGAGAGCTCGCCGCGGTAGCTCGAGGCCATCGGGAGCAGATGGAGGGAGTCCGGATCCATGAGCGCGGCCACGGACGCGAGCCGGTCGGTAAAACGGTTGCCGCAGCGTCCCGGCGGCGTTTGGCGTCGCGCCCCCCCATGCCGCAAGATCGGGCCGCGTTCTCCCGAAGGACGGACCTCGGCGGCCGCAGGTCGTGCACACCGAGGTTCGCGAGCTTCCGGTGGTGGCCCGACGCCACCAAGTGAGACCGAGGAACGGTCGGGGCGCACGCTCAAATCCCCCGCCCGGCTGGGCGGCGCCGGTTCCGGAGGGATCTCGCGATGGAAATGCAACCCGGCCAGATGGCATACGACCGCGCGAGCACCGTGTTCTCCCCCGATGGGCGGCTCTTCCAGGTCGAGTACGCGCTGCAAGCGATCCAGATGGGCGGCACGGCGGTCGCGGTGACCTACGACACGGGAATCGTCTTCGTGGCGTTCCGAAATCTTCCCGTCAGTGCGCTCGCGGATGCGGGCTCCGTCGAAAAGAGCTTCGCCGTCGATACCGGGCTCGGGTGCGTCACGGCCGGCCTCATCGCCGACTCCCGCGTGCTCGTCGAGTTCCTCCGCGTCGAGGCGCAGCGGCACCGACTCACGTTCGGCGAGCCGATCCCGTACACCGTCCTCGGGCACGCCCTTGGTACGCTCCTGCAGCAGTTCACGCAGTTCGGGGGGACCCGGCCGTTCGCCGTGTCGCTCCTGCTCGGGGGCTTCAACGACGGCACCCCGGGGCTCGTCGAGCTCGATCCGAGCGGCGCCACGATCGGTTGGCGGGCGTATGCGATCGGGCGCAACCGACGGGCCGTCGCGGATTACCTGGAGGAGAAGGTCTCCGACAAGTTGAGCGAGGAGGCCGCGTTCAAGCTCGCCGTGCAAGCGGTGGCCGAGGGCTCGCCGACCCCGTTCCAGCCCGAGGCCCTGGATGCTGCTATTCTCGAGCCCGAGAGCGAGCTGCGGCGCCTCCCGACGGCCGAGGTCGCTCGTCGGGTCCAAGGGCTCTCGTTCATCGGCACTCCCGAACGCCGGTCGAACGGCCGCTGAACGGCGGCCGCCACGGTCTCAAGGCGGGCGACCGAGGGTACCGATGAGCCCGTCGCTCGAGCTGAGTCCCCGGGACGTGCGGGCCCTCGTCGCCTACAACCGCGCCGTGTTCGAGCGCTACGCGCGGGCCGTCCGCCGGCTGCGCGGTCGGGCCGCGATGCGGAAGCGGGGCATCGGTCACGAGTCACTCTTCGGGACGCTCGTTCACATCCTGAACGTGCAGGAAGTCTGGCTCGCCTACATCGTTCGGGGACGGAGCTCGGACGCCGAGCTCGAAGCCCTGTTCGCCGACGCCCGCCGGCACCCCAAGGACTGGAAGGGCTTCTCCGCGTACGCGGCCCGGGTCTGGCACGAGGTCGAGAAGACGGTGCGCGATCTCGACCGCGCGGCGCTCGCCCGCCGCGTCTCGGTCTTCTGGATGCCCGGGCGTTACACCGTGCGCGATGCCATCCTGCAGACCACGATGGAAGAGGCCCACCACCTCGGCGAGATGATCGGCGCGCTCTGGCAGGACGACATCGAGCCGCCCGACATGACGTGGATCGACGTGAACCGCGCGCTCGCCCGGCGCCGGTGATCCCCCGCGCGCTAGCGTTCGGTCCGCGTCCGGCGCTGGGGCGGGGCGAGCAACTCGCCGATCGACCGACGCAGGACGCGGCGGGTGCGGTCTCGGTCCGCCCCGATGCTGAGATCCCATACGGCCCCCTGGAACAGCGCTAGGACCATGAACGCGAGCACGTCCGGCTCGATGCGCGAGGCGAGCGCGCCCCGCCGGCGCAGCTCCTGGAGGAATCGCTGGAGGCTCTTCAGGTCCTCGCGGTGGTCGATGCGGATCGCCTCCCGGATCTCCTCGTCGTGCGACGCCTCCCCCAGGATCTCGAAGTAGAGGGCGATCTGCTCCCGGTCCGCCCATCGATCGAACAGGTCGTCGAAGGCGTGGAAGAACATCGTGGCGGGGGCGGTCCGGTCCTGGAGCGCCGTGTCCATCCATTGCCGCGCGAGGCGGCGATTCTGGGCCTGGGTCTCCCGGAGCAGATCGACCTTGCTTCGGTAGTAGAGGTACAAAGCGCCCTTGCTCACACCGAGCGCCTCCGCCACGTCGTCCATGGTGGTGCGCCGGTAACCGCGGGTGACGAACAGCCGCTTCGCGGCCTCGACGATACGCGCGCGGGCCTCGACCTTGTACCCCGGCACGACCCGCGGCATGGACGGCTCGCCGACCGGCTCCGGGATATAACTGACTTTCCGTCTGCGAAACTGACTCACGGACCGAAAACTGACTTATAGTCATTTTGACCATGGGGTCCCCCATGAGCGCGCCCGCGTCGCCCCCGACCGCTCCCGCCGCCCCGACCGCGACGTACTTGAGCGGAGGGGCCGCCGTCGGCGTGGTCCTCGGGATCTTCCTCGCCATCCTGCTCGCCGGCCTCGACGCGCTCGTCGTCGCGACCGCGCTGCCGACGATCGCCGCGTCCCTCCGCGAGTCGACGGGGATCACGTTCGTGGCGAGCGCCTACCTCATCGCCTCGACGGTCGCGATCCCGATCTTTTCGAAGCTCTCCGACCTCTACAGCCGCCGCAACGTCTTCCTCATCGCCCTCGCGATCTTCATCGTCGGATCGGCGCTCGCCGGCCTCAGCCAGACGCTCGGGGAGCTGATCGTCTTCCGCGGCATCCAGGGATTCGGTTCCGGGGCGTTCCTGCCGGTCGGGATCGCCATGGTCGCCCTCCTGTTCTCTCCGGCGAACCGGGCCCGGCTGACCGGGGTGCTCTCGGCCGCCGGCGGACTGTCGATCGTCTTCGGCCCGTTGCTGGGGAGCTACATCGTCGACGTCACGACCTGGCGCTGGGTGTTCTACGTCAACCTCCCGATCGGGATCGCGGCGATGGTCGTGCTCTTCCTCACCCTCGGCCCGCTCCGCTCGGAGGAGCCGGGCCGGTTCGACCTCGTCGGCGCCGGCCTCCTCGCGGGCTGGGTCTCGGCCCTGATGCTCCCGCTGGTCGAGATCTCCGATCTCTCCTGGGGCTGGACCACCCCTGCCGCGCTCGGCCTCCTCGCCGCCGCCGCGGTCCTCTTCGTCGCGTTCGTGGTCCAGGAGCTCCGGAGCGCGGAACCGATCGTCCCGCTCCGACTGCTCGGCCGGCGCGTCATCGCCGCGACGGGCGGGATCAGTCTCGTCACGGGGATCGTGCTGACGGCGCTCATCACGCTCCTCTCCGTCTTCGTCGGGGTCGTGCTCCTGCCCACCGATCCGAACGCGGCGAACCTCGTTCGCGATGTGGTCTACTTCTTTGCGATCCCGCTGATCCTCGGCGCGGTCACCGCGGGCGGGCTCCTCACGCGGTTCCCCTACCGCACGGTGCTGTTCCCCGCGCTCGCCCTCGCAGGGGGCAGCGCACTCTTCCTCTACGGGATCAACGCCACGACCCCGCTCTGGACGCTCGCCTTCGGGTTCCTGCCGGTCGGGGGCCTCGTCCTGCCGCTGATCCCGTTCGGATTCGGCGCGGGGATCGGCCTCGCCGGGGCGACGATCGCCATCCAGAACGAAGTGCCCCGGCATGAGGTCGGGGCGGGGATCGGCATCACCCGGTTCCTCCAGAGTCTCGGGGGCGCGGTCGGGCTCTCCCTGTTCACGGTCTACATCTCCTGGCGCTCCACGTCCGGGCTGCCCGCGATGCCGACCCCGGGCGACGCGCTCGGCGCCGTGGTGGGAGCCTACCGGGTCGTCTTCCTCGTGATGGCGCTCCTCACGATCGTCGCGGCGTTCCTCTCGCTCGGGATCTCGGGGCGGGCGGTCGCGGCCCCGCGGGGCGAGTCGGCCGCCCCGGTACCCCGGACGACGGGGGACGCCGTCACGCCGGAGGCGGACGAACCGCTCCCGGCACCGATGCGAACTCCTCCTTGAGCCGCATCCGCCGCCGGGTCCGGTGGTACGTCACGGCGAACCGGTGCGCTTCGTCGCGCACCGCGCGGAGCAGCAGCATCGGCGGCGCGTTCCGGTTCGGCCGGAGCGGCGTCGGCCGGTCCGAGGTGTACACCTCCTCCTCCCGCTTCGCGAGCCCGATCGTCGGGAGGGTGTCCGCGAGGCCGAGGGCGGAGAGGGACGAGAGGGCCGCCGAGAGTTGCCCCGCCCCGCCGTCGATGAGCAGGAGGTCGGGGAGCGGCTCCGACTCGGCGACGCGACGTAGGTAGCGGCGGCGGACGACCTCGGCGACCATGGCGAAATCGTTCGTCCCCGGCACGGTCCGGATCCGGAAGCGCCGATACTCGGAGCGTTTCGGCAGGCCCCGCTCGAAGACGACGAGCGATCCCACCGCTTCCGAGCCCTGGAAGATCGAGATGTCGATCCCCTCGATCCGATTCGGGATCGTGGGAAGCGTCAGCAGGTTCTGCAGCGCGACGAGCACCTCGCGGGGCGCCGCGCGCGGGGCGACCTGGTCGACGGTCGCCCGCGCGAGCCGCTCGGCGAGGCGCCCGAGCGCGGCGTACCGACCCGTGGGCCGGAACTGCACGTCGATCCCGCGCGCGGCGAACAGCTCGTCGAGGGTCGCGTCGAGGCCGTCCGGGCGCGGGCCCATGATGTAGATCCGCTCGGGGAGCTCGAACCGCCCCCCGTAGTACTGCGTGAGGAACTGGCGCAGGACCTCGGTCGGGTCCGGCATGTCGTCCGCAGGGATCGTCACGAGATGCGGCTCGGTCTGGCGCACCTCCCCTTCCTCGACGCGGAGCAGCCCCACCGCGACCCGCAGCGTCGACGGCTCCTGCGGGAAGGCGAGCGCGATCACATCGGCCCGGGCCGTGCCGCGACCGAGCACGGATTGGCGTTCGGCGAGGGCGCCGAGTCCACCGAGCGCGTCCCGGAGCAGGGCGGCCCGCTCGAACTCCTCGCGGGCCGCCGCTGCGCGCATCTCCTGCTCGACCTCGGGACGGATCCGGGACGCCTCGCCCCGCAGGATCGAGACCGCCCGGTCGATGCGCCCGCGGTACTCCTCCGCCCCGATCGCCCCGATGCACGGCGCGCTGCAGACCTTGAGGTGGTAGTACAGGCACGCCTCCTTCGGCAAGCGGACGCACCGCCGCAGCTGGAAGAGGTCCCCCAGCAGGCGCTCGACCCCCCGCGCCTCGCGCGCGCTCGTGTACGGGCCGAAGAGAAGGGTGCCGGCTCGTCGGCGGGGCCGGCGCACGAGCACGATCCGCGGAAACTCCTCGCCGGCGGTGACCGCGAGATACGGGTAGCTCTTGTCGTCTTTCAAGAGGACGTTGTACGGCGGCTGGTACTGCTTCACCAGGCTCGCCTCGAGGAGCAGGGCCTCGCGCTCCGTGGACGTCGGAACGAACTCCACGCTCGCGCTCTGTGCGAGGATCGTGCCGTCCTTCTCGATCCGAGCCCGGAGGTGGTCGAGGACCCGACGTCGAAGGCTCCGGGCTTTCCCCACGTAGACGACCTCCCCCTGGGCACCGCGGAACAGGTAGACGCCGGGCGCGTCCGGCCCGCGGCGGAATCCCTCCCCGGTCGCGGCCGCGAGCTGGCTCGCGGGAACGAAGGCCGGGAGCTCGGGCGGCCGCTCCTCGCTCATCGCCGGGCGACCCGCGGCACGGGGAGCGGTGCGCCGAGCACGCCCGCGAGGAAGCGGCCGGTGTGAGACGCCGCGGTGCGCGCGACGGCCTCCGGCGTTCCCGCCACGACCACGTGGCCTCCCGCTCCGCCGCCTTCGGGGCCGAGGTCGATCAACCAGTCGGCCGACTTGAGCACGTCCAGGTTGTGCTCGATGACGACGACCGTGTTCCCTCCCGATCGCAGCCGGAAGAGCACGGCCAGGAGCCGTTCCACGTCCGCGAAGTGGAGACCGGTCGTCGGTTCGTCGAGCAGATAGAGGGTCTTCCCGGTCGGCGGCTTCGCAAGCTCGTAGGCGATCTTGATCCGCTGGGCCTCGCCGCCGGAGAGCGTCGTCGCGCTCTGCCCCAGCCGGACGTAGCCGAGGCCGACCTCGGCGAGGAGCCGCAGACGGCTCTCGATGCGGCGGTGGTGCTGGAAGAAGTCGAGCGCCTCGTCGACGGTCATCGCGAGGACGTCCGCGATGGTGCGGCCCTTGAACTGCACCTCGAGGGTCTCCTCGTTGAACCGCTTCCCCCCGCACTCCTCGCACGCCACGTAGACATCGGGCAGGAAGTGCATCTCGTAGCGGAGCACGCCGTCGCCCTCGCACGCCTCGCAGCGGCCCCCCGCGACGTTGAAGCTGAACCGGCCCGGCGCGAATCCCCGGGCCTTCGCCTCGGGGAGGCTCGCGAACAGCTCGCGGATCGGCGTCATCACCCCGGTGTAGGTCGCCGGATTGCTCCGCGGCGTCCGGCCGATCGGGGACTGGTCGATCAGGAGGACGCGGTCGATCTCGTCGATCCCCTCGATGTACTCGTGGCGACCGGGGCTCTCCCGTCCCAGGCCGAGGTGCCGCCGCACGGCCTTGTAGAGGATCTCCTCGAGCACCGTGGACTTGCCGCTCCCCGACACCCCGGAGAGCGCCACGAACAGGCCGAGCGGGATCTCGACGTCCTCGCCCTTCAGGTTGTGCTCCCGGGGGCCGTGGATCGTGAGAGCGCGTCGCCCCGGGGAGGCGCGCCGCTCGGGCACGGCGATCGTGCGCCGGCCGCTCAGGAACTGCGCCGTGAGCGAGCGCGGGGCCCCGGCGATCTCTCGGGGCGGGCCCGAGTAGAGGATCTCGCCGCCGTGGAGCCCGGCGCCGGGTCCGAGGTCGACGAGCCAATCCGACTCGCGCATCGTCATTTCGTCGTGCTCGACGACGAGCAGGGTGTTCCCGAGGTCCCGGAGCGTTTTCAGGGTCGAGAGCAGCCGGGCGTGGTCGCGGGGATGGAGCCCGATCGACGGCTCATCGAGGATGTAGAGCACTCCGACGAGCCCCGAGCCGATCTGCGTCGCGAGGGCGATCCGCTCGGCCTCCCCGCCCGAGAGCGTGCCCGAACCGCGGTCGAGCGTGAGGTAGGTGAGGCCGACGTTCTCGAGGAAGCCGAGCCGAGCGCGGATCTCCTTCACGACCTGCCCGACGATCTGCTCGTCGCGGTCGGAGAGCGCGAGGCGACGGAACATCGCCGCCGCGTCGAGCACGGTCATCGCCGCGGTGTCCGCGATCGACTTCCCCTCGACCGTGACGGCGAGGCTCGCCGGCTTCAGCCGACGGCCCCCGCAGGCCCGGCAGGGGGTGAACGACATGAAACCCAGATAGTACTCCTTCGCGCCCTCGCTCTTCGTCGCCTTCCACCGGCGCTCGACCGCCGCGACGAGACCTTCCCGGAGCCAGCCGGCGCCCCACCAGTGCCCCGGTCCCCGCAGCGTCCAACCGAGGCTCTTGTCGGAGCCGTACATGAGAGCCTTCCAGCCCTTCTCGGAGAGCTCCCGGACCGGGCGGGTCGGCTTGTAGCCGAACATCTCGGCGAACAGCGCGAGGCCGCGGCTGTCCGGGGTGAGCCCCCAGACCGAGATCGCCTTTCCGAGCGGCTTCTCCTTGTCCGGGATGATCCGCTCGGGATCCGCGTGCAACGTCGCGCCGATGCCGAGGCACTCGGGGCACGCGCCGAACGGGTTGTTGAACGAGAACATCCGCGGCGTGAGCTCCTCGATCGAGAAGCCGCACTCCGGACAGGCCCGCCGGCTCGAGAACGTCTCGCGGGCCCCGCCGGGTCGCCGGAGGATCACCAGGCCGTCGGCGAGGTCGCGCGCGAGCGCGATCGCTTCGGCGAGCCGCGTCGATTCCTCCGGGACGACCTCGAAGCTGTCCACGACGACCTCGATCGTGTGCTTCTTGTTCTTCTCGAGACGGATCTCGGGTCCCGGCAGGCGCACCTCCACCCCGTCGAGGACGAAGCGCCGGTAGCCGGACTTGCGGAGCCGGTCGATCACGTCCCGGTGCTCCCCCTTCATCGATCGGACGACCGGGGCGAGGACGTCGATCTTGTCCCCCTTCGCGCGCGCGGTCACCGCCTCGGCGATCCGGTCGATCGATTGCGGGGAGATCTCGTGGCCGTCGTTCGGGCAGTGCGGGACCCCGATCCGGGCGTAGAGCAGGCGGAGATAGTCGTAGATCTCCGTCACCGTCCCGACCGTCGAGCGGGGGTTGCGGCTCCCCGCGCGCTGCTCGATCGCGATCGCCGGAGAGAGGCCGTCGATCGTGTCGACGTCGGGCTTGTCCATCTGCCCGAGGAACTGTCGGGCGTACGACGAGAGGCTCTCGATGTACCGGCGCTGGCCCTCGGCGTAGAGTGTGTCGAAGGCGAGCGACGACTTGCCGGAGCCGCTCACCCCCGTGATGACGATGAACTTCCCGCGAGGCAGGTCCAGGGAGACGTTCTTCAGGTTGTGCTGGCGCGCGCCGCGGATCCGGATCGCGTCGGACGGTTCCGCCACGGATGCCTCCCGAACTAGGCCGGAAGGAGGGCCGCGACCGTCTCCGCGAGCCGCTCGATCACGTGCGCCTGGATCCGTTGCCCGAGCTCCGCCGAGGCCGGTCGCGTGTCGCCCATCACGCTCTCGGGCCACTCGGATTCGGAGCCGGGTCCCGGGAGGAACGGACTGCGGCGGTTCTCCACGACCGGGCGCTCGGAGCCCACCGTGCCGGGAGCGAGGGCGAGCACCCGCGACGTCTCGAGCAGCCCCGCGTGCCCGTCCGATGCGGGCGACTCGCGTCCGCGGAGTTCGTAGACGAAATCGTAGTCGGAGAGGACGAGGATTCGGGTCGTGGGGTGCGCCCGCATCGCGTCATCCGCGGCCTCGCGAAGCGCCGCCATGTGGCCCCGCTCCGCGTGGCCGGAGAGCACCAGGATCCGACGCACGCCGGAACGAGCGAGCTCCGATAGCACGCCCGCCACGTGCTGCTCGAGTTGGGCCATCGAGAGGGAGACGGTGCCGGGGAAACGGCGCGCGCCCGGCGCCGAACCGTACGCCACGGTCGGGGCGATGAGGGCGTCGGTCCGCTCGGCGAGCGCGCTGGCCGTCGCTTCCGCCTGGAGCTGGTCGGCCCCGAGCGGCAGGTGGGGACCGTGCGCCTCGAGCGCGCCGACGGGGAGGATCACGAGCGGATTCGTCGCGATCCGCTTCTCGAACGTGCGCGAATCGATCTCGATGAGGCGACGGGAACGGTTCACATCCGAACGACGGGGCCGCCGTATTTAACGCGCGGCGAGAGGTCGGGAAACAGCCGCGCCGCTCCGCGTGGGGGGCGGGCGTCTTAGCTCTCCGATGCCTGCGCTCGGGTTTCGACCCGTCCCTACGGTGACGTGGGCGTGGCGCCGGCCGGCGCGGGGGCCTCGGCCGACGGAACGGCCTTCGCCTTGCGGGGGCGGGACTTCGCCGGGGCCTTGCGCGGGGCCGCGCGCGGGCGCTTCGGCTTCGCCGCGGCGGCCTCCTTGGCGGCCCGCTTCTCCGCCTTCGCCGCGGCTTCCTTGGCCCGGCTGGGGCAGGCGGGGTTGATGCAGAGCGTCCAGGGGGGGCGCCCGGCTTCGATCGCGGTCACCACGGGGGCGCCGCACTCCGGGCAGGGAGGCTGGTCCTTGTCGAGCTTGCCCCGCTGCGGGAGCGGGTACGTCACGCGGCAGTTCGGATACCCCGTGCAGCCGACGAAGCGCTTCCCCAGGAAGGAGTACCGGATCTCGAGGGGGTGCTGGCAACTCGGGCAGGTGCCGATCCGGAACGCCTTCTGATGCTCCGGGCACTCCGGATTCACGCAGTAGAGGTCGGGTCGCTGGCCCCGGAAGGTGATCTTCAGCCGCGGCACCTTGCACGTCCCGCAGAGGAACTCCGGGGCCGGCTCGATGAATCCCGCGTTCGGGAGGGCGTACGTCGCCGTGCACGTCGCGGGGTTGTTCGAGCATTGGACCCAGCGCGAGCCCCGCGGGCTGCGGGCGAGGAGGAGCGCGCCCCCGCACTTCACGCACGGACCGACGAAGTGCTGCTTGTCCATCGCCCCGGTGAGCGTCTCCCGGACCCCGGCGGCGTTCGCGGCGAGGAGCGCGTGCGCCTCGCGCAACATCTCCCGCGACTCTTCCAGCACTTCCGCCTTCGGCTTTTTCGACTCGGCCACGAGCTCCATGTCCTCCTCGAGCCGGTGGGTCATCTCGGGCCGGGTGATCACCGGAGCGTGGGCCCGCAGGGCCTCGGTCACCGCGATCCCCGTCGAGGTCGGCTCGAGCTGGCGCTGGTTGACGTAGTGCCGGTCGAAGAGCTTCTGGAGTACGTCGTGCCGGGTGCTCTTGGTTCCGAGACCGAGGCGCTCCATCTCCTGGATCAACGTGCCCTGCGTGTAGCGTCGGGGGGGTTTCGTCTGGTCCTCGATCATTTCCACCGTCGTGATCGGGATCGTCTCCCCGACCACGAGTACCGGCATCGGCGATTCGTCCGGCTGCGAGTACGGGTAGACGCGGTACCAGCCGGGATCGGTGAGACGTTGACCCTTCCCCTCGAACGGTTCTCCCTGAATGGCGATCTTTGCGTGCCGCGCGAGGCCGGTCGCGTCGGGAGCGAGGGTCGCGAGGAACCGGCGGACGATGAGCTCGTACACCTTGGCGTGATCGGGTCTCAGCTTCTTCGGGTCGACCGCGCTCGTCGGGTAGATCGGCGGGTGGTCCGTCGTCTCGGACCGTCCGCGCGTCGGACGGAAGCTCGGCTGCTGGAGGACGAATTCCGCGGCCTCCGAAAACGGACCTTCCTTGAACTTCTCGACGAGGGTGCGGAGCCCGAGTCCGCGCGGATAGACCGTGTTGTCGGTCCGCGGGTAGCTGATCAGCCCTTGCGTGTAGAGGTCCTCCGCGATCCGCATCGCGAATGCCGCACCGAGCCCGAGTCGACTCGCTTCGGCGACGAAGAGGGTCGTCGAGAACGGGATCGGGGGTCGCCGGCGCGTCTCCTCCTCCCGGTATTCCTCAACGCGCCCTTCGCGCGCTCCCTGCACCCGCTGGAAGACGGCGGCGGCTTCGGCCTTGTCCTCCCAGATACCATGGGCGTGATGCAGCCGAAACCCTTCTCCGTCCTTCGCGGCGTCCGCCGCGATCTGCCAGAATGGGCTCGGCACGAACTCCTTGATCGCCTGGTCGCGTTCGACGAGAAGGGCGAGGGTCGGGGTCTGGACACGGCCGACCGAGAGGAACCCGTGACCCCGCTGCTGGGCCGTGAGGGACAAGTACCGGGTCAGGAGCGCGCCCCAGACCAGATCGATCTCCTGGCGCGCCGCGGCGGCTTCGGCGAGGGCGGTGTCGAGCGATTTGAGGTCGGCAAAGCTGCGTTCGATCTCGTCCCGCGTGAGCGCGCTGTACCGGGCGCGTTCCACGCGGATCCCGGGGTGGACTTGCTGGAGCAGTTCGAGGCACTCCTGCCCGATCAACTCCCCCTCGCGGTCGAAGTCGGTCGCCAGGATCACGCGGTCGTAGCCGCGCACGATCGACTGGAGCGCCGTGACGATGCCCGTCTCGGTCACCCGCTTGAGCGGAGGCGTCTCGAGGAGCTTCGGGAGGCCGGCGAGGGTCCACTCCTTCAGCTCGGGGGGATAGTCGAGCTCGACGATATGCCCCCGCAGCCCGACGACCGCGTAGGGTCCCTCGGGCCGCTCGAACTCGAAGACGTTCGTCCCCTCGATCCGGCTCCGTTTCATGCGGCCGTCGGAGAGGACGACCGCGATCCGGAGCGCGGTGTTGAACTTCTCGGCGACGACGAGGGTCCGCTGCTGGGCCACGACCCGAAGAGGCCGGGCCGCCTAGATAAGAGTCGCCCGTTACCGGCGAGGATTTCGGCGGTCGAACGTGGGCGCGCGCGTTCGACCGGGGCCCCGGACTCGCCCGGGCGAAACGGCAAGAGCCGGCGGCCCGTGGGGGCTGCGATGGTCGCGCTCGAGAACCCGCCCGAGAACCCGTGCTTCGGCTGCGGCCCGAACCACCCGTACGGCCTGCGACTCGCGTTCCGCCGCGAGGCCGCGCCGGACGGGGTCGACGAGGTCGTCACGCAGTTCACGCCGCGCCCCGAACAGATCGGTTGGCCCGGGATTTTTCACACGTCGCTGCATTTCGGTGTCCTCTACGAGGTCTCCTACTGGACCGCGTTGACGCTGGGGGGGCGACTCATGGTCAGCACCGGCCCGGGGACCTACGAGCACCTCCGTCTCCCGCGAGTCGGGCGCGTCCATGTGGCGCGGGCCCGGCTCGGCCCTCGGGACTCCGAGGGACTGCTGCGGGTCGAGGCCTCCACGGCCACCGCCGAGGGAAAGCCGTGCGGAACCCTTTCGACCCGGTGGCGCCCCGTCACGCGGGAGGAGCTGGTGCGGGCGCACGTCGAGCTGCCGGGGTATCTGCTCGCCGACGTGCCGAGCTGAGGATCCCGTTCGGCCCTAGACCCTTAATACCCGGAAGCTCCCCCACCGCTCTCGGTGCCGCGGTAACTCAGTTTGGGAGAGTGCAAGACTGAAGATCTTGAAGCCGCCGGTTCAAGCCCGGCCCGCGGCATCCCTCCGCCCTAGGACGGTCGACTCCCGGGGAGGGCAGACCCCCTCCGACCCCCGTCTCTCCTCGACACGAGCTTCAATTACCTGAAGTC
>DATJNY010000029.1:0-112659 GCA_035507575.1 Thermoplasmata archaeon | reverse complement strand
GGGGCCGTCATCGATCGCCCCGGGCGGGGTCCAGGAGGTCCCGGGCCCGCACGACGCTCGCCATCAACTCGGCGACGGTCACCGGGCCGACGCCGCCCGGCACGGGAGTCAGGGCACTCGCCCAACCGTCGAGTGCGGCCGCGTCCGCGTCCCCCACTGCCTTCGCTCCCCCTTTCGCCGACGGGTCCGGCACGCTCGAAAGCCCGACGTCGACGATCGCGGCTCCCTTCGGCACGAGCTCCCGGTCCAGCAATCCCGGACGGCCCACGCAGGAGAAGATCGTCCGGGCCCCGGCGAGCGCGCTCCGAAGGTCCCGGGTCCGGGAGTGGGCGAGGATCACGGTCGCGTTGAGTCCGCTCTCGCGTGCGACCAGCGCGATCGCGAGCGGCAGGCCGACGGTCTCGGAACGACCCAGCACGGCGACCCGCTCGCCCTCGAGCGGGAGTTGGTAGTGTCGGGCGATGGCGATCGCCGCCCGCGCCACCGCGGGGACGTGGACGGACCGCTGCGCGACCAGCCTACCGAGGTTCGTGGCGCCGACCCCGTCCACATCCTTTTCGGCGCGCAGCTCCGAGATCGCATCGAGGAAGTCGAAGGGGGGCGGGAGCGGATGTTCGAGCAGGACCGCGTGGGTCGTCGGATCCCGGTCGAGTTCGCGCAGGGTCGCCGCGAGATCCGCCGCGCCGGCCCCGGGGGGAAGCGCCGACTCTCGGAATCGGATGCCGACCGACTCGGCCGCCCGCGCCTGACGCCGAAGATAGAACCGGAACGGGCTCTCCACGCCGCGATGGACGCTCACAAGGGCGGGGGTCGGACCGGGGCGGGCTCGGATCGCCTCGCGCGTCCGCGAATCGATCGCGTCCGCGACGGGCTTCCCGTCGAGCCGTTCCGTCACCGCAGCGTCCCGGCCGCGGAGCCCGGCTCGATAGATAACGGGCCTCCTTCCCCGGTGGCGCCAGGGGCCGGATTCGGCCGCAGGACCGTCTCGGTTACCCCGCGCCCCCCGAACAGATTTATAGAGAACTCCGCATAGTTCGCTCGGCGAACGGCTCGGTGACCCCGGGTCGAGACGCCGACATGGCAGAAGGCGCGGAAACCCCGTCGAACCCGCCCACCGAGGCGGCCCAGCCGTCCGACTTGGACGAATGGGGTCGGAATCTCCCCTACCAGTCCACGGCGCAGATCGAGGTCCCGCCCCGCCTGCTCGACCAGGTGATCGGTCAGGACGAGGCCGTCGAGGTCGCGCGGAAGGCCGCGACCCAGAAGCGGCACATGATGCTCATCGGGGAGCCGGGAACGGGCAAGAGCATGCTCGCCCGGGCGATGGTCGACTTCCTGCCCAAGGAGCAGCTCCAGGACATCCTCGCCTACCCCAACAACGAGGACTCGAACGAGCCCAAGATCCGCGTCGTCCCCGCCGGTAAGGGCAAGGAGATCGTCGCGGCGCAGAAGCTCGAGGCGGCCCAGAAGAAGGAGCAGCGGACGATCCTGTTCATCGTGCTCTCCCTCGCGGTCTTCGCGGTCACGCTCTACATCGTGCTGAAGACGGGGGATCTGACCGCGCTGCTCCTCGGCATCCTCATCGTGTTCATCATCTACGCACTCGTCCGATTCTCGAGCGGACGGAACGATTCCGGGGTCGGCGTCGCGAAGCTCCTCGTCTCCCACAGTCCGGACGACCGGCCGCCGTTCGTGGACGCCACGGGGGCCCACGCGGGCGCGCTCCTCGGCGACGTGAAGCACGATCCGTTCCAGTCCGGCGGCCTCGAGACCCCGCCCCACGACCGGGTGGAGGTCGGCGCGATCCACCGGGCGAACGGAGGGGTCCTGTTCATCGACGAGATCAACCTCCTCAAGATCGAGAGCCAGCACTCCCTCCTGACCGCGCTCCAGGAGCGGAAGTTCCCGATCGTCGGCCAGTCGGAGCGCTCCGCCGGCGCGATGGTGAAGACCGAGCCGGTCCCGTCGGACTTCGTGCTCGTCGCGGCCGGCAACATCGACAGCGTGCAGACGATGCACCCCGCGCTCCGCTCGCGGATCCGCGGCTACGGCTACGAACTGTACGTGAAGACGACGATGCCGGACACCATCGAGAACCGGATGAAGCTCGTCCGGTTCGTCGCGCAGGAGATCCTCAAGGACAAGAAGATCCCGCATTTCGACATGGGCGCGGTCATCGAGGTGGTCCGGGAAGCGCAACGGCGCTCCGGTCGTTCGGGCCAGCTCACCCTGCGGCTCCGTGAGCTCGGCGGCCTCGTCCGCGTGGCGGGCGACATCGCCCTCTCCGAAGGGATCCCGATGGTGCACGCCGAGCAGGTGGTGCGCGCGAAGCGCGCGAGCCGCTCGCTCGAGCAGCAGATCGCGGACCGGTACATCGAGCGACGCAAGGAGTACCGCATGTTCTCGACGGACGGAGCGGCCGTCGGGATCGTGAACGGGCTCGCGGCGATCAACGCCCAGACGGGAATGGCCGAGTTCTCGGGGATCGTGCTTCCGATCGTCGCCGAGGTCACCCCGGCCCAGACCCGGGACGGGGGCGTGGTCGTGGCGACGGGCAAGCTCGGCGAGATCGCCCGCGAGGCGGTCCAGAACGTGAGCGCGCTCATCAAGAAGTACACCGGCGAGGACATCTCGCGGTACGACATCCACATCCAGTTCGTCGGCACGTCGGACGGCGTCGAGGGCGACAGCGCGTCGGTGTCGATCGCCACGGCCGTGATCAGCGCGCTCGAGGGCGTCCCCGTCGACCAATCGGTCGCGATGACGGGCTCCTTGTCGGTCCGGGGCCAGGTGTTGCCCGTCGGCGGCGTCACGGCCAAGGTCGAAGCCGCGGCGGACTCCGGCATCAAGCGGGTGCTGATCCCCGAGGACAACCTGGACGACCTCGTGCTCGAGTCCAAGTATCGCGGCGCCGTCGAAGTGATCCCCGTTCGCACGCTGCGGGACGTGCTCAAGTACGCGCTGGTCGGCCAGGGTGCGAAGAAGGAGTCGCTGCTCGAGCGCCTCGCCGCGATGGTCCATGCCACGAGCCGGTCCGGCGAGGAGCCCCCCGCCGTGCCGACCGTGGCCGCCGCCCCCACACCTCCGGGACGACCGGCGGGCTCGTGAAGAGCACATTCCGCGCTCCCGTCCACCCGCCGGTGCCGAGCCGGTCGTTCCCCGTCGAGCCCGACGAGGACGACGCCGACCGGTTCGTCAACCGGCCCTGCTACGAGTTCAACCACCAGCTCCTCCCGTCCTGGAACGACAAGCACTGCGCGCACTGCCGGCACTACCTCACGGCGCGATGCCCGCACATCGACGAGTTCCTGGACGACGTGGAGGATTTGACCCCCGAGTGATGTCGGGCGGCGTGCGCGGGCTCCTGGTCGGACGATTTCAACCGTTCCACGCGGGGCACCTCGCCGTCGTCCGGGCGATCCGCGCGGCGCGGCCCGGGGACGAGCTGATCCTGGGGGTCGGCAGCGCCCAGGAGTCCCACACGTGGAAGAATCCGTTCACGGCCGGGGAGCGTCTCGAGATGATCCACCGCGCGCTCGCCGAGGGGTCGATCTCGGCGGTGATCGCGATCCCGATCCCGGACATCCACCGTCACGCGCTCTGGGTGCGGTACGTCGAGTCGCTGCTGCCCCCGTTCGAGCGGATCTACACGAACAACCCGCTCACGCGCCTCCTGTTCGAGGCCGCGCGGTATCCCGTGGAGGCGCCGGCCGAGGTCGACCGCGCGCGCTTCGAGGGCGAGTCGATCCGGCGGCGGATCGCGGACGGCGACCCCTGGCACGATCGCGTTCCCCCGTCGGTCGCCCGCTACCTCGAAGAACTGCACGCTTCGGACCGGCTGCGCCTCCTGCGCGCGGGCGACGGAGGACCGTCCGGGAGCCGCCCGGGATGACGGCCGTCGCTCCCGCGTCGCCGAAGCGCGGGGGGGCCGACCGCTTCCGGGCGATCCCCGAGTGGTCCGGGCCGACGACCCGCCTGCTGCATGGAGCGCACCGGCCCGACTACAACGCGGGATCGGTCGTGCCGCCGATTTACCAGTCGACCACCTTCCGCTATCCGCCCGAGTTCTCCGAGAGCGCGGAGCGCGCGGGCACGTACCTGTACACTCGGAACGAGAACCCAACGACCGAGGTCGCGACCGAGATCGTGCGGCAGCTCGAACGGGCCGAGAGCGCCCGCCTGTTCGCCACGGGGATGGCCGCGATGTCGGCGACCGTGGAATCCCTCGTCGCGCCGGGCGACGAGGTGCTGCAGGCCGGCCTCGTCTACGGGGGGACGACGGACCTCCTCAACGACTTCCTGCCCCGGTTCGGGGTCACGGTGCGAACGATCTCCGACGACGCGGCGCTCGAGCCGGAGACGGCGATCCGGCCCGAGACGCGTTTGATCGTCCTGGAGAGCCCGACGAATCCGACGCTCCGCGTCCGCGACATCGCGCGCTGGGCGGCCGCGGCCGACGGCCACGGCGCGCTCCTCCTCGTCGACAACACCTTCGCGACGCCCGTCAACCAGACCCCCCTCACGCTCGGCGCCGACCTCGTCATGGAGAGCGGCACGAAGTACCTGGGAGGACACTCCGACCTGATGGCCGGCGTGATCGCGGGCCCCGCCGGGCTCGTCGCCAGGATCGATGCGCTCGCCTACCACGGGGCGACCCTCGATCCGTTCGCGGGATTTCTCCTCGCTCGCAGCTTGAAGACCCTCACGCTGCGGGTCGCGCGCCAGAACGAGAACGGCGCGCGCGTCGCGGCGGCCGCCGCGGCCCACCCGGCCGTCGCGCGGGTGTTCTACCCGGGGCGGGCGTCGCCCGAGGAGGAGGCGATCGCCGCCCGCCAGATGCGCGGGCGGGGGGGCGTGGTGACGCTCTCGCTTCGCGGTGGAGCCACGGCGGTCGACCGCTTCCTCCGTCAGCTGCGGTTCGCTCACGTAGCGTCGAGCTTCGGCGGGGTGGAGACGTTGGTGAGCGTACCGGTGCAGACGTCGCACCGGCGGCTCCCCCCGGAGGCGCTGCGCGCGGCGAGGATCGATGCCGGCATGGTCCGGCTCGCGCTCGGGATCGAGGACCCGGACGACCTCGTCCGCGACGTGAACGAGGCGCTCGATCGCCTCTGAGCGGCCCCGCCATCGCCACCATTATAGGCCGACTCCTCTCCTCGCGGAGCGTCGTGCCACTGTAGCTCAGCGGCGGAGCGGCTGATTCGTAATCAGCAGGTCGGGGGTTCAAATCCCTCCAGTGGCTTCGCCCCGACTCCGCCGCCGGGCTCGAGAGCTATGGTCCGGAGCGGGCGGCGAGCCGGTCCGTGGCCCACTGAGGGAAGTAGGCGGAGCGCAGCCCGAACGTGCGGCGGAGGCTCGCCACCCCGTCGAGCCCGCCGAGGCGCTGGACGATTCGCTCGAGGCCGGCGGGGGTCTCCGCGGGAACGAGCCCGGCCACGATGGACGCGTCCGCGCCCGGATCGACCCCGCGCCCGTCGGCCGCCACCGGCAGCCAGCTCGGACTCTGCCGTTCGACCTCCGCGGCGATCGCCGACCGGTCGTACCCCGGCGCAAGTCCGAGTTCGAGGAGCGCGAGCGGCCACTCCTCGGCTCGGTCGGCGGGCGTCCACCAGCACGCCCGATCGTCCAGCAGGGCGCTGTACCGTCGCGCGGCGGTCTTGCCGCTCAGGCGCGCCGCGGAGGCGATCTCGGCCAAGGTGGCGTCCGGGGCGCGCAGCACCGCCCACAACACGCGCCAATCGGCGGGCGTGAGCGGTCGCGTGCACTCCGGCAGCCAATACGGGCGCGGCGCCGGGACCTCGAGGCCGGGCCGCAGACGTCGTAGCAACGCGACCCGTCGGGGGAGCGCCTCGGGCGTCTCGGCGGCCAGATAAACCGTCAGCTTTCGGGCGCGTTCGTCCAGGACGTCGCGAGCGAAGACGACCCCTTCGAGCATCGTCAGGTCGTGGAGCAACGACTCCGAAGCGCGGGGATCCTCGATCGGGATCTCCACCACATACGTGCCGAGACCGAACAGCGACGGATTGAGGTGGACCTCGTTCGCCCCGATCAACCGCTGGCTTTCGAGAACCCGCAGGCGGGCGCGCACGCCGGCTTCGCTGAGCCCGACCCGCTCCGCGATCGCACGCGCGGTGACGCGGGGGTCGATCACGCGCCGACTCGCCCAGAAACGGGCGAGCCCGTCGGGGGAGAGGTACCGATAGATCGAGTAGTCTGTCGCGTCCACGTCGCTCGGACGGCCCGACCCGTCCCGCGGGGAAAAGCCTGCGCTTGGAGCGCCCGGTTCGGCCCGCCCGGCTACCGGCGCGCCGGTGTGCGGAGCGGGAGGCAGGCCAGGGAGTGCGCGACCTCGTCGCCCGGCTCCCCTTCCGTCCCCAACGCCGCGGCGCCCCGCAGCCGGGCCCAGAGGCTGACCGACTCGCGCTCGCGCGCGTCGTCGTCCGCGCCGGCCCTCACGGCGGCCTCGAGCCACATGGGGCTCTCCGCGGGGAGTTCGGCCTCGCGGTCGAGCCGGGTGGCGCGGTACTCGGCGAGACGGGCGCTCAGGAGGGCGGCTTCGGGTCCCATCGCGGTCATCGTTCGATCCTCGGGTTCTCCCGACTCTGGGCACTGCCAGCCAGGAGTCAAGCCTACCGACGAGAGTCGTGCGGAAAGCCGTCCGGCCCCGCGGGACGTGCCGGATTCCGCACCGATTGCGTCGAAACTGGAACCGGAGAGCCCGGCGTCTCGCGGGCCGCTCGGAAAGCCCCCGTCTCCCGCGTCCGACAGGTATTCAAGGCGGGCGTTCCCCTGAATTCCAACGGCGAACCCCCGTGGCGAGCCCGTTGTACCATAAGCCGCCGACGCCGCCCGGGCTCTACCGAGCGGCCCGGGCGTTCCGCCGTCTCTCGACGATCGCGCTCGTCGTGTTGATCGTCTTCGTGGCGTTCGTCGCGTACTCGGCCGTCCAGATCGTGAAGGCGAAGCCGAGCGTGGGATCGACGTCCGACACCTACGAGCCGAACGACACCATCGAAGTGACGTCCTCGTTCGGGCTCTCCAACCCGACGTACTTTGCGATCCAGGACTTCGCCCTGCACTTCCGGATCCTCAACGGGTCGGGGGGCCTCCTCGTGGATTCGACCACGGGGCCGGACTCGATCCCGGCCGGGCAGAGCGCCGTGCTGCCGATCGATCTGTACGTGCCGATCAGCGCCACCGGAGCGAGTCTCCTCACCCAGAACCAGTACCTCGAGTGGAACGTGTGGGGGAACGCGAGCTACGCCTACCTGTTCACCGTGTCGATCGGCGTGCAGACCGAACGATCGTGGGGCGCCCCGTTCGATAACCTCACGGTGACCGTCGGGACCCCGTTCCTCGAAGGCGGCGTCGAGGAGATCCCGGTCACGGTGATGTTCGCGAACGACGCGAGCTACGCGGACGAAGGAGACCTCAACTTCCAGGTCGTGCCCGCGGCCGGGCCCGACTGCGCGACCGGCGGATTTGCGGTGGACGTTCCGGCCGGTGAAGGGTACGACCAGACCACCGACGTCCCCATCGCGAGCGGCTGCGATCCGTCCGGTGGCCACGTCGCATCCGAGTACGTGGAGAACGGGATCACGATCCCGCTCCCGTCCGAGGCGATCCCGTGAGCGCCGCGCCGACGAGCGCCGGGCCGGCGGGCCCACCGCCGGGGACCTACTCCATCCCATCGCTGGGGTGGCGGATCCTGGGGGGCGCGCTGCGTCTCATCCCCCTCGCGCTCCTCCTCCTCGGCGTCCCCCTGGCGATCCTCACGTTCCTCCAGTCCCAGGGGATCAGCTTACCGATCCCGATCCCGACCGTCGAGCTGTTCGGGATCGCGCTGACGGCGTTGATCGTCGCGCGGTACATCGCCCGGCCGTCGGTCGCCTATGGGCCGCTATCGATCGCGACCGATGCCCTGACGATCGTCTACCTCTACCTGATCCTGCTGAACGCGACGTACCACCTTACCGTTCCCGGGGCCGGGCTCACGATCTCCGTCGACTACTCGACCCTGGTGCTCCTGCTGCTCACCGTGCCGGCGCTCGCTCTCGCCGCCGGCGCGATCACGCTGACCGAGGACCTGCTCCACCCGCGGGAGCGCTGGCCGTTCGACTTCCCGCCGTGAAGGGGCGCTAGGCGCCCTGGACGGTCGCCTCGACGATGCGGACCGGGGTCTTGGGCCGGTCGCTGCCGTCCCGCGGGACGTTCACGATCTTCTCCACGACGTCTTGCCCGCCGCGCACGCGCCCGAAGACCGCGTGCTTGCCGTCGAGCCAGCTGGTCTTGGCCACCGTGATGAAGAACTGACTTCCGCCGGTGTTCGGCCCGGCGTTCGCCATCGAGAGCACGCCGGGTCCGTCGTGGCGCAACGTCGGGTGGAACTCGTCCGGGATCGTGTAGCCCGGGCCACCGGTGCCGTTCCCCTTCGGGTCGCCTCCCTGCACCATGAATCCGGGGATGACCCGGTGGAACGTCGTCCCGTCGTAGAAGTGCTTCTTGACGAGGGAGACGAAGTTCTCCACGGTCTTGGGGGCCCGGTCGGCAAAGAGCTCGATCCGGATGTCGCCGAGCGTCGTGCGCAAGGTCGCGGTCGGGTTCGCCATGCGCCGTGGAGTGGACCGTGGCCTAAAAACTGCGCGGGGGGCCGCCGCGGAGCGCGGAGCGAACGCGCATTTATCTGAAGCCTCGGCTAGCGCTCGATCACGAGCCGCGGGAGCCGGCCCGGACGTCCATGAACCGAGCCATCATCGGCGTGGGCGCTGGGATCTTCGTCCTCGCGATCGCGTTCATCGCCTACCCGATCGCCGTGACGGGGCAGGAGCAGTTCGATCTCGAGCAGGAAGCCGGGCTCTACCTGATCCCGCCGGCCCTGGCCGTGGCGCTCGTGGGCGCCATCTCCGACGACCCCCGCGTCACCACCATCGGCGGGGCGTTCGGGAACCCCGACCTCGAGCCTCGACGACCTCCGCCCCGCCGCGGGCCGATCGACGCCGGGGTCCCCCTCGCCTACCACCCCAACGAGGCGGTCGCGTGCCGGTACTGCTCGACGGTGATCGCCCCGGATCTCGCGCAGTGCCCGCGGTGCGCCCGCGCCCGGCCGTGCCGCACGTGCGGGCGGCCGCTCGGGATCGTCCTCGAGCGGGCGACGTGCCCGGCGTGCGCCCGTCCCGAGCCGTTCTGCAGCTGCCCGCGCCTGCCGGCCCGGCCCGCCCCGAGCGCGGCCCGGGCCCGGAGGGTCTAACGGCGATGCGCGACGAGGACCTGCCGCGCGGGATCGCGACGTACGGGGACCCGGGAGTGATCGTGCACTTCGACGGCGCCTGCCAACCGCCGAAGGGGCCCGGGGTCGCGGGGTACGGCTTCACGGTCGAGGGAGACGGGTACGACCACGAGGATCACGGCCTCGCGACCCGGCCCTACTCGGAGAACTCGACGAACAACGTCGCCGAATACGTGGCGGCGATCCGGGCGCTCGAGTGGCTGAGGTCGCGCGGCTACCGGGGTCCGGTCACCGCGGCGGGGGACAGCCAGCTCGTGGTCCGGCAGATGCGAGGGGAGTACGAGGTGCGCGCGGAGCACCTCCAAGCCTACCACGATTGGCTCGCGAAACTCGCGGCCGAGTTCACCTCCGTGACATGGCAGTGGGTCCCTCGCGAACAGAACGGTCGGGCGGACGCGCTCTCGAAGCGGGCGATCGACGAGCATCGGCCCACGGCGCGACGTCTGACGGGAGCATCTCCGGGACCGCGCGACGACGCGTCGCCCGAGCGTGACGACGCGGACGGGGACGCCGAGCGGGACTAGCCCCAGCGTACGGTATAGACGAGGGTGCGGCCCTCGATCGCGGCCCGCGCTCGGGCCGAATCGACGTACGTGGCGAACGCCGCAGCGGCTTCGGGGGAGAGCTTCGGACGGACCCCGTAGCCCCGGGGGACCGCCTGACCCAGGAACAACTTCGGTTCGACGGGCGGCGAGGGAGAGGCAGCGTCCGGAGGGGGCAACTTGCGGAAGCTTCCGCTCATTCGTCCTCGGAGCGGCCGGGGTAGCTCGGGAACCCGTTCCGGTCGTAGCGAAGCCCCATGCAGGGAAGGACGGCGAGCGGGTAGCGGGTCGAGTCGGCGCCCCAGCTGCCGAGAGGTGCCGCCGCGAGCATCTCGCGAGAATCGGACGCGTCCGACACGGTCCCTCAGGGGTGTCAGACGCCCGTCATACATAAACCCGCAACCTCGACGCGAAACGGGGGGGTGGCTCCCGTGTCTCCGAGAGAGGAACGCGGCGGACACGCCGCTGACCGGTCGCGCTCGGGCGGTCGTCCCCGGCCACGCTACTTAAAGGGGTCGTGCTTCGGGCGCGCGCGATGGCCACCGTCGGAGAGGACGCTCGGTCGGTCGAGCGATTTTTGGGACGCGCCGAGACCCAGCTGAACGACCTCACCAACGATGCCCAACGGGCCGACTGGGTGTACAACACGTTCATCTCGCCCGACACCGAAGCGATCGCGGCCCGCGCGAACGCGAGGGTGATCGACGCGACCGTCGCGTGGGCCAAGGAGTCGACGCAGTTCGAGTCGGCCCGGTGCACGCCCGAGCAGCGTCGAAAGCTCGGGCTCCTTCGGCTGTCGCTGCCGATGGTGGCCCCGTCGGATCCCGAGGAGTCGCGGGAACTGACCTCCCTCGTCGCTGCGATGCTCGGCGTCTACTCGAAGGGCCGGCACGTACCGCTCGGGGAGTCCGAGCCCGCCGACCTCCAATCGCTCTCCCGCCTCCTGTATACGAGCCGCGACCCGGCGGTGCTCGAGGACGCCTGGAGCGGATGGCACCGGGTCGGCCGATCGATCCGCTCGAATTACACCCGGTACGTCGATCTCGCGAATCGGGGCGCGCGGGAGCTCGGATTCGCGGACACCGGGGCGATGTGGCGGTCGAAGTACGACCTGCCCCCGGGCGAGTTCGTCCAGGAGGTCGGACGACTCTGGGAGCAGGTTCGCCCGCTCTATCGATCGCTGCACGCCTACGTCCGACGCCGCCTGCGGGAGGCGTACGGCGACGACCGGGTGCCGGCGGACGGGCCGATCCCGGCGCACCTGCTAGGAGACATGTGGGCCCAGCACTGGGACAAGATCTATCCGATCCTCGCCGCGCCCGAAGCGACCGGCACGTTCGACCTCACGGCTGCGCTCGTGGAGCGCCATACCTCCCCCGAGGAGATGGTCCGGTACGCCGAGCGGTTCTTCGTCTCGCTCGGGCTCGAGCCGTTGCCCGCCTCGTTCTGGGAGCGGTCGATGCTGGTGCGGCCCCGGGACCGCGAGGTCGTCTGCCACGCGAGCGCCTGGGACGTCGACTCGGTGGACGATCTGCGGATCAAGATGTGCATCGAGATCACCGGCGAGGATTTCCAGACGATCCATCACGAGCTCGGGCACAACTACTACCAGCGGGCGTACGGACGCCAGCCGTTCCTGTTCAAGGACAGCGCGCACGACGGGTTCCACGAAGCGATCGGCGACACCGTGGCGCTCTCGATCACGCCGGACTACCTGACCCGGATCGGCCTCGCGCCCCCGGGCACGCTCTTCGCCGACGACCTCGGTCTGTTGCTGCACCGGGCGCTCGAGAAGGTCGCGTTCCTCCCGTTCGGGCTCGCGGTCGACCAGTGGCGATGGCGGGTCTTCTCGGGCGAGATCGGCCCGTCCGAGTACAATCGGACGTGGTGGGAGGTCCGTCGCGAGTACCAGGGGATCGCGCCCAGCCTCCCGCGCGGCGAGGACGAGTTCGATCCCGGCGCGAAGTACCACATTCCCGCCAACACGCCGTACATGCGCTACTTCCTCGCGCACATCCTGCAGTTCCAGTTCCATCGCGCCCTCACCCGAACGGCGGGACTGAGCGGCCCGCTCCATCGGAGCTCGATCTACGGGGAGCGCTCCGCCGGCGATCGGCTCCGGGCGATGCTCGAGATGGGCAGCAGCCGGGAGTGGCCGGACGCTCTCGAGGTCCTCACCGGGGAGCGCCGCATGGACGCGAGCGGCCTCCTCGAGTACTTCGCGCCGCTGCAGCGTTGGCTGGACGAGCAGAACCGGGGCCAACCGATCGGCTGGTGACCCGGAGACCGGTCCGGGCGACCCCTCCGCGACCACGTTCATATCCGACCGACGGGTGTCCCGAACCGGCCCGATGCTCGTTCACCCCGGCGAGAGCAAGCTGCGCAGCGCGTACGCCGTGATCGAGAACTACGGACCGGAGTCGTACCAGGGTCCGGGAGTGCTCTACCTCACGACCCATCGCCTCGCTTTCGAGACCAACGTCTCGCCCGGGCTCGTCCAGGGGCTCGTCCGCGGCAAGGAGACCGTCACCGTGCTCGAGGTCCCCCTGGGGCACCTGCGCAACGCGTCGGTGCGAAAGGGGCGGCTCGGCCGGACCCGTCTCCAGCTCGAGCTGACCGCCGGGCGTCCCGCGTTCGACGTCCTGGATCCCGACGCGTGGGTCGCGGCGATCGCCCTCGCGAAGCGGTCGATGCCTCCGACTCCGGGGGCCGGTCCGACGGTCGTGCACACCATCGAGCGACAGGTCGTCAAGGTCCGCTGCCGCTACTGCGGGAGCCTCGGCAACGAGGTGGACGGCCGCTGCCCCACGTGCGGAGCGGCGCTCTGAGTCCGACCCCGCACTAGTTGTCGCGGGGACCGATCGCGGCGAGCGGTCCCGTCGCCCGCAGGAACGTCACCGCATCCGCCGCCGGGGCCGGTCGCAGGACCTCGACGGCGTGCGCCAGGAGCTCGTACGCCGCGTCCTCCGCTTCGGCGACCTCGCCGGGACCCGGCTCTTCGGGAATGTAGACCCGCAGCTGACCGTGATGCACGCCGAGGAGCACGTAGCCGGAACCGTCCCGACGGGCCCACGCGAGGAGCCGTTGCGCGGGGCGCTCGATGACCCCCACCCAGCGCAGGCTTCCGAACCACCGGCTCGACAGCCGACCGAGGACGGACTCCGGCGTGGTGCCGACCGGCACGCGAACGTGCGCGATCGGCCGCAGGCGCAGCGGAGCCGCGGGGTCGACCGTCGGCTCCCGCAGCAGCGCCCGATATCCTCCCGTGCTCCGCTCGACGAGCCCTTCGCGCTCCAGTCGATGGAGCGCGCGGGAGAGCGACTCGGGGTGGGCGTGCAGCGCGCGCTTCAGCCCGTTGAAGGCGATGCGACCCCGCATTTCCTGCAACGTGCCCAGGACGCGGTCGTCGAGTCGTCCGACGCCGCCCCCGTCCTCCCGGTCGGGAACCATCGAGGGAAAATCGGTTCCCGGCGATTTAACGCGGCGGTAACGGGAGCGTTACCTGCTTCGGGGGCTCGCGCCGCGCCCGGCGTGTGACCGGCCTCGCCGCGACCCGCTCAATATCCTCGAGCGGGCCGTGACTCCTCTCGAGCCGCATCGGCTCAAGGAAGAATCGATGACGCAAGGAATGGACGACGGCGAAGGGCGCGGCCACTACGGGCCGTGGATCTGGACGGCGTATCGCGCGCACAACGAGCTCCTGCGCGAGAAGCTGAAGAAGCGATTCGACGCGCAGGAAGGACCGTGGCTCGACCGGGTCGCGGACGTGCTGGTCGAGATCGTGAACGCCCGGTGGGAAGGCGGCCGGAAGAAGGAGAAGGAGCTCGAGCAGCTCTACGCGAAGCTCGAGACGATCCTCGAGGAGTGAGGACGATGGGGCTGTTCTCTTCGGTCGCCCCGATCCCCGCCTCCCCGCCGGTCGGGCCCGAGCCGTCCTTGCCGTGGCCGCCCCGGCGCGCGGGAGGGGCCGAATGCCGCTGACGGAACTCGAGACGCGGATCACCGACGCGGTCGACGCGGTCGGTCCGGGCGTCGCGTCGGTCGAGAGCCTTCGCCTGGTGCGCCGGAACCGCTGGGCCGGCCCGTTCGGCGCGCAGGCCCAGGCGAGCGCCTTCGTGATCGACCCCGCGGGCTACCTCGTCACCAACCAGCACGTCGTCGACGGCGCGGCGCAGCTTCGCGTCCAGCTCGCCGACGGCCAGGAGCTGGCCGGGGAAGTGGTGGGCGGCGACCCGGTCACCGACCTCGCCGTCGTGAAGGTCGAGGCGACCGGTCTCGCGACCACGCGTCTCGGCCGCTCCGAGGAATTGCGCGTCGGTCAGATCGTGCTGGCGATCGGGAACGCGCTCGGCCTCCCGGGTGGCCCCACCGTCTCGACGGGGGTCGTGAGTGCGCTCGGGCGCCCGTTGCCCGGCTCGGACTTCGTCTTCGAGGGGCTGATCCAGACCGACGCGGCGATCAATCCGGGGAACAGCGGCGGCCCCCTCGTGGACCTCTCGGGCTCGGTGGTGGGAGTGAACACCGCGATGGTGCCGTTCGCCCAGGGGGTCGGCTTCGCGATCCCGATCCACGCCGTGCATCGGATCGCCGACGAGCTCCGCTCGAAGGGGCGGATCGTCCGGCCATGGATGGGCGTCACCGTCGCGGAACTGCGGCCGGAAGTGGCGTTGCGCTACGGCCTCGAGGTCAACTCCGGCCTCTTGGTCGGCGAGGTGGCGCCCCGCTCCCCCGCACACAAGGCCGGTCTCAAGGCGGGCGACGTGATCACGCGGGTCGGTCCGAAGGAAGTCCGCAACGTGCGGGACCTCGTGAGCGCCTTGGCGAACTACCCCGTGGGCAGCGACGTGGAGATCGGCTACCGGCGCAAGGGTTCCGCGTACGCGACGACCGTCCCCCTGACCGAGAACCCGGAACTCGCCACCGCCTCGGACTAAACCCCTTCCTCCGGCGGCGGGGTCGGCCCCCGCCGCCCGGATCCCCGGCGCCGCGGGGGGCCGCGCCATCTATGTGCTAGCGCGCTATCCGGATGATCGAGGGTCCCGTGGTCGTCGAGTTCAAGATCAAACGGTCGCCGTCGTACCGGGTCGCCACCCTGTCGTGGAAGGGGCCGTGGAACGAGCGCAAGATCCGGGCGCAGTTCGCCCGGGTCGAGAAGTGGGCGCGGGCCCGCGGGCTGCGGACGGGCCGGTGGATCTTCCGGGAGCCCGGCACCCGGGCCTGGGAAGTCGGCATCGAGATCCGGGGGTCGGCCGGCTCGGAAGGAGGGGTCCGCGTTCGGACGTTCCCGGCGTGTTCCGTCGCGAGCGTCGTCTTCGACCCCGACGTCGTCTCGCCGGCCGTGGTGTACCACGGCGTGACGGATTGGCTCCGGTGGCGGAAGCGGGACCGCACCATCCGCTCGGTCGGCGCGTATCGAGAGTTGTACGATCGGGATCCCTGGCGCGATCCGAAGGCGTGGGCCCGGACGGAAGTCCAGGTCGTCGTGCGGAAGTAGGACGCCGTCCCGCCTAGCGGGCCGAGGCGAGCCGCTGGCGCGTCGCGGACGCCCCCGAGAGGGCGAGCGCGGGCGCGAGCAGGGCAAAGATCGGGGAGAGCAACAGGAGATAGGAGACGTAAGGGATCGTCACGAACAGCGCCGCGAGCGGCAGGATCAGCACGATCAAGAGGAGACCGTAGAAGATGCCGCCGGCGGTGAGGGAACCCGAGCGGAAGCGGTCGCCGGCCACGAAGAGTCCGATCATGATGCCGACCCCCCCGAGCCATCCCAAGAGGAACCCGAGAATGGCCGTGACGGCCCCGAACGGCTGGCCGGATTCGAGGCAGGAGAGCGCGTGGCTCGGATGTCCCTGGACGCAGGTCAGGAGCGAGCCTGTGTTCCCCGCCACGATGCCCGCCGCGACGAGGAGGAGCAGGAACCCGAGCGACCCGAGGATGCAGAGTACCGACGCGACGTAGAACCGGGGATCGACCTTCCTCAGCGCGGAGAAGCTCCGGCGGTAGAAGAACAGCGAGAGGAGCAGGAGGATCGCGCCCGTGAGCACGAGGAGGCTCGTGACCTCCACGAGCGTCGGGCTGATCGTGAAGAAACCTCCGGGAAAGTCCGCCGCGACGAACAGGAAGATCACGGGCACGACGATCGTCACGATCGCCCCGACGAAGCCGAGGCCCGCGCCGAGCCCGATCCGGCCGGCGCCCTTTTGGTCGAACTCGCGGGCCTGGATCGCGGACGGGACCGTCATCTCCGCTCCCCCGAAGGCCGAGACGGTCTCGAGTATCTAACGTCCGCGCGCAGGACGGGCCCGACGTCCCGGCATCGCGTCCGCGTAGGCATACTCGGTCACGGCCGAGCGCAGGACCGGTAGCCGCTCGCGGAGCGCGCGCACCAGCCGCTCGACGTCGAGTGGCGTGATCGTGCCCCGGAGGTCGATCGTCATCGAGTGGATCCGCTCCCGGTGGATGCGGCGCACGCGCAAGTCGGCCCGATAGCTTTGAGGGCCGGACATCCGGACGGAGAACTCGCGCGCCGCAGCGAAGCGCCGCCACTCGGGGCTCGACAGCGCGCGCACGAGGTGGCTCAACGGCTCCGCGAGGCTTGCGTGGGTCGGTTCGGGCAGGGGCAGCCACCCGCCGGGTTCGATCTCCCAGTGGTCGACCCGTGCGAAGCCGCGCTCGGAGCACGCGTGCAGGGCGGCGGCACTCAAGCGCAGAAGGTCCGCCGGTACGACGACCTCGCGCTCCCGGAGCAGCCGCTCGAACTGGAGGAGCAGCGGCACGCTCGGCTCTTCCAGTCGCTCGTGGCGCAGGTCGATCTCGAGGTGCACGTGGGCGAACGGGCGCGGCTTGCGTCCGCGCGAGGGTCCCGCGAGTGCGACCGGCCAATCGAGGAACGAGGTCGGCCCCGTCAGGTCGGGGGCGGAGATGGGAGTGAGACCGGGCGGCGGAGCCATCGTGCGGGACCGTCCCCGGACCCCGGCGCCCGAGTTAAGCTATTGCGGCGAACGGCAATGGTTCGAGCGTGTCGACCGCGTTGCCCGCGTCCGGTCTGCCTCCGCTCTCGCCCCGGGGGCGCCGCAAGGTCGTGGTCGCCGTGGTGGTCTACGCGCTCGCGATCGGGTTCGGCGTCGCGCTGTTCACCGGATCGCTCCCGGGCCTGGGGGGTCACATCACGTCGAACGTCCTCTTGGACGGCCGCGAGTATGCAACGAGCGCCTACTTCCTGCCGTTCCCGATGCTCGGGACCAACAGCACGCCGGCTCGCGCGGTCGTCTTCGACAACGTCACCTTCTGGATCTGGACGACCGGCTGGTACGACCCGCACGGCAGCTTCGTGCACGGAAACGGCACGGCCGTCGGCGGCTCGACGTATTCGTTCCTGCTCGGCGGCATGGCGAACAACGCCAGTCGGCCGATGCTGTTCGTCGCCCCGGACCAGACGTTCGCGGTCGACTGGGGCGGCGGGGCGTTCCTTCAGCTCCTGGTCGAGCTTACCCCGTCGTGAACCCGGGCCGCGGGGGTAATCCGTCCCGCGCCTCTCTGCCTCCCGATGCACTTCTTCGAAGCGGCCTACCGGGGCGCCCCACCCTGGGAGATCGGCCGGCCGCAGGGCGTGTTCGTCCGGCTCGAGGAGTCCGGACGGATCACCGGTCGGGTTCTCGACCTCGGCTGCGGCACCGGCGAGCTCGCGCTCTACCTCGCCGAGCGCGGCCACACGGTCGTCGGAGTCGACTTCGCGCCGACCGCGATCGAACGGGCGCGCCGGAAGGCGGCCGCGCGCGGCGCGAGCGCCTCGTTCCGCGTGGCGAGTGCGCTCGATCTGCCGGACCTGGGAGGCCCGTTCGACACGGTGACCGATTGTGGGTTGTTCCATGTCTTTCTCGATCCGCACCGTCCGGAATACGCCGCGAGCGTCGCGCGGCAGTTGCGCCCCGGGGGCCGGTTCTTCCTCATCGCCTTCAGCGAGCACGAACCGACGGATTGGGGCGGTCCCCGTCGCGTGACCCAAGCCGAGATCCGCACGACGTTCCGGGAGGGGTGGGACGTCGAGTCGATCGCCGCCGACCGATTCGAGACGCGAGACCCGGCAGTCACGGGCCATGCTTGGCTCGCCACTCTCGCACGACGCGCCGACCCCGGGGCGGTTCCCCGGCGAGCCGCGACCCCGGTCGCGCGGATCAGATCGACTCGAGGAGGGCCTCGCGCTTGAGGATGCGCGTCGCCTCTTCCTCTGGCGAGCCGGAGGCCCCGCCGTAGCGCGCCAGCGCCCGGCGATCGAGCTCGAGGGTCCGACGGACCAGCCACTCGTACTCGTGGAAGATCAGCGGGTCTTGCAGGTCGTGCCGCAGCTTCCCCACGAAATCGAGGGGGTGGCGGAGCATCCACCAGTAGGCCGTGATCCAGGTGCCAAAGGCCTCCCAGACCAGTTCCTCATCCAAGACCCGGCGATGAGTGAGCGTGCCCACGAGCTCGAAGAACGTGACGACCTCGATGCTGGTGATGTCTTCATGGGCCTGCTTCAGCAGACGGTCGGCGAGATGCCGGCGGACTGCCCGCATCCGGGTCGAGTCGAACTTGTCGCGAAGGTTCATGACGGCGTTCGCCGAATTGAGCACCTGGGCCTGGAAGGTCTGCCAGAACAGGATGATCAGCGTGCCGACGGCGAGGGCCCACGTGCTGTAGGCCGTGATGATCGCGACGCTAGGAAGGTCGAGTTCGACCATCGGGCGGTCCCCCGGGCGGCCTGACTCTTCCGGGTGGGAATAAGGTAGCGCTCAGCGCCCGGACGGCGTGCGTCCCTCCCCGGCATGCTCCCGCTCGCGATGGGCGCGCAGTTGCGCGGCCGAGAGCATTCGACGGCCGCAGTCCGGGCAGGTAAGGGGATCCTTCGACGCGGGGGCCACGCGACCGGCATGGCTATCGACCCGATGGGCGACGAGCGCCTCCTCGGAGCGGAAGATCCGGCCGCAATCCGAGCAGATCGCCTCCACCTCGTCGTATTCGACGAACGGCATTCGAACCCCGCGTCCCCTCGCGGCAGATCGCCCCGCGCCCGAAGGCATCGAGGCGGGCAACCGGGGTAGCCCATTCGCCCCTATCTACTTGGGGTCCGGCCCTGCCCCCGGCGGACGGCGGAACGGGAGCCGCGGTGGACACCTGACCGCGACGCTCCGCCGCGACGGCGCATTTGCGACAGCGTTGGCAAGGTCCGGTGACCGAACGTCCAACTTTCCCGGGAGTTCCCTCATCTAGCCCGAAGGGCCTTCCCGGGGTCGGGGGTTCGCGTCACGGCGGGAGCGTCGAACGGGGCGGTCGTTCGCGATGCCCGCCCGGGAGATCTCGACGCGATCCGCCGGATCTACAACGAGGCGGTGGAGACGACGACCGCCACCTTCGACACGGAGCCGCGCTCGATGCGGACGCAGCGCCGATGGTGGGCCGAGCATGCCCGGCCCTGGTCGGTGTTCGTCGCGGACCGCGCCGGCGATGTGGTCGGCTGGGCGAGCCTGAGTCGCTGGTCGGACCGCCCGGGATATCGCCGAACGGGCGAGGTGTCGATCTACGTACGCTCGGACGCGCGGGGACGCGGGGTCGGCCGGGCGCTGATCGAGCAGCTGGTCGCCTCAGGGGCCCAGGCGGGCCTCCACACGCTGTTGGCGCGCATCGCCGACGGCAATGCGGCCAGCGTGCGACTGCACACCCGCCAGGGATTCGTCCTCGTGGGGGTGCTGCACGAGGTGGGCTACAAGTTCGATCGCTGGATCGACGTCCAGATGCTCCAGCGGATGTATCCCCCGACCCCGCACGACGGTCTCGCGCGACGCGCGAGGCGCGTCAGTCGTATGCGGCGTCGCTCCCCATCCGAGTGACGACCGTTCCGCACGTCGGACATGTAGCGAGGCGCCAGTCCTCGGGTACGATCAGGGTCCGGCCGCACTTCGGACACCGGACCGCTTCGTCGCCTTCGGCCATCTTGGTCCCTCGGGTCAGGTCGCCGAGCCTCTTCCGCTGGACGGTCCCCGCAGATGGTCCCGGGGATACCGGTGCCTTTAATCGACCGTCCGTCTGAGCGGGTCGATGGGAATCCCCTCCGCCGTCGTCCAGCAGCTGCTGGACGAGAGCCAGTCCCACAAGTGCCCCGACGGCTCGGAGGTTTGCGTGCAGGTCTGCGCGGTCGCGCAGCTCCCCACCCGGTTCGGCGACTACCAGGTCGCCGCGTTCTGGAGTCCGTCCGACGGGAAGGAGCACGCCGCCTTCATCCACGGGAACGTCGTCGACGCGGAGGAGGTCCCCGTGCGACTGCACTCCGAGTGCCTCACGGGGGACGCGATCGGCTCCCTTCGGTGCGACTGCCGCGACCAGCTTCTGGAGTCCCTCGAGCGGATCGGGAAGATGGAGGCCGGGATCGTCCTCTACCTCCGGCAGGAGGGACGGGGGATCGGTTTCGTGAACAAGATCAAGGCCTACCAGCTCCAGGACTCCGGATACGACACGGTGCAGGCGAACGAACTCCTCGGATTCCGCGCGGACGAACGCGACTACGCGATCGCGGCGCACATGCTCTGGGCGCTGCGAGTGAGGTCGATCCGGATCATGACGAACAACCCGGACAAGATGAAGGACCTCCAGGAACACGGGGTCAAGATCGTCGGCCGGATCCCGGTCGTCGTGCCCCCGAACGACCACGATCGGGCGTACATGCAGACGAAGCAGGTGAAGCTCGGCCACCTGCTCGGCCTCGAGCAGGAGGACGATTGGTGGGGCCCGTCGGGCGCCGGAAGCAAAGAATCGCCTTCGGAACCCTGACCCAAGGTTGTTTAACCCCCGCCGGAATCGCCGAGGCCGTCATGCCCGGAATTGCCTCGCTCCAGCCGAACCAGAATGCGACGATCGAAGCGACGATTACGGCGATCTCGCCGGTCCGGGACGTCACGACCTCCCGGGGCCCGGCGCAGGTCGCGGACGCCACCCTCCAGGACGAGACGGGAACGATCACGCTCACCCTCTGGGGCGAGGATACGAAGCGCTACACGGTCGGCCAGCGCGTGCGCATCACCGACGGTTGGGTGAAGGACTTCCGCGGGAAGCTCCAGATCTCGATGGGCCGCTCGGGAAAGATCACCCTCCAGACGTAATCCGCCGCCCGCTCCGGCCCGCGGCGGGGTGCGAACGTGGCGTGAGCTACGTTCTTATCTCACGAGGCGGGTCGAGGGCCGATGTCGGCCCCTCCGTTCCCCTCGGCGACCGCGACGAACTTCCCCCACTCCGACCTCCTGGGTCGCCTGCGCCGGAGCGTGCTGCTCTCGATCGCGGGCATCGTCGCCTGGGTCTGTTTCACGCTGCTGTACGTCGGCTTCTGGGCGCAGGGATTCAGCCTCTTCCAGAGCATCATCGTGATCGTGGTCTCCCTGGTCGTCCTCGCGGGGGTCCTGGCCGGCGCCTGGATCTCCTTCGGAATGCGCTTCGCGCGCCGCCACTGGGAGTGGGACGGGGACTGATCCCGCCGGGTCGCGTCAGCCGGCCGCGGGTCCAGAGTTAACGCCCGCCAGCGCCCATCGTTCGTAGGCGTCGAAGCGGAACTCCCGCCCCAGGAAGCGCCGGATCAGTTCCGACGCGGGCCGGCTGCTCCCGGGGGCGAGGATCTCCTCGGCGTAGCGCGCGGCCGAGGCGCGGTCCGTGAGCGTGCCGCGGGCGTGGAACGGGCTCAGGAGATCGCGCGCGATCACGCCCGACCAGAGATAGGTGTAGTAACAGGCGGAGTACCCCGTCAGGTGGCCGAACGCCGCTTCGGGGTGGTACTCGGGTCGGATGGGTCGCGGGTACGCCCGGTCCCAGCTCGCGCGGAGTCGGGCGTCCAGGCTCCCCGACGGGGGTCCCCCGGCGTAGTAGTCGAGCGAGATCCACGCGAGCGCGACCTGGCGCAACTGCCGCGAAGCACGGCCCATCGCCTCGGCGGATTCGAGCCGACGGAGCAGATCCGCGGGGATTCCTTCCCCGGTGTCCGGGTCGCGCGCGAACCGCGCGAGCGTCGCGGGGTCCCGGGCCCACTCCTCGAACAGTTGGGACGGCGCTTCGATGAAGTCCCACTCGATCTGGCTCTGACCGTTGAACAGCCAGCGCGGCTGCCCGGCGAGCATCGCGTGGAGCAGGTGCCCGAACTCGTGAAAGAACGTGACGACGTCCCGCCACTCCATCCGCGCCCGGTCGACCGGCACGGTGGGATCGAGGAAGTTGCACAGCAGCGCGGCCTGAGGGTATTGGACGGTGGCGAGCCCCGTGCGGACGCCGAAGCAGGCGGCGTGGTTGAACTTCCCCTCGCGCGGGATCAGATCCAGATAGGCGCGGCCGAGGGGCACCCCGGCCCGGGCCACGTCGTACGCCTCGACCGAGGGGTGCCAGACCTCGGCATCCGGGACCCGAACGAATTCGATGTCGAAGAGCTCGCGGCACAGCGCGAGCAGCCCATCCCGCACGCGAACGAAGGGGAGGTAGGCGCGGAGCACCCGCGCGTCCACGCCGAACTCCTCCTTTCGGATCTTGTTGTCGTAGTAGCCGCTCCCGAAGAACTCGCACTCCCAGGGGTCGATCGAGACCGCGTCCGGATGCTCCCGGCGCTTTCGGGCGAGGTAGCGGGCGAGCTCGCGCTGCGTCGGCTCCCGGAGCACGTCCCCCAATCGCCCCAGGAACGACTGCGCGGCCGCGGGCGTGCCCATCATCTTGTCCTCGAGTGCGTACGCGGCCCACGATCCGTAGCCGAGGTCCGTGGCGAAGCGGGCCCGCAGCGCGAGCAGCTCCTCCAACACGGGTTCGTTCTCGGGGTACGCCCGGGTCATGAACGCTTCGAGCAGCTGGCGACGGAGCTCTCCGTCCTCCGCGTACGCCATCACCGGCTGATAGTCCGGATATTTCGTCGTGATGCGGATCGACCCCTCCGCGTCGGGCGCGTGGGCCGCCACAAAATCGGACGGGAGACCCGAGAGCCGGCCCGCGCCGCGGATCGCGATGCTCCGGTCGAGGCGCGCGATGTTCTCCATGAACTGGTTCGAGGTCCGATCGATGGCGTTCGCCGTCTCGAGGAGGCGCGTCCGCGCTTCGGGGGACGCCTCCACTCCGGCCCGGCGCATCTCGCGGAGCATCTTACCGACAGCGAAACGCGTCGGCTCGTCGGCGGAACTCAGGTCGAGCGCCTTCAATCTCCCGTAGGCCGCCTCGTTGAGCCGGTAGCCGTTCAGGAATCGCTCGGCGAGCTCCGCCACCTCTCGCCCGACGAGGCGGGTCGCGGCATCGGGGTGTCCCGAGAAGATGATCGATCCCTGCGCCTCGACGTCCTGGGCGCGCGCGATCAGGCAATCGAGAGGGGCGAGGAAGCCGTCGAGGGTGGGCGGGTCGGCGCGCGCGACGAGGTCGGAGAGCTCCCGCCGGATCGACTCGATCTCGCGTTCGCCCTCCTCCCGAAGCGCGGCCGGGGTGAGACCGAACGTCAGCCGCCCGAGCTGAGGGGGCCACGGCGCACGAGGGGTTCCGGACAACGAGTCCGACAGAGACCGAGGTTCGGATAGCCTCGTCGGGCGGGCCTCAGAGACGGGTGGAGTTCGCGGCGGCCGCGGGCTCGGGAGCGAGCCGCAGGCCGAGCAGCACCTCGCCCGAGACGACCCACATCTTGCTGCGGAGTCCCCACGCACCGAGGCCCCCTTCGGCGTAGCCGAGCTCCCGCCGCTCCACCGTTCGGAATCCGCGGGAGAGGAACAGCTCGATCGAGCTCGTGTTCTCTTCCTCGGCGGCGGCGTAGACGACCCGCACCCCGTCCCGGGCGAACCCGGCGAGCGCGTCGTCCAGGAGCCGGGCGCCAACGCCGTGGCGCCGGTCGCTTCGCCGAACCGCGAGGTAGTAGACGTACCCCACCCCCGGCGCGAGCCGCTCGAGCAGGGCGACCCCGACGACCTCGCCGGAGACGAGCGCCGCGCGGACGCGGCCCACCTGCCGCAGCGTCCGTTTCGCGTGCCAGCGGTAGATCCCCACAAAGGAATCGATCAGCACGGGTACGGCGCGTTCCCGCTCTCCTCCGGAGAGATCGACCAGCTCGAGGTCGTTCGACTCGGGCATCGCCGTCGGGCCCGGAGCGGCCGGCGGCAGATGAACTCCCCGGACGCGCGGGGCCGCGGCCTCATGTACCGTCCTGCGGTGGGCAGATGATGCGAGCCGTCGACGCGCGCCGGATGCGGGTGAACCGGCAGAAGTGGGACGAGTCGGTGCCCCTGCACGTTGCCTCGCGCGTCTACGATGTGCCGGCGTTCCGGCGGGGCGCGGACCCTCTCCTTCCGTGCGAGATCGCGCTCATGGGGCCGGTGCGTGGTCGGAGCCTCGTGCACCTCCAGTGCCACTTCGGGATGGACACGCTCGCGTGGGCGCGACGCGGCGCGCGCGTCACCGGCGTCGACTACTCGGCGCCGGCCATCGCGGCGGCCCAGAAGCTCGCCCGGGAGGTCCGGGTGCCGGCGCGGTTCGTCCGTTCGAACGTGTACGGCGCGGGCCGCCGCCTCCGGAGCAAGTTCGATCTGGTGTATACGGGTAAAGGGGCGCTGTGCTGGCTCCCGGATCTCGCGCCGTGGGCTCGGGTCGTCGCCGGGCTGCTCCGGCCCGGAGGGCGCCTCTTCTACCTCGAGGACCACCCGATCGCCGAGGTGCACGAACGGGAGGGTCCCCGCGGCCCTCTCGTGCGCCGAAACCGGTACTTCCAGCGGCCGCCGTTCCGGGACGAATTCGCCGGCACCTACGCAGTCTCGGCCCCCGTGATGCGGCACCGGGTCTCGTACTCTTGGATCCATCCGATCCAGGACGCGATCGGCGCGATCGTGGGCGCCGGACTCGTCCTGGACTCGTTCGTCGAGTACCCGTTCTCCTACTGGCGCCGGTACACCGGGATGCGGTCGACGCCCGACGGGTACTGGCACCTGCGCGACGAGCCGGGCCGGTTCCCGCTGATGTACTCGCTCCGGGCCCATCGACCCGGAGGCGTGCGGGCGCGCGGACCCGCGGCGTAGCCCGCCGCCGGTCCGGATTACTCGTACCGCCGGAATATCAACCGGGATGCCACCCAGACCTCGATGGGGAGGACCGGCACCCTGAGCCGAGCGCTCGGGACCGGGGCGCGCGGTGGACGCTGAGCTCGTTCTCATCGCTACCTCGCTCGCGCTCCTCACTACCCTGCTGTTCGTTCTCTCGGTGCGCGCCCTCGCGAAGTACCGCGAGAACCGCTCGCGCTCGCAGCTCATGTGGGGAGGCGGGCTCTCCATCGCGACGGCGGCGATGGCGGTCGAATCGGTCGTCTATCTCGGCGTCGTATCGAGCCCGCTGCTCCAGGCCTACGTCTTCTTCTCTGCGGCGATCGTCGGCGTCCTCTCCCTCGGCGCGACGAAGATCCTGCGCAGCCCGCGCGTGGAACGGGTCTACACGTGGTACATCGCCGCGACCTGCGGGCTCGTGGCCGTCGCGAGCGCCCTGACCCCGCTCCCCGATTCGATGGTCACTGGCGGGATCATCTCGGGGAATCCTCCGCTCGACCTGATCCTGCTCTCCTCGCTCGTGACCGTCCCGGCGACCGTCGTGCTCCTCACCGCGACCGCCCTCTCCCTCCGCCGTTCCTGGCGCTGGCAGACGCTCCTGATGGCCGCGGGGGCCGTGATCCTCGGCGCCGGCGGGGCGCTCTACATCGCCTCGTTCCCGATCGCGCTCTACTATGCCGAGTTCATCGGCATCCTCCTGCTGTTCCTCGGCCTCGTGAGCCTGCCTCAGCCCACCCCCGCCGCCGCCCCGAGCCCGGCGGGCGCTCGGCCGATGTCGTAGGCGCCGGGGGTCCCTCGCTCTACGCCGCGACGATCGTGTCGCGCGTCAGCTCGGCCGGCTTCGTGAGCCCAAGCAGGGCGAGCGTGAGATCGAAGTCGGCCAGCAGATTTTCCGTGACCTGCTTCACCCCGTACTCCCCGTCGATCGCGAGCCCCCAGACATACGGCCGGCCGATCAGGACGGCCCGTGCCCCGAGCGCGAGGGCCTTCGCGATGTCCGCCCCGCTCCGGATCCCGCCATCGAGCAGGACGGGGATGCGCGTGCCGGCCTCCTCCATCACCTTCGGCAGGGCCCGGAGCGACGGGATGCTCCCGTCGAGCTGGCGCCCCCCGTGATTCGAGACGATGAGTCCGTTCGCCCCGGCCTCCATCGCGTCCACGGCGTCCTGCGGGTGGAGGATCCCCTTCACGACGATCGGCATGGCCGTCCGCTCGCTGAGGAATCGGATGTCGGCCCAGGAGAAGGTCAGGTCGCCGATCATCCCGACCGCTCGGAGGACCGCGGCGGGAAGGTCCTCTTCGGGGGGCCGCTCGAGTCGCGAACGGAACACGGGGTCGCTGAAGTAGTTCCCTAGGCCGATCCCCCCCAGGAACGGCAGGTAGGCGCGGGCGATGTCGCGGTGGCGCCAGCCGATGATGCGGGTGTCCAGCGTGACGACCAGCGCCGAGTATCCGGCCTTCTCGGCGCGTTGAACCAGGCTCAGGTTGAGGTCCCGGTCGGGGCCCCAGTACAGCTGGAACCAGTGCGGAGCGGAGCCGGTGACGGCGGCGATCTCCTCGAGGGAGCGCGTCGTCAGGGTGCTCGCGACCATCGGCACGCCGGTGGCGACGCTCGCGCGGGCGACCGCGAGGTCGCCCTCAGGGCGCACGGCCTCGAGCGCTCCGACCGGCGCGAACAGCACCGGAGCGGGGAGGGACTTCCCGAACAGCTCGACTCGGGTATCCCGCTCGTGCACGTCCCGCAGCATCCGCGGGATCAGGTGCCAGCGTTCGAACTCGGCGATGTTGTGGCGGGCCGTGCGTTCGCCTCCCGCCGCGCCGGCTACGTAGTCGAAGACCGGTGGGCCGAGGACGGACCGAGCGCCGTTCTCGAGTTCGTCCATCCCGACCGGGACCCGGGAGATCGGGGCCGTAGGCCCCGCGAGATAGATCGAGCGCTGCCGCGACGCTCCGAACCCCCCGTAATTCTCGGGCATCCTCGCCAACATGGTCGGGTCCGGGAGATAATGGATGTGGGCCGCGGGGGGGGCTCACGTCTTCCGGGGACGAAGGAGTCCGGTGACGAGCGCGAGACCGAGCACGATCAGGCCGAAACCGACCAGTTCCCAGGCGTTGAACGGCTCTCCCAGAAGGAGCGTCCCGACGGTCAGGGCCGCGACCGGATTCACATAGGCCACGACGTTCGCGCGGCCGGGCCCGACGCGATGGTGCAGCGCGAAGTAGAGCGCGTACCCGGTGAGCGAGGGGAGCAGCACGAGGTAGGCGAGGGCCAGCAGCACGGGCGAGGAGATCGGGAGAGAGGATTGGGGTTCAACGACGGGAAGGAGCACCGCGAGGAAAACGGTCGCGACCACGAATTGCATCGAGACTCCCCAGAGCGTCTCCCCTTCCGGCCGCCGCGCGCGGAGCAGCACCGAACCGAACGCAAACGACGTCGCCGCGGCGAGGATGGCGATCGGACCCCAGACGGAGGTCGCGAGCGCGACGCCGGGGGGAGGAAAGACGAGGACGAAGACGCCGACGAACCCGAGCCCGAGGCCGAGGAGCGCGCTTCGGCGCAGCCCCTCCCCGGGCAGGATCGGCAGCGCGAACAGCACGGTGAGCAGCGGGGCGATCGCGATCAGGATCGAGGAGAGCCCGCCGGAGGTCGTTTGCTCCCCGACGTAGAGGAACAATCCGTACAACCCGACGATCGGGATGCCGAGGAGCGCGGATAGCCCGAGGGTACGGGCCGATGGGCGCGGGATGCCGAGCACCGCGGCCAACGCGGCGATCGCCCCCGCCGAAAGCGCGTAGCGGGCGGCCGCGAAGGCGATCGGCGTCGCGCCCGCGAGCAGCCCGAACCGGATCACGGGGTACGCGCTCCCCCAGATCATCCCGACGAGCACGAGCAAGAGGAGATTCCGACGTTCCTCGGCGCTCGCGCTCGTCATCGCTCGGGGCGGCTCCGGGTCGCCGGACCGGGCGTCGAGCGAGCCGGAGTTAAGGGATTATGGGGGACGCGACCGGGTCCGGCGAGGTCCGGTCATTAAGAGCCTCCTCCCGCTCGCGAGCCCGTGAACGTCATCGGGCCCGCCGGGCTACCGCTTCCCTCCCGCTACGTCCTGCCGCTGATCGAACGCCGCGTGGAGTCGCCGAGCGTGCGCACCTTCCGCTTTGCGACGACGGGGACCGGTTTCCGGTACCTGTCGAACCAGGCGATCCGCCTGAGCCTGCCCGGCGTGGACGACCCGTGGGGGGCGGTGCGGACGTTCTCGCTCTCGTCGAGCCCCTCCGAGCCCGACCAGCTCTCCGTCACCTGCAAGATCACGGACACCCCGCTCAAGCAGGCGTTGGACCAGCTCTCCCCCGGCGCGACGGCCCACGTTTATGGGCCGATCGGTCGATTCTTGTTCGAGGCGGACCGGCCGGCGCTGTTTCTCGCTGGCGGAATCGGAATCTCTCCCTTCCGGGGGATGCTGCGGTACGCGGCGGATAGCGGCGCCGCGCGCCCATACACGTTGCTCTACTCCGCCCGCGTCCCCGAAGAATTCGTCTTCCGCGACGAACTCGACACGCTCGCGCGCGACCGATCGAACGTCGCCGTGCACTACACGGTCACGCGGCCCCGAGAGTCGAGCGCCGACTGGCGGGGCCGCGTCGGGCGGATCGACCGGGCCTGGCTCGAGGAGCACGGCCACCTCGACCGGCACCCCCGATGCTATGTCGCCGGCCTGCCGGAGATGGTCGTGGCCACGGTCGCCCTGTTGACCGAGACCCTCGGGGTCCCCGTCGACGACGTGGATTACGAAGTGTTTCGTGGGTTCTGAACGCCGCGACCGCTACGCCTCGGCCGTCTCGACCGCTCGGGCGGAACGCGTCGACCAGGTCGACGCGGGCTCCCGCTCGCCCGTCGGGCGAGGGGAGGGGTCGAGGGCCGGCGCTCGGGCGCGCCACGCGAAATATTCGGCGGACTCTTCCTCGGGAAGGTCGCACATCGTGGGCCGTTACGGCATCTCCGCACAAGAAGGCGGGGGGCCGGATCTCGGTTCGAACCGTTTCCTCTGCCTCGAAAAGAACTAAACCCCGACCGGCGACGCAAGCTGGGGGCCGTGGGCTCCCGATGCCCGTGACCGGGTGGACGGGTGGACCGGGGTGACAAACGAAGAGCTAGCGATCCTCGACCTGAGCAAGGTCGGGCGAGGCGAGTGGATGCCGCCGATCGGCGCGATGGGCGGCCCGCCGGCGCACGAACTGTATTGCGACCTCGTGGTCCATGCGGGCCTCCGCGTGCTCAAAGACTCGGACGGCGCCCCGTGGGTGGAGCTGCGCGACGGGGAGCATCGCCACGCGTTTCCGGTGCCGAGCCCCGAGCTCCGCTCCGCGCTCGATCGGTTCCGCATGCGGCGGAACTTGCGTCCCGTTCCCGAGAGCGACATCGAAGAACTCGCGCGCGTCATCGAGGCACGGGTCTCGGATCCCGACCTCGAGGTGCCGCTCGAAGCCGCCGAGACCGCCGGCGCGCCGGTGCCGATCGTCTCCACCGCCCCCGAGGCGCCGGCCCGAAACTGGGCGGTCGACGAGCTCGATCACCTGATGCGGGAGGTTGACGCGATCCAGGGCCGGGGTCCTCCGGTCGCGACGCCCGAAGAGCCTCCCGTTCCCGGCGGCTACGGCGCCTCGCCGCCGCTTCACCGCCGACTCCCCCACCGCTGGCACACGGCGGTCTCGAGCGCCCGGGAGGTCCGGTCGACCGCCGACCCCCGATTACCCCGGTATGTTCGCGCGTTGCGCGAACTCGTGCAGGACGGAACGTGGATCGGGTCGCTCACCGAGATCGCGCGCCGGACCGGTGATGACACCGATGAGGTCTTCTCCGCCCTCTTGCAGTTCCACACGGACCTGGTCGGGAACGACCTCGTCGTCGCGCCCGTCGAGGTGGAGGACGGCTGGCAATGGGTCGTCGTCGACCGGGGTCGCCTGCGAGACCCCTCCGCCCGCTAGCGGCGGGCCGGGCGTCGCCTTACTTCTCGGCGGCCGAGCCGCCCTTCGGCTTCGTCGCGCGCTTCTCCGCCCAGAGACGGTTGCGCTCGGCCAGCCATTCGAAATTCTCGGCGAGCGTGGGGGACTGGATCGTGCGCCGCTCCCGCTCGATGGTCGGCTTCAGGAACTGCCAGATGGAACGGATCATCCAGCGGTCGTGGACCATGTCCTCGTTGAGGAGGTGGAACTTGACGAGCGTGCCCATCGTCTCGAACAGCTCGATGAACCGGTGCACGTAGAGGAACTCGGGCGCGTCGCGCAGGATGGGGTGGACGTTCGGCGCCTCCGCGCCGAGGTGCGTCGTGCGGAACCAGTCGATCGCCTTCCGAGTCTGCTCCTCCGCGGCGAGTTCGTCGATGCGAAGGAGAAGGTCCGCATCCTCCCAGGTCGGCTGCTTGGCCATCGTCCGACACAGCGTGCCCCGGGGTCAAGGAGGTTTCGTTCGATCCCCCCCGTTTCAGCACCTTGCGACCCGGGTTAAGGACCCCGGATCGGTCGGACGGGGGAGAGCCATGAGCGGCGAGGTAGTGCATTTCGAGATTCCGACGGACGACGTGGAGCGGGCCCGCAGGTTCTACCAGCGGGCGTTCGGCTGGAAGATGACCCCTACCCCGGGAATCGAGTACACGCTCGTACAGACCAGCGCCTCGGGCTCCGACGGACAGTCGGCGCGGCCCGGCGCGATCAACGGGGGGTTGCTTCGACGCCAAGCCCCCGTCACCGCCCCGACGATCACGATCCGGGTCGACGACATCGACGAAACCGCGAAGAAGGTCGAGAAGAACGGCGGGAAGATGGTCGAGCCGCGGGCTCCGATCGCGGACGGCAGCATCGGATTCGCCGCGTACTTCCGGGACAGCGAGGGGAACCTCGTCGGGTTGTTCGAGCCCGCTCGTCGCTGAAATCCTCGATGTCACGCCCCGGTGATCGGCAACCGCATGCGGAACGGCCCGGCGACGATCCGTAGCTCGCGGATCGCGCTCCGGATCCGCCCCTCGGCGGTCGCCGGGGCGAACCACTCGAGGTCGTCGCAGAGCGGACGGAACCCCATCCGTTCGTAGAGTCGCCGTCCCGCGGCCGAGGATTGGAGCCAAGCCATTTCCCCCCCGAGACCCCGACCGTCCGCGAGGGCGACCGCGGTCAGCGCCTGGGCGAAACCCCGGCGTCGGGAGGAGGGAGCCGTCGCGACGAAGAAGATTCCCGTCACCCCGTCGGACGTCGTGGCGGCTGACGTGGCGACCGGTCGCCCACGATCGTACCCCACAAACAGGCGAAGGGCCGGTCGACCGGACTCCGTGAGCGGAACCCCTCGCGAGAACGCATAGAGGAGGTAGCGCCGCGGGATCCCAAAGCCCCGGGAGGCGGCGTCGCAGAAGTCCCGCAGTGCCGCCAGGTGCTCGACACGTTCCACCCGGAGGTCGCTCGGCACAGGTGGCTCGTTCGCTCCTCCCCGGAAGACCAGGCGCGGGACGCGAGTATCGAACTGCAGCCCGGCGCCCCGGACGAGCGGTTCGAGCGCCGGTGCCCACGGTTCCGGGGCGCTCGCGCGCCAGGAAGGGGTCGACCGGTAGAAGTCGCGGCACCGGGACAAGAGGTCCGGGAGGGACGGCCCCGGCCGGACCGCGAAGAGCGTGTTCGCGGATCGGGTCGGGAGCCCGCTTCCCAGCGCCGTGGCATCGGGCCAATCTTCCCGACGCGCCCCCGGGCCTGCCCGGAGCGAGAGCCCGTGGAACCGCAGGAGATTGCGCTGGGTGCGGGCCAGCAGGTCCGCATCGGGGGCGTCGATCGCCGGCGTCGTCATCACGCTACAGCGCGGGCGCTCGGGGACCGGCTCGGGAGCGCGGAGGTTCGCGGCGATCGAGCTCGACGGCCTCGCGAACGAGAGCGATCATTTCGGGGGAGGTCGCCTCGCGTGTGGAACGAAGTTTCACGTGCCGCAGGTTCTTTCCCGTTCCTTCGAGCAAGTGATGCGGGTCGCGCAACGAAGTCCCCCGCCAGAACTCGACCCCGACGTGATGCGCGAACGCCCCGGGCAGGACGACCAGGTCGTTGCCCGTGAACCACGGCATCCCCCACTTCTTCTCGATCCGAAGCTCGGGGGCGATCGCGCGGATCACCTCCCGCACGGCCGTCTCCACCCGCTCCATCGATTCACCGGAGGGCGGGGCGGAAGTCCGTTTCGTTCGCGGCGCCATCGATCCTTTGGCGGAGGAAGAGCGCGCCCCGTCAAAGCGATGCCCGTCGCGCGCCGAGCGGCCGTCGCGCTCGCGTCAGGTCGCCGACGTGATTCGATCGCCGGTGCGGATCGTCCCTTCTTCGAGGACGCGGGCATACCAGCCGCGTCGGTCCAACGTTACTTTGAGGAACTCCGGACCTCGAGCCTCGCCGACGTACGGGAGCGTGTAGAGGTTCTCGCACGGGGTGCAGGCCTTGGTGATCTCCAGGAGGACGGGGCCGACGCGAAACCGCCGCCCCGGGACGAACGCGTCGTACGCCAGGCCCACGGAGGTGATGTTCTCGCCGAGATCACCGGGTTCGACCGGCCACCCTTCTCGCCGGAACTCCTCCAGGGTCTCCTTGGGGACCACCAGGATCGCCATCGCGGGGTCGTCGTGCTTCTCATCGTGCCGGTAGACGTTGAAGTCGCCGACGACCCCGGCGTGCGTGACGTCGGCCTCCCGGACCGGTCGCTTCGGCAGCCCCCGCTCGCCGGGCACCGCGGACTTGCGGCTGAGTTGGAAGACGTGGCCCGCGCGTTCCTCCGTTCCCCCCACGCGCGCGCCCTCCCTCCGATCACTCCGCGGGCGGCGAAATACGTTTCGTCCGTCTCCCCGACGCGTCCACTCCGAACCATGCGAACGCGAGGACCAACGCCCCGGCCACCAGCAGCCCGTCGATCCCCGCGCTGCCGACGTTCCCGAACGTAGCCGCCACGCCTCCGCCGACCCAGCAGAGCCCCGCCGTGCCCAGCGACGTAGCCAGCTCGAGCCGCTCCGACCCGGCTGCGACCGCCGCGACGAGGAACAGCGCCACCCCGCCGATCGCGGCCCACTCCGCGTTCACCAGCAGCGTCGCGCCCTCGCCCACGAGCAGGGCCCCGAGGACCGCGAGCGCCCGCTTCCATTCGGGAGTCGCTCCCAGATCGAGCACCGTCGAGGGTCGATATGTCGACGGACCGAGGACTCGTCCGTCGATCACGACGTACGGTGCGCTCGGTCGGTCGGCCTCCGGTCGCTCCACGTCACCGGCAGGGCCGGTCCCCGCTTAGCGCCGCCGAGCGGAGGCGAGGCCCGACTCGCGGGCTCAGGTACCCGCGTAATAGAGATCGAACTTCCCGCACTTCGCGCAATAGTACAGGCTGAACGGGTGGAGCGACTCCGTCGCGGCGTTCCAGCCTCCGGTGTGCGGACCGGCGCCCCCGGTCCAGCCTCCCGTTCGAAACGAGAGCATGCCGACCGACGCCATCTGGCTCTGGCAGTTCACACAGAGCCGGGATCGCTGGGGAAGGGGTGCCGGGGTCGGCGCGGAGTTCGACATCGGGATCGGGTCCGGGGAGGGCGGCAGCGGTCCCCCGGTCCCCGTCGGGGGCGTTCCCGGCGCAACCCGGGTCCCGCACTGGGTGCAGAACGCGCTGTCCGCGGCGAGCGGGCTACCGCAGCGGGCGCATCCGGACGACGCCATGCGAGAACCTATGTCGCGCGCCAGTTGAACCTTGCGCGGGGGGCGGCCGAGTGGAGCTCGCGTTCGCGCTGGTCTTCGGGCTCGCGCTCGGATTCTCGCTGACGATCCCTCCCGGGCCGATGAACGCCCTCATCGCGTCACAGACCGTCCGTTCGTTGCGCGCGGGGATCGTGACCGGACTCGGCGCGATGAGCGCCGACCTCGTCCTCGGCGTCCTCGTCTACGCCCTCCGGTCCGTCGTCGACCTCGGGTCCGTCGTGCGGTGGGTGTACCTCGTCGGGGCCGTCGCGATGACCTTCCTCGCGATCCGACTGCTCCGACCCCGACGGAGCGCCGAGACGCCACCGACCGAGGCCTTGCGGACCTACTCCCAGGGCGTCTTCGTGGGCGTGACCAATCCCGTTCAGATCGTCTGGTGGCTCACCGCCGGTCTGGCGTTCGCCTACCTCGGCGGGTACGTGCTGTTCCTCGGCCTCTTCGCCGCGATCGCGATCTGGGTCGTCACGTTCCCCTACGCGCTTCACCTGGGGACGCGAGGCCGACCGAGGGTCGGCGAGGCCGTCGTCATCGGGTCGGCCATCCTGCTGCTCGGGTTCGCGGGCTACTTCGTCTATCTCGCGCTGTGATCAGGCCCGCGCCGCGGGAGCGCTTTTCAGCCGCTCCGCGAAATGCGATCGGAACTTCGCGACCTTCGGGGCGATCACGAACTGGCAGTACCCCCCCGACGGGTTGCGCCGGAAGTAGTCGTGGTGATACTCCTCGGCCGGGTAGAACGCGGTGAACGGGACGAGTTCCGTGACGAACTTCTTCCGCCAGATCTTCTCGCCCTCGAGTTCGGCGATCACCCGTTCGGCCGTCGCCTTCTGCGCGGCGTCGTGATACAGCACGACGGATCGGTACTGGGTCCCCACATCCGCGCCCTGGCGATTCAGCGTCGTCGGATCGTGGACGGTGAAGAAGATCGTCAGGAGATCGTGGTAGGAGAGGAGCTTCGGGTCGAAGGTCACCTGAACGACCTCCGCGTGCCCCGTCCGACCCGTGCAGACCTCCTCGTAGGACGGGTTCGGCCGGGTGCCGCCCGCGTATCCCGGCTCGACCCTCTCGACGCCCCGGAGCTCCGAGAACACGGCTTCCGTGCACCAGAAGCAACCGCCGCCCAACGTCGCGACCTCCCTGCCGCCCGAGCTCGTTGCCCCGCTCATGATCCCTCTCCGTACGGGCTACGGGCGCGGATAAGCCGGCCGGACCGGGGCGACCGACGACCCGGGGCGTCCACGTAATGAGCCGTCGATGCTCCGGGCCGTTCGGTGGTCCACGTGAGCACGTGCCCAGAATGCGGCGCCGAAGTGGCGTACTCCGTGCAGGAGGCGCGCGTGCTGACCGGCACCTGCGACGAGTGCCATCGGGTGACGACGCTCGTAGAAGGGACCCTCCCGCTCGGCTCCGGGTCGGCACCGCCCTCTCCATCGCCGGCGGGGGAGCCTTCTCCCGCCGCTCCGCCCGCCGTCCCCGGCCCCGAATGCGCCGACTGCGGCTCGCCGCTCAGTGTTAGCGCCCGGGACGATGGGGCCCTCGAAGTCCACTGCGAGGAGTGCGAAACGACGACCGTGTTCGTGCCGGAGGGCGCCCCGCCGGCGGGGCGCCGGGAGCGATCGGCGCCGTACCAGCGCGCGCCCCGTCGCGAATTCGGGGGAGGCGAGGGAGCACCCCGTTCCCGCCCGTGCCGCCAATGCGGGGCTCCGCTGACGTTCTCGAACGACGCCGAGGGGAACCTCGTCGGAGAGTGCGCGGCGTGCGGCAATCGCTTCACCTTGCCGCCCCGAACCGACGGACCCCGCTCCCGGGGCGGGGACCGAGGAGGCCGATATGGCGACCGACCTCCGCCTCGATACGGGCGGAGCGGCGGAAAGTGGTCCCCTCCGGGCGGACGATCCCGACCGAGTTACGGCCGCGGTTCGGGCTCCTACGGTCGTCGCGAGCGATCCGACTCGGACGACGAGCCTCGGCGACGCCGACGCCGCGATGACGCGTGACAGTTAAGCGCCGCCGCCCGCCCCGAGCGGGTCGGGCCGCGATGCCCCCCGAGGTGGTCCGGCCCTATCGATATTCGGCGGCGATCTACGACCGGATCTACGCGTGGAAGGATTACGCGGAAGAGTCCCGACGCCTCCGGCGCTGGATCCAGAGGTACGGGCGACGCGGCAGCCGCACGCTGCTCGATGTCGCGTGCGGAACCGGGAACCACCTTCGCTACCTGAGCCGTCACTTCCAGACGACCGGCGTCGACGCGGACGCCGGGATGCTGCGCGAGGCGCGCCGAAAGCTCCCCGACGTCCGGTTCGTCCGCGCGCGGATGGAGACGTTCGACCTAGGACGGCGATTCGACGTCATCACGTGCCTGTTCTCCGCGATCGGCCACGTCCGGTCGTCCCGGGACCTCACCCGAACGCTCCGGACCTTCGCGAAGCATCTCGAGCCCGGTGGCCTCGTCCTCATCGAGCCCTGGCTCACGAGGGAGACGTACCGGCCCGGGTACGTGCATCTCGGGATCTACGGGGGCAAGCGATGGCCGATCGCGCGCATGAACCTCTCCGCGCAGCGCGGGAGCCGGTCGATCATGGATATGCACCATCTCGTCGCGACGCCAACGGGGGTCCAGCATTGGGTGGAGCACCACGACCTCGGGATGTTCGACCGTGCCACCTTCCTCGCCGCGTTCCGGGCGGCGGGCTTCCGGGCCCGCTACCGCCGGAACGGTCTGATGCCCGGCCGCGGGATGTACGTGGCCGTGCTCCGTCCCGAAGGGCGGCCCCGCTCCGCTATTCGAGGATGACCGTCGTCGCGGCCGCGCCGTGGAAGTTGACCTTCCGGTGCGTGCCGTCGCAGAGCGGCTTCTTCGACGACTGACCGCATCGGCAGAGGGCGACGTCCGCCTTCCCGTCGATCAGCACCAGATTCGGCCCGTTCTCGATCGATTGCACGACGACCTTCGGCATGGTGGGAGCCCGACGGCACCGGGGGGTATAGTCCTGCGGTAGCCGCAGCGGGAGCAGGTGGCGCGGCCGCCCCCTCCCGTTCTACGGAGGAGTCGATCCCGGCGGGTCCGGAACGAAGACGAGGGAGATCGAGTTCACGCAGTGTCGCGTGTCGCGCGGGGTGAATCCCTCGCCCACGAACACGTGACCGAGGTGCCCGTCGCACCGGGCGCACCGGATCTCGACCCGCTCCCCATCCGCATCCGGGAGGTGGCGCACGGCGCCCTCGACCTCTCGATCGAAGCTGGGCCAGCCGCAGCCCGCGTCGAACTTGTCCGCCGAGCGGTACAGGACGGCGCCGCACTGTTTGCAGGCATACGACCCCCGTCCGGTGAAGTGCTCGTACTCTCCGGAGAACGGCGGCTCGGTCCCTCCGTGGCGGATCACGCGCTCTTCCGCGCGGGTCAGCTTCCTCAAGGGCACCGATACGGGCTCGGACACGGACGCCCGAGCGGTCCTGCCGATATTACTCCCGCGCCTGAGACCGGTCGTCCGGGGCCCCCGGGGAACCCTCGCGCGGAGCCGGTCCGACGCGAAGTCCCCGACCCCAGGGTCCGAGAGGCGCGGCGCCGACTCGGCCCCGGTTGCATCCGATCCGGAACGAAGGGAGACCCGGCGATTTCCGCGCGGGCTCGACCGTTCCCGCGCCGAAATCACTGCCCAAATACTTGGTCCGCGCAGCGACCAGCGATGCCGCTGTTCGTCGTTGAGCACACGCACGCCCCGACCGCCTGCCCGGCCCAGAACCCCCAGATGGCCCCCGCGCTGCTTCAGATTGTTTCCAAGGGAAACGCGGCGAAGGCGGGGCTGACGATCTACGGCGACGCCGTCTCGAACGGAGGCCACCATCTCTACTTGATCCTCGATGGCCCGAACGCGGAGTCGGTGCGCACGTACTTCGCTCCGTTCGGTCAGCTCGGCACGCTCCAGGTCGCCCCGGCTTCTCACTGCGAGCAGGTCGTCGCCCGCGGCAGCTGCTAAGCCGAGCAGACCCGCCCCGGCACCGGGCCGGCTTAGGGCCGCCGAGCAGGAGCTTCGACCGCCATTTTGGCCAAGCGGGCTGCCGCGAGGGACTTCGGGCTTCGGCGATCGAAGGTGCCCCGGGGCCGATCGACAGGTTGTACCCTGTCTGGGGCCGACGAGAGTGGATGGATCCGGCGACGGCAGCGCGTCAGGCGCGACCGGCGATCTGGATCGGATTGCCGTCGGGGTCGGCGACCCACGCCTTCCGTCGGGATCCTCCGACGTCGTGCGGCGGGATCAGCGAAGGCACTCCTCGGGCGCGGAGCCGCGCGTACGCCCCGTCCACGTGCTCGGCCGACAGGACGAGCTCCGACCGGGGCGGTCCTCCTCCGCCCGAGAGGCCATGATCCCGCTTCAACGCCTCGACCGTCGAGACCCCGAGATTCAGGGCGCCCAATTCCATCTCCACATGACTCGGCGAACCCTGTCGGGGCACGCGGAACGTCTCGGTGAAGTTCAGGATCCCCCGGTAGAGTTGGAGCGACTCTTCGATGTGGTTCGAATACAGGTTGAAGAGGTGGTTCTTCAGCGTCGGGCGGGCGGCCGGGTCGGCCGACACCGTGACCGGTAGGCGCGTGTAGAACGAGATGTGGTTTCCGTCCGGGTCGGCCACGCACGCGCTGTGGATGTACCCCAGAAAGTCGTACGGGGCCTTCACCGACGGCGCGCCATGGGAGGTGGCCCACCCGTACGCCCCGTCCACGTCCTCCGTGTTGAAGTCCAGTTCGAAGCGAGGGGGTCCGCGACCTCGGGGCTCGCCGCGAATAGGCTCGACCGCGTCCATCGAGGCGAGCCCCAGCGTGAGCGGACCCAGTACGAGGGTGGGACCCGGGAACGCCCCCGACTGGGGTTCCCGTCGGCTCTCGGCAAAGCCCAGCACGTCGCGGTAGAACCGAAGCGACGCCGCGACGTCGGCCGAATAGAGCGTCACCTCGGGGTTCGTAAATTCCAGAGCTTTCTCCGATTGACCGGCGGCGTCCATGGAGTTCCGTCCTCGCCCCGACGGGCTTCACGTTCACTGGCCGGCCGGGGGCATAAACGGTCCGGGAGTCCCACTCCTAAAATCGTCCGTCCGGTCTGCCGCGGCGATGGACCGGACCGACCTCGCCATCTTCTCCCACCTCGTGTCCGATGCCCTCGGTTCCGACGAAGCGATCGGGCGGGAGGTCGGCCTTACCGGTAAGGCGGTCCGCGCGCGACGCCAGCGGATGGAGGCGGCGGGGGTGCTGACGGCGTATGGCATCCACCCGGCGGCGGCGATCCTGGGTCGGCACGCGCTCACGTGGCGGTTCGCCGGCGCGGGCCCGACCGACCTGCCGGTGTCCCGACTGAACGAGATCGACGATCTGGCCTACGTCATGCGGTTCCGGCCGAATCTCTACCTGGCCGTACGATTCACGAAAGAGGCGGATGCCCCGAACGATCCCCGCCTCTCGAAGATACTCGGCCCCCCGATCTCCGAGGAAGCGGATCGGATCCCCTCCGTCCCCGCGGTCGAGGCAGGGGAGCTCTCGCGGGCCGATTGGAACGTCCTGGAGGCCCTGGTGGAGAACCCCCGCCAGCCCTACTCGATCAAGGCGAAGCGAGCCCGACTTTCGGCCCGGACCTTTCGGATCCGCCAGTCGAAGTTGGAAGCGGCCCGCGCGATCCTGTGCGTCATGATCCTGAATCTGGAACGAGAGGCGGGGATGGCGACGTATGGGATCTGGCTCAAGGTCGACGACTCGTTCGACCCGCACGCGGTGGAGTTACCCCGCCTGTGGGACCGTCCGCACTGGACGGAGCATCCTCGCGGAGTGTATCTCCTCGGAAGCGCCGAGAACTACTTCGAGGCGCGCGAGGTGGAGCTACGGCTTAGGTCTCTCCCCGGTGTCCTGGGCGCCGACCCGCTCATCCCGGCGGGCGGGTACTTCGCGCGCGAGCGATTCCTCGAGTGGATTCAGGCGGCGCGGGACCTCTGGTTCCCTTCCCCCCGTCGGTGAAGGGATTCGCACTCCCGATCCGGTGCGGCTCGAAAGGCGGATGCGACGCAGGCGGGGGAAGCGGCGGAATCTCGTGCGGGGAAGCGCGGGCGCCCCCGGATCGGACCCTCGCCGCGCGGGAAAAACTCGGGGCGAAATGGACACGGGGGGATTTGAACCCCCGACCTCTGCTTTGCGAAAGCAGCGATCTTCCGCTGATCTACGTGCCCATCGGGGCGAGGGGAGGAGCGCTTCCGCTTAAGCGCTTTGTCGCGCGACCTACGGGGCGCGACCGCGCACGAGGATCCGGGTGTGCCGGACCAGCTCGACGAGATGCGCCGCGATCGTCGTGCGCACCGCTTCGTCCGTCACCCGCCCGCTCGCGTCGATCTTCTGGTTGGCGAACGGGACGATCACCTCGGGCTTGTTGATCGGGAACATGTTGAGGAAGACCATCGCGTGGCGGAGATCGAGCTGCGCGCGCACGCCGCCCATCGTTCCGATCGAGGCGCTCATCAGGCCGGCCGGTTTGCGGTCCCACGCGTTCGAGCCGGTCGGTCGCGACGCCCAGTCGATCGCGTTCTTCTCGGCCGCCGAGAGGGAGTAGTTGTGCTCGTTGATCGAGAACAGCACCGCGTCCGCCGCACGGACCCGCTCCTTGAACGCTACGACGGCCGGCGGGGGCGCCGCCTCCTGGTCCTGGTTGAAGACCGGAAAGCCGGAGATGTCGAGGATCTCGATCTCCGTATCGGGAGGGGCGAGCTCGACGGCGGCCCGAAGCAGGCTCGTCGAGAAGGCATTCTTTCGCAGGCTGCCGGGGATCCCGGCGATGTGAAGGTGCTCCATGGCGGCTCCAAGGGGGGACCCGGACGCGGGAACTTAGCGCCGCGCTTTCCTTAGGGTGAGTCGCCGGCCCGGCCCGGGCGTCGCTACGCCGGGACCGAGTCGAAGAGCGGGGCGGCGTGCTCGACGGGATCCGTCGGGCTCGCGCCGGCCTTCCGGCCCGTCGACGTCGGGGCACCGGGGGCCTGCGGGGACGCGGGGGGCGGGGGACGATTGCCCGGGGTCGACTTGGCCAAACCCGAGGCTCGGCGGACGGCGACCATCAGATGTTGGTCGGCGTCGTACCGGATCAATTCGGCGTAGCGTCCCCAGTTCACGATGTTCTGTACGGACTCGTCCGCCGTCGCGGGCGTGACCGAAACGAGTTGGGTGAGCTGCTCGTCGGTGAGCTGGTGGTCCGGCGCGTTGTCGAGGGCGCGCAGGAGCGTCTTGAACAGCGTCGTCTTCTTCAGCTGCTCCCGAAGGACCGCCTTGCGGTCGCGGATCGAGGAGGAGATGTACTTCCGGCCGAGCTCCGTGAACGTCGCCCGCCCGTCCGCCACCTTCACGAGCCCGAGCACACTGGCGAAGTCGAGCGAGGGCAGGATCTCGTCGATCTCGAGGTCGAGGTCATCGGCGAGCAACGCCACGTCCTCCGAGCCCTTGTGGGCGTTGAGGAGTACGAGCAGCCCCTGCATCTCGGTGGGACTGCACTTGGGATAGCTCGTCGGCACGGACGTCGGACCGGGGAGTCGCCCTATCCGGGGCGGTCGCTATAAGGCTTTTTGAACGGCGGCGGCACCGTTCGCGGGGGGCGTCGCGGGGGCGGCCCCCCCGCCCTCCGTGATGAGGGAATAGACCTGGTCGGTCAGCTCGTAGAAGGCGGGCGACTTTCGGTCCCGGGGTCGGGGCAGCTCCACGTGCACGTCTGCGAGGACGTGGGAAGGGCGACGGGAGAGGACGATGATCCGGTCGGCGAGCTGGATCGCCTCCTCGATGTTGTGCGTGACGAGGAGGACGGCGTCGGGGGGAAGTTCGGGGTCCCGCCAGAGCTGGAGGATCTCTTCCCGCAAGCTCTCCGCCGTCAGGGGATCGAGCGCGCTGAACGGCTCGTCCATGAGCAGGACGGACGGTTCGACCGCAAGGGCGCGGGCGAGGCCGACGCGCTGGCGCATCCCCCCCGAGAGCTCGCGCGGATACGCCTCCTGGAACCCGTCGAGGCCGGTCACGGAGATGTACCGATCGACCTGCCCGCGGATCCGATCCGGTTCCCAGCCGAGCGCTTCGAGCCCGAAGGCGACGTTCTCCGACACCGTGAGCCACGGATAGAGGGCGAAGCTCTGGAAGACCATCGCCATCTTCGTGCACACGCCGCGCACGGGCGCGTCCCGGAAGGAGATCGTGCCGCTCGTGGGCCGGTCGAGGCCCTGGATCAGGCGGAGGAGCGTCGACTTACCGCACCCCGACGGGCCGACGATCGCGAGGAAGTCGGAGTCCGCGACATCGAAGGAGATGTCGTGCATGATCGTGATCGAGCCGTGCCGGGCGGCGAACGACTTGTCGACGCGCTCCACGCGAATCAGCGCCATCGTCCGTCCCCCGGAGCCCGGACCCCTCGGCGAGCAGACCGTCAGTCGTAGCGGTACTTCTCGACCGCCCGTCGGTAGAGCGGTTTCCATATGAGTTCGTTGATGGCGACGACGGTTCCGACGAGCGTGAGGATGGCGGCGACCATCAGCGGGTAGCCGGTGTGGTTCGGCATGGCGTAGCCGATGTCGATGGCCCGGCCGACGCCGAAGAGGCTGAGGGATTGCGAGCTCCCGACGTTCAGGTACTCCGCGACGATGAGCGTGTTCCAACCGCCTCCGAAGGCCGTGATCGATCCGGTGATGAGCGCCGGGAAGATCCCCGGCAGCACGACCTGCGAGAATCGTTTCCAGCCCCGAAGGCCGAAGGAGTGCGCGGCTTCGTCGAGATCCGGAGGCAGGGCACGGATGCCCGAGAGGATGTTGAAGAAGAGATACCAGAGCATCCCCGTCATGAGCATCAGGACCGCCGCGCCCTCGGCCGAGATGTAGGGGATCAGTTCGAAGATGATCACCGGGAAGAGCGCGGTCGCGGGGAACGAGGCGATCACCTCCACCGTCGGCATCCCGAACCGGGCCGCGCGCGGGCTGCGGGCGAGGAGCAAGCCGAGGGGCAACGCGATCAGGAGACAGAGGACGTACGCGGCGACGACCCGGGCCATCGACGCGCCCATCGCGAGCGGTAGCAGCTCGATCTGGTGGAGCACTCCCGGCAAGATCGGACCGGAGAAGACGTGGAAGATCGCGACGGACAGGGCGATAACGAGCAGCCACCCGATCACGAGGATCGCGCCGATCCCGAAGTAGGAGAGCGCACTGCGTCGACGTTCGGTCTTCCGGGCGGGTGCGACGGCGATCGCCGCGATCTGGACGAGCGGCGTACTGATGCGCGCGACGCTCGTGCGCACGCCGCGACGAACGTACGCCGCGACCCGGCTGAACCGTCCGGCCGAGTCCCCGCCGGTGATCGCCTCGCCTTCGCCCGAGGGGGCCGTATCATACCGGAACCGCTCGGCCCATTTCCCGAGCGGCCGCCAGACCGCGAAGTCGAGGAAGGCGATCAGCGCCACCAATACCACGATCCCCGCGAGGAACGCGTTGGTGTTGTGTTCGCTCGCAGCGAACGAGAGGAAGCTTCCGATCCCGGGCAAGGCTTGGCTCGAGTTGGTGGTGAAGATCTCGGCTTCGACCAGGAAGAACCAACCCGCGGTCCAGGAGAGGACGGAGTTGTAGACGAGGCGATTGATCGTCGCCGGGAAGAGGACCCGGCGGAACAGGAGGATTCCACGGACGTGGAACGTGTCGGCGGCCTCTTTGAGCTCCGCGGGGAGGGTTTTCAGGGACTCGTACACCCCGAAGACCATGTTCCACGCCATCGAGGTGAAGATCAGGAACACGGAGGCGAAATTCACCCCGGGCCAACTGTTGGGAGTGAGGGCGGCGAAGACCACGATCGCGACCGGAAAGAAACCGAGGATCGGTACCGATTGCAGGATGTCCAGGATCGGGATCATCACCCGCTCGCCCGTCCGGCGGGTGGCCGCGTAGTAGCCGTACGCGAGCGCAAACGCGAGCGAGAGCCCGTACGCCGCCGACATCCGCAGGAACGAGTAGACAACGTCGATCCCCGCGGTCGGGAGGTAGTTCGCGAGATTCCCGAACGACACGCCAACGGTCGCGGCGAGCGCCGTCGAGGCGAGGAGCGGGATCGCCAGATAGATCGTCGCGGACCGTCGCGCGGACGGCCACCACCGGGACTTAGGCGTGGGCCCCGGGGCCGAGGTCGGGCTGCGATCGACCGGGCGGATCGTCTCTCCCTCCGCCATGCGACCTCCGGGGCATGGACCGGCGTCGGACTCCGTTGGCCTATTTGTGAAGTACGGTGGGACGACGGCGTCCGGTCCGCGGCCGGGCGCGCCGGTCCGCCGACCGGCGCCGTGCGCCGCGGGCAATGTTTATCAACGCCCCGCCGCTGAAGCGCCGCGTAGCCCCGTGGTGTAGTGGCCAATCATGCGAGACTCTGGATCTCGCGACGCAGGTTCGAACGCCGCGGGGGTCCGCGACCCCGCCGGCCGAAACTCCTGCCGGGGCTATCTGGCGGTATACCTACGGCTTCCGATGCGGGGGTGCTCCAGCTCGGCCAAACGACGCGCACATGCGCGACGGGCCACCGAGGCAGGGCTTAGGACCCTGTTGCCTAGGGCATGCGCCGGTTCAAAGGACCGTCCGGTCGATGCGACCGGCGGCCGGAAATTCCGGCCCCCCGCATTTCCCCGTCGCTGAGCGGAGGAGCGCAGCCGTGATCGATCCCCCGCTCGATCCGGGGGCGGTGCTCGACGCCTCTCCCGAGGACGCCGATCGCCTGCTCGACCGGCTGGAGCGTGCGGTCCCCCTCCGAAACGGGGTCGCGGAGCTGCCCGCGTCGGGGTTCACCGAAGCGCTCGTATTCGGCGACACCCACGGGGACTGGCGGTCCACGCTCGCCGTCCGCGAGGAGTTCCTCCGGCCCGACGGCGGTCCCCGCTGTCTCGTCGGCCTGGGCGACTACGTCGATCGGGTGCCGGACGACTCCGCGGACGGCTCGGTGGTGAACGCCTGCCTGCTCCTCGACCTCGCGGCCCGGTTTCCGGACCGTGTCTTCCTTGTGCAGGGAAACCACGAGACGGCCTCCCGCATCCCGGTGCTGCCGAGCTCCCTCCCCGAGGAGGTCGACGAGCTGTGGGGCCCCGTCGCCGCCCGGTACACGAGGCTGGCGGCGCTCCTCGAGCGGGGGCCCCTCGCCGCCGTCTCGGCGAATGGCCTCTACTTCGCCCACGCCGGATTCCCGCGCACGCCCCTCCCGACCGCCTGGCGGCGCGTCTTCGACGACCCGGACGAAACGACGCTCGTCGACATCGTGTGGACGGAATGCGAGGCGTCCCGGCTCCGCCGGGGGGTTTCGGAGGCCTGGACCGCGGAGGACCTCACCCGGTTCCTCCGCGCGACCGGTCTCTCGGTGTTCCTGCGCGGCCACGACCCGGACCTCACCGGTCGCTCCGTGTACGACGGTCGGTGCCTCACGCTGCACACCACAAGGGTGTTCGAACGGTACGGGGGGGTGATCTCCGCCCGAGTCCCGCTGGGCCGCCCGGTCCGCACGACCGCGGATCTCGTCGTGGAGCACCTGCCGACCGAGGGTCGGCGCTTCCCCGATTCCCGTTAAGCTCACGGCGCGGCGCCGAACAGCCGTCGTTCGGCCGCGAGGATCTCGTCCGCGCCCGCCGCCCGGGCGTACTCCCCGATCCGCGCGGCGTTGACGCGGAGGAAGCTGTCGCTCCCCCGGAAACCCGCGAGCAGGGTCGCGGCCTGCTCCGGTCGCCCGAGCACTGCCAGCGCGGCGGCGAACGCCTCGACCGTGTTGAGCTGCGCGGGCCGCCCGTAGTGCTGGGGATTGGTCGCGATGAGGATCGGGAGTCGACGGGGGATCCCGGCGAGCGGCTCGGCAGGCGAGGGAAATCGCCCTCGCTCGGTGAGCCGGTTCCAGGAGCAGTCGACCACGAGGAGCCCGCCGCGCCGCACCGCCAGTCGGTCGGCGGCGGAGAGCGGGATCGCCGCGTACGGGTTCAGGACGACCGGAGGTCGGGCCCGGCTCCCGTGGCCCGCGAGCTCGACGAGCCCCCTTTGGAGGAGGCGCCGGCCGGTGCACGCCTTCGGATGATCCTCGCCCGAGATCGTGAGCTGGAGCCGAACGGCGGGGCTACGGGAGGGGCTGGGCGTACTCCCGGAAGATCGCATGGAGCTCCCGCGTCATGCGCAGGGCCTCGGCCCGCGGGCGCTGCCACATGTTGCGGCCGAAGATGATCCCCGTCGCGCCGTCGTCCATCGAGGCGCGGACTTTCGCCAACAGCTCGGTATCCCCCATCTTCTCTCCCCCCGAGACGAGGACCAGGCAGCGGCCGGCGCTGTGCACGACCCGTCGGAACGCTTCGGCAGCCGTGAGCTTCAGCGCGTTGTAGGGGGGCGGGCTGTCGGCGTCCTTCTCCGACGGCACGGGGAAGTTCACCTTCACGATGTCGGCGCCGAGCTCGAGTGCAACGCGCGCCGCGTAGTCGATCGCGTAGAGACTCTCCTTCCCGCCTTTCTTCGCGACGGCGTCCCCGCGGGGGTACGCCCAGACGATCACCGGCATCCCCAGCCGATCCGCCTCTTCGCGAACGCGGCGGAACTGCTCGAAGTCGCGATCCTGCGACGGCGAGCCGACGTAGACCGTGTAGCCCACCGCGTCCGCGCCCAATCGGACGGCGTCCTCCACGGAGCCGGTGAGCGCGCTGAACGCCTGGGCGTCGGAAGGGATCGCCGTCTTTCCGTTCAGCTTCAGGATCAGCGGGACCTCGCCGGCGTACTCGTGGAAGTACTTCTCCGCGAGGCCGATGTGGAGCGCGATCGCGCTGAAGTTCCCGTCACGCGCGAGATCGTACTGATACTTCGGGTCGAGCGAATCGGGGTTCGCGAAGAAGTCCATCGGGCCGTGCTCGAGCCCTTGGTCGATCGGCAGGATCAGCAGCGTCCCGCCCCCCGGCCCATGGTCGTAGAGGAGGCGCTTCAACCGGGTGCGCTTGCCGGGCGCGAGCCCCATTTGGGAGAGCGTGGGACGGGGGCGGCGTAGCGCGGCGCCCGTCCTCGTGCCCGCTCCCGTCGAGGGCCCGGTCGTCGGGGGCGGAGAGGACTCGCTCATCGGTTTCCGACGGCGGACGGGACGCCGCGATTTAACCCTTAGTCCCGCCGACCGGTCGAGGGGGCTCCGACCGCCTGGCTCGGAACGCTTAACCTCCGAGGCCCAGTGAGGGACCGTCCCGGAGGAGACCCCGGGCTCTCGATGCGACCCCAGGTCATCATCGTCGCGACCCTCCTGCTGAACGCGACGTTGTTCGCCGTCAATTTCGTGGTCGCGATCGCGTCCGGCAGCCGCGCGGTCCTCGCCCAGGCGATCTTCACGATCACCGACCTCGTCGGGGCGGCCCTGCTGCTGTGGGGCCTGTACCTGTCGCGTCGGCCCGCCTCGCACGAGTACCAGTTCGGACGGGGGAAGGAGCGATTCTTCTGGGCGTTCGTCTCGATCGTCGTCACGTTCACCGTCGCGGGCGTGCTCGCCCTCACGGAAGGCGTCGACCAGATCATCGCCCCCGAGGCGCTGCGCCACCTCGACGAGGCGCTGCTGGTCGTGGCCGCGACCCTCGCCGTCAGCATCGTGAGCGTCTGGGTGACCCTGCGGGAACTTCGGCTGGGACGCCTCACCCTCTCGCATCTCCTCGAGTCCGCGAACCAGGGCCTCAAGTCGATCTTCTATCAGGACCTCGTGTCGATCGTCGCGAGCGTCGCGGCCCTCGCGGGGCTGCTCGTCGTCTATCAGACCGGGGACGCGTTCGCCGACGGGGTGAGCGCGGCGGCGGAAGGGCTGCTCCTCATTGCGATGGGATTCGTTCTCACCCGGGAGAGCCGGGAGTACCTGATCGGGCGGGGCCTCGAGCCGGCGGAGGCGCGCGGCATGCTCGCGGTCGTCGAGCGGAACGCCGCGGTCGCGAAGGTCCGCAGCTTCCAATCGATGCTGCTCGGTCCGGACGACGCGCTGCTCGCGCTCAAGATCAACTTTCAGGACGGGATGACGACCGATCAGCTCGAGACGGCGATCGACCAGGTCACCGCGTCGCTCCGGGCCGCCTATCCGGTGTTGCGGCACATCGTCATCGAGCCGGAGTCGTGACCGGGGGTCCCGGCGCGACGACCCCGTAGACCTGGCGGGCGACGGTAAGGGCCACGAGCGCGCCCGCGACGGCGCCGAAGAACACGTAGTACCCGGGGTTGCCGAGGCGCGCGACGAGCTGCGTGCCCGCAACGAGGCCGAGGATCATGCCGAGCGAGATCGTGAACGAGTAGATCGCCATCGTCGTGCCCCGACTGAGCGCGCGCGAGAGATCGGTCAACGCGGCGAGCGCCGCCGGCCCGTAGCCGAGCGCCGGAACGGCGCAGATCCCGAGAGGCACCAGGAGCTCGATCTGCGGGCCGTACGCGATCGCCAGCGACGCGAAGAGCATGACCCCGACGAACCCGGCGACCCCGGCGTTCATCAGCAGGGTACGACCGTACCGATCGGCGAGGCGGCCGAAGCGCGGCTGGGAGAGCACCAGCAACGCCCCACCGGCTCCGATCCCCACCGCGATGTACAGGTCGGAGACGCCCACGGACGCGGAGGCCGGACCGACGAAGACCAGGACGTAGCCGATCAGCATGTAGACGACGAGCCAGGGGAGCGTCACCAGCAGCACGCCGAGGCGGAACGCCCCCCGGAGGATCTCCCCGATCGGCGTGCCGCGCACCGGTGCCGGGCGCGGCAGCGGGCCGACGAGCAGCCAGGCGAAGGCGAGGCCCCCCACGAGGACGAGCGCCCCGAGAACGAAGACCCACGGGAGCGCGCCGAGCGGAACGTGGCCGTCCTGGACGAAGCCGAGGATCGCGATGCCGAACGCGTATCCTCCGAGCCATCCGGCGAGGTTCATCGCGTCGTAGCGGCCCATCTCGAGGCCCCGTTCGTCCTGGGTCGAGCGATCCGCGACGACGGCAAGGCTGGAAGCGAGGATCGCGCCGCTCGAGATGCCGAAGAGGAAGTTGAACGCGCCGAGCGCGAGGACCGAGCGGGTCAGGGCGACCATCCCGAAGAGGACCGCCGCACCGATCATCCCACCGAACAGCACGGGGAACCGGCCGATGCGATCCGTGAGCACGCCCGAGAGCAGCACCGTGGAGAACTCGCCGATCGGGGCCATCGCGGCGACGAGCCCGATCGTCCCCTGGTCATCGGAGCTGAGCCCGGTCAGCTTGCCCGTGATGTAGCTCGCGAAGACCGCGAGCGTGATCCCGAACGCGAACCGGACGAAGAAGGTCGCTCCGAAGACCGCGAGGAGCGATCGGCGGTGGATCTCGCCGGTTGGGTCCGCGAGCGCGGTCGCCACGGTCGTCCGGCTACCCCGGAGGCGGCGCGCGCTCGATCAGCTCGATCCAGACATCGTTCGGGTCGAGCACGAACGCGATGCGCGAGGAGCCGCCCACGAGGCGGTACGGTTCCTTCGCGATCCGGACGTTCTTCGACCGGAGCTTGAGAAGGAAGCGGTCGAGTTCGGGCACCTCGAACGCGAGGTGATCGAGCTGCTCGCCGGCCTCGAACGTGTCCTTTCCGTCCCAGTGCGTGAGTTCGATGCGCGCGCCCGACAGGGGATCCTTCACGAAGGCGATCTCCGCGTGGTTCTCCGGAATCGTCCGGCGCCGCTCGAATTCGAGCCCCAGGACCTCCGTGTAGAACGCGAGGCTCTCCTCCATGCTCTTCACGGTGATCGACGTGTGGAGGAAGCGCACCGAGACCTCGCCGGAAATGGGTCGACCCACCTTCTAAACCTTCTCTCGCGTCAGGGGTGCCCGTACACCACCCGCACGGGCCGCGCCCCGGCCGTCACGTCGGCGTCGACCCGGACGAACCCGACGCGTTCGAACTGGAGGACGTCTCGCGCCGAGGCGTCGGCGAGCGCCGGCTCGCCCACGCCGGACGTATGCTCCCCCTCGACCCCCAGCACGTCGACGGGCACGGCCCCCTCGACGCCGACCCACTGGAGACGCGGGAGCCGCTTGTTCTCCCGACTCGTGAATACGGCGCGGATCGGGGTCCCTCGCGGTGGGATCTCGGGCGGGAGGCGCACGTTGAGGAGCTCCTTCAGTCGGATCTCCTCGCCCGGGTGGCGGGCGAGGTCCGGGTACGGAAGGAAAAAGCTCGGTCCGGCCCGGACGCGACGCCGACCCAGCTCCGGCCGATCGGGGTGGTTGGGAAGCTCGACCGTCTCGAGTTCCGCGGGGTAGCCCTCGACGTCGACGCGTACCGGGTCCGGGACGTACGCGCGCCGGGGGGTGCTGGCGTCGATCCGTTTGCGGTTCTCGGCGTACAGCGTCTCGGCCGGGACCTCCACGTCCGAGAGCGACATCCCGAAGGAGAGGATGAACGCGCGCACGGCGTCCATCGAGATCCCCCGACGGTCGAGGGAGCGGAGGGACCACGTCCTCGGATCCGCCCACCCGTCGTAGAGGCCGCTCTTCACCTCACGGTACGATTTGCTCTTCGAGACCTTCGCTTCGCGGACGCGAAGGATGCCCCAGTGGACGAACGCGGGGCCGGTGATCCCGAGCAGGTCCCAGATGTACCGCTCCATCCGGTCCTCGATTACCAGGTCCTTGCCCCGGAGGACGTGGGTGACGCCGAGCTCGATGTCGTCGACGGCCCAAGAGAACTCGAGCATCGGCCACACGCGGTAGCGGTGGCCCACGCGAGGGTGATCGAGGTCGCTGATCCGGCAGAGCACCCGGTCCCGGAACGCCGGGTCGGGGTCCTGGAGATCGGTCTTGAGACGCAGAACGGCTTGCCCCGGCGCGTAGTCCCCCGCGAGCATCCGCCGCCACTCCTCGGCGGCCTCGTCCACCGTCTGGCCTCGCTCCGCACAGGCCACTCCCCGGGCCCGATTCTCCCGCAACTGTTCCGCCGGGCAGCGGCAGACGTACGCCCGGCCCAGTTGGATGATCCGTTCCGCCCAGGGGTAGAACTTCGGGATCCGGTCGGACTTGTAGATCACTTCGTCCGGGATCACGCCGGCCAGCCGGCAATCCTCCAGGATGAAGTCGAAGAACTCGGTCTCCACCCGCTTCTCCTCCGAACCGACCGTGTCGTCAAAGACGAGGAGGAGGCGCCCGGCGTACCGCTCGCGGTAGTGCTGGTGGACGTAGAGCATGCGGCCGTGTCCGATATGGAGGACCCCGCTCGGGAACGGAGCCATCCGGAGCACGACCTTGCCCGGCTCGGCGCCGGGCAGGTCCGGGAACTCGCCGCCTTCCGAGTGCGTCGCGCGGCTCCGCTCGGGCTCGGGACCCCCGAGCGCCTCGAGCGCCCGCGCGAGCTCGGACCGGGGGAGGGTGCCAAACTCTCCGATCGCCGCGGCGATCGCGTCCTGCACCTCCGGCGCTCGCGGGCGCAGCATCGGCTCGGTCGCGAGGACACGTGCGAGAATGGGACCGACGCGCGGAGCCCCATCGTGGGCGAGGGCGTTCTCCAGCGTCAGCCGGCGGATGCGGGCTACGTCCTCCGCAGGGAGCGCCATCGTCGGCCGACCCCGGCGCGGATTAAAGCGGTTCTCGCTGCGAGCTCGCGCCGCGATGTCGCGCCGCGAGGGTGCTCTCCACAGCCTCGGCCATCGAGATCTCCCCACGGAGGACGCGGTGCGCGGACGATCGCGAGATGGTGATGAGACCGCCGCTTCCCTCCCGGCTCAGCCGCTGCGTATCCGCGATCTCTCCCGGGGTGGGGTTCGTCGGCAGGTGCTCGCGCACGACCCGCCCGACTCCCCGCGCGATCGACCGGGCGGCCAGCGCGTCCCTCGGACGCCGATGTCCCCGCGGGGTCGTGCCCTGCTCGTCGACGAGCTCGACGGATCGATGATGGGCGAGCAGGGCATTGACGATGCGATTCCGACGCGGTGGGTCTCCCGCGCCGACGCGGAAGCGCACGTGGCGGGACGCGAAGCGGTGTCGGAGCTGGCCGGAGAACGGGCCCGCCGCCTCGGGCGAGTCGAGGATGCCCTCACCGAGACATCGGTCGCCGGCGAAGACCGCGTAGCCGGGGCGGGGACCCGGGTCGATGCCGACGACGATCTCGCCGTCCGACGAGCCCGAGTCCAGGGCTAGCTCCACCGCCGCGCTGAGGGCCCGACGATCCCCGTCCTCGGCGACAATGAGGACCCGGGGGTGCGAAATCTCGCGCGCCTCCGCCGGCGACGTCAGGACGACCGCGACGCGTTCGGGGATCCGTTGACCGGGAAGGAGGCTCACGCAGGACAACCGTCGCTCCCGCAAGAATCCCGCCAACTCCCCGTAGAGTGCCGGGTCCCGTGTCACGAGTGCGACCGACCGTTGTCTCAACGAGGTACTTGACGGTGAAATACGGCATTAACCTTGCCGTGGGCGTGACGGTCTGTCTCCACTGCGGCGAGAACGGCCCCGAAGGGGCGCTCTTTTGCGCGAAGTGCGGCTATACGCTGCCCCAGGTCGACACCGCGGTGACCGTGCCGCCTCCCGCGACGACTCCGACCGCCATGCCGATGCTCTCGGCGTTCACCGGCGTCCCGGCGACCCCGTCGTCGGCTTCGATGAGTCTCGCGGGGAGCGGCGGAGCCGCGACGGGGCCGATCGCTCCTCCCCCTTCCGGAAAGTACTGCATCCGGTGCCGCACCATCATCGCGCGAGCCGCCGTATTCTGTCCGGTATGCCAGCAACCTCAGACGCCGTGAGACGCGGCGGCCGACGTGGCCGGCGCACCGCGCAGATGGTTCGCATCGCTCGCGAGCGGATCACGACGCTGTTCGCATTGGCAGAGCGCGAGGCGCGCGACGGACACGTGGCCCTCGCGGACCGTTACGTGACGCTCGCCCGGCGGATCGGGACTCGCTACAACGTGCGGTTGGTGCCCGAGTTCCGGGACCTCTACTGCCGGGGATGTTCGTCGTTCTGGGTCGAGGGCCGTACGGTCCGGACCCGTCTCCGCGGGGGCCGGCGGGTCCGCACCTGCCTTAGGTGCGGCCGACAGCGTCGAGTTCTGGTTCGGTCTCCCGTGGCAGGAGCCGGCGCGAGTCGGATCGATCCCGAGCGACCGGCGCTTCGGCCGGAAGGCGCCCTGGTCGACGCGCTCGCGCCGGGCGAGTTCGACGAGGAGCCGGACGACGCATCGGAAGACAGTTAAGCCGGCCGCCGCCTCGCAGGGAGCGCGCCGGGGTGGCCGAGCGGCCAAAGGCGGCAGACTCAAGATCTGCTCTCGCAGGAGTTCCCAGGTTCGAATCCTGGCCCCGGCATAAGAAAATCCTTCCTCCGTCGCTCTGTGGCTGCGGGGCGCGAGCCGAATCCACGTTCCGGTCTGGCGACGGGTCGTTTCGCTTCATACGGGGATCGGCAAGCACGCGCTGCCGACCCCCGTACCGGAGGCGTTGTCAGGACGAGTCCCTACGGAGGATCCATCTGGCCCGGAGGGCGAGTCCGTAGGGGGGCCGTGGTCCCGCCCGGGCTTACCTCAGGTCACGTTGACGTTCATGGCGGCCCAGCACCCCTGCAGGCTCGTATCGGGTACTGTCACGTGGACTCCGAAGGAACCACTAGCGTCCCACGTATGGGTGACGGTCGTCCCATCCGTGTAGTTGAGATCCAAGCCCGGGGGGAACGGGCCAAACTGCCACATCGGTTCGCTGGCAGAATCTCCCGGTGGTGTAGTAATTTCGGCCGTGAACGTCGCGGTAAACGGAGCGGGCCCCGAAGTGGCGGACGCGTTGATGGCGACCGAACACGCTGCGACGGAAGGGCCGCCCGGATTCGCGGGAGGCTGCGTGGCGGCAACGAGTGCAATGGCTATTGCAATCACTACGATCACAATCACAATTCGAGCAACGAAAGACATCCCTCCGGGCCCGGGTTCGTCGCCGATCGATTGGAGGGACGGCTCGAGTTCCGGGGAAGACTCCTCAGAGGGGGTGGACCGGCGTGGGGGCGGGGCTAAGCTCGAGACTTGTGTTCGAACACCGCAGTATTCACAGGTGACGAACCCATCCTCCGCGGGAACTGGCAGGGGCGCACCGCAGCGAGGGCAGGAGAACGCTACCTCCTTCGGGCCGGTAGGCGGGTCAGGATCTCCGACCATACCCAGGGGCGCAAGCAGAACGGGGCGATTAAACGCTCCTCCACCTAAGCTCGACGGGGTCGCCCGATCCCCGAGTCCGGAGCGGGGGAAATCCCTCTCACAGGACCTTCGTGGTGCTCTCTGGGGGGATCAGGTCGAGCGGGTTCTCTAGCTCGATTCCCCACGGGTCCTAACCGCCTTCCCGGTGCCGGGGTGGCGAGACCCGTTCCGCGGTTGGGCCCCGTGCGGTTGGCGCGCCGGGCCGGCAGAACGGTCGTTTTCGCAACGTCTTTAGACCCCCACGGGTTGGCCCGCGCGATGACGACCTCGGGGTCCCACCTCCGACCTGTCTGGCTGCTGCCGATTGTGCTCGCGATCTGCGCCGTGATGGTCTTGCCGGGTGGCGCCGCCCTTTCGGCGGCGGCATCGCCGGGGAATCCGCTGGCCGCGGCGGTTGGGGTCAACCCGAGTACCGTCGCGCCGGTGCCCAGCGCCGCGCCCACGAATGCCGAGATCCCGAATCCGGCCGAGCTCGAAGGGAGCGGAACCTCCGCGGGCGCGGCGGCCGCCCTCACCGGCCTTTCCCCGACCTATGCGACGGCCCCCTGGGTCCAGATGCTTCAGGCGGGCACGATGACCCATCCCCTGACCTCTCTGCCGAATCTCGCGATTCTCAAAGGCGAGACCTCCGTCTCGACCATCATTCCCGCATTTACGAATCCTCCCGCGCCCCTCGGGATCGCCGACTATGGGCTCGGTGCCCAGACGTACTCCTACAACACGTCGCACATTCTCGGGCAGGTGGTGTTCAACACGCCCCCGAATGCCACGAACCCCGGCGCCACGGACCTCATCATGCCGAACAATCCCGGTCAGCACCAGGGCTACATCGGAAGCCCGTACACGTTCGGCATCCAGCTGAACACCATCGCGACCAACATCACCGTCCCCGGTAGCAATTCCGGGTTCTTCTGGACCCAGAACGTCGTGAACTGGAACGACACGGGCATCCATTTCGTCGACGACACGTTCAACGCGAGCGGTGGATACATCGGCTCCGGGGTCATCGTCTCGGCGTGCAACAACAACTCCGCCGGTGTTGACCTCATCCTCGCGGAGTACGGCGGGGTCTTCCAGTGCGTCGGGAAGACCATCCCAATCTCGGCGGCCTCGTACCCCATCACGCTGCAACTTTACAACAACGCGACGACGAATTCGGAGGGTCAGTCCGTCGTCTCCTACGGCTACAACATCATCGAGGCGGGCACTCACCTCCGCCAGACCGGGATCAGTGACTCCGTCGTGTTCAACAACACGGCGGGCGGCACGCCCCCCACCACCCCGGGCTTCACGATCGACGGGTTCGACACGACGCCCGGCGGATTCTACCGGGACGCCGAGATCGTGCTCGTCGGCGGCATCGGCGGGGACAACGCCGACTTCCGGTCCGTGAACGGTACGATCAACCTCGAATACTCGAACCTGACGGCGGGCGGATTCCAAAACGTGCCCTCCGGATACAACTGGGGCGACGACACCGGCGAGTCCTCGATCGGGATCGCGGACTACTGGACCCCGAGCCACGCGCTGGTCATGAACCAGGGACCGGCGATGCTCTACGGACTCTGGGGGGCCGAACCGCAGGTCGCCGTGCCCTCCGGCGATATTCACCTCTCGGGGTCGATCGACCCGTCGTTCGGCTTCGTCTTCGTCGGAAACCAGGCCCCGGGCGGCTACGGCCAGAACCTGAGCTGGGTGCCGACCGACAACTCTGGCGATTTCAACACCTATCTCCCGCCCCTCGGGGCGCCCTGGACCTCGGCGTACTATGTTCAAGCGTGGGCCGACGGGTACGACGAGCTGAACGGGACCCCGGTGACCGGCAGCGTCACCGGCTACTCCCTCGCGCTCGTGGCGAACATCGATAACGACCAGGCTCCGCTGTACATGTACGGAGATGCGCAGGCGAGCGCACTCGCCGCGGCGGTCGGTTCCCCGGCGACTCCCCCGTACGACTTCTACGGGCTCGAGCCCTTCGTCAACGTCACCTTCGACCGCGTGAACGACTACACGTACCCGACGTTCGCCCTGTTCCAGGCGATCGGAGTGACGGGCGCGATCAACGTCTCGGGAATCTCACAGGGGCCGTCTTCCGAGGAGTACGGCTGGCTCTACTGGTATCCGGAGCCCTACCCCCCCGCGACCGGGTTGCTCACCCCCGCGGGCGAGCTCCTCGCTGACCCCGAGTTCGAGCAATTCTCCTCCCAGATCGCGTTCCTCGACGACCAGGGAGTGGACAATGTCAGCTACCAGGTCCTGATCGGTTCCGGTTTCCACGGCGAGTATGCTCCCGCCGGCGGCTCCATCGAATTCTGGCAGGAGACGAACGCGGTCGTCTACTACGCGCTCGCGCTCGATTTCTCTCAGGGCATATGGGTCGGCGACTCCACGGGCACGACCCTCTCGTACGTCATCGCGGGCGAGGAATCTACCGGCGTGACCGACCTCGGTTCGTCGCACACCACGGTGTGGACCCTCTCCGTGGACGACTCGCTGGGCGTTGAGTCCGCGACTTCGGTTGACAGCACGTACAGTTGGGTCAACGTTACGGACTACGGCGCGGGCTTCGAGGTCGGCTATGACGCCGGCTACATCGGAAGCTCGAGTCTCGCCTACTACAGCATCCCAGGGACCACCGGGATGACCATCAACGAGCTCAACGTCACGGAGGACTCGTTGGGAGCGAACATTACGCTCTCGAAGGACACCACCTTCAACGACGTGGGGGCGTACGACCCCGACGACAACTCGGCGCTCGCGATCGAGCTCGACGCCACGCTCGGCACCACCATCTCTGACACGTGGGTCTACGATGCTGGGGCGATCTCGGCGTGGAACGCCACCGACACGACCGTCACTGGACTCACGTCGACGGGCTGGTACGAGGATGGTGCCGCGGAGGTTTACGTCCTTGATTCGACGGGGCTGACGCTCACGGACATCACGATCCTCTACCCCTGGGATTTCGGAGTTCTCGGCGACGACGTCAACAACGTGGTCGTGAGCGACGCCGACATCGAGGACGCCTACGGAGGCGTGGTCTTCGGCGGCGGGAGCGGCTTCTCGGCGACGGACCTCTACGACGGCGGGAACGAGTTTGGCTTCGAGCTGGATTACGAGACCGGCGCGATTTCGTTCTCGGACGCCGCGGTCATCGACGACTACATCGGGATCAATCTCTACTACACCTCGGGAGCGACCGTGACGGATGTCGTGGTCAGCGACTCGCAGGACGAGTGCTACAACGATCTCTACTGCGGGGGAATCGCCTCGTACGACACGACCGGTAACTCGTTCTCGTGGATCACCTCGACGGACGAGTCGCTCGGCGTGCGCCTCGACTACGGGACGTCGTCGAGCACGTTCACCACCGTCAACGTCACGGAGGCGTCGTTGGGCGTCGAGATCGACGCGTCGAACCACACGCGCATCACGGACGTCAACGCGAGCGGGGACGACTCGCTCGGGGTTGAGATGGACGAGGGCTCGGTCGGACTGACCATCGACGGACTCGTCGCGCTCGAGGGCGCGGCCGGGCTCGTCGTCGAGGACTCGGCGACGGTGTCGGTGACGGACGTGCTCGCGGACGGAGACGCTCACGGCGTCTTCGCGAGCGACTCGACCGGCGTCTCGGTCTCCACGGTTACCGCGGAGCTCGACTCGACGGGCGTCGAAGCGACCGATACCCCGGGCACCTCGGTCGCGGACGTCTCCGCCGACAATTCGGGCACCTACGGCGTCGAGTTCGTGGACTCGCCCGGCGGCTCGATCGCTACGGTGGCCGCGGGCGACTATGCGTACGGGGTATACTTGACCGACTCTCCCCATACGACGGTCTCCGGGGTCTCGGCCGCCGACGGGGCGATCGGACTCGTGATCGACCCTTCGATCGGTGTGACGATCTCCGGGGTCAGCGCCAGCGACCAGGCCATCGGCGTCGAGATCGACGGCTCCTCGTGGGACAACGTCTCGGACGTTTCCGCGACGGGTCTGTCCGTGGGCGTCGAGATCCTCCCGCTGGACGACGAGTATTACTGGCCGTCCACCCACCTGCAGATCTCCGGGGTCACGGTCTCCGATCTCTCGATCGGGGTCTGGGTCTACGAATCCGGGGAGATCGACATCACCGGGGTCACGGCCACGAACGCGACGACCTCCATGCCGTGGGGCTTCTACTCCGACGCGTGGGGAGGGACGCCGCCGATCGCCGCGGTCTACACCGAGGAGACGTATCAGCTGCAGATCTCGAACGTCGCGGTGTCGAACTATCCGATCGGTCTCTACGACGCGGGTTCCGGCGACGGCTACTACCCGGGAAGCATCTACCTGCAGGGGCTGACGTCGACCGCCGACTTCTACGGGGTCGTCCTGAACTTCACCGAGTACGCGTACCTCAACGGCGTGAGCTCCTCGCACGATTGGCTCGGCGTGTGGGAGGTCGACACCTACGAGAACGACCTCCTCGGCTCGAGCTTCATCGATGACACCAGCTACGGGGTCTCGTTGTGGGATTCGGAGTACAACTACGTCTGGGGCTCGACGTTCATCGGGGACAACGGCGCGACCGACACGTACAGCGCGGCGCACATCCAGGCCTACAGCGGCTACGGCTGTGGGGACTGCTACAATTCGTTCAACAGCCCCGTCGAGCCGTACACGGGGAACTACTGGGCCGACTGGCACTCCTGGAACACCGAGGGGACGCTGAACCCGTACTACGTCGGCGACCAGAACTGGGACTACTACCCGCTCTACGCGCCGGCGAACGAGACGGCGGTCTGGTTCTACGAGGACGGGCTCACCGCGGGCACGACCTGGTCGGTGACCTTCGACGGGGCGACCCAGTCGAGCGCCAACGCGTGGATGGTGTTCGCGGCGACGTCCGGGACATATGCCTACACCGTGGGCGCCGTTCCCGGATTCACGGCGTCCCCGTCGTCCGGCTCGGTCGCCACGGGGACAACGGGCGACGTCGCGGTCGAGCTGGCGTTCAGCCCGGCGACGACCGTCACCCTGACGGAGACCGGACTGCCCGCGGGCACGGCGTGGAACGCCGTCTTCGGCGGGATCGCGGGCAACTCGACGGGCTCGACGATCCAGTTCGCCTCGGGGGTCGGTACGTTCAGCTACCAGGTCGGGGCCGTCGCGGGCTACACGGCGTCGCCGTCCAGCGGCACGGTCACGGTGACGGCGAGCGGGTACGCGATCCTCATCGCGTTCACGCAGGTCACCTATGCGGTGACGATCTCGGCGAGCGGTCTCGCCCCCGGGGTCACGTGGTCCGCGACGGTCAACGGGGTCACGCAGTCGACCTCGGGTGCGTCGTTGACCTGGTACGTCCCCAACGGGACCTACGCGTACTCGGTGAGCGCTCCCTCGGGCTACACGGTGTCCGGCGGGACCGGGAACGTGGTGGTGAACGGTGCGCCGGGGAACCTCGGTGCCGCGTTCGCGTCGAGCTCGACGACCTCGTTCGTGACGTCGTCGACGTTCAACACCTGGCTCATCGTCGCGCTGGTGATCGCGGTGATCGCCCTCGTGCTGGCGCTCCTCGCGGTGCTGACGCGCCGTCGGGGCGAGTCCCCGCCCCCTGCCGCCCCGTGGACCGGTCCTACCCCGACGACCGAGGGAGGCGCCCCGGAAGGGCACAGCAGCGCCCCCGCGCAGTGGGACGAGCAGTCGGAAAGTACCGCGTCCCCGCCGCCCGCGCCGTAACGCGCCGCCGAACCCTTTCCTTTCCCCTTTTTCCCCGGCGACGGGGCCTACGCCACGGGCGTCGCGAACGTCGGGACGTAATCCTCGGCGAGGCTCCCCACGATCGGGAGGGCATGCCCGCACGCCCGGCATCGGTTGCCCGCATCGAGATTCCACGCCTGGATCGTGAACCCGAAGCGGCGCACGGCGATCGCCCCGCAGGCCGGGCAGTACGTGTGCTCGAGCGGGTGCCCCCAGACGTTCCCGAGATACGCGTACTCGAGCCCCTCCTCCTTCGCGACGGCATGCAGCCCTTCGAGCGTCGCGATCGGCGTCTCGGGCAGGTCCATCATCTTGTAATCCGGATGGAACCGGAGGAGGTGGAAGGGGGTCGCCGGCCCCAGCTCGTCCACGACGTAGCGCGCGAGCTTCCGCGTCGCGTCCACGGAGTCCCCGACCCGAGGAACGATGAGATCCGTCACCTCGACGTGCACGCCCCGGTCCTTGAGGTCCCGCATCGTGGAGAGGATCGGCTCCGGGCCCTTGGCCGTGATGAACTTGCGCATGAACCCGGGTTCGCCGCTGCCCTTGAAGTCGACGCTCACGGCGTCGAGGTTGGGCCCGAGGACCTCGACCGCTTCGGGGGTCATGTAGCCGTTCGTCACGAAGTTCGTGAACAGCCCCGCCGAGCGGGCCGCCCGCGCCACGTCGAGTGCATACTCGAGGAAGATCGTCGGTTCGTTGTAAGTGAACGTGATCCCCGCGCAGCCGTACCGTTGGGCGCCCCCCACAGCCTGCGCCGGCGAGAGGGGGCGTCCCGTGACCTCGTGCTCCTGCGAGATCTCCGCGTTCTGGCAGTAGAGGCAGCGCCAGTTGCAGCCGACCGTGCCGATCGAGAACACCCGCGCCCCGGGATGGAAGTGGGAGAGCGGCTTCTTCTCGACGGGGTCGACTTGCGTCGCCGCCGCCCGCCCGTAGGACAGCAGGACGAGCCGACCCCGCTCGTTCTTTCGGACGAAGCAGAAACCGTGCGAACCCTCGGGGATCGTGCAGTACCGCGCGCACGCGGTGCACCGGACCTTTCCGCCGTCGAGCGGTTCGAAGAGCGATGCAGGGTGGGGGACCGCAGCGGACACGGCTTCGCGAGAACGTACGACCGCGCGGAACCGCTTGAAGGCTCCCCCTCCCTCGAGCCGAAGGTTCATCTTCCCGGCGGCGTCCGGAGGGCGGATGACCGACCGCCCTCCGTCGACCGCCGCCGCGGAGGCGGACCGGGTGGAGTCCGAGGTCGCGCGTCGACTCGCACCCAGCCCGGAGTTCGTCGCCAAGGTCGATCGGGTGCGGGAGGCCCTGGTCGAGCGGGTCGTCGAGGCCGCCCGAGCCCGTCAGAGCCCCCTCGTCCGCGCGCTCGTCGCCGGTAGTGCCGCCCGGGGGACCTACCTCGCCGACCGTCTGGACGTCGACCTGTTCCTGCTGTTCCCCCCCGACCTGCCGCGAGAGCGGCTCCGCGAGGAAGGCCTCGCGCTCGGCCGGGCGATCCTCACGAACCCCGAGACCCGGTACGCCGAGCACCCGTACCTCCGGGGGGAGTTCGACGGCTTCCGGGTCGACGCGGTGCCCGGGTTCGCGGTCGAGGACCCGGCGCACCCCCTCTCGCCGGTGGACCGCACGCCGTTCCACCAGGCGTACCTCGCGGCTCGCGAGACCCCGGAGCTCGTCGTGCAGGTCCGTCTCGCGAAGCAGTTCTTTCGGGCCCTCGGAGTGTACGGCTCCGAGGCGAAGACCGAGGGGCTTTCGGGATACCTCGTGGAGCTCTTGGTGCTCCGATTCGGCTCCCTGCGGGGCCTCCTCTCCGCCGCCCGCGGCTGGCGCGTACCGGTCCGGCTCGTCGAAGGAGGTGCGGAACCCCCCCGGCTCCCGGCGGACGTCGCGTTGATCCTGCCCGATCCCGTCGACCCCCACCGGAACGTGGCGAGCGCCCTCTCCCGACGCAATCTCGCCCTGCTCGTCCTCGCCGCCGGCGCCTACCTCGACGCTCCCCACGTGCGCTGGTTCGACCTCCCGACGCGCACCCTGCTCTCCCGAGCCGAGGCGCTCGCGCGGCTACAGGAGCGCGCGAGCCATGTCGCCGTGGTCGGGGTGCCCCGGCCGGATCTCGTCGACGATACGCTCTACCCGCAGGTCCGCAAGGCGGAACGGGCGATCGCGGAGGAGGTTCGACGTTCCGACTTCGCGCTCCTCGGGTCCGCCAGCGTCGCGGGCCCGGATCGGATCCTCATTCTGATCGAGGTGGGGCACTCCCACCGCCCGGCGGTCCGGCCCCAGGATGGCCCGCCGGCCGGGCTCGACCGGGTCGGACACTTCCTCGAAAAGTGGACCGCGCCGGACGCCCCGGTGCTCCAGGGGCCGTACGTGCGTCCCGACGGGAGCCTAGCGGTCGAGACGCGGCGTACCGAACGGGACCTCGAATCCGTCATTCGGTCGCTCCTCCCACGGCTCGCCCTCGGCAAGGATCTCACCCCCTCCGACGCGTCGCGGGTCGAGGTCTGGCCGCTCGCCGGTGCCCCCGATTCCCCGGCGCTCGGGGAGGCCCTGCGGGAGCTGCTCGGAAAGCGACTTCCCTGGCTCGCCCCGCGCTAGTGGCCGAGCGGGACGAGATCGAGCAGCAGGAACCAGAGCGCGAACCAGCCGAAGAACTCCATCGCGATCAGGCCCGCCCAGTCCCCCGTCGTGTACAGCGAGGAGCGCTCGCGCAGCCGGCGCACCAGGTACGGGCTCGCGGCCACGATCAGGATCCCGAGGCCGAGCGGGATCCACACGGTGAGGCCGGCCAGCGAAAGGCCCCATGAGAACAGGCCGATCCCGAGCGTGAGCAGGCCCGCGACGAGCAGGCCCCCGCCGAGCTCGAACTCCTTCGTCGCGAACGTCTCTTCATCGAAGACGGGGAACTCGAACGCCTGTTCCTCCTCCTCTTCGAGCTTGCGACGGGCCTTCTTCGCCATCGATCACCCTCCGCGGGTGCCGAGCGCCCGGCGATATAGCTCTTCGGCGTGGTAGGAGGAGCGGACCAGGGGCCCGGCCTCGACGCCCGCAAACCCGGATCGGAGCGCCTCCGACTTCCAGCTCTCGAACTCCTCGGGCGGGACGAACCGGGCGACGGGGAGGTGGGCAGGACCGGGCCGCAGGTACTGACCCAGGGTCAGGAGGTCCACCCCGGCCGCCCGCAGGTCCTGGAACGCCCGGCGCATCTCGGGCTCGGTCTCCCCCAACCCGACCATGATCGAGCTCTTCGTGACCAGGGCGGGCCCACCGACTCTTCGCGCCCGGCGGAGGACCTCGAGCGAGCGGTCGTACCCCGCCCGGTGGTCGCGGATCTTCGGAGACACGGAGCGCACCGATTCGAGGTTGTGCGCGAGCACGTCGGGCGGGTGTTCGAGCAAGGTCGCGAGCGCCGCTTCGTTTCCGGCGAGATCGCCGATCAGGAGCTCGACGAGCACGCCCGGTGCCGATGCGCGGATCCGACCCACGGTCTCCGCGAGGACCGAGGCTCCGCCGTCGGGGAGGTCGTCCCGGCAGACCTGGGTGAGGACGACGTACCGCAGGCCCCACTCCCGCACCGCCTCCGCGACGCGGGCCGGTTCGGTCGCGTCGACCGCCCCGTTCGGCCAGTGGGTCGTCACCGCGCAGAATCCGCAGCGGCGGGTGCACTCCGTTCCGAGGAGCATCAGGGTCGCCGTGCCCGCCGACCAGCACTCGGGGAGGTTCGGGCACCGCGCCTCCCGGCAGACCGTGCCCAGAGCGAGCCGGTCCAGCAGGGACCGAACTTCGGGGTAAAGGGGGCCCTGAGGCGGTCGGGTCCGGATCCACTCCGGTAGTCGATCTCCCGACAGTGGCGGCCGAACCGGTACGAGCCCGCTTGCCACGACGCGCCGACCCGGACGCTCGTCTTAGGGTTTACGAGCCCGGGCGCCACCGGTGCGCTCTTCGAGCAGGGTGGTGAGCAAACTCGCCGGCAACTCGTCCATGCCGACCTGGCTCGATTCCCCCGACGCCCCGGCGTCGAGCGTCACCAGGCCGTCCCGTTCGAGTTCTTTCAGCGTGCGCCAGAAGGTCGTGCGGCTCATCGCCGGCGCGCCGAGCTCCTCGACGAGTGCCGCGTGGGTGGCGCGGAGCTTCTGGCTCGGGACGAGGACGCCCTTGCGCTTCAGCGACCGAGCGAGCGCGAGCAGCACGCCGAGCTGGTTCACGGAGAGCTCCTCGAGGTGGGACTCCGACATCGTCGGCAGCAGCGACCCCTTCGCGCGGCGGACATGCTCGGGCTCGACCGTCTCCGAGTTCGCGTCCTCCGCGGCGTGAGCGGCCCCCGTCAGGATCTCGAGGGCGAACCGCGCGTCGCCGTTGGGGGCGGCGACGCGCGCGACCTGCTCGAGCACGTCGCGGTCGACGCTCCCGGGCCGGAGCGCGATCCGGGCGCGCTCCTCGAGGATGTCGACGAGCGCCGCCCGATCGTAGGGGGCGAGAGCGAGCCGATGGGTCACGCCAAAGCTCGAGCGGCTCGGCGCATCCAGGAACGGGAAGAGGTCCTCGGCGGCGACCAGGACGAGCGAGATGGAGCCCAGCTCCACCTCGCGCGAGCGCGACAAGAGATAGACGAGCTTCGTCTCCTGCTTGACGAGGGCCGCCGCCTCGTCGAGGAGGATGACGAGGTGCTGCGGCGCGCGCCGGATCCCTTGCTCGAAGACGTCGAGCATTTCCGACAGGCTGTACCCGCGATCCGGGAGCGACACCTTCACCCCCCGGAGCAGGTCGAGCATCACGGTTCGGTCGCTCGCGCGGCGCCAGCAATTCACGTAGATCACCCGGGCGGCGAGGTCGTGGAACCGACCGGCCCGCTCGAGATCCGCGCCGAGCCGCCGCACCAGCGCGGTCTTGCCGCTCCCGACCCCCCCGGTCAGCAGGAAGTGGTAAGGGAGGCCCTTCCCCAGCGCTTCGCGAAATCGCTTCGTCAGCAGCCCGAGCTCCGACTCGCGGTGCACGAGCCGAGGGGGGAGGAACGACGGATCGAGGGTCTCCTCGCGCACGAGGATCTTCGCCGGGGCGCTCATCGAGGTTTCGGGGGGACCGGACTCGGCAATATCAGGTTCGCCGTCGCCGGGACCGACCCCGCCTACGCGGCGGACGCGTCAAAGTCCCCCCGAGCCGACGGAGCGCTTCCGAGACGCCCTCGGCGATCGGGCGGCGACCGTCGAGCACGATCCAGGACGGACCTCGGGCCAGGCGGCGGTACGCGCGTCGCACGCGACGCTGGATCGCGAGTCGCTCGAGGGGGGAACGGGTCCGGGAACGCAACCCCACGCGCCGCCCCGCTTCCGTCGGGTCGATGTCGAGGAGCACGACGCGGTCGGGGAGCACGGTCGCCGAGCGCTGCAGCTGGGCGAGCCGACGCGCGGCACCGGCGCCGAGGGCGCTGCCCTGGTACGCGAGGGTCGAGTAAAGCGATCGGTCCTGCACGACGACGTGGTGGCGGCGGAGATCGCGCTCCAGCTCCGGGCGGGCGAGGAGTCGGTCGAGGGTGAAGTAGACGCCGCCGAGCCAGGGATCCTGGACGCTCGAAGCCTGGGCCAACCGGCCCAGCAGCGGGTCCGCCGGCTCGCGCCGCACTCCCACGGAGTAGCCGCGGCGCCGGAGACCGTTCGCGAAGGCTCGGACGAACGTCGACTTTCCCGCCCCGTCGATCCCTTCGACGGCGATCAGCCGCCCGCGTCGCTTCGTCATCGCGGTCGCCCTCCGGTCAGTTCGGGCTCGAAGCCATAGACCTGCCGCACCGACTCCACGAACGGGACGCGCAGGCGCTCGGACATCGCCTCACCCTCCGCGGACCAGGCGGCCGCTCGACGGGGGACGGTCGCGAGGTCGAGCACGGCCCCGGGTCGTTTCGGGTCGTCCAGGAAGTCGGTCTCGAGGAACCACGGTCCGGGGTCGGGGCGCACCTCACGGACGAGCTCCCGTCGCGCGAGATACGACGGCACGATGCCGGCGTACTCCTCGGAGGTCCATCGCTTCCGCGCGAAGTGCTTCACCACCCGGCCGGCCGGAACGCCGGCCGCGCGCGCGAAGGCCGCGAGCGCGAGGAAATCCGACGGCTCGAGGTCGGCGGAGTGGAACACGATCGGACAGCCGACGTCGCGGGCGACTTCGAACGCCTTCTGCAGGGCCCGTTCGAGGAGCTCCTGGGCCGGCGCCGCCACCGGAAAGTGGGCGCGTCCGACCTCGCCCAGCGCGACCGCGCGCCGCTCCTTGACCCATGCGCCCGCGAGTTCGAGCGCCTCGGCATGGGCCGCGAATGCCGCTTCCGGGCCGATGGCCGCCGACGCTCCGATCAGGTCGATGGGGTACGGCGCGACGACGAGGTAGACGCGGACTCCGGCCTCGGCTTCGACCTGCCGGCCGAGCCGTTCCGTCGTGTCGAACTGCCTCCGATAGTCTTCGAGAGTGACCGCGGGGCCCGGCCCGTAGTTCTGCGTCGCGAGAAAGAGGTGCGTGCCCCCCGCGGCGCGGAACCGTCTCGCGGCGGCGACCCCCTCCCCGGCGGGAGAAAGATGGCAGTGGTGATCGACGATCGGCAGGCCGATCGGGAGCGGCACGCGGGGAGTCGAAGCCCCGGCTCAGCGCAGGAGTCCCGCGCCCTGGAGCTCCTTCGTGATCTTCTTGACCGCGACCTCGACGTCCGACGGCTTCCGCGCGCCGGTGCACACGAGCTTGCCGCTGCCGAACAGCAGCACGACGACCTTCGGTTCGTCGATGCGGCAGACGAGCCCGGGGAACTGCTCGGGTTCGTACTCGACCCGGTCCAGGCCCAGCGTGACGGCGATCGCGTTCAGGTTGATCTCGCTCTCGAGGTCCGAGCTCGCGACGATGTTCTGGACCTCGATCTTCGGCTTCATGTTGATCTTCTGGCCGCCCTTCTTGATCTGGGCCGCGACGGTGTGGATCGACTCTTCGACCTCGTGCATGCTCTTCGCGCCGGTGCAGACGACCTTCCCGGAACGGAACAGCAGGATGGCGGTCTTCGGCTGCTTCAGGCGGTAGATGAGACCGGGGAACTGTTCGGGCTCGTACTCCGCCCCGTCCAACCCGAGCGCGATCGACTGAAGGTCGAGTTCGTCGCCGAGGGAGGTCGACGCCACCACGTTCTCGATCCGAATCTTGACCAAAGGAATCCCCGGCCGCGGGAGTATTTAAGGAGGTATTTAAAGCATTGGACGACCGTTGAGGTGACCGGGGCTTCCCGGGAGCCGCTACGCGCGACCGGTCCGCTCGGGTCGGCCCCAAGCCACCCCGATCGCCACGATCGCGAGCAGCGCGGCCGCGATGAGGAGACTGATCTCCAGCGCCGGCTCGGGGCGGGGGGCGAGTACGACGAGGCCGACGACCGTCGCGGCGATCGCGGGAAGAAGGATCGCGAGCCCGCGCAAGGTCGTGCGGCTGTCGCTGAAGCGCGGCACGGCGGGCGGGGTAGCGGCCGAATCGGTCACGGCGCCCCCGGAGAAGGCGGCGGCGGGAGTGGGGCCGTTTCCGGTCCCGTCATCTTGAAGACCGAAAAGCGCCGGCAGATCGGGCACCGCATGTAGCGGGACGTGCCGAGACGGATCGCGGTGAACGACGCCCCCGGAATGAACTCGTAGTCGAACGCACCCCCACACTTCGGGCAGGTGAGCCGTCGCGTCCAGCCGACCGGCATGGTCCAACGACGCCCAGGATGCGGATAATGGCGTCGGCCGTCGTGTCAGGAGGATGGTGGGCGGCCGTCGCCGGGCTCTTCGGCCGGCTCCGGGGTCGACACGGCGAACGCCGGGCCGGCCCACTCGTCCTCGGTAGGGAGTCCGAAGAACTCGCGGAGACAGCGGCGCGTGAACCCCCAAAGGACGTGACCTTCGTAGACCGTCGCCGGCACCTCGAGGAGTCCGAGCCCGGTCTCTCGGTGCACCCGAACGGTGTTGGCGAGGGCCGAGCGGGGGAGCCAGAACACGTGCGCCACCTCGTCCGCGCTGCGCGCGGTCGGAGGCTGACCGTTCGGGCCGAGCGCGGCGACAAAGATCGCGACTTTCAGGTGGAATCGGGCGGCGTTTGCCGTCGTGACGTACCGCGGGGGCCCGGCGAGGTCGGCGGCGGTCAGCCCGACCTCCTCCTGGAGCTCGCGCAATGCGGTCGCGCGCATCGAACTGTCCCCGTCGTCGACCCGTCCGCCCGGGAACGCGACCTGGCCGGACGCGGGGTCGGTCTCTCGTTCGGTCCGTTCGATGAGTAGAATTTCGACGTCGGATCGGCCGTCGCGAAGGAGGATGGTGACCGCCGCCCCCGCGGTGCCGACCGGGGGAGTGAGGTCCTCGTGCCGGGCGAGCAGATCGTCGATCGAGCGGGGCGCCGTACCGGCCGAGGCGCCCGGCGGCATCGCCTACGCCTGCCAGTCGTACGCGACCTTCTCGCGCACCGCGGTCCGGTCGGACGGGTGCTCCGAGCGGGGGTCGAGCTGCTTTTCGAGGGCAGCGAGGCGCCGTCGCAGCTCGACCAGATCCTTCTCGAGCTGAGCGACCTTCTCGGCCATCTCGCCGGCGTCGTCGGGGGCCATCGGCCGGCAATCGCGCCGGAGCTTGATAAGGGCGCGCCCGGGGGTCAGCTCGCCCGCGGGACGCCCCGCTGCTCCTCGGCGGCGCGGACGAAGGCAGCGATGGCTTCCACGGTCTCCTTCGGGCGCTCCAGCGGGACCATATGGCCCGTCTGGGGGAGGATCCGGATCTGCGCTCCCGGGATCGACTGTCGGAGGATCCGTCCGTGGGAGGCGTCCACGACCTGGTCGTCCATCGCTTGGACGATCAAGGTCGGAACCCGGATCGAGGGCACGCGGGCCTTCTCATCGAATTTCGCCATCGCGTCGCTCCAGCGGGTCGCGGGGGCGAGATCTTGACGCTGGACCGCGGCCCGCACCCGGTCCGCGAAGTCGAGGTGCGCTTCGATCCAATCCGGGTAGTAGAGGTCCTTCAGCAGCCGAAGCCCGAAAGCGTCCGGACCCTCGTGCTGGTAGGTGTCGGTCCATCGCTGCGTGATCGAACGGGTATGCGAGTCGGTGTACGCCGCCCCCGAGATCATGACGAGACCGGAGACCCGCTCGGGATGGTCGAGGGTGAAGCGGAGCGCGAGGAGGGCTCCGCCCGAGTGCCCGACGACGTACACGCGGTCGAGCTGCTTCGCGTCGAGCAGACGGAGCAGGTCCCCTTCCAGTTCGAGGAAGCTGAAGGTGGACGACGGGGGGTTCGAGCTCCGCCCGTGACCCCGAAGATCCACCGCGAGGACCCGGAAACCGGGGGCGAGCCCCGCGACGACGTCGTTCCATACCGAGCGGCTCAGGCCCGCCCCGTGCAGCAGCAGGATCGCCGGGCCCCGGCCCTCGTCGAGGACCTGGAGCTCGATCGGCTCGGACGCCGTCTCAACCACGTCGCATCGACCCTCGGGCGGTATTTACCTCCGGCTCACCGCACGTCCCCGCGGAGCCAGATGTAAATAGCGCGGCGAGGGTGGTCGGTTCCGTATGGCGCGGGGGGTGATGCTGATGAGCGGCGGCATCGACTCGCCGGTGGCATTGCACTACATGCTCCGCCAAGGGCACGAGATCGTCGCGGTCCACATGGACAATCGGCCGTTCACGGACGACTCCCCGCTCGAGAAGGTCGTGGACCACTTGGGACTCCTGCGCCAACGGTATGGCCAGCCGATCCCCCTCTATCTCATCCCCCACGGCTCGACCCAGACGACGATCATGCGGAACACCGACCGCCACGTCGGTTGCGTGCTCTGCCGGCGCTTCATGTGGCGCTCCGCGGAGCGCGTGGCCGAGCGCGAGGGCGCCACGTTCCTCGTCACCGGCGAAGCGCTGGGTCAGGTCGCCTCGCAGACCCTCTCGAACATGCACAACGCGACGGTCTCCGTCCGACTGCCGATCGTCCGGCCGCTGATCGGATTCGACAAGCAGGAGATCGAGGCGGTCGCCAAAGAGATCGGAACCTATGGGATCTCCACTCGGCCCGGCGTGTGCTGCCAGGCCGTGCCGGACAAGCCCGCTACGCGCTCGAATCTGCTGCAGATCCTTCGCGAGGAGGATCAGCTGGACGTCGACCAGATCATCGACGACTGCGTTCGGAAAGCCGTCATCCTGTAGGCCGGACGCGAACGCCCGGAAGGGGTTCGACCCGAACCGGGGATCCCCGATTCAGAGGTACTGCTTGTCGTTGTAGCAGTAGTAGCGGCTGTACTGAGGAACCCAAGTCCCCGGCTGGCCGCAGGTCGGGCAGAACGGGACCTGGGGGGCCGCGGGGGGCATCGGCGCGGGCGCCGGAGCCGGTGCCGCCATGGGCGCCGGGGCCGCCATGGGCGCGGGAGCGGCCTGCGGCGGGGGCGCACCGTATGCGGGCGGCGGTTGGGCGTACATCGGCTGCTGCGGTGGGTAGCCGCCGGCGGGGGGCTGGCCTCCCATCATCGCGCGTTGCGCGTTGATGAGCGGGTCGAACTTGATGTAGGCGATCAGCAGGATGACCCCGAGGATGATGCCACCGATGATGAATCCGAGGATCATCCAGATCAGGGTCTTCGCCTTGGCCGCCTCGTACTGGCGGGCGTTGACCATGTCCTCGATTGCCTTCATCTGCATGTAAATGAGGAAGTCGACGACCCCCCAGATGATGATCAGGATCGGCCAGATGAGCAGGAAGCCAACGGACGCGCCACAATACGAATCGTAGAGGACCGTCGAGCAGACGCTGGCGTAGTACGCGACCACCGCCGCGTAGGCGAGACCGCCCAGCAGCAGGAGGATGCCGAAGATGATCGCGAGGATCCTCGCGATGTGGAGCATCGATTTGATCGACTGGGCTTCCGGCGGCTCTTGGTAGTACGGTTGCGCCACGTTCGCCACCTGAGACGGTTGGTCGCGCCACGGGCCAGTCGGGTACATAAATCTACCTAAATTCGCTCGATTCGCGGACACCGAGGAGTCCCGCGAGTCGCCCGGCGCGAACGCGAATCTTCAGGTGGAGCGCGCTCTATGGCCCCCGCGTCCATGTATCGGAAGCTCAAGCTCTGCTCCAACAACGGAGGGTACGAGGCGATCCCCGACCCGCCACTCCGCCTCGACCTGGCGTTGGCCCGGGAGGCGCTCGAGCGGGAGGGGATCGCGGTCGTCGACGCCCGCGTCATGCTCCTCGCCGCCACGGATCCCGAAGTCACGATCAGCCGATCGGGACGCCTCTTGTTCAAGACCCGCGACCCCGCGGCGGCCGAGCGCGCATTCGCTCGTCTTCGCCGCCTTCTCGACCTACCCGGGACCGAGGTCGACGAGCAGATCCCCCGTCGGGGCGGCATAGCCTAAAGACGGTCGCCGGTCTCGTTCGCTCGGAGGGAGGGCGATGCGCGAAGCGTGGGTGGTCGGTGCCGCCTCGAATCGGTTCGGCAAGATGAAGGAGACCGGCCGCGAGGCGGCGACGCGCGTCTCGCTCGAAGCGATCCGTCAGGCCGGCCTAGAGCCGAAGGACATCGGCTACACCTTCGTGTCGAACTGCTTCGGGCTCACCGAGAAGCAGGGTCACGTCGGACCGTTGATCAACGGCGGGCTCGGGATCCCGGACGTCCCGTCGTGCACGATCGAATCGGCGTGCTCCTCCTCGAGCGCGGGGCTTCACGAGGCGTTCGTTCACGTGGCGGGAGGGTTCGCCGACGCCGCTCTCGTCGTCGGGGTGGAGAAGCTCTCGCATCTCGACACGTTGACCGCCACGAGTTACTTCGCGGAGGCGGCCGACTACGCGTTCGAAACGAAGAACGGGGCGACCTTCCCGGGACTCTACGCGACGCTCGCGAACGCCTACCAGAAGGCGTTCCCCATGAAACCGGAGGTCCTCGGCAGCGTGGCGGTGAAGAACCACGCGAACGCGGCCCGGAACCCGCACGCCCAATTCCAGAAGGAGATCACGATGGAGACGTACCTCAACTCGCCCATGATCGCCTCGCCGCTCCGGCTGTTCGACTGCTGCCCGTTCTCGGACGGGGCCGCGGCCGTGGTGGTGGCCGCGAAGGAGTTCATGAAGCAGCCGACGACCGAGCCGCTGGTGATCCGGGCCTCCGCCCGCGCGGGGTCGATCACCGAGATGCAGGATCGTCCCGACCTTCTCGGGCTTCCGGCGACCCGAACCGCCGCGGAAAAGGCGTTCCGCCAGGCGAAGCTCGAGCGCACCGCGATCGACTTCCTGGAAGTCCACGACTGCTTCACCATCGCCGAGCTGCTCGCCCTCGAAGATCTCGGCTTCGTCCCCCGAGGGACGGCGGGAGCGGCGGAAGTCGACGGCGTCACCGCCCGCGACGGGAAGCTGCCGGTCAATCCTTCGGGTGGGCTTAAGGCGAAAGGCCACCCGGTGAGCGCGACGGGCGCGAGCCAGGTCGTCGAGATCTTCGAGCAATTCAACGGGCTGGCGGGCGGTCGAGCCGTGCCGAAGGCCGAGACCGCGCTGGCCCACAATGTCGGGGCGACCGGCGGCTCCTGTTCCGTGCACATTTTCTCCCGGCGCTGAGGGGGGGTCGTCGCGTCCGAAGAATTGCCGCGCGCTCCGCATTCGATCCAGGAGTTCGTTCACGGCTACGAGGAGGAGCGGCAGCTTCGCGGGTTTCGCTGCCCGAATTGCGGGCTCGTCACGGCGACCTGGGGTCTCGCCTGTCCCCGCTGCGGCCGGGCGGACCTCGTGGAGACGAAGCTCGCGGAGCGAGGCTCGGTCGTCGCATTCACCGTCCTCACAGTCCCCGGCGACGAGTTCCTGAACGACGCGCCGTATGCGTACGTCGTGGTCGAGCTCGATGGCGGCGGTCGAGTCACTGGCTGGATGCCTTCGGTGAAGGCGGAAGCCGAGCTCGCGATCGGCACGCGCGTACGCTTCGTTCCGGGCTATAAGCCCGGAGTCCAGTTCGCGAAAGAATCCGACGCCCCGTCGGGGGGGTGAACCCGTGTCCGCCCCGTCGCTCGAGCGGGTCTGGCTCAAGAAGTACCCCGCCGACGTCCCGCCGACGATCGAGGTCCCGAACGTCCTGCTCACCGACCTCATCGAGCAAAGCTGCCAGAAGTGGGCGGACCACACGGCCCTGATCTACTACGGGTCGAAATGGACCTACCGACGCTTCTGGGCCGAGAGCGAGCGGCTCGCGGCGTCGCTGCGACGCGACGGGATCGGGCCGGGGGACCGGGTCGCGCTCTACCTGCCGAACTGCCCGCTGTACCCGATCGCGCTGTTCGCCACCCTGCGCCTCGGGGCGATCGCCGTCCAGGTCAGCCCGCTGTATCTCGGTCAGGACCTCTCTCGGGTCCTCCGCGATTCGGGTCCGAAGGCGATCGTCACGCTGGAGATCCTCTTCCCGAACGTGGCGAAGGTCCGCGCCGAATACCCGGTGCCCGTCGCGTACGTGGCGCGGCTCCGCGACTTCTACCCGTGGTATGTCCGGCCGTTCGTGAACTCGGTCCTGCGCCGGCGCAAGATGCCAACCGAATTCCCGCACGAGGAGTGGGTGCATCCGTATTCGGCCGCGCGGCGAAGCCAGGACTCGATCGCCCCCTACCAGGGCGATCCGGCCCAGACGGTCGCCGTCTACCAGTACACCGGCGGCACCACCGGCGTGCCCAAGGCCGCGATGCTGACCCATCGCAATCTCGTGGCGAACATCGCGCAGGCGAACGCCTGGAACACGACCCGTGTCTCGGGGGAGGAGGTCATCCTCGCCTCGATTCCCTTCTTCCACATCTACGGGCTGACGATCGCGCTGCTCCTCGGACTCTCCGACGGGGCCGCGATCGTGATGCAGACCCGGCCGGACGTGCCGGAATTGCTGCGCCTCATCGACAAGTATCAGCCCACGCAGTTCCCCGGGGTCCCGGCGCTCTACAACGCGTTCAACCACCAGCCGGACATCGCGAAGCACCGGATCCGCTCGATCAAGTACTGCCTCTCGGGATCGGCGCCCCTCCCCATCGAGGTCGCTCGTCGCTTCGAGGAGTTGACGGGGGGCTCGGTGGTCGAAGGATACGGGTTGAGCGAGACGTCGCCCGGCACGCACGCGAACCCCCTACGCGGCGAGCGGCGGGCCGGTTCGATCGGCCTTCCGCTCCCGAGCACCGACCAGCGGATCGTCGATCTCGAGACCGGGACGCGCGAGCTCGGCCCGGGCGAGGTCGGCGAGCTGGCCGTCCGCGGCCCCCAGGTGATGCTCGGCTACTTCGGCCATCCCGAGGAGACCGCCCACGTCCTCCGGGACGGGTGGTTCCTCACGGGCGACGCGGCCCGTCTCGACGCGGACGGCTACGCGTACATCGTCGACCGGAAGAAGGACATGGTGAACGTCGGCGGGATGAAGGTCTACCCGCGCGAGGTCGAAGAAGTGCTCTTCCAGCATCCCGCGGTCGAGGACGTCGCGGTCGTCGGCGGGCCGGACGCCGAGCACGGCGAAGTGCTCAAGGCCTTCGTGGTTCGGAAGCCGGGTTCCACGGTCACCGAAGCCGACCTGATCGCCTTCGTGCGCGACCGGATCGCCCACTACAAGGCCCCGCGCTCGGTGGAGTTCCGGGACGCCCTGCCGAAGAGCGGCGTCCAGAAGGTGCTGCGACGGGTGCTGCGGGCGGAGGAGACTCCGGCGGCTACAGGCCCCGCGCGATGAGGTCGCGCGAGATCACGAGCCGCTGAATCTCGTTCGTGCCCTCGAAGATCTCGCTGATGCGGGCATCCCGGTACGCGCGCTCGATCGGCGTCCCGCGGATGTAGCCGATCCCGCCGTGGATCTGCAGGGCCTCGTCGATGACGTCGGACGCCCACTCCGAGGCGAGGCACTTCACGATCGCCGCTTCCCGGGTCTTCTCCGCGCGCTCGAGCCGGCTCCACGTCTTCGGGTCCGTCCCGAGCCGGTCCTGGTGCTCGGCGGCCTGATAGACCATCAGGCGGAGGGCGTGGGCGCGCATCGCCATGTCGGCGAGCTTGAACTGGATGACCTCGTACTCGCTGATCGGCAGCCCGAACTGGGTCCGATTCTTCGCGAATTCGAGCGCTTCGTGCGTCGCCGCCTCGATCCCGCCCAAGCTCGCGGCGCCGAGCGAGACCCGGCCCACGTCGAGGGCGGTCATCGCGACATGGAACCCCTTCCCCACCTCCCCGAGCACGCACTCGGGGCCGAGCGTGACGTGATCGAGGATGAGCTCCGCCGTCGACGTGCCGTGGAGACCCATCTTCTTCTCGCAGCGGCCGACCCGGAACCCCGGGAGCTTCGTGTCGACGAGGAACGCGGTGACCCCGCCGTTCGGACCGAGCTTGACATCGTTGCCGGCCATCACGATGACCGTATCGGCCTCGCGGCCGTTCGAGACGTAGATCTTGTTGCCGGTGAGGACCCAGTTGTCGCCCGAACGCTCCGCCACGGTATGGACGGCGCCCGAGTCCGATCCCGAACCCGGCTCGGTCAGGCTGAACGCGAGCAGCGCGTCGCCCTTCGCCGCCGGCACGAGCCACCGACGTTTCTGCTCCTCCGTGCCGTAGTACAGGAGCGGGGTGGTTCCGAGCGACGTGTGGGCCCCCACGATGACGCCGTGGGAGGCATCGACCTTCCCCAGTTCCTCGAGGAAGATGCAGTACCCGACCTTGCCGAGCCCGAGACCCCCGTACTCCTCGGGGATCGGCACGCCGAAGTACCCTTCCGTCTGCATCTTGCGGACGGAGGCCTGGGGGAACTCCTCCTTCTCGTCCATCTCCACGACGATCGGGGCGACCTCCTTCTGCAGGAAGGCGCGGACCGCCGACCGGAACGCCTCCTGGTCGGGCGTGAAGGAGAATTCGATCGCCATCGGCTACTTCCCCTGGAACTTCGGCGGGCGGCGTTCGACGAACGCCGCGATGCCTTCTCCGAGATCCTCCGAGCTCATCACTTCGTTCTCGAAGAGACGGGTCTCGTTTTCGATCCCCTGGGCGAGCGGAAGTTCCAGCCCCTCGACGATCGATCGCTTCGCCGCCTGGACCGCTTTCGGCGCGCGCTGGGCGATCGTATGCGCGAGATCGCGGGCAGCCCGGAGTTCCTGCCCCGCGGGGACGGTCTTGTTGACGAGCCCGATCTTGAGGGCCTCCGCCGCCGAGATCATGCCGCCCGTGAAGATCAGCTCCTTCGCCTTCGCGACGCCGACGAGCCGCGGGAGCCGTTGCGTTCCGCCGTACGCTGGGATGAGACCGAGGGTGACCTCGGGAGCGCCGAGCTTCGCGGACTCACCGGCGAGCCGAAGGTCGCAGGCGAGGGCGAGTTCGAGGCCGCCGCCCAGAGCGAGCCCGTTGATGGCGGCGATCACCGGGGCGCGCAACGCGGCGAGCCGGGCGTACACCGCGAGCCCCCGGCGCGCGACCGCGGGGGCTTCCGCGAGATCCATCGTGGCCATCTCCTTGACATCCGCCCCGGCACTGAAGTACTGCCCCTCGCCGGTCACGACCACGGCGCGCACCTTCGGATCGGAACCGAGCTCGGCGAGGCGACGGTCGAGGTCCGCGAGCAATCGGGTGCCGAGGGCGTTCACGGGCGGATGGTTGAGGACCAGGATCTCGACGCCGTCCTCCTCGCTCTTCCGACCGACCTGCAGCTCTTCCGCCATGGATCGCACCGGCGCGTCGAGGACGAAACGGGCTCTTAACCCATCGCCCGCCAGCACCCGCGGGACCGAGTCCCCTAGCCTGATACGCCGCGGGCCTTCCCCGCCGCTCGATGGCCAATCGCGAGCTCCTGTCGCTCTCGCTCTACTCGTTGCTCGCGAACAACCGCAGCGGCCTGTTCATCGTCTTCCTGCCGCTCTACCTCGTCGAGCTCAAGGGCGCCACCCTTCCGATCGCCCTCGCGATCCTGACGTTCGCCTACGTCCCGGCGAGCCTGATCGGACCCCTCGTGGGCCGCCTGTCGGACCGGGCCGGCCGGCGCCGCCCGTACCTCCTGCTCGGCGAGGCGCTCGCGTTCCCGCTGTTCCTCGCGGTGACGTTCGCGCCCGGCTACGCTCTCGCCGGAGCGTTGTTCATCGCCGCGGAGCTCGCGCTCGCGATCGGCGGGCCGGCGTACACGGCGTACGTCGCGGACGTCACCCGGGCGAACGAGCGGGGCGCCGGGTACGGGCTCCTGAATGCGACCTCGAATGCGGGGGCGGTCGTCGGGGTGATCCTCGCCGGCGTCGTCACCTTCGAGTTCGGGCTGGTCGCGCTCTTCCCGTTCGTCGTCGCCGTGATGATCGGGACCCTCTCGGTGGTGATCTTCCTCGTTCCCGACATCCGGTTGCCCCCTACGCCGACCCGACGACCGCTACGGGAGATGCGGCCGATCGTCGTCTTCTCGTTCGCCGTGTCGATCCGGGCGATCGGGGCGGGGGCGGTGGCCGCGTTCTACGGCTACCTCGCCGCCAGCCTGGGCGCGAACAACCTCGAGGTGAGCGTCGTCGCGGTCGCGGGGCTCGTCACCGGGGCGATCGTCTCCCTCCCGCTGGGGCGGTTGATCGATCGACGGGGCGAGATCCGGGGGATCTGGTACGGTACGCTGCTGACGCTCGGTTCGTACGGGTTGTTCATGGTCTCGACGACGTGGCCCGAGACCGTGCCGGCCCAGTCGGTGCGGAACGCCGGACTCGCCCTCGTCGGGACCGGGATGCCCGCCTGGGTCGCGCGGATGGCGCCGGACGGTCATCGCGCGGAGTATCTCGGCATGTTCTCCCTGATCAACTCCTCCCTGTGGAGCGTCGGGCCCCTGGTCGGCGCGGTCGCGATCGCGTACTTCGGCTACCTGGGACTGTTCACGATGGCGATCGCGACCACGATCGTCTCGCTCGCCGTGATGGAGGTGCTGTACGGGGAGATCGGGTTCCGCTCGCGCCCCGGCCGGGCCGCCGGCGGCCCCCTGCCTTGACCGGGCGGGGGCGCCCGGGGTCATGTAGGGGCCCCGAATGATCCCGCAATGGTCCGTTTCCGGATCGACCAACCCGTCCGGGCCCCGCCCGAGTTCGTCGTGCGGTGGTGGCTCGACTACTCGTCCGAGGACGTGCGACTGACGGACGGCCTCGTCGACCGGACGGTGACGCCGCTCGATCCGGACCGGACGCGGCTCTCAACGACCGCCGAGTTTGGGGGCCGAGTGCGCACGACGACCGGCACGGTGACGCGCACCGGCCCGCGTACCTGGCACATGAGCGGACACGTGATCTCGTCGGGGGTGACGGTGTCCACGTTGCAGACCGGGTACACCGTGCTCCCCGACGGCCGAGGCAGTCGGGTCATCGCGGACTTCGAGTTCGTGGGGCGGACCTGGTCCTGGCGTCTCGCGCTCGCGGTCTCGGGCTACGCGCTGCGGCGCCGGCAACGCGCGTCGTTCCAGGACTATGCGGCGGCGATCGAACGGGCGTTCCGCGTCGGGCCGCCCGCGACCTGACCACCGTCTTATACCGGCCACCGGTCGGCGGCGCGAGTTCCCCCGTGTCGGACGAGGTCGAGGGCCCGGAGGTCTCCCGGGGCGCGGAGGCCACGCTCCGCCGCGTGGAGTGGATGGGCCTGCCCGCTCTCCTGAAGGAGCGGGAGACGAAGAGCTACCGCGCGAAGGCGCTCGACGAGCGGCTTCGCCGCGAGCGCACCAGGACGGAAGCCCGCCTGCTCGTCGACGCCCGCCGCCTCGGCGTGCGCACGCCGATCGTCTACGACATCGACCTCTCGCGCCACCGCCTCGTGCTGGAGCTCCTCGCCGGTCCGACCTTGAAGGAGCTCCTCGAGCGCCCCGACGTCCCCGCCGAGAGCCTGGCCGGCGCGGTACGCCACCTCGGCGAGGCGCTCGGGCGCCTCCACGCCGGCGGGATCGCCCATGGGGATCTCACGAGCTCGAACGTGCTCTTCCCGGACGGTCCGGACGGACCGCCGGCGTTCCTCGATCTGTCGATGGGATCCCGAAGCCCCGGCGTGGAAGAGCTCGGCATCGACCTCCATCTGGTGGAGGAGGACCTGAAGGCCCTCCACGCCCGCTCCGACGCGCTCGTGCGGGCGTTCCTCGAGGGGTACACCTCCGGCAATCCGGACGGGGCGAAGGACGTCCGGAACCGCGCGAAGGCGATCAAGGGCCGCGTGCGGTACGCCTGAGGCCGGCCCTTACGTCGGCGCGTGGACGCGCTCGAGCCCGGTCGTGAGGATCGCGGGGAGTTCCTCGATCACATCGGTCGCGACGAGGCCGAAGCTCTTCCGCGCGGCGCCACGCAGACCGGCGTCCCCGACCCACCACGTCGCGAGCCGCGCCGCGTGGAGCGGGTAGACGCCCTGCGCGAGCAGGCTGGCCAACACGCCGCCCAGCACGTCGCCGACGCCGCTCACCGTATTCGCGGGGTGGTGGTGGCGGTTCTCGAACGCGGACACGCCGTCGGTGAGAAGGTCCGGCTCACCCTTGGCGACCAGCGTGAGCCCCCGATCGCTCGCGATGATCCGAGCACGCTCGCGGCGTTCCGCCGGCGTCCCGCTGAGGCTCCCTCCGAAGTACCGCTCGTACTCGCCCCCGTTAGGCGTGGCGACCAGCACCACCCGTTCCCCGTGCGCTCCGATCTCCTCCTTCGTCGGGAGAGCGGCCAGACCGTCCGCATCGACGAGCAGGGGCACGGTGCCGACCAACGATCGCTCGAGCTCGCGCAGTGCCTCGACGGTCTCGGGGTGGGCACCGGCGCCCATGCCGAGGGCGACGGCGCGCGGGCGGGCTGTTCGGACGAACTCGAGGATCTCGGGGACGTCGGTGGGGCGGAATCGCTCGACGCCGAACGCCCGGACGACGAGATTCGGACTGAACCCCTGAATGCGCTCGGCCGCGCCCTCGGGAGCGAGGACCGTGGCGCGCTCTGCGCCGGAGCGCAGCGCGGCGAGGCCCGCGAGGGCCGGGGCACCGGCGTACGGGCCGCCCCCGATCACCACGACGCGCCCGGTCCGGCCACGATCTTCGAGGCCGGTGGGGCGCGGGAAGAACAGGAACTCACCCGGACCGGTGTGGATCCAGGCGTCCGCCGGGATCCCGATGTCGCGCACGCGCACGATCCCTGACGTACCGGCGGTCATCTCTTCCTTGGGGGAGGTGAGGGTCACGGTCCAGTTCGGCCGGAGCCCGTCGGGGTCGGCGACCCCGGTCGGGAGGTCGATCGAGAGCACCGGCGCCCGGCTCTCGCGGATCGCGACGACCGCGTCGCGGATCGGGGGCCGGAGTCGCCCTCCCTGTCCGGTGCCGAGCAGCGCGTCGATCACGAGCGGAAAGCCGGCAAGCTCCTCCGGCCGCGGGGGGCCCAGGTGGATGGGGCAGCGGCGCTCGATCCGCTCGAAGCATCGTCGGGCCGCGCGCGTCGCGATCTCCGAGGGGGGCCGGACGAGCCACACCTCGGGCGAATACCCCCACTGGTGGAGGTAGTACGTCGCGCACGTCCCGTCCCCGCCCTTGTTGCCGTGGCCCGCGACGACCGCGACGCGGGCGGGGGGCGACGGGAGATGCGCGGTCGCTTCCTCGGCCACAGCGCGGCCCGCATTCTCCATCAGGAAATCGACCGTGGTGCCCAGGGCGACGGCATTCGCCTCTACGACCGCCATCTCCAAGGAGGAGAGCGGTCGCAACGGAGCGGCCCACATCGTCCGACTAGGCCGGCGGCGGGGCGTCCGTCGGGACGTCCGTCGAGAACAGGTTCACCGACGCGGGCAGGAGATTCTTCCGGGCCAGGTACTGCGACTGCGTGCGGCTGTAGCGGAAGAGGATGTCCGCCTTGCCTTCCTGGAAGCCCCACGGCCGGACGACGAGCAGATCCCCTTCCCGGATCCACATTTTCTTCTTCATCTTCCCCGTGATCCGCCCCATCCGGGAGATCGAGTCCTCGCACATCACCCGGATCCGGGCCGCGCCGAGCAGCTGGCTCGCGATCCCGAACACCTCGCCCCGGTTGCGCCGCGGGAGAGGAAGGCGACCGACCTCCTCGCCGCCTTCGACCACCTCGACGGTCGGCGTCGGCTCCTCCCCCTCGGGGGCGGGCGCGGCCGACTCGGCCATCGGGTCCTTCGGGGGTTCGGGCACGGCGAGGCGAGCGAGCCCGACTATTTCAGGAGGACTTTCCTCGAGGGAAAACCCGCAGCGGGTTCTCTTCGAGGATGCGCCGCTGCGCGTCAATCGGGATCGGCAGCGCGCGGAACGATTCCAAGTTCGCGCGAATGTCCTTCACGCCCGGACCGGGCCAATCCGTGCCGAAGATCGTCTTTTCGACGAGCTGCGGCAGCCGGGGGAAGTACTCCAGAAGCCGAGCCGGCGGGATACCGGAGAGTTCGAGCCAGACGTTCGGGAACCGGCGCGCAAGGAACGACGCGGTCTCCATCCAGATCGGCCGGCCCCCGTGCGCAAGCACGATCGTGAGATCCGGGAAATCGAGGGCGACATCCTCGACGAGCATCGGGTCGGAGAATTTGTTGCGGGCCCGCGGGAAGACCGACGTCCCGGTGTGGAAGATCACGGGCAGGTGGTGGGCGGCGCACGCGGCGTAGATCCCCCGCAAGCTCGGGAGCTCCCCCTCGGTGTAGGCGTTCGGGCGGAACAGCTGGTGGGGGGGATGCAGCTTGATCGCGCGGATCCCGAGCCGTTCCTCGAGCCGCGCGATCTCTCGCTCGGGTTCGGGGTGGTCCGGCCGGATCCCTCCGACGGCGATCAATCGCTCCGGGTCCTCGCGGGCGTACTCGCTGACGAACTCGTTCGCCCGCTCTGTGTAGCCGATCACCTCCGGAGCGACGTAGTTGATCAGTGCGGCGCGCTCGACCCCGCAGGCGTCGAGGTACTCGAGGAACGCTCTCGGATCCTTCAGGTAGCGGGCGGCCGCGGCGTCCACGTGGGTCAGCAGGCGAACCGCGTCGGGCCGCATCTCCCAAAGGGGGTTGATGTGGACGTGGCAGTCCGTGACGCCCATCGCTCTTCGGGACCTCCCGGCCGATATAAGCGGCGAAGGCGAGGTCCCGTTCCAGACGAGGGTTTATCACCCTCGCTCCGCTCCCGTCGACCCGATGACGGCTTCCGGCGCCGCTCCCGGCGGGATTCCGCGTAGCGCGACGGCGTCGATGGCCAGCGCCCGTCCGATGCCTCGGCTGTTGAAGGCGACGTATCTCGCCGACCAGGAGTATCTGCTGGAGGAGACCCGCGCGACGAAGCTGTTCTACTTCCCCGGGCCGATCCTCTTCGTCCTCATCTTCGGTCTGCTCGCGCTCTTCTCCGCAGCGTACGTCTACGGGTGGGGGGGCCTCCAGCTCGGGGCCTGGAACTCGGTGCTGTCCCGACTCGGGTCGGCCGAGGTGAACCTTCCCAAGTGGGTGACGTGGCTGTTCGCCTTCCTCGTGCTGGTCGGCCTGATCTGGATCCTCGTCCGCGCGCTGCGCTGGATCCGGACCGTGTACGCCGTCACGTCCCACCGCGTGATCGTGCAGACCGGCATCCTCGGCAAGGATTTCCACGAGATCCCGGTTACGCAGGTGCGCGGGGTCGACGTGCGCCAGTCCCTGTTCCAGCGGATCCTCGGGTACGGGACGGTCCGCGTGAGCTCTGAAGGCGGCACCCGGCTCGGCAACGAGGACTGGAAGGGCATTCCCAAGCCGTTCAAATTCCAGAAGATGATCGAGGACGCGAGCCAGGGCGTGATGGCGAACGCCGGCCAGGGCAGCTGGATCCGGCAGTAGCGATCGCCCGTTCGCGCACCGTTAAATCGGACCGCCTGCGTCCGGCGCCCGATGGGCGACGATTTCGACGTCATCGTCGTCGGCGCGGGCATGGCCGGCAGCGCGACCGCGATCCGGCTCGCCCAGCGGGGCGCGAACGTCCTGCTGCTCGAACGGGGCCCCGAGCCCGGCACGAAGAACCTGTCGGGTGGGGTGCTCTGGGGGCACGACCTGGACGCGGTCCTCCCGAACTGGTGGAAGGAGATGCCCGTCGAACGCCACCTCGTCCGGAAGCGCTTCGGGTTCCTGACGTCGGAGAGCGCGGTCTCCTTCGACCTCGAAGAGTCGGGCTGGCGACGCGAGCCGTACGTGGCCCACACGGTCCTTCGAGCCCGCACGGACGCGTGGCTCGCGAAGAAGGCCGAGGAGGCGGGCGCCACGGTCGTGAGCTCGGTTCCCGTCGAGCGCCTGAACTGGGAGGGGACCCGCGTGCATGGGGTCGTCCAGGGCGGCGAGACGATGACCGCGCCCGTGACGGTCGTCGCGGACGGCGCGAACTCCCGGCTCTCCCTCGGGACTCCGATCCGCCCGAACCCCCATCTCTCGGGGGACGCGACCGAGCTCGGGATGAAGGAAGTCTACCGGCTCGACCCCCGGGTGATCGAGGATCGGTTCGGCGTCGGACCGGGCGAAGGGCATGCGGAAGAGTGGGTGACCGGCCTCTTCCCGCCGGGGGTGATGGGCGGGGGCTTCCTCTACACCAACCGCGACACGCTCTCGCTCGGCCTCATCGTGAACCTCCAATCGCTGTTCGGAAAGGGCGTCTACGCCCACGACCTCCTCGAGCAGTTCAAGCTCCATCCGACGATCGCGGGGCGGCTGCGGGGCGGCGAGCTGGTCGAATACGGCGCGAAGCTGATCAGTTCGGGGTGGGCGAGCCGGCCGGCGGCGTTCCACGGCGACGGGTGGATGGTGGTCGGCGACGCGGCGGGATTCGTCTTCTCGAACGGGCTGACGATCCAGGGCATGAACTACGCGGTCCGCTCGGGCCTCGCGGCCGCGGACACCGCGCTCGCGGCGCGAGCCCGGGGAGCGTACGATGCGGCGTCGCTCGCGGAATACGACCAGCGTCTCGAAGCGTCGCACGTCCTCGCGGACTTCCGGGACTTCGCCTCCATGGACCGGGTGAAGTGGAATCCCCGGTTCTACACGGCCTACCCGCGGTTCGCGGCCGAGCTGTTCCGCGGGATGTTCGATGACGGAGGCCGGCCGAAGGAACCGGCGCGTCGCCTCCTTCAGAAGGCGCGCAAGGCCGCTCGATTGTCGATGACGACCCTCGTGCGCGACGGGATCGACCTGTATCGGGACCTGTGACCGCGGGCTAGAGTCCGCGCACGCGACGGATCTCGGCGGTGAGCGCGGGAACGATCTGGAACAGGTCGCCGACGATCCCGTAATCGGCGACCTTGAAGATCGGTGCCGAGGCGTCCGAATTGATCGCGACGATCACCCGGGAGCTGATCATCCCAACGAGGTGCTGGATCGCTCCCGAGATCCCGACCGCGATGTAGAGCTGGGGCGAGACGGCACGGCCGGTCTGGCCGACTTGCAGCGAGGTGGGGCGCCAACCGGCGTCGGTCACCGCCCGGGACGCTCCCACCGCCGCCCCGAGCGCGGCGGCGAGCTCCTCGATCAAGTGGAAGTTCTCGGGCGCACGGACGCCCCGTCCCCCGGAGACGACGATCGACGCGTCGGTGAGCCCGGGGCCGGCACCGGCCGCCGCGGCGGAGACCCCCGTGCGTCGTGCCGCGAGGAGACCCGGGGCGAGTTCACCGGCCGGAAGCTCCCGAACGGTACACGGATTCGCGCCGCCCGCCGCAGGGGGAAAGGCGTGGGGCCGGATCGCGAGGGCGAAATGGCCGCCGGCCAGGAGTCGCGTTTCGGTGGCCCGCCCTCCGAAGATCGGGCGACGCACGCGGAACCCTTCGCCGGTCGCGACGACCTCCGTCACTCCGGTCGCGGCCGCGGCGTCCCAGGCGATCGCGAGATGGCCGACGAGGTCTCGACCCAGGGCGGTTCCGACCGTGAGAACGGTGGTCGCATTCGACGCCGATAGTGCTTGTCGGATCGACCCGATCCGCGCCCCGCTCGGCGCGGTATCGAGGCGCGGGTCCGGGACCGCGAACGCTTCGGTTACTCCGAGCGCGCCAAACTCGGCGGCTGCGGAGCCCGCGTCCGATCCCGCAGCGAAGCCGATCACGGTCAGCCCGAGCGAGCGCGCGACGCCGACGGCCTCGGCGGTCGCCGGTGCGAGGCGTCCCGCGTGGATCTCGGCGACGACGAGGGCGGTCCCGCTCACGGAAACACCTTCGCTTCCTCACGCAGGATCCGGACGAGCTTCTGGGCCGCCTCCTCGGGAGTGCGGTACTCGATCATCTTCGCACCGGTCCGGGGCGGCGGGAGCTCGAACCGTTCAGGAGACGACCGTCCCCCGCCGGCGGCTGTGGGGGTCGCCCGGGCGATCGTCGCCTTTCGGGACTTGAGGATCGCGGGGAGCTTCGCCGTGCGCGGATCGTTCCAGGCTTGCTGCAACCCGACGATGAGGGGCGTCGCGGCGGTCCAGCTCTCCGTTCCGGCCTCGACCGACCGCTGGAAACGGAACTGTCCCGTCGCCGCGTCCCAGCGCAGGTCGACCACACTGCCGAACTCGGGGACCTCGAGCAGCTCCCCGAGCGCGGCCCCAACGAGGCCGCTCTCGTCGTCGCCGGCTTGCTTGCCGCACAGCACGAGGTCGTGCGGCACGGAACGGATCAGTCCGCCGAGCGCCCGGGCCGCCACGATCGGGTCTCCGCTCGTCTCCTCCCCGGCATCGATCCAGGTCGCCGCATCGCACCCGAGGGCGATCGCCGAGCGGAGCACCTCCTCCGTTCTCGGGGCGACCCCGTACGCCACCGCGTGCACCTTCGAGCCGGGAATCGCTTCCTTCAGGAGCAGCGCCTGCTCCACCGCCGACTCATCGTATCCGGCGAGGACGAACTTGACCGCCTCGGGATCCAGCGACCGGCCGTCGCCCGTCGGGCGCAGCCGGGTCTCCGACTCCGGGACCGGCTTCACACAGACGACGATCTCCATCGGCCCCCCGGCTCAGGCGTACTGCTGCAGCAACTCGCGGGCGATGACCGTCCGTTGGATCTCGTTCGCGCCTTCGTAGATCTGGGTGAGCTTCGCGTCCCGCAGGAGCTTCTCCACGGGATACTCTTTCATGTAACCGTACCCGCCGAACGTCTGGATCGCCTCGTCCGCGACGTGGAGGGCGGAGTCCGACGCGAAGCACTTCGCGATCGACGACTCGAGGGTCCCCTTCGCGCCGTGGTCGATCGTCCAGGCGGCGTGCCAGGTCAACAGGCGCGCAGCATGGACGGCCTGCGCCATGTTCGCGAGCTTGATCTGGATCGCTTGGTGCTCCGCGATCGGCTTGCCGAACGTCTGGCGCTTCAGCGCGTAGGCGGCGGCGTGATCGAGCGCCGCCTGGGCGATGCCGGTCGCCAGCGCCCCGATCGGGGTCCGGGTCTGGTCGAGCGTACGCATCGCCAGCGCGAACCCATCTCCGTCCGCGCCGAGCCGGTCCGCCGCCGGCACCTTCACGCCGTCGAAGCGCACCGTGCTCGTCGACGAGGCGCGGTGGCCCATCTTCTCCTCGTCCTTGCCGGGGGAAACACCGACCGCCGAGCGCGGCACGACGAACGCGGTGATCCCCTTGTGCCGCAGCGAGGGGTCGACGGTCGCGAAGACCGTGTAGAGGGAGGCGTGCGGGGCATTCGTGATGAAGCACTTCTCGCCGTCGAGCACGTAGTGATCCCCTTCCTTCCGGGCGCGGGTCTTGAGACCCCCCGCATCGCTCCCGCCCGACGGCTCGGTCAGGCAGAACGACGCGAGCTGGTACTGCGCGCAGAACGGTTTCAGGATCCGGTCCTTCTGCTCCGGGGTCCCGCCGAGCAGGATCGGCTCGAGCGCGAGACAGTTCGCGATCACCGACGTCGTCATGCCGCCGCAGGCGTGGGCGAGCTCCTCGACGATGAGGCACTGGTCGACGACGCCGAGTCCGCTGCCGCCATACTCCGTCGGAACGTTGAGATTCATCAGCCCGAGCTCGTACGCCTTGCGATAGATCTCCTCGGGGAATCGCGCCGAGCGGTCGCACTCCGCGGCGTGGGGGGCCATTTCGGTCCGGGCGAACTTTCGGGCGAGATCGCGCAGGCTTTCCTGCTCGGGCGAGAGCGAGAAATCGGGCATAGAAGCGCGGCGCGCGGACCACGGGGACCCGATATATCACGGCTTGGGTGCGGAACGTTGTGTCCCCGCCCGCGGCTCGTGTGCCGGCTCCGCGTCGCCGCCGGGAGATCGTCGTGGGCGGCTACGCGCGGCTCGACCGGGACCGGCCGCGCCGGGTCGGCGTACCGGAAGTGATCCTCGCGGAAGGGAAGACCGTCGACCACCTTCTCGGCATCGCCCGCGCCCTGGCGTCCAACGGCTCGGGCGCTCTGATCTCCCGGCCCTCCCCGGGCCAGCGGCGAGCGCTCGGCGCCGACCCCGCGCTCCGCGGCCGGCTGCGCACGCTGGCCCACGGGCGGATCGTCCGACTGCTTGGCCCGCTCGGCGGAGCGTATCGGCCCGGCACGGTCGCCCTCGTCACCGCGGGCACGAGTGACGTCCCCCTGGCGGAGGAGGCGCGCGCCGTGCTCGAGGGGCTCGGAGTGCGGACGGTTCGCGCCTACGATGTGGGAGTGGCGGGACTGCATCGGTTGCTCGCCGCGGCGCGTCGGCTGGAGCGCCGGCGCCCCGAGCTCTACCTCGCGTTCGCCGGCCGCGAAGGGGCGCTGCCGACGGTCCTCGCGGGATTGGTTCGCGCTCCGGTGGTGGGGATCCCGACGTCGGTCGGCTACGGTCGCGGCGGCCGTGGGGAGGCGGCGCTGAACGCGATGCTCCAGTCGTGCGCGCCGATCGCCGTGGTGAACATCGATGGGGCGGTGCCCGCCGCCCTGTTCGCGGCCCAGCGCTTTGCCCGGTAGACTCCTCCGCCCTCGAGGGGACGGAGGGGAAGGGCTTTTCTTGGGTACGGGACCTTCGCGCGACGTGGCCCCGCGTGCCGCCCTGTCCGACGACGAGCTCGATCGGGAGCGGGAGACCCGCAACCGCCTCCGAGCGATCGATGCCCGGCTCGGAGCGCTGCAGGGGAAGCGGGACGAGCTGATCGGGGAGATGCGCAAGCTCTCGGCCGAGCAGAAGGCGCTCTACGACCGACGCCAGGCTCCTCAGGATGAGGTCCAACGGCTCTACGACGAGCACGGCCTCCTCGGGCGCCGAATGACGACGTTGCGGAACCAGCGCGACGCGGCCCGTCGGGCGGCCGAGTCCGCGATCATCGCCTTGCGGGAGCTCAAGCTCAGCTTCGCGCCGGGCGAACGGCTTCGGCCGGAGCAGATCCGGCGCGAGATCGCCGAGCTCGAGCACCGCCAGCAGACGCGGGCGCTCCCGATCGACGAGGAGAACGCGCTCATCGCGCATCTGCGGCAGCGTCACAAGGACCTCAAGGCGGCGGAGGCGCAGACCGAGGTGGTCGCCCAGCACGAGCTCCAGCGTAAGGCGGCGGAGGAGCGGGTCGGGGCGGCGCGGGCCGAGATCGAGCGCCTGGGCGCCGAGCTCGTGGCGACCCGAGGCGAGCGCGATCGCAAGATGGCCGAGCTCCGGGCCAAGCTCGTCGACGCGGGCGGGCTCGTCGCGGAGCTGCGCGCGAAGGGCAAGGCCCGGGCCGAGGTGATGGCGAAAGTCGACGCGCTGTCGCGCGAGATGGCCGACCTCGACCGGGAAGGGCGCCGGCTGCTCGGCGAGATGCGGTCCCGGCGGGACGAGGCCCGGCGGACGATCCGGGAGTACGCTCCCGGGCGCGGCCGACCCGGCGCCTCGATGATCGATCAGGCGGCCGAGGAGCAGCTCCAGCAGTTGATGAAGCGCGGCAAGGTCACCCTCGGCGGATGAGCCGGCGACCCTACGTCGGCCGCAGGATGTCGAGCACGGTCACGACGAAGATCAGGTTCCGGCCCGCCACCTGCGAATTGTAGTCCTCGACGTACGTCCCGTTCGCCAGATTCACCGAGCTGATCACGAACGAGGTCGAACCGCAGTACCCCGAGCCGCTGGCGTGGCCGAGCACCAGGCCGGCCTGGCTCGGGCCCAACTGGCTCGTCAGCGTGATCGTCGTCGACGAGATGTTGGTCACGAGCACGGGCCAGCCGGAGGGGTTGGAGATCGCCCCGACGGTGGGGAGGTTCTCGTAGGTCACCGACGTGGCGTTCACGCTGAGCACCTGGTCCGACCAGTCGTAGACGGGGTCGGTGTAGACCGCCCCCGCGACGAGCGTGACGTTCGGGAAGAGGCTGCGGAACTGCGCCGGGGTGAGCGACACGACGACGGGGTAGGTCGTGACGAGCGGCTGCGTCACGTAGCAGGACGCGTTCACGGTCGGGTAGCCGAGCGGGGCCGGGACCGAGATGTAGGTGGTCCGGTTCCCCGGAAGCCCGACGAGACCCTGCCAGAACCCGGTGACGACGCCCCCGAACGTCAGGTTGCCGATCGTGTAGCCGGAGGACGGAGCGTTGGGCCCGACGTAGACGCCGAGCGGCGTGTAATCCGAGGGCGATCCGCCGCGCGACTCGTATTGGAGCGACTTCGGCCAGGAGACGTTGTTCAACGCGATCGAGTAGAGCGAGGTGTCGAAGACCCGCCCCTGCTGGGGGCCGTCCGCGAAGAGGCCGATGTAGTTCACCGTCACGTTGTCCCCGACCGCGACCGTGAGCGGCCCCGCGCCCGGGCCGCGGTGGTTCTCGAGGTAGAGGAAGGCGGCGCCGGCGCCCCCGGCGGCGACGACGATCACGACCAGCACGATCGCGAGCAGCGGGGACGGTTTCCTTTCGGCCATCGGTCAGCGTGTACCGGGGTTGGGGGTCAGCTCGTCGCAGTTCTCGTCACGGAATCGGAGAGACAGGTGTTCCTCATTCCCCCGCGCCTCCGAGCCCGGGGCCTATATATAGCCTGTCGAGACGCGGGGGCCGCCGGACCGTCAGGCCCGGCGGAGTTTCCCGACGATCGGCTCCTCGACCACGCCCTCTTCCTCGAGCCGGTTCAGGACCGATTCGGCGCGGTCGGCGACGACGCCCTGCGTCTCGAGGCGCGAGAGAACCTCTTTGAGATCGGCGTAGCCGTCGACCGAGACCTCCGCGATCTCGTCGAGCAGATCGAGGAAGACCGACTCCTCGGCGCGCTCGGCCGCGGTCGGCGGGGGCGCGGCCGCGCGGGGCGGAGGGGCGCGCGTGACGGTGACCGTGGGCGGGGTTCCGGCGGGGGGCGGCGCCGATTCGCCGGCGATGCGCCGGACCACGGGAAGCAATTCGCGTCGGAACGCCGCGCGGTCGACCTGGGGGTACCGCTGGAGGGCGTCGCGCGCCGCCCGGATCCAGGTCGCGGGGGTGCCGTCGCCGCGGAGCGCCGTCTCATCGGTCGTGGGGGACTTTTCGAGGCGCTCGAGCAGGTCGAGCCGATCGAGCGTCTGGCGGACGGCGTCGACGAGCATCGCACGCTCCTCGTTCTCGGAGGTTGAGCGAACGGCCTCCGCGCGTACCGACACGTAACCGACCCCGTCCCGGCCCCGATACAGGTGCACCTTCCCGACGACGATCGCCGGGCGCGGCTCGCGGGCGGAGCGCAACTGGGCCATGGCACGCGGCTGAAAGCTGCCGGCCGTGACCGCGATCGCTCCGGTGGGATCGCTCAGGCGCGCCCGCCAGAACCCGGACGACTCGTCGCGCCCGATCGGTTCCGCCGGAGAGAGCGTCCCCGCGACGAGCACGCGATTCATCCGGGCCCCGAAGGGGCTGAGGAGGTAGGAGACCGCGCGCTCGCCCGCACCGCGTTCCTCCTCGAGCGCACTCTCGAGTTCGCGCGCGGTCACGCGCCAGGCCGGCTCCCGGAGCGCCATCAGCGCCCTCCCTCGAGGCGCGCCGACAGCTCCGACGCCGCCGCGTCGAGGTCGATCTCGACGACCTCGATCGACTCCGGGGTGATTGTGACGCCGAAATCGTCCTTCGACCCTGGCCCCCGGACGCGGAGGCGTCGGCCGAGCAGCACTTCGAGCAGTTGCTCCTCGAGCAGGCTCGGGTCCGGTTCATCGCGCATCCGCGCGCGCGCCTCCGCGAGGGTGACGCCCCACAGACGTTCGGTATCGGCGCGGCCCGCGTTCACGGTGAGCGCGCCCGTCCCGTCATCGAGCACGATGCGGGCCCGCAGGTCCGGTTGCCCCTCGACCTGGCCGTGGACGCGACAGATCCCGCTCTTGACGCTGCGCCGACAGGTGGGGCACCGATAGACGAGTCCGCTCGGCGGCAGCAGCCCGACGACGACACCCTCGATCGCGAGCGCATCGCCACCCCCTTCGTCCTCGGCCCGGGCGATCGAGCGGGGCAGGGCGCGCAAGAGCGCGGCCGGTTCCGGCAGATCGTCCGCGTCGATACGGGTCACCGTCGCCCGGTCGTCGAGCACGAGCTGGGGGCGTCCCCGGAACTCGCGGAGGTAGCCGCCGACGATCTGGACCGCGTCGCCCCCGGACAACTGGAAGTCGCTCCAGGAGGAGAACGGCAGCGTCCCGGTCGCGTCGGCAATCAGCCCCTCGTGGACGACGCGGCGCTCCGCGCCGACCGTCACGGGTTTCGCCTGGACGCGGACGATCCGCACGCGCACGCGGAACCCCTCGTCGCGAGCCGCCAGCGCCCGGACGGACTTGAGCGGGAACTCCTCGGGGGCGATCCGCGGGAGCTCGACCGGGCTCGCCGGCTCGACCCGGGTCTTCCAGGTGAACGTGAGCTCGGGCCGGCCCCGGAACTCCCGGACCTCGGCGCCGACCGCGCGGAGCACCGTGCCCCGTTCGATCCCCTCGCGGGGAGGATCCCACCACGTGAACCGCACCGTCGCGGTGCCGTCGGTGAGGAGCCCGGACAAGAGGGGCCGCCGGCCCCCGTCCGATCGACGGGTGACCTCGCGTCGTTCCGACTGGACGACGCGGGCGATGATCTCGACCGGGCTCTTCGCGACCGAAAGAGCCCGAAGCCGGGTCTCCGCGAGCGGTTCGGGGGTGTCCGAGACGGTCATCGTAACGAGCGGAAGGCGAGGAACCCGGCGCGCCGATAAAAGGGGAGGCGTCCGCGCGCACCGTGGACGATGCGGCGGGGCAATCTATTTGGCCCAGAGCGCCCCCCGGGGTCCGGTGCCCGACAAGTTCGTAGCCCGGGTCGACCGGATCCTCAAGGCCCGTGACTCGCTCGTGTGTGTCGGGCTGGACCCCGACCCGGCCCAGATGCCGAAGCCCCTCCGCCGTCTACCGGCGGCGCGGCAGTTGAACGCCTTTCTGGACGGGATCGTCGACGCGACGTTGCCGTACACGGCCGCCTACAAGATGCAGATGGCGTTCTACCTCCGGTACGGGCCGGAAGGGTTCGTGAGCCTGGAGCGGGCGTGCCGGCGGATCGGCGCCACGCGCTTGCGGATCCTCGACCTCAAAGCGAACGACATCCCGAACACGATGTCCTTCTGGCGGGACGGCGCGTTCCGGCGCTTCGGGTTCGACGCGATCACGCTGACCCCCTGGATCGGCTGGGACTCGATCCAGCCGTTCCTGGAGGACTCGGCGCACGGCGTCTTCGTCGTGGCCCACTCCTCGAACCCCGGCGCGCCGGATTTCCAGGAGATCCCCACCCCGCGCGGTCCGCTCTGGCTGGCGGTCGTCGGGGAAGCGCGTCGCCTGTCGCACGCGCACGGGAACGTCGGGGTCGTGCTCGGGGCGACCTTCTCGGACGCGTTCCGGGCGGCGCGCTCTCTCCTCGGCAACAGCATTCCCGTCCTGGTCCCCGGCGTCGGGGCCCAGGGCGGTTCGCTGTCGAGCGCGGTCCGGGACGGTGTCGACGCGCACGGCCGCGCGCTCCTGATCAACGCGTCCCGGAGCGTCCTTTACGCCTCCTCGGGAGACGATTGGAAGAAGGCGGCGGGCGCCGAGGCCGCCCGTCTCAAGGTCCAGATAAACCAGCTGCGTGCAGGTCTGCGTACAGCTTGAGCAGCTGCTGGGCGACCGTCGCGAGCCCGTAACGCTCCTCGGCGCGCCGTCGCCCCGCCGCGCCCATGCGACGGGCGAGTGCGGGGTCGTCGAGCAGCGTCTTCACCTTCGCGGCGAGGTCCGCCGCGAGAAGCGGCTCCGCGAGCAGTCCCTCCTGACCCGGCTCGATCACCTCGCGGACGCCCGGCATGTCCGCGATCACGACGGGCAGGCCGATCGCCATCGCCTCGGCGACGGCGAGTCCGAACCCTTCGAGACGGCTCTGGGAGGGAAAGACGAAGACGTCGGAGAGGGCGAGGTAGCGCGGGAGATCGTCGTCGAGCACCGAGGCGCAGAAGCGCACCCGGTCCCCCACGCCGAGGCGCCGCGCGAGGCCCACGAGGCTCGGAAGGCGCGGTCCGGCCCCGACCGCGAGCAGCACGACGTCCTCGGGCAGCAGCGTCAGCGCCTGGAGGATCACGTCCACGCCTTTGTGGGGAACGAGCCGGCCGGTGAAGCCGAGCACCCGCTTTCCTTCGAGCCGGAGGTCGCCGCGCAGGTCGCTCGAGTCGAGGCCGGGCCGGAACCAGTCGAGGTCGACGACCGACGGGATCACCGCGAGCTCCCGGCCCCGCAGCATTGCCGACGTCACCCCGTAGCTGCGCGTGTGCACGATGATCCGATCGACGCGCCGCAGTGTCGGCGGGACGAAGACGCGCTGGTACAGCCCCGAGAGCAGCCGGCCCACCCGCCCGGCGAGATAGAGGTCGCAGTGGTACGTCAGGCAGACCGGAACGTGGAGGCGCGGGAGCGTCTGGGTCGCGAAGAACGACGTGAGCGGAGGGGGGTAGTGGAGATGGATGACGTCCGCGTCGAGGTCCCGGAGCGCGGTGAGCATGCCGTAGTCGAACGGCGTGTTGAACGCGACGCCGAGCGTCGCCGTCCGGCGGATGCGGTATCCTTCCGTGCGCTCCTCGGCGGGCAGCGAGCGCCGGTACCGGGATGTGACAACCGTGACGTCGTGCCCCTCTCGCGCGAACTCCCGCGCGAGGCTGCGGACGTGCGACTCCACCCCCCCGGCGTGGGGGTGGAAGAACGGGCTGACGAGGACGATGCGCACGCCCGGTCTACCGCGTCCCCGTCTTTACGGCCATCGGCGGAGGGGAGCGGTCGGATCTACGCCTCGGTCGGCGACCGACGCGCGGTGACCGGCGCCGACTCCCGCGTCTGCAGGAGCTCCTCGGTCGGGAGGGACCGGATCTCGATCCCCTTCATCGCCTCGCCGAGGCCGGCCGAGACCCGCGCGATGACCTCCGGGCGATCGAACTGGGTCGACGCCTCGACGATCGCACGCGCGACCTTCATCGGGTGCTGCGACTTGAAGATCCCGCTGCCGACGAACAGTCCGTCGACGCCGAGCATGCGGCAGAGCGCCGCATCGGCCGGTGTCGCGATCCCCCCAGCGGCGAAGTTCACCACGGGCAACCGACCGAGCTCGCGGACCTCGTTGACCACGGCGAGCGAGACCCGCTCCTTCTTCGCCCACGCGGCGACCTCCTTGGCGGGCAGCTTTCCCACCAGGGCGACCTCGTCGTTGATCTGGTGGATGTGGCGGACCGCCTCGACGACGTTGCCGGTGCCCGCCTCGCCCTTCGAACGGATCATCGCAGCGCCCTCGTCGATGCGCCGCAGCGCCTCGCCGAGATTGCGGGCCCCACAGACGAACGGGACCTGGAACGACTTCTTCTCGACGTGATGGAACGGGTCCGCCGGGGTAAGGACCTCGGACTCGTCGATCATATCGACCGCGAGGGACTCGAGGACCCGGGCCTCGGCCGTGTGGCCGATGCGGCACTTCGCCATCACCGGGATCGAAACGCGCTCCTTGATCTCCCGGATCTTCGTCGGATCGGCCATCCGGGCGACCCCGCCCGCCGCGCGAATGTCGGCGGGCACGCGCTCCAGCGCCATGACCGCGACCGCGCCCGCCTCCTCCGCGATCGCCGCTTGGTCGGCGGTCGTCACGTCCATGATCACCCCGCCCTGCTGCATGCGCGCGAATCCGCGCTTCAGGAGCTCGGAGCCGTGGCGCAGCTTCTCGATCGGGTCCGACATCGATGCCTCGCCGAGAGCAAGCACTCGGCAGGGGATAAACGGTGCGGGATGTGGACGGTCGTCCAGCGACAAGGTTAACCCGCGCCGGCCCATCCCGGATCAGGTAGGGGGAGCTGGGAACCGGCTGAGAGGACGAGGGCGACCTCGTCGACCCCAAGAACCTGATCGGGATAATGCCCGCGAAGGGACAGCGATGCGGCACCTGAAGGCACTCTCCGCCGGCCCGCGGAGGACGTGAACTCGAACGATCCCCCGCCCTCGTCCCGACGTCTGCGTCGCCCCGGCCGCGTCGGCCGCGCACTCATCGCGATCGCCGTCGCCCTCGTCGTGGTGCTCGCCGCCTACGGCGGCTACGAGTACGTCGCGCATCTCCCCCCCGCCGGCGAGACGACGTTGCTCGTCTACTCGTACCCGAGCCTCCTCGGCGGCGTCGACTGCGATCCGGTCGACTGGTCGACGGTCTTCGGCGCGTTCGAAGCGGCCCATCACGTGCAGATCGAGCTCGAGTGTCCCTCGGGCACGCTCCTCAGCACGCTGATCTCCCAGGCCGGTTCGCCCGGCGCGGACCTCGTGATCGGGCTCGATGAGTTGACGACCCCCGTGGCCGAGGCGGACCATCTCCTGGTACCGTACGCTCCGCCGGCCCTCTCGAACGTTTCCCCCGCGATCTCTTCCGAGCTGAGTCCGGACGACGGCGCGGTGCCGTACGAGTACGGCTACCTCGGAATCGACTACAACGCGTCGTTCGCCAACGCGACCGGCGGGGCCGTGGCGAACGCCTCCTTCCCCGACTTCACGGCGAACGCGACGTGGGCGCGCGGGCTCCTGACCGAGAACCCGGAGTACGACATCACCGGCGAGGAGTTCCTCGTCTGGGAGATCGAGTACTACGAATCCGTCCTCCACCAGAGCTGGACGACCTTCTGGAACGACGTGTGGGCGGAGGGCCTGCCGGTGCCGGCGACCGACTGGGGGACCGCGTTCGGGGAGTTCTCCTCGCCCGGAGGTCCCCCGATGGTCGTGAGCTACACGACCGATCCGGCGTACGCGGCAGCGAACGGCGAGTCCGGCGCCTTCAACTCGACGGTCTCGTGGTGGAACGGCACCGCCTACGGCTGGCGCACGATCTACGGGATCGGTATCGTGGCGGGTTCCCCGCACCTCACGCTGGACGAAGAGTTCGAGAACTGGTTCCTCTCCGGGACCGTCCAATCCCAGATCCCCGAGAACGAGTGGGAGTACCCGGCGAACACGACGGTGCCGCTCCCCTCGGTCTTCGCCGCATCGGTGAACCCCGCTTCGATCTCGGCGCTGAATGCGGACGTCACGCCCGCGGCGGTGGCGAGCGACCTTCCCGGCTGGATCTCCGAGTGGCTCGCGCTCGCCCCGAGCTCGGCATGACCCGCGTCTCCTCCGATCTCCTGCTCCTCGCGCCGGTCCTCGCCTTTGTCGCGCTCTTCGCGCTCCTCCCCGTCGGGCTGCTCTTCGCCCACGCGTCGGGCGCCGCGGGCGGACCGGATCAGATCGGGTCGATCCTGGGCGCCGGCCCGAATGCGCGCGCGATCGCGAATTCGCTGGAACAGGGCGGGATCTCGGCCGTCCTCGCCGTGGCCGTCGGCTATCCCGCCGGCGTGTTCGTCGGGCGGTACGACTGGCCCGGCCGATCGGCGGTCCGGTCGTTCCTGCTCGTGCCGTTCCTCCTGCCGAGCCTCGTCGTCGTCTTCGCGGTGCTCGACCTCTTCGGACCGGGCGGGCTCCTCTCGGGTCCTTGGCCCGCCCTGGCGTCGCTCGGCCACGGCCTCCCTGGAATCGTCGTGGCGAACCTGTTGTTCAACGTCCCGATCGTGGTGCTCCTCACCGCGACGGGGAGCGAGGGCGCCTCCCGGAACCTGGAGGAGACGGTCGCGACGCTCGGCGGCAGCCCCGCCCGGGCGTACCGGGACGTCTGGGGGCCCCCGACCTGGGTCGGCGCCGCCGCGGGGGGCCTCCTTACGTTCCTCTTCTCCGCCCTCTCCTTCGCTCCTCCGCTCCTGCTCTGCGGCCCCGGCTGCTACACGGTCGAGGCCCAGGTCTGGTTCCTGGACACCCTGGGGCTCCAACCGACCGCCGCCGGCGTGCTGTCGATGGCGATCGTCGGCGTGTTCCTCCTGCCGACCGCCGCGTACCTCGCGGTGCTCGGCCGGCTCCGGGCCGCTCCCCGTGCGGAGTCCCGGCGACCGACCCGAGCGGCTCCTCGCACGTGGGCGACGATTGCGCTCGCCGCCGAAACCGCGGGGGTCGTGGGAGCGGTGGGAACGCTCCTCGGGGGCGTGCTGTACCGCACGCTCCTCCCGGTCGGCGGCGGCGGGTTCGGGTCGGCCTGGAGCACACTGTTCGCCCCGTCCACGTCGGCCCGTCTCGGTATCTCCGTGGTGGGGGCCGTCGGCAACACGCTCTTCTTCGCGAGCGTCGCCGCCGCGATCGCCCTCCTGCTCGCGATCGTGAGCGCCTACGCGGTCGCGCGCCGGCCCCGTCGGGCGGGCCCGCTCGGGGTCCTCCTGTTCGTGCCGCTCCTCGTCTCGCCGATCGTCCTCGCGTTCGCGCTCGCCGGCTTCTGGCGCCCGCTCCTCGGCGGGGAGTCGACCGTCTGGGCGCTCGTGATCGTGAGCCAGGCGACCCTCGCGCTCCCGTTCGCGGTCCAGAGCCTCTCCATCCCGCTCTCGGGGCTCGGGCCGTACGAGCGCGAGGTCGCCCGAACGCTCGGGGCCGGAGGGCTCGGCGCCTTCCTCGATGTCGACCTTCCCCGCGTCCGGAACGGGCTCGTGACCGCGGGCCTGTTCGCGTTCGCGCTCGGCCTGGGGGAGTTCACCGCGACGTACTTCCTCGTGACCCCGACGTTCACGACGCTCCCCGTCGCGCTCTACACCCTGGCGGCCAGTCGGCTCTTCCCGGTCGCCGACGCCGCGGCCGGACTTCTGCTCCTGGTCAGTCTCGCGGTGTTCGGCGCGCTCGTCCTGGGAGGTCGCCGTGTCGAACTCTGAGCCGCTGCTCGTCGTGGAGCGGCTCTCCGCGGCGTGGGATCGGACTCCGGTCCTCCGAGACGTGTCGCTCGCGGTGCGCTCGGGGGAGTACTTCGTCCTGCTCGGCCCGAATGGGAGCGGAAAGTCGACGCTGCTCCGATGCCTCGTGGGGCTCGAGCGCCCGACCGCGGGTTCGATCCGATTGGGCGGCGCCGACGTCGGAGACCGGCCGACGCACCGACGCGGGATCGGTCTCATGTTCCAGGACCCCGCGCTGTTCGGCCACCGGACTGTCTACGAGAACATCGCGTATGCCCCGCTCCTCCAGCGACGGGCCCGTCGCGACGTGGACGAGCGCGTCGGGCGGCTCGTCCAGCTCCTCCATCTCCACGGGTTCGAGGATCGGGACCCGTCCGAACTCTCCGGCGGAGAGCGCCAGCGGGTCGCCCTCGCGCGGACGCTCGCGGCGGAGCCGCGTCTCGTGCTCCTCGACGAGCCGTTCGCCTCAATCGACCCCGAACTGAAACAGTCGCTCCGCACGGAATTCCGAGGCGTCCTCGCCGCGCTCGGCATCGCCGCGATCCACGTCACCCACGATCGGGAGGAGGGCCTCTTCCTGGCCGACCGGGTCGGCCTCCTGTTCGCCGGGCGCCTCGGCCCGGTGGGGACGCCCGAGACGGTGTACGGGGCCCCCGAGTCCGAGACCGCCGCGCGGTTCCTCGGGTACAACGTCGTGCGCGGCGTCGACGGCCCGGAGGCGATCCATCCGTCGGACCTGGAATTCCACCTCGGCGAGGACGGCCCCCACCGGGGGACGGTCGAGGCGTCGGGGTCGCTCGGGAGGGACCGGCTCCTCGTGATCCGGGCCGCGGACGGGGAGCGCCTCGAGGTCCGACGCCCGATCGAGGAATCGGCGCCGGACGTCGGCGCGCACGGCGTGCTCCGGTGGCGTCGATCGTGCGCGCTCCCGACGCCGGGGGATCCGTGATCGGTCCCAAAGAGCCCAAGAACCCCGCGGACCTCGCACCGGCATGAGCGACCCTCACCCCCTCGGAGCGATCGTTCCCGTCTCGATCGGGAGCGGCACCGTCCGCATCTGCCGGCCCGAGCTCGTCCCCGGCGTCGACCCCGCGCGACTCGCGCGCCGGCCCCGTACGGTCCGGATCCTGCTCGAGAACATCGTCCGCCACTACCACCCCGATCGGACCGATCTCGGCGCGATCGTCGCGCTCGCGAACGGGCAGCCGGTCTCCGAGGAGACGGAGTTCGCGTACTACCCCGAACGGGTGCTGTTGCAGGACTTCACCGGGGTGCCGGTCATCGTCGACCTTTCGATCCTCCGCGACGCGGCGAAGGCCCGGGGTCTCGCGAGCGATCGCGTCAACCCGATCGTTCCCGTCGATCTGATCGTCGACCATTCCGTGCAGGTCGACAGCTTCGGATCCGCCCGATCGCTGACGATCAATCTCGACCGCGAGTACGAGCGGAACCACGAGCGCTACCAGTTCCTGCGGTGGACGAAGGGCGCGTTCGATCGGACGCGGATCGTCCCGCCCGGCAACGGGATCTGCCACCAGGTGAACCTCGAGTACCTCGCCACCGTCGTCGTGCGCGACCCATCCGGGGACGCCGAGACGGCGTATCCGGACACGGTCATCGGCACCGACTCCCACACCACGATGGTGAACGGGCTCTCCGTGCTGGGCTGGGGAGTCGGCGGCATCGAAGCCGAGGCCGTCATGCTCGGCGAGCCGTACTTCCTGCCGAGGCCGAACGTCGTGGGGGTCGAGCTCACCGGCCGCCTGCCGCAGGGAGCCACGGCGACGGACCTCGTGCTCACGGTGACCCGCCGCCTGCGGGAGAAGGGGGTGGTGGACCGGTTCGTGGAGTTCTACGGCCCCGGCGTGGAGCACCTCTCGGTGGCGGACCGCGCGACGGTCTCGAACATGTGCCCGGAGTACGGGGCGACCTCGGCCCTCTTCCCGATCGACGCGGCGACGATCGCCTACCTGCGCGGGACGGGACGCGACGCCGCCCACATCGAGCGGGTGGAAGCGTACGCCCGTGCGACCGGCCTCTGGGGCTCGCCGCCCCCGGGGAGCGTCGAGTACGACGATACGCTCTCGATCGACCTCGGCGAGATCGTACCGACCATCGCGGGTCCCCGGAACCCCGAGGAGAGCGTCGCGCTCGGCGACGCGCCCCGGTCGTTCCAGCGGGCCCTCGCGGCGTACCGGAAGGACCGCCCGGCGTCAACGGCCGGAGGGACCGCGCGGACCGGCCCGAGCCCCGTGGAGGATGGGTCGGTGGTCATCGCGGCGATCACGAGCTGCACGAACACCTCCAACCCGTCCGTGATGGTCGGGGCGGGGCTGATCGCCAAGAAGGCCCGCGAGCTCGGTCTCGCCGTTCCGTCGCACGTGAAGACCTCCCTCGCGCCGGGTTCGAAGGTGGTGACGTCGTACCTCGAGCGGGCCGGCCTCCTCGAGCCGCTGGCGGGGCTCGGGTTCTCGCTCGTCGGGTACGGATGCACGACGTGCATCGGGAACTCGGGACCGCTGATCCCGGCGGTCTCCCAGCAGGTCCGCGACAACGACCTCTACGTGGCGGCGGTCCTGAGCGGGAACCGCAATTTCGACGCCCGCATCAATATCGACACTCGCGCGGCGTACCTCGCCTCGCCGATGCTCGTCGTCGCCTACGCGCTCGCCGGTCGGATGGACCTCGACCTCACGACCCAGCCGCTCGGCCGCCGGCCGGACGGGAGCCCGATCTTCTTGAAGGACCTCTGGCCGACCCCCGAGGAGGTCCGGCGGCTCGTGGAAACGAGCCTCGACCCCGGGATGTTCCGCGAGAAGTACCGCGCGATCGAGGTCGGCGACCCGCACTGGGAAGGGCTCACCGTCCCAACCGGCCGCGAGTACCCGTGGGATCCGAACTCCACGTACCTCGCCGAGGCGCCGTACCTACGGCTCCCTCCCCCCTGGCTGCCGCGGGACGGGCTGCTCGTGGACGGGGCCCGCGCCCTGGTCGTGCTCGGCGACCGTGTCTCGACCGATCACATCTCTCCCGCGGGGGAGATCCCCGCGAGCACGCCCGCCGGGCAGTGGCTGCTCGAACACGGGGTGCCCGTCGCGGAGTTCAACACGTACGGGACGCGCCGCGGGCACCACGAGGTGATGATCCGGGGCACGTTCGCCAACGTGCGCCTCAAGAACGAGCTCGTCGCGCCCCGGGAGGGGGGCTTCACGGCCCACCTCCCGGACGGCGAGGCCCTCCCGATCTTCGCGGCCTCTGAGAAGTACCGGGCGGAGCACGTGCCGCTGGTCGTGCTCGGCGGGAAGAGCTACGGGCAGGGGAGCTCGCGCGACTGGGCCGCGAAGGGACCCCGGCTGCTCGGCGTCGGGGCGGTGATCGTCGAGAGCTTCGAGCGGATCCATCGGTCGAACCTCATCGAGATGGGTGTGCTGCCGTTGACGTTCCCGGCGGGGAAGGGGTGGAAGGCGCTCGGGCTCGCGGGGCGCGAGGTGTTCCGCCTCCGCGTTCCCGCCGGGGAGCTGGCCCCGCGGGCGCCGATCGAGGTCACCGCGACGCGGTCGGACGGGACCGAGGTCGTCTTCCCGGTGCGCTGCGAGATCCACTCCACCACGGAGCTCGAGTACTATCGGGCCGGCGGCGTGCTGCCGTACGTCATGGAGCACCGTTTCGCGCGCTAAGCGCCCGCCCCTCGCCAGCTCGCCAGGGCCTCGACCCTCCGATAACGGAAGGTCCGGTCGCCGACCTCCGCGCGAGCGGCCGCCACCGCTCGGGCGATCACCTCGGGCGGCACGTCGAGCGTGTGACGGCTCGCCCGCCGCTCCATCATGTCCAGCGAGCGGGCGAGCGGTTCGGTCACCTCGCGCTCGGTGAGGACGAGGAGCTCGTCCGGGGGATAGGCGGCGAGCAGATCGCGCTCCTTCGTGCCGGGTCCGCGGGCGCCGGCCGGAGGGATCGGGTACCCCTGCTCGCCGAGGATCCGGTAGACGATCCGACGGGCGGAGAGGGCCGGGCCCCGTTCGGCCGGCGGGCCCTCGCGGGGCCGGACGAGGGCGAGCGTCCCGCCCCGGGCGACCCGGGCCGCCTCCGCGATCGCCGCCCGCGGCGTGTCGAGAACGTGGAGCACATGGACGAAGAGGGCCGCATCGAAGGACCGGTCCGCGAACGGGAGTCGGTAGGCGTTGCCCCGCACCAGGCGCGGCAGCCCTTTCGCCCGGGCCCGGGCGAGCATCCCGCGCGACGCGTCCACCCCGGTCACCGCCACGCCGGCGTCGAGGAGGGGTCGGGCGACGCGCCCGGTGCCGACTCCGATTTCGAGGAGCCGGGTGATGGAGCGAGCGCCGAGCACTTCGACGATCTTACGGAGCGTCTCGGGGTCGAGCGGATCCCGGGTCGCGTCGTACTCGGGGGAGATCCGATCGAAGTCCCGCGCGGCGGAGGGGAGCGGCATACGGTCCGGGGCGAGGCGCCCTCTGCTCTTCTGGTCTCGCCCCCGAGGATCCGGGAACGCCGTGAGCACGCGAACCGGTACCGTCCGCGCCCGACGGCGGTATCACCCCCCGGACCCCGTGCCCCTGAAATTCTCCGGCCGCTCCCCTTCTCGGGGGCGAAGCGGGCATCACGGAGTGCCCTCGGTCGAGGCGAGGAACATGGTGCCGGGAAGATCGTCCAGCTGGGACCGTCGAGTTCCTCCGGCCCGCCCGGCGGACTACGCGCGGGTGAACCGAGTCGCCCGCGGCTGGGTGCGAGACCTCGCCCGCAGGGGAGCCCGGGCCGTCGTCCTGTCGGGCAGCTGGGTCCGGCACGAGGCCCGACGTTACTCCGACATCGACCTCTGGGTCCTCGGTCGGGCGGGCCGATCGTCGTTCCGGTGGCAGGAGCCGTTCCTCGTCTCGATCAGCCGGATCAATCCGGCGGCGGAACTCGAGAAATTCCTCGAGCCGCCCCATACGGGAGAGCTCCTCGGGGCCTGGCGAACGGCACGGATCCTCTACGACCCGCACGGCGAGGCGCGAAGGCTGAAGGAGTTCGCGCGAGGATTTCGGTGGGAACGCGTCGCGCGGAGGTGCGATCGCTGGGTCGCGCGCTCGGTCGTAAGTTGGGGGGAGGAAGCGGTCAAGCTGGTGAATTCCCTCGCCCGGGGCGAGTCGGATACGGCGGCGGTCCAACGCAACCTTCTCGCGGAGTCGCTCGCGTTCGTCCTCGCGGTCCACCGTAGGACCGTCTGGCTCACCGACAACGGTCTGTGGGAGCGGCTCGGCCGTTCTGAAGGGCGCGCATGGTGGGAGGCGCAGCAGCGAGCGTTGGGACTGCATGACGAGTCCCTGGCGGAGAGCTCGCGGGGCGCGCTCGACCTGTACCGGTTGACCGTGGATCGAGTCCGCTCGGTGCTGACGAAGGACGAGGGCACCACGGTCGAGCAGGTGCTCTCGATGATCGATCACGCGCTGGCCGGGCCCTCGAGACGAACCCCCGAGACCGCCGCCTGAGGCGGGTCGCGGCGACGACCCGTGAGGGCGGACGCCGTACCTGCGGAGAGTGCCCGGCTCCTCTCACGAGCCGACCGACCGGAGAGTGGGTGTCGCCGGACCGGGGATTCGTGCAACTCCTCGTTCGAATCCGTGACGGGTGCTCCGCCGGTGCGCCCCCAGCACGTTCGGAACTCCTCGCGGGGCCGAGGTCCCGAGGACGCGCCGTTCCACCGCTCCGGGAAGCCTTCGGGGTGGGTCGTCACCCCTCCATCGGCCGCGCGACCCGATATAGTAAAGCCCGAAGCGTCGAGTGCGCTGTCGATGGGGCTCATCTACTTTGGAATCCGCGTGACCGACCTGGCGAGATCCTTGGACTTCTACACGCAGGGGTTGGGTCTCGAGGAACTTCGGCGAGGCCGCTTGCCCCACGGGGGCCGGCGAGTCTTACTGGTCGACCGCGGGACCTCTCAGCGGCTCGAACTGAACTGGTACCCGAAGGGGTCGCCCTACGCGGCCCCGTACGTGGCCGGGGAGGGCCTGGATCACCTCGGCTATTCTACCGGCCACGCCCCGGAAATGGCGCGCCGGTTGGTCGAGCACGGCGGAAAGATCGTGTTGACTCCGACCGACCCGCTGGGAGTTCGCCAGAACTTCTACGTGGAGGATCCCGACGGCAACTGGATCGAACTCATGGCGTGGGGATCGAGACGCCCCTCCCGTCGCCGCGCGTCCAAACTCTGACCGACCGATCGGGTCGTGGCAGAAACCACTCGGAGCGAGTACGACCCGCGGACCGAGCTCCCGGGACGAAGTTGCCTGCCGAGAGTTCCCGATCGGGGAGAGCCGTCCGACCGGAGGTCCGAGCCACCGCTTTCTCGAATTCACCGATGGCTCTCTTTGACGGGGGAAAGCCCCCGAGCCGTGGGGCGGGCAGTCCATGGGCCGCCCGCAGACCCCGCGACGGTCGATCCGATGGGCGCGCCTGTGGCGAATCCGACCCAAGAACTCGGCACTTGCGATTCGGCGCGCAGTCAGACCTTATCGGTGGGTCGAGTAGTGTCGGTGACGATGGGCGCGAGTAAGAAAGTCGTTCGGCCCAGTCCGAATCTGGTGTACTTTGAGGATCGCGGAGCCGTCTACGATGCCCCTCTCGACCTGGTTTGGGACTTCTGGCGCAAGGATGAGACGTACCACCCGAGAGCTCACACGGCCAAGGTCCGGAACTTCCGGGCGAAGGAGATCTCCAAGTTGACCACCCTCGTCAGCTACGAAGCTCTCGACGCGGGAAGGTGGGAGAAGCGAGCCTGCCGAATGACCACCATCCCACCTGCGGTGCGAGTCCAAGAGGACCTGAAAGGCCCGGACGCCGGCTCGATCAAGGTGTATGTGTACTCGCCGCGCGGCTCACGGACCGCCGTCGACGTGCTGTGCTGGATGAGGTCGACGAAGCGGGCTCCGAAGCAGCTCAAAGTCGAGACGCGGAAGGTCTTCGCCAACGCGTTTCGCGAGGATCTGCCGTGGTTCCAGAAGTACGTGAGTTCACGGAGGCAGAAGGGGTAGACCGGGACCGGACCCGCCATGAGAGTCCCCGAGGAGACTCCCTGTACCTCCGCCGACGAAGCATCGAGAGCCCCGGTCGGGGAAAACCGCCCGTGCTGGGATTCGAACCCAGGTCTGAGGCTCCGCAGGCCTCTAGGATAATCCAATGCAGCGGCACGGGCAGGGGCCCGTACCGTAGCTACCCCACACGGGCATCCGGTGTGTGACCGTTCCCGGCGCGCCGAAGAAGGTGGGCTATAAAAGCCCGGGTCCGCCGAGAGCCGGACGAATGCGACCGTTAAGAGCCGGGGAGTCTCCTCCGCCGACCGGGACCCGCCGGTACGTTCGATGGTCGACGCGGAACACCACGACCCTTGGGAAGCGCTCCGCGGGCTCCCGATGGGGCGTCGCGTCGAGCTGACCGACGGTCGCGGGCGAACCTGGTCGGGGACGATCGTTCCCCGCCACGAGCTCTCGGGGGAGCGCGTGCTCCAGCTCAAACTGGATTCCGGCTACAACGTCGGGATCCGCGTCGCGCCGACGTGGCGGTATCGCGAGCTCGAGACGGAAGCGCCGCCGCCCGTCGCGCCCGGGCCACTGCGACCCGCGGAGCGAGCTCCGGAGACCGCCGAGTGGGTGGCGCTCCTGACGACGGGAGGCACGATCGCCTCGCGCGTCGACTACGAGACCGGCGGCGTCCGGCCCGTGAAGGAGGAGCGGGAGATCCTGGCGTTCTACCCCGAGCTCGAGGCCGGCGGCCGGGTCCGGATCGTGCCGGTATTCGACCGGCTCAGCGAGGACATGACGCCCGACGACTGGGCGGTGCTCGCGACCCACGTCGTGGCCGCCTTCGGGGAGGGCGCGGTGGGGGTCGTGATCGCGCACGGCACCGACACGCTCGCGTTCACCTCCGCGGCGCTGAGTTTCCTGCTCCAGGATCTTCCGGGGCCGGTCGTCCTCGTCGGCGCGCAACGCTCGCCGGACCGACCGTCCTCCGACGGACCGTCGAACCTCGCCGCCGCGGTCGAGGTCGCCCGGAGCGCGAACCTCGGCGAGGTGGTCGTTGTCATGCACGCCGGGCTCTCCGATGGACGGTACGCGATCCACCGGGGGACCTGGGTCCGGAAGATGCACTCGAGCCGACGCGATGCGTTCCAAAGCCGGAACGGCCCGCCGGTGGGCTACGTCGACGCGACGGGGGTCCACCTCGAACGTCCGGTCCGTCCGGCCTCCGCCGGGCCCCCCCGGGTCGACGGGCCGCTCGACGCGAGTGGCGGACTGCTCTGGTCCTACCCGGGCCTGTCGCCGGCGCGTGCCGAGGCGTTCGCACGGGACCTCCGGGGATTGGTCCTCGCGGGCACCGGCCTCGGCCACGTCGCCTCGAGCCATCTCGAGTGGATCCGGCGCGCCACCACGTCGGGCAAGGTCATCGCGATGACGACGCAGACCCTCGCCGGTAACGTAGACCCGTTCGTCTACGCGACGGGGCGCGAACTGCAGCAGGCGGGGGTCCTCTACCTCGGCGACCTGCTCCCCGAGGTCGCCCTCGCGAAGCTCTGCTGGGCGCTCGGACACGCGAACGATCCGCGCGGCGTGGAGGCCCTCCTGCTCGCCGATCTCGCGGGGGAGTTCCAGTGGCGTCACCGGACGGGCGGGGATCCATGAAGGCTGGACTCGAGGTCCACCAGCAGCTCGCGACCGGGAAACTGTTCTGCGACTGCCCGAGCGAACTCACCGAGCGCGTCGAGGGTTCGTTCGCACGACGCCTTCGCTCCGCGAGCGGGGAGAATCGCGCGGTCGATCCCGCGACGGCGTTCCAGGCGTCCCGAGGTTGGCAGTACCGTTACGAGATCTCCGACGCGAGCTGCCTCGTCGACATGGACGAGGAGCCGCCGCATCCGATGAATCCGGCCGCGCTGGACGTCGCGCTGACCCTCGCCCTGTTGCTGCACGCGCGTCCCGTGGACGAGATCGCGGTCATGCGGAAGATCGTCGTCGACGGATCGAACACCTCGGGTTTCCAGCGGACCGCGCTCGTCGCCGTCGACGGCCGCCTCGAGGTCGGGGGCAAGCCGTACTCGATCGCCTCGATCTGCCTCGAGGAGGATGCGGCGAGGAAGATCCGCGAGGCCGACGGGGAGGTCACATACCGGCTCGATCGGCTGGGGATCCCGCTCCTCGAGATCGCGACCGGACCCGAGATCGAGAGCGGCGCCGAGGCGCGGGCCGTGGCCGAAGAGATCGGCGCGCTGGTCCGGGCGACGAAGCGCGCCCGGCGAGGGATCGGGACGGTGCGCGAGGACGTCAACGTCTCCACCGAAGGAGGCCGACGGATCGAGATCAAGGGGGTGCAGGAGCTGCGCCGGATCCACGAGTACGTGGATCGCGAGGTCGCCCGCCAAAAGGTCCTGCTCGAGGTGCGGGCGGCGCTCCGCGCCCGGGGCGCGAGCGCTCCGGCGTTCGCGCCGGTTGACGTCACCGAGGCGGTGAAGTCGGTCGCGTCCGGCCCGCTCGCCGCCTCCTCCCGACGCGGCGGACCGGTCCTCGCCGTGCGGTTGCCCGGATTCGCCGGCCTCCTGCGGTCGCCCCCGGGCACCGAGGAGCGGCTCGGTCGGGAACTCGCGGATCAGGCCCGTGCCTTCGGGCTCAAGGGACTGATCCACTCCGACGAACTGCCGGCGTATGGGATCGACGAGGCCCGGGTCGAGGGGATCCGGGCGGCCCTGGGGGCGCGGGACGGCGACGCGTTCGTCCTCCTCACGGACCCCGATCCCGCTCGCGCCGAGGCGGCGCTGAAGCGGGTCGTCGACCGCGCCGGGGCGGCGCTCGAAGGGATCCCCGGCGAGACCCGGGACCCGCTCCCCGACGGGCGGACGCGGTACTCGCGGCCGCTGCCGGGGCGCGAGCGGATGTATCCGGAGACGGACATCGGGCCGATCCCGATCGCCGCCGATCATCTCGAGCGGCTCGCGGCGCATCTGCCCGAGCGACCGAGCGCGACGCGGAGCCGCATCGCACGCGAGACGGGACTGGCCGACGAACTCGTGCTCCAGCTCGTCGCCGGGGGATACGCGGACCGGTTCGAGGAGCTCGTGAAGGCCGGGCACGCCGCACCCGTGGTCGCCCACCTCCTCGTGCAGGACGTCCCGTCCGTGCCGCGGGCCCCGGAGGCGCCCGAGCTGGAATTCTCGCGCGCGACCCTCGACCAGATCCTGCGCGCGTACGAGGCGGGCGCGTTCGCGAAGGAAGGGTTCCCCAATGTGCTCGCCGAGCTCGCGAACGGCGCGCCGGACGTGGCGGCCGCCGTAGCCCGGGCCGGCCTCTCCGGATTCTCGGCGGAGGATCTGGACCACCTGGTCGACCGGGTGATCCAGGCGAACCTCGCGATGGTGCGGGAGCGGGGGGATGCCGCGTTCTCCGCGATCATGGGCGACGTGATGCGGGACGTGCGGGGCCGACGGGACGGACAGGAGGTCGCGGCGGCCGTGCGTCGCGCGATCGCCCGCTCCGGGACGGAATCGCAGCCGTGAACCCCCGAACCTCGGAGCGCCGGGAGCCGCCGGGTCGCTACCGAGCCGTCGTGACCGACGTCGATGGCACGTTGACCGGACCGGATCGGCGGCTCGATCCGCGGGCGATCGACGCCGTGCGCGCCCTCGAGGCCCGCGGGATACCCGTCGTCCTCGCGACCGGGAACGTGCTGCCGATCGCCCTCGCGCTGCATCGCTCGCTCGGGCTCTCGGGACCGATCGTCGCCGAGAACGGCGGCCTCGTCTACCGCCGCCGGGGCCGGGAGGAGCGCGTCGAGCCGCTCGCGGACCGCGCCATCGCGATGCGGGCCTACCGCGCGCTGCGTCGGGCGGGGCTGCCGGTACGCCGCCTCTTCACCGACCGGTGGCGCGAGACCGAGGTCGCGCTCGAACCGACGGTCTCCCTCGCGCGCCTCCGGTCCGTCCTCGTCGCGCGCCGGATCCCCGTCGAGCCGATCGCGACGGGGTACGCGGTCCATCTGATGGAACGGGGCACGGGGAAGCTCCCCGCGCTCGAGCGCGCGCTCGGGCCGCTCGGCTGGACGCCCGCCGACTGCGTCGTGCTCGGGGACGGCGACAACGACGCGGAGATGCTGCGCGCCTCGGGGTTCGGGGTGAGCTTCGCGTCGGGGAGCGCCGCCGCGCGTCGGGCGGCCCGGTACGTCACGCGCACGTCGTACGCCGCGGGCTTCGTCGAAGGCCTTAAGGCGAGTGGCCTATTCCCCGGTTGACGTTCCTTTCCGGGAGGGAACCGACCGGTGCTCGTAGGGCAGTGCGCGCGATGCGGCCTTCCCGCGTCGCTGGGATGTACGGTCTGCGGGCGGACGTTCTGCCGGAACGACCTCGACGCCGACGAGCGGGTCTGCGCGGACTGCGCCGCCTCGCTGAAGAACGCCAAAAGCCCCGTCTCCGCCCGGTCGCCGCCGTCCCGCCGCCTCGCGACGCGTCCCCGACCGACCCCCGTCGGGCGGGTCCAGTGAACTAGTAGTCGGTCCCGGGGAGGACGAGCCGACCCTTCGGGGTCGCCTGCCCCACGAACAGCATCCCGACCCCGACGGCCCCCGTCACGAACCCGAAGCCGACGGCCGCCCAGGCGTACGTGCCGATCGTGTGCCCGAACCAGATCCCGGCGACGGTGAGCCCGCCGACCGGCGCCATCATGTGGAGCCCGACGTTGAGGAGGACCCCCAGCCCCCAGCCGAGGAGGATCAGGGTCGCGCCCGAGAGGAAGTACCCCGCCCGCTCGTCGCCGCCGTAGTCCGTCGGCGGGACCGCCGGGGTCTCCTGCACATCGACCACGATCGTCCGACTTTCTGGGGGTTTTTAGGCGTTGCCCTGGAGGCGTGCTAGGTCACCACACGGTCGTTCCCCGTCGCGCGCCCCGCAACTCGGCGCGGGAGCGGCGCCGCAGGACGCGGCTTCCGAGGAAGACCCCCGTCACCCGCCCCCGGTCGTCCCGGCGGAACCGGATCGCGCCCCGTTGCCCGCCGTACCGAAGCAGGAACGCGTCGTCCCCGGCGGGTCGCAGCGTGAGGTTGCGGGCGGTCACCTCGATGCCCCGGAAATCGAAGCGGAGGCCGTCCGGGCGCGTCCGGACCTCCAGCCAGATGCCCTCTCCCGATGCGTACCACCCGGCGTAGTCGGCGAGCGGCCGACCCGCGGGGGCGGGAGGGGGCGGTGTCGAGAACTCCGCGTCGAGCGGGAGTCCGAGCCGGGCGTTGAGCTCCGCCTGGGCGACGAGGGCCGCCGAGACCCCTTCCGCGTTCGAGAGCACCACGGCCGCGACCCCCCGCTTCGGGGCGGCGACGAAGCACGAGGAGACCCCGGGGAGCCCCCCGGTGTGCGTGACGAGCGGCCCCGCCGGGTGGTCGGGCGCCACCATCACCCCGTAGCCGTAGCTGACCCCGGAGCCGAGCGGGACGTGCGGGGTCGTGAGGGCCCGCATCGACGCGGCGGAGACGATCCGCTCGCCGTCGACCCGTCCGTCGTCCACGTAGAGCTGGAGATACCGCGCGAGGTCGTCGACCGTGGAGCGGAGCCCGCCGCACGCCCGCAGGCAGTTGTCCTCCCACCACGTCTCGGACGGCACGAACCCGTGCCGGGTCCCCGTCCACCTCGGCGAGTAGAGCGTCGTCCGCTCCGGGTACCGGAACAGCACGCCGGTGTCGTACGTCGTCGACCGCATCCCCGCCGGCCGCAGGATCGCCTCGTCGAGGTAGCTCTCGTGGGTCCGATCCGTGACCGCCTCGATCACCGCCCCGAGCAGGCCGAACCCTTCGTTGGAGTAGCTGAAGACCCGGCCCGGCGGTCCGAGCGGTCGGTACCGGGCCGTGGCGAGGAAGTCGAGCATCTGCTCGTAGGAGTCGATCGGGGCGTGGTCCGGGTCGATGCCGACGCGTCGCGCGTCCTTCGGATCGTACGGGGGGGCCTGCTGCGTGCTCCGCATCGAGGTGTAGTAGATCGACGGGAGGGGCGGCAGGCCCGACGAATGGGTCAGGAAGTGGTGGATCCGGATCCGCCGCGTCCAGCGCGGGTCGGGGGTCCGGAAGCCGGGGAGGTACCGGACGACGGGGTCCTGCACCGAGAGCTTTCCGGCCTCCTGGAGCATCAGGATGGCGAGAGCGGTGAACGACTTCGTCACCGACGCGAGACCGTAGGCGGTTCGCGCCGTGGCGGGGAGCCGGCGCTCCCGGTTCCGGTAGCCGTACGCCCGGGTGACGGTCGGCCGGCCGCGCTCGACGACCGCGACGGAGGCGCCCGGCACCTTCCATCGGCGCATCCAGCGGCGGGCGAACTCCTCGGGGCTCCGGGCGCGCGTCGGCATCGGCGGCGCCTAGCGTCGCTCCCGTTTGAGGAGGACGGCCGGTCGCTTACCCGAAGCCCGTCGACGCCTTCGCGTCCTTCGAGGCGCGGAGCGGCGGCTTCCGGAGTTCCTTCGGGCACTCCACGAGCCGCACGAGCGGCGCCGACTGCACGACATACGCGGGCAGGCCGGTGTTGGGATCGTTGCCGGCGCGCAGGATGTTCATGATCTCGAGCCGGATCTCGACGATCGATCCGTCCTTGAGCTTCAGGCGCACCTTGCCGTCGCCGCCGATCGATTCATAGTCGACGATCTCGGCGTTGGCGAGGTCGGGGGGCGGTCCGCCGGGCCCGATCATCGGGGGCCCCGGGCCGCGACGCGCGCCTTCAGGACGGAACGGGGGTCCTCGCCGCCGACGGTCAGGCCGAGGGAGACGCAGGTGCCGATCACCTGGTTGATCCGTTCCTCGATCGTCCGGCCGTGCATGTCGTCGCCCTTCGCCTCGGCGATCCGCTGCACGGCGTCGAGCGAGACGTCGCCCACCGTCTCGGTCTTCGGCTTGCCCGACCCCTTCTCCTTCCCCGCCTCCTTGAGCAGGAGCGCGGCGACGGGCGGCCGGCCGACGACGAGGGTGAACGCGCGGGTCGACGGGTTGACCTTGACGACGACCGGGACCCGCATCCCGGCGAACTGCTTCGTCTCCTGGTTGATCTGGGCGACGACCTGGCCGACGTTGACGCCGAGCGGGCCGAGCGCCGGACCGAGCGGCGGACCCGCGGACGCCTTGCCGCCCTCGACGAGGACGCTCACTTCATCCGCCAGACTTCCCACCTCCCTTCTCCAGCATCCGGACGTGGTCGCCGCGGACGGTGACCGGGATCGGCACGACCGCCTCGATCAGCTCCACGGTGATCTCCTCCTTCGCCTGGTCGATCTTCTTGACGCGGGCCTTCTCGCCCTTGAACGGTCCCGAGATAAGCTCGACGATGGCGCCCTCCACGAACCCTTCGACCGTGATCTTCGGGACGAGCAGCGGCTCGACCTCTTTGAGGGTCGTCTCGCCGTCCACGAGGCCCCGCGCTTTGCGGATCCCCTTCAGCATCTCACGGACCCCCTCGAAGCTCATCCCTTCGGCGAAGACGTACCCCCGGAGCGACGACGGGACGAGGAGCGCGAAGACGACGTCCGCCTTCTCGTCGGCGCGGGCGTGCAGCGTGTCGGCGACCTCCCGTTCGTAGCCCCGGGATGTCTTGATCGCGAGCACGGCCTGCCGGGCGACGCACGAGAGGGTCAGCCGCAGCGCCGGACCGCCGCCTTCGGGATCGGTCACGGAGAGCCGGACCTCGACGCGATCCCCGTAGCGGACCCCGACCGGCGCCGTGATCTCGAAGGAGAGCGGCACCCCGGCACCGGGGAGGACCGTGATCGGGGCGGTGATCTTGCGGGCGAACAGCTCGACCGAGGTCCGCTTTCCGGGAGGCGTCCAGGAGACCGGCCACTCCGCGCCCTCGCCGGGATAGGTGGACGTGTAGGTGACCTCGACGCCGAGCGGGACGCTCATCGATTCCGTCGCCTTGCTCGTCAGCACCGCGGAGAGCGTGGTGACGGTGCCCGCTGTGACCTCCCGCGGAGCCTCTTCGACCGCCTTGAGCGCGAGGAACGTCGAGACCTGGGGCTTCGGCGGCGCCGGGGGCGCGGGAGCGCTCGGCGCCACGGGAGCGCTCGCGGCCGGCGCCGCGACCTTCTTCTCCGGGGCGACGGGCGGCGCGCCCGAG
>DATJNY010000028.1:0-12701 GCA_035507575.1 Thermoplasmata archaeon | reverse complement strand
TCTTCGACCGCCTTGAGCGCGAGGAACGTCGAGACCTGGGGCTTCGGCGGCGCCGGGGGCGCGGGAGCGCTCGGCGCCACGGGAGCGCTCGCGGCCGGCGCCGCGACCTTCTTCTCCGGGGCGACGGGCGGCGCGCCCGAGAGCAGACCGATCCCCTCCTCCTCGTCCGGTGTCATCGTTGACCGCTCGCCTCCGGGTTCGGGACTCCTACAGCCCCGAGAGATAGTTGCCCCAGATCCACGGCCCGGCCTGGGTGAAGAAGATGTAGATGGCGAATCCCGTCAGGCCGATGAGGACCGCGCCGAGCGCGGTGACCTCGAGGACCTTGACGTACTCTTCCTGCGTCGGGCGCCGCGCCATCCGCAGGATCCGGCCGTACTTGCCGTGCCCGACGGTCCGGAGCCGGCCGTCGAAACTGTCCTGTACCCGGCGCGCGCGGTCGAGGAAGGCCATGGGGTATCCCTAGTGTACGACGTCGATATCCGGACCCGACTTCCTGCCGGGACCGGAACCCGCCGTGCTCCCCCCGAAAATCTGGGGGGATTTAACTCCGGTCACCACGAGCATGACGCGGATCGTGCTCTGCATCGTCGGGTCGACGGCGGCGCCCCAGATGATCCGGGCCGTCGGGCTGATCGCCTTCTGGACGACCTCGGCGGCCTTCTGGGCCTCGCTGACGGTCATGTCCGGCCCGCCGGTGACGTTGATCAGCGCGCCGGTGGCGCCCGCGATGTCGACGCGCAGGAGCGGGGAATTGATCGCCTCGAGGACGGCGTCCTCGGCGCGATTCTCGCTCTCCGATTCCCCGATCCCGATCAGTGCGACCCCGCCGCCCTTCATGATGGTCCGCAGGTCGTTGAAGTCGAGGTTGACGAGGCCCGGCCGCGTGATGATCTCCGTGATGCCGCGGATCGCGCGGGCGAGCACCGAGTCCGCGACCTTGAACGCGGTCTGGATCGGGAGCCGGGGGACGAGCTCGAGGAGTCGGTCGTTCGGGATCGTGATCACGGTGTCGATCGACGAGCGCAACCGTTCGAGCCCCCACATCGCGTTCTCGGCGCGGACGAGCCCTTCGGAGGCGAACGGCAGCGTGCAGACGGCGATGGTGAGGGGGTTCCCTCCGTTGGCGTCCTTGGCGCACTGCGCGACCACGGGGGCGGAGCCGGTGCCGGTCCCGCCGCCGAGCCCGAGCGTGATGAAGACCATGTCCGAGTTCGCGAGCGCCTTCTTGATCTCGTCCTCGGCCTCCTTCGCGGCCTGCTCCCCGACCTGGGGGAGCGCGCCGGCCCCGAGCCCGCGGGTCAGCCGCCGGCCGAGGAGGATCTTCTTCGGGGCGTGGATCGCGAGGAGATGCTGCGCGTCCGTGTTGCACGCGACCATATCCGCGCCGCTCAGCCCCTCTTCCGCGAGCCGGTTGATGGTGTTGCAGCCGCCCCCGCCGCAGCCGACGACCTTGATGTTGGTCTTCAACGACGCGAGGACGGCCTCGAGCTCGGCGTCGTCGTTCTGCGGTGGCGGTGGGGCCTCCGGCGCGCGCTTCGAATCGCCCGGCAGGTGGGACAAGATCTCCTGAGCCAACGGTCGCATCACGGCGGTAACCCTATCGGCCGAAGAACAGCGGCCCCATTATAAAGCGTGGGTTCAATTCTCCGGCGGAGATGGAGTACGCGCTCTGGGCCCCGCTCTACGCCCGGATCGCGGCCGAATTCGGCTACCCGTTCGCGGACGAGGAGCGCTCCGCGGAGCGCTTGCGCGCCCGGCTCCCGGAGCCGGCTCGACTTCGGCCCCTCGAGCGGGTCGCCCGTCGCCTGGCGGGACGGGAGGTGGTGGTCGTCGGGCTCGCGCCGGACGCCGGCCCGCCTCCGCTGTGGCGCCTGCCGTCCTTCGACGCGCAGCCGGTCGTCGTCGCGGCGGACGGAGCGACCGTCGCCTGCCTCGACGCGGGGATCGTCCCAAGCGTGATCGCGACCGACCTCGATGGGCCGGTCCCGGCCGAGATCGGCGCGAACCGTCGGGGCGCGCTCGTCGCGGTCCACGCGCACGGCGATAACCGCGCGGCGATCGAGGAGTGGGTCCCGCAATTCCCCGGCGAGCTCGTCGGTTCGTGGGCCGGTCCCCCCGGGGAGGGCCTCTTCGACGTCGGCGGGTTCACCGACGGCGATCGCGCCGTGTTCCTCGCCGAGCACGTCGGGGCGCGCCGGATCCTCCTCTGGGGCTTCGACTTCGAACGGACCGACGCGGGCGAGCCCGGCGCGGCCGAGCGGAAGCGCGCGAAGCTCGCGTGGGCCCGCCGCGCGATCGACGCTCTCGCGGAGGCGAGCCCGACACCGATCGAGTTCTGGAGGAAGGACGGCTCGCGCGGACCCTACCGCACGCCGAGATAGCTCGCGTCGACGAGGTACACGACGTCGAGCCCGTTCTCGTAGAGCAGGACGAACGGAAGGCCCCCGAACCAGCCGATCGCCTCGGCGCTGAGCGGCACGGCCTCTCCGGCCGGGTCGAGGGCGACGCCGCCATACATCACCGAGTCGATCGCGACGAGATCGATCGGCCGCGCGGGCGAGAGCGGCGCGTCCGACGCGCGGAGCTCTGCCGCGGCGACCGACCAATTGCTGCCGGTGAACAGCTCCGGGGTCGAGCTCCAGGTCGCGGGATTCCCGTCGAACCCGAAGATCATCGAGCTCAACCGGTGGTCGCTGGCCACCGCCGCGGAACGCGGTTCGGCGAGGCCGATCCATAACCAGAGACCCGCGTCGCCGTGGGTGAGACCCTCCTCGAACCCCCCGAGGTCGGACTGGGGAGGGTAGACGATCGCGGCGTTCGCCGCGAGGAGCAGCACAACGCCGAGCGACGCGGCGACGAACGCGCGCCGTCCGTACCGGTCCCCGGTCCGGGTGACGAGGCGCGCCAGGCCGACTCCGAGGAGGAGGCCGAGCGGCAGGAACAGGTACTCGGCGAACCGGGACGGCGGGATCGCCGCGGCGTATCCGCCGAAGGCGGTGTTGGGCAATCCCCCGGCGGCGAGCGCGAGGATCGCCATCAGGCCCAGCGCGAAGAGCCAGGTGATGGCGAACGGCCCGAGCCGGGCGGTCGTCGTCGTCCGCCGGCTGCCGCTCGCGAACAGGGCGAGCACGAGCACCGGAGTGAACCAGAGGATCGCGGCGGCGCTCGTCGTCTGCGTGGTCCCCGGGAGCGCGACGACGAGCAGGAGCCCGACGCCTCCGAAGACCCCGGCGAGGATCAGCAGGAGGTCCCGGACCACGCTCCGGTCGGTGGGCAGGCGGACCCAGACGCGTCGCGGGTGGAACCGACCGCGTCGGAGCGCAATCAGCGCGCCGGCGGCGACCACCGCGGCGAGGCCGATCGCCTCGACGAGTCCGAACGCGAGCGCGGGCGTCGCGCCGATCGCATGGGGGAGGGCGGGCAGGATCACGCTCGCGACGAACGAGGTCGTGCCGAAGAACCAGTAGACGAAGGTCGCGGTGAGGAATCCCCCGAGGAAGACGAGCTCGCGCGTGGGGAACCGTCGGCTCCAGAGACCGGGACGCCACAATTCGAGCAGGAGCAGTCCGCCGACGGCGCCGACCGCGAAGAAGTACGAGGAGAGGTGGTGGGTCACGATCAGGGCCCCGCCGGTGAGCGCGAGCGGCAGGTACCAGCGCGTATCCTTCCGGGTCTCGAGGAACATCCAGAGGGCGGCCACGCCGAGGAAGTCCCCGAGCGCCAGCGGGGCGGGGTGGGCGATCGAGAACAGTCGGGGCATCGCCACCGACGCGATCGCGGCGCCGAGCAGGGCGATGGTGTCGTGGGGGTAGAGGCGGCGGAAGAGGAGGAACAGCGGAAACACCGAGAGCATGGCGACCACGGGGACGATCACGGTCAGCGCGGTGAACGCGGAGAGTCCGAGCGCGCCGCTCCCCGCCCCCGCGAGGAGGAAGATCCCCGGGAAATCCGGGTAGGCGGTACCCCAGCCGCCGTAGGCGGATCCGAGCGGGAGGTGGCCCGTAGCGAGGAGGTCGGAGGTCAGTCGGTAGTACTCGCCGGTGTCCGACCCGAACACGGCGTACGAGAGGTACGGCTCGAGCGCGAGGAAGACCAGGACGAGGGCGAGCCCCAGGAGGAAGAGGAGCGTCTCGGGTCGGAGCGCGGCAAGGCGGACGAGCCGAGGGGGCGACGGCTCGTCTCCCGCCGGCGCGCCGGAGCTCATCGGGGTCTCTCGAACCCGGGCTCGGCCTATAGTTGTTCGGCCGGAACGGGCCGGCGGCCGGACGGCGAGGTTTCGGTCACCGAACCCATAAATAGGGAGGCTTGGTGCGCCCGCTTCGAGGCTGCCTCGAATGCCCTCGGCGCGCCGTCAGAAATCGAAGGGGAAACCCGCCGCTCGACGGCCGGCGCCGTCGAAGAAGCCGGCGCCCAAGAAGGCCCCCTCCGCGGCCCCGAAGAAGCCCGTCCCCCCGAAAGGTGCCGCGAAGTCGACGGGCAAGGCCGCCGCGGCCCCGTCGACCCCCGTGCCGACGGTCCGGCGCGCGGACGGGCGCGTCCATGTCCTCTCCCTCTCGTTCGTCCGCGACGGGGACGAGTTCCTCGCAAGGATGGAGACCGACAGCGGGCAGATCACCGAGCTGAAGAACCGGGCCCTCGACCAGTTGCTCACGCTCGTCGCGAGCGAGCTCGAGGACCTACTGGAGTAGGCGGGCCCCGGGGCGCGTCTCGGGGTTGACGATCGGCAGCACGCCCTCTTCGACCTGATACGTCCGGCGGTGCCCGTCGACGTCGGTGACCTCGACGGTCTCCACCGCGCGGCTGTTGAGGAAGCTGCGCGGGAAACGACGCACGGAGTACGCGCGGACCTCGTCGAGCGGGGGGAATCGGCGCCGCCGGCCCCAGGCTTCGACGACCACGAGCGCGTCCGGCCGGAGGGTGAAGTACCGGGGCACGGGGCCGAGCGCGATCCAGATCCCGCCCGCCGCGAGCACCACCGCGATCACGGAGAAGAACAGCATGCCGGTGTTCGCGGCGGAGCTCGTCCCGCCCGGCGCGGCGCGGTCGGCGACCAGGAACGCCACGTAGAGGACGACCAGGGTGCCGAGATACAGCAGGAGGAGGCGACGGGCGCGTTCGTTCGCCGCCTGGTTCCGCCGGATCTCCCCGGTCGGCGCGCGGGCCGGCGTCGGAGGAGCCTCGGGTGTCGAGGAGGCCGCGGCCGGCGACGTGGCCCGCGGGCCGGCGCGGGGGATGCGGACGGCGCGCGGCGCGGCCAACGGTTCGCCCTCCCGGTAGAAGGGCGTCCGCCCGACCTTAAAGATACGCCGGCACGTGACGGGCCGGAGTTACGCTTCGAGGGCCGCGTCCCCGGGCATGCCGTGCGGCGGGGCCTGCGGGAGGGGCTTCGAGATGTCGACGAGAGGAACCTTCCGCGCGATCTCCCCGGCCATCGCGGAACAGCTCGACGGGGGCACGGGCCGCGACGTGTAGCCCGGGAGTGCGAGATCGTAGGTGACGAACTTCTTCTCCGCGATCGTCTCCCAGACGGCCCGGTAGATCCGGTCCGCCGCCTCCTTCTCCCCGAGGTGCCGCATCAGCAGCTCGACGCAGAGGATCTCGGCGGTCGGATCCGCCTTGTCCGAGCCGGCGTACTTGGGGGCGGAGCCGTGCACGGGCTCGAAGACCGCGAGGCCCTCGCCGTAGAGCGCCCCCGGGGCGATGCCGAGGCCGCCCGCGAGCCCCGCGGCGAGATCGCTCAGGATGTCCCCGAAGAGATTCGTCGTCACGATGACGTCGTAGTCCGACGGCTTCTTCGCGAGCTGCATGCACATGTTGTCGATGAGGCGCTCGTCGGCGAGGATCTCGGGATACTTCGGCGCCATCTCCCGGAACGCCGTCTGGAAGAGCGCCCCGGTGGTCTTCATGATGTTCGCCTTGTGCACGCAGGTCACGTGCTTGCGCTTCTCGCGGCGGGCGAGCTCGAAGGCGAACTTGATGATCCGGTCCGACGCCTTGCGCGTGATGACGTTCACCGTCTCCGCCGCCGTGTGGTCCCGGTCGACCCAGTGCTCGACCCCCGAGTACAGCCCCTCGGTCGCCTCGCGGACGACGATCAAGTCGGTCCCGGGGTACCGCGTCCCCTCGCCGGCGATGGCCCGGGCCGGGCGCACCGAGGCATAGAGGTCGAGCTGCTGGCGGAGTGCGACGTTCACCGAACGGAATCCTCCGCCGATCGGCGTCGTGATCGGCCCCTTGAGGGCGATCCGGTTGCGCCGGATGGAGTCGAAGACGGCGTCGGGGAGGGGATTCCCCGTCAGCTTGATCGCCTTCTCGCCGGCGTCGACGACCTCCCAGTCGATCGAGACCCCGGTCGCCTCGGCGACCTTGCGGGCGGCCGCCGTGACCTCCGGCCCGATGCCGTCGCCCGGGATCAGCGTGACGCGATAGCCCATGCGCCCCTCTCGGCCGGGGCCGAGCGACGGGCGGATTTAAGGTCGCGGCCGACGGCCGATCACCGGGCGGGGACCGGGGGGGTCGGGCCGACCCGACCCAGGACCGCCCGCATCACCCGGTCGCGCACCAGCCCCTCGTCGAGGATCGGGGACCAGAGGACGATCACCGCATCCCACGTCGCGGCCGAGATGTCCGCGACCTCGAACTGGGGCGGGGCGCGCGCCGAGTCCGTCGGGAACGCCGCCGCGACATCGGGGAGCGCCGCCTCGACGCTCTTCACCGGCGTCGCGAGAGGGAACGTCATCCGGACCCGGTGCGCCCGCGGGACCCCCGGGTTCGGCTGCAGGACGAGCGCGCCGAGCACGACGGAGTTCGGGAGCTTCGCCGTCCCGCCCGAGTCGAGGCGCAGGATCGTGTAGAGGAGCTCGACGTCGACCACCACCCCGGCGTAGTGCGGGTAGACCATCTCGTGCGGGTAGCTGGGAGGGAAGGCGCCGTAGCTCGATGAGATGAAGCTGACGCGATCCCCGGGGCGGAACGGGCTCGCCATCACGATGAGCAGCCCCGCGAAGACGTTCGCGAGCACCGTTTGCGCGGCGAGCCCGAGGACGATGCCCGCGAAGGCGCTCCCGAGGAAGATCGACTCGGTGTCGACTCCGGCGAGATGGAAGAGGGCCAGGATGGCGACGACCCCGATGATCAGATTGAGGAAGATCCGGATCGTCGCCCCGTGCTGGATCTGGCTGCGTCGGCGGAGGACTTCGTTGGCCGCGCTGGTGAAGGCGCGGGCGGTCGCCCACGCGACGAGGAGGACCGCCCCGGCCTCGAGCAGGAGGACCTCGGTATCGTTGAGCGGGCTGAGGAACCGCTTGTTGAACACGACGAAGAAGACGAACAGGCCGACGGCGAGGATGACGACGAGGACCAGGTTCCGGATGAGGGTCCGAAGCGGATGGCCGTCCTCCGGCTCCGGGGGCATGCGGAGGCCGAAGGGCGGTCCGCCTTAGCGCTTTCCCGGCGTGAACGATGCGGTTATTAGAATTCTTATAACAGATAGTATTACCATATTCCATGCTTCCCACGCCCCATCCCGAAGTGCTCGCCGAAGATTGGTTGCCGCCGGTGGTACTCGGTCGCGAGGCCGAGGTGCTCGACGTGGTCCGTCGCCTGGATCCTCCGAGCCCGCGCGCGGCCCCCCCGTGGATCGTCGCGGTTGTCGGGACGCGGGGGAGCGGTACGTCCGCCGTCGCCCGCCGGGCCGCTCGCGAGGTCGCGGACCGGCTGCGTGCCGAGCGTCCCGGCGCGATCCCCCGCGTGATCCATCTGCGCGTGACCCAGTGTCGCGGAGCGCACGGCGTCGCGAGCGAGCTCCTGCGCGCGCTGGACGACGGTTTCGACGGGCGGGGGTTCCCGCTCGTCGAGGTGCTCGCGGGATTCCTGCGACGCGTGCGCCGCGCCGGCCGGCCGATCGTTCTCGTGCTCGACGACGTTCGGCCGGGCGGCGCCGACATCGCGCCCACGCTGCGGGCGATCGGCGCTCCCGATCGATTCCTCCCCGAAGGGGAGACGGGCCTCCCTCCGTTCTGGACGATCGTCGCCGGGACGGCGGACGCGGTCCGACAGGTGGACCAGGACCTGGGCGATCGCGGTCGGATCGCCCCGTACGTCCGGATCGCTCCCTACGCGCCGGCCTCGATCCGACGACTGCTCGTGGATCGGGCCGAGCGCGCGCTCGGGCGCCGACCGCCGGTCGACCTCATCGAGCCGATCGTCGAGCGCACGATCGCCGAAGGTGGCGGGGCGCTCCGGGCCGTGGAACTGTTGCGACGGGGGCTCATCGCGCCGGGTCAGCGGGCGCGGATGCCTCCGGGGCCGCCCGGACGCCGCCCGGCTCCACTCCCCATCGAGGCCCGAGTGGTGCGGGCGATCGAAGAGGCGTCGCACGGCACGTCCGCGCGCCTCGGCGAGATCCGTCGATCGGAAGCGCGTCTCGCTCGAGCGGAAGGGGCGTCCCCCCTGCCTCCCACGACCTTGTGGCGACGGATCGTCCGTCTCGAGCAGGCCGGCTACGTCCGGCGGGACGTGCGGCCGGGAGGAGAGGGCGGGACCCGATCCGTGCTCCGCGTGGTCGCGCCGGTCGAGGAGTGGTCGATCACTCCGGTGATTCCGGAAACTCGTCCAGGGTCCGGGGCGTGGCTTTCGCCGGCGACGGGGGAAGGGGCGCCGGAGCCGGCCGGGACGCGGTCGGCGTTCGCGGCTCCCGCCCCGGACGGCGGAGCTGGCTGACGACCATCTCGGCGAGGCCGCGCGAGCGGAGCGCCTGCTCGATCCGATCGACCGGAGCCTGCCGCAACGACTCCCGGTCCGGGTATCCGGCCTTGTAGAGCAGGCGCGCCCGGACCCGGCCGATCCCGCGGAGCCGGACGAGGTCGAGCAGCTCTTCGCCGGCGCCGTACCGAACGCGGGTCGAGAGATCGTCGATCGTGCGTCCGAGCCGACGCTGGAACCGCGTGGCGAGGCGTCCCAAGCCGAAGAGGAGCCACTCCGCGTCCTCCACCTTGGTGCGAAGGTCGCCGGCGCCGATCCCGAAGCGCCGGGTGATCTCGAGGATCGGGACCTCCTGGATCCACGCTTCGAGCACCGAGGCGGTCTTCAGCGTCGAGAGGAATCCGTCGAGGTCGAGCTCCAAGGGCGGCTCCTCCGGCTTCACGAGGAGTTCTTCCGCCTCGTCCGTGAAGCGGGCGAGTAGGTCCCCTTCTTCACCGCGCCGCAGGAAGAGCGGCGGAAGGTCCGGCGTCGCGGCGACCGCCGCGAGGAGCGCGAACGCGCCGACCCCGAGCGGCGCCTTCTCCAACACCTGGCGGAGGACCACCGCGCTCAGCGGGTCGAGATACAGCTCACTCGTCATCGCCCCGAACGGGGTCGCGCGTAGCGACGGGCCGGGCGCGAGAAAGTCGTTCGCTTCGAGGAACTCCCGCACGGTGGCCACGGTGCTGCGCAGCTCCGCGAGCGGGAGCGTGTGGCCGTAGAACGTCGCCGCGAAGAACGACTCGAGATCGCTTTCGGTCGCCACCGCGCGGCTCGCGACGAGCGCGAGGACGTGCATCCGAAGGGCGGGCTCCGCGGCGAGGCGGCTTACGACGGTCTCGGGTTCGGCCGAGAGGTATGTGTCGAGCAACCGGTCCTCGTCGTCGGGGGTGCGGGCGACGATCAGCGCTTCCCCTTCTCGATCGAAGCGCGGTCGGCCCGCCCGCCCGAGCATCTGGTGGATCTCCGTCGCCGGGATCGGCGCCTGCATGCCGAGCCGGTCGTCGTAGCGCGTCGTGTCGCGCACGATCACCCGACGCGCGGGGAGGTTGATCCCCGCCGCCAGCGTCGGCGTGGCGACGAGCGCCTTGAGCGTCCGGTCGCGGAACGCGCGTTCCACGACCCGCCGCTCGGGGTTCGTCAACGAGGCGTTGTGGAACGCGACGCCGTACGGGAGGAGCGCGCCGAGCCGTCGGAGCCCCTCGGTCTCCTCGTCGGAGGCGGTCCCCAGCTCCTCGACCGCGGCCTTCGCGCGCTGCCGCTCCTCGGGGGTCAGGAGCGAGCGGACCGTCGGGACGAGCGACTCCGCCACCTGTTCGCTGGACTTCCGCGTGTTCACGAAGACGAGCGCCTGTCCGCCGTCCTGGATCACGCTCCGCACCAGCCGAGGGATCGCCTCGCCCGGGGGCTCGATCTCTCGGGTCGAGAGATCGGTGAACGTGATCCGCCCGTCGAAGTACACGCCGCGCTTCAGGGGCACCGGGCGGAATTCGCTCGCGACGTGCCGCGCGTCGAGCCACGCCGCGAGTTCCTCGGAATTGCCGACGGTCGCCGACAGGGCGACGATCTGGAGGCCGGCGTAGGCGCGCCGGAGCCGGGTGAGACTCACCTCGAGGGTCGGACCCCGGTCGGGATCCCGCAGGAGGTGGACCTCGTCGGCGACGACCACCCCGAGGCGATCGAGCCAGGGGCTGCCCCGCCGGAGCAGGCCGTCCGCCTTCTCGCTCGTCGCCACCAGCACGTCGAGCTGCTCGAGCTTCTCCGCGGGGAGGTCGAAGTCCCCGATGGAGAGCCCGACCTTCAGCCCGAGCGGTTCGAACCGCGCGAGCTCCTCCGCCTTCTCCTGGGCGAGCGCGCGCAGGGGGACGAGGTAGAGACCGGTGCGATGCGCGCGCGCGGCCCGGAGGAGGGCCAAGTACGCCACGAGCGACTTTCCGCTCGCCGTCGGGCACGCCAGCACCGTCGACTCGCCCGCGAGGATCGGGCCGAGCGCGGCGGCCTGGGGCGGAAAGAGCCGAGTGATTCCGTCGGCCCGCAGCACCGCCTTCAGCTCGGCGTCGAGGGGCGTCGCATCCAGGTCCACGAGCGCGTCGGAGTCGGCCGGCCCGCCGGCGGGGGCGTGACCGGTCCGCGGAGCGTGAGGCACGGGCGACTCGAGCGCGGCGGGCTAGTAATCGTTTGGCGCGCCGTCGGGCGCGAGGAGGCTCCGGGCGAGGATGAGCTCCTGGATCTCGGTGGTTCCCTCGACGATCGGGAACACCCGCGCGTCCCGCCAGAGACGGCCGGCCGCGTGGCCCGCCCGCGCGCCCTCGGGTCCCGCCACGTCGACGCCGCTCGAGGCGATCGAGACCGCGGCGCGCGAAGCGACGAGCTTCGCCACCGAAGCCGCTCGCGCGAACGGCTGCCCCGCATCCTTGAGCGCCGCCGCCTCCCGGACGAGCGCCCGGGCCGCGGCGAGCTCGGAGTACCCGCGGGCGAGAGCCGTGCGCGTCCAATCCGCGTCGTGCTGTCGGACCGACTGACGCAGCTCGGCGAACGCGGCCTCCGCCACGCCGAGAGCACAGCTCGCGATCCCGACCCGCCCGCCCGCCAGGGCCGAGAGCGCGACCTTCAGACCCGAGCCCTCCGGACCCAGGAGGGCGTCCGGCGGGAGCCGCACGTTGTCCAGGACGAGCTCTGTCGTCTCGCTCCCTCGGAGCCCGAGCTTGTCGAGCCGCTGCGCCACCGAGAACCCGGCGGTCCCGGGGGGCACGACGAACGCGGAGATGCCGCGGCGGCCTTCGCTAGGGTCCCGCGTGGCGAACACGAGGATCGTTCCCGCGGACACGGCGTTCGAGGTGAACATCTTCGTCCCGCGCAGGACGAACTCCTCCCCGTCCCGGTGGTAGCGGGTCGTGATCGCCGCGGAGTCCGACCCCGCGCCCGGTTCGGTGAGCGCGAACGCGCCCACGCGCTCCCCTCGAGCCAGCGGGCGCAGGTAGCGCTCGTGCTGTGCGGCCGAGCCCCAGTCGAGGATCGGCCGGGCGCAGACCGAAAGGTGCACCGCGAGGGTCACCGCCACCGCCGCGCTCGCGCGGGCCAGTTCCTCGAGCACGGCGACCGTGCTGGCGGTGTCGCCGCCCGTGCCGCCCCACTCCCGGGGCAACCCGAGGCCCAGGAACCCTTCGCCCGCCAGTTGCCGCAAGACGCCGTCGGGGATCTGATCCTCGCGATCGATGCGGTCCGCCAGGGGTCGGACCTCCCGATCCGCGAAGGCGTGGGCGAGGTCCCGCCACCCCGCGGCATCGGTTGGCAACGCGGCCATGGCCGCATCGGGACCCCGACGAACCCTTAAGGAATGACGCTCGGTCGCCGGCGCGAAGGGAGCCCGTGCAGAGTCCGCCGACGCCCAAGGACCGGTTCACCTCGCTCGACACGCTCGCGCTCGCGCGCGAACTTCGAGCGCTGCCCCGCCCCCGCGTCGACAAGGTGTTCGACCTGCCCGGGGGGGGTTGGGCGCTCGCGCTGCGGACGTCCGGCGAGGGGCGTCGTGAACTGCTCCTCGTGCCGGGTCGGTACGCCGCGCTCCTGCCTCCGTCGCCCGGCGAGCACGCCGAAGCGCTCACGCCCCTCGCCCGAGAGCTTCGCCGCCTCCTCGTGGGCGCGGTCGTGCGTGGGGTGCAGGAGCCTGCGGGCGAGCGATTCCTCGAGCTGGAGCTCGGTCGCGGGGACGACCCATCCCCGCTCGTGGTCGCGCTCGAGATGTTCGGAGCGGGCAACCTGATCGTCGCGCAGGACGGCCAGATCGTCGCGGCGGCCCAGGCCCGACGGTGGGCTCATCGGACCGTCCGCGTCGGGGTCGCGTACACCCGCCCCCCGGTCCGGCTCGACCCGTGGACCGTCGACCGTTCCGCGCTCGAGATGGAGCTCACCCGCTCCCACACCGACCTCGCCAGCACGCTCGCGGCCCGGCTCTC
>DATJNY010000027.1:0-4444 GCA_035507575.1 Thermoplasmata archaeon | reverse complement strand
GTTTCCCGGGGTTATCCCCGTCTCGAGGGCAGATTGTCCGCGTGTTACTGAGCAGTGCGCCGAGGGCTTACCCCTCTCGACTCGCATGGCTTAAGCGAACTCCAATAGCGGTGCCCGCCGGCAGGATCAACCGGATTTGTTGGCACACGTTTCGCTGTGTGCGGGAATACATTGTTTCAGGTCGTGAACCGATCTTTGCTGACTGGCGGAATTGCTCTTGCTACGTTGAGCTATTCGCGTATTCGCTGACATCTCTCTTCCGTCAGTCCCGAGAGGTCACTTCCCGGTGAGGGGAAGGGGATCTCGGGGCTCCACGCCCCACTGGGCCATCTGTGACGTCGCCCTGGAAGAGACCGGTTCATGCGTCCCCGGCCCGCCGTGGCGGCGTCGCCGAGCCCGGCTTCCGATGGAAGCGGGCGCGGTGCCGTTGGGGAGTTCCGCTCGGTATTTAAGCGGCGCGTCGCGGGTCCGAGATTTTCCTCGTCTCCGCCTGTTCCGCGTGCCGGACCCAGAGCGGCAGCTCGAGCAGGCTCGAGATCTCGGGCGGGTCGTACGCCATCCCGAGCCCCGCCCGGTTCAGCCACACGCTCCCGAGCCCGGCCTCGCGCGCGGCCTGGGCGTCCGTGAACGCGAGGTTCCCGACGTAGAACGCCTGGGCCGGCTCGACGCCCATCCGGCGCAGCGCGCGGTGGAAGATCTCGGGATCCGGCTTCTCGACGCCCTCGGTGCCCGAGGAGACGACCCGATCGAAGTACGGGAGGATGCCGGTCTCGTGCAGGATCGCCCGGCACCGCGCCTCGCTCGAGCTGTTCGAGACGATCGCGAGACGGCGCCCCTCCGCGCGGAGGTGCTCGAGGCAGCGCCGGCTGTCGGAGTAGAGCCGGTAGAAGCCCGGCGCCTCTCGGGTGAGCGCGAGGAACCGTTCGGCGACCCCGACCTCGACGGGACGGCCCGCGGCCTTCGATAGGGTCCGGCGCCAGAACTCGGTGTACGACACGCGCTCGCGCGTGTCGGTCTCGCGCTCGACCTCGTGGAAGGCGTGCGCCATCTCCTCCTCCTCGGCCTCCACGAACAGCCGGCGGGCGAGATCGGTCCAGTGGGCGTAGTCGTGGTAGTCGACGAGCGTCCCGCCGAGGTCGAAGAGAACCGCGCGGATCCGCGGCGGCGTCATCCGAACGGCTAGCCGGGCACTCCCCTTTATCCTGCGCCCCCGGCCCCCGCCCCGCGGGCGCGGTCGGACGGGCGGCTACGCGACGCTGACGCTGACGAGGTCGGTGTGGCGGAGCAGGATCGCCCGCGCGACCTTGAGGTTCTTGCCGGCCTTGCCGATCGCCCGGGCCTTCCACGCCGGATCGACGGTGACCGTCGCGTGCCGTCCCTTCCCCTTCGGGGCGAAGTCGACCCGCTTCGGCGAGTACCAGTAGAAGATGTTCTTCACGAGCGTCTCGGGGTCGTCGGCCCATTCGACGACCTGGATCTCCTTCTTCAGCATCCCCTTCAGCCGGTCGACGAGGACCCCTCCGGGGCCGACCGCCTTGTGGACCTCGCCGGGGTAGACGAGGAAGACGAGCTTGTCCTCGGCGGCGAGGCAGTCCTTGACCCGCGCGCCGGTGCGCTCCTCGAACAGCTGGATGTAGCCGAGCGTCTCGGTGTCGAGCGTGATCTCGGGCATCGCTCCGGGACCGCCCCGCCGCGCGCCCTACGTCTCGAGCGTCAGGATCGCGCTCGAGCCCGGGTCGACGATCGCCATCGCGCTGATCGGGAACGGACGGCCGCACGCCTGGCCGAGGTCGACCGCCGTCCCGTCGTAGTGGTAGACGGGGATCTTGCCGATGACGCGCTCCGTCTTGAGCTTCGGATCCGGGCACGTCGAGGCGACGATCAGGAGCCGGGCCTTCTTCGACGCCGCGGCGTCGAGGGTCTCGGCGAGTCCGATGCGGACCGTGCCGGTCTCGAGCGCAACCTTGAGCGCGTGCGCGAGGTCCATCTCACGCTCCTTCGGCCGAGACGTCGTCCGCCGCCGGCTTCTCCTCGGCGGGAGCGGCGCCGGCGGAGTTCGGGATGACCGGGGCGCCGGCGAGCGGCTTGTAGACGAGGTTCACGGCGCCGGTGCCGAGCGTGATCGGCTGGCCCACGATGATGTTCTCGGCGACCCCCTTCAGCTCGTCGACCTCGCCGGTGATCGCGGCGCGCAGGAGGTGCGCGGCGGTGATCTCGAACGCGGCCCGGGCGAGGACGCTGGTCTTCTTGCCGGAGATCCCGTGCCGCCCGATCGCCCGGATGTCGCCCTCGTTGGTCATCACATCGGCGACGAGCATCAGGTGGCGGATGTCGACGCCCAGCCCCTGCTCGGCGAGCGTCCGGTTCGCCTCGTGGATCAGCGCGGCGCGGGCGGCCTCGACCCCGTAGACGCGGTAGATCTCGAAGACCGAGTTCGTGGTGGTCCGGACCGGGTCGACGCCGTCGATCTCGATGACCCCCTCGAGGTTCGAGCCCTCGGTGTAGACCACGTACTCGTCCTTCTCCTTGCGGATCAGGGCCCGGCGGATGCCGGTGACGCCCTTGATCCGGATCCCCTTCGCCTCCTCGCTGGCGATCAGGAGCTTCTTGAACGGCATCTCCTCGACGGACTCTTCCTTCTTCGACTTCGTCGCGCCGGGCGCGGACTCGTGGAGGAGGATCTCGATGGCGCGGGTCTCGCCGCTCCCGGAACCGGGCTTGAGCTCGAACAGCCGGGCATCCAGGTTCTCGGCGAGCGCCGCCTCGAGCTCGGCCCGCTTCACGCCGCGCTCCTCGAGGCGGGCGGCGATCGGCGAGATGACGACCTTGAGATCCTCGATCACGGTCCCGATCGACGCGACATCGGGGACCGTCGTGATCTCGATCTGGAGCGCGATCTGCTGGACCGCGTCGCGGTCGGAGCGGAACTTGCGCTCGACGTGCACCGTCATCATCGGCGTGGACGGCACGCGCCGCGCGTCGACGAGCTCGATGAGCCGCGGCAGGCCGAGCGTGACGTTCATCTCCGCGACCCCCGCGTAGTGGAACGTCCGCAGCGTCATCTGCGTCCCCGGCTCGCCGATCGATTGCGCCGCGATGATCCCGACGGACTCGTGCGCGTCGACCTCGGCCCGGCGGAACCGCCGGACGACCTCGCGCACGATCTTCGTCGCATCGCCCGGCGCGAGCCGGAGGTGGTGGAGCTTCGCCTTCAGGGCCTCGGTGACGAGGGGCGGCAGCTCGACGCCTTCCTTCCGCGCGATCTCGTTGATCCGGGTCGTGGTGTCCTTCGCCGCCACGGGCTTCTTGGTCTCGGGCATCGTCACTCCCCTCCGAACTCGGGGCCTTCCTCGGGCGTGCCGAACTCCTCGGCCTCCTCGTCGGACTCCTCTTCCTCGAGCTGGGCTTCCGCCTGGAGGTCCATCTCCTCCTCGGTGACGGGCGGCGCCCCGGCGGGTCCCTCGGGCTTGCGCTCGTCGGAGGAGCGCACCCGTCGTCCCAGCACCTGGCTCACGACCTCGTCGAGTGAGACCGCGGCGCCCTGGAACGACCGGGTCGGATCGATCCCGTCCTCTCCGTACTCGAACTCGATGACGGTGCCGGCGGTGTTGCGGACCGTGCGGTCCTCCGCGACCTTGAGGTCCTCGAGCGCGTTGATCAGCCGGCGCTGCATGTACCCCGAGCGGCTCGTTCGCACGGCGGTGTCGACGAGCGACTCGCGGCCACCCATCGAGTGGAAGAAGTACTCCGTCGGGGAGAGGCCGCGCTTGTAGCTCGAACTGACGAAGCCCCGCGCGCCGGCGCCGAGATCGCCCCGCTCGTAGTGCGGGAGCGTGCGGGCGAAGTAGCCCCGCATGAGGCGCTCGCCCCGCACCGACTGCTGGCCGACCGCGCCGGCCATCTGCGTCAGGTTGAGCATCGAACCGCGCGCGCCGGACTTCGCGAGGATCACGGCGGGGTTCTCGAGTCCGAGGTACCGGCCCGCGATCTCACCGGCGGTGTCCCGCGCCTGGCCGAGCTCGCGCCGGACCATCACCTCGAGCGTCTCCTCGATCGACCGACCGGGCATCTGCTCGAGCTTCTTGTTCCGGTACTGCTCGACGAGGTCGTTGACCCGGTCCCGCGCGTCGTCGAGCGCGGTGTGGATCTCCTTGAGCGCGGCCTCGGGGACGTCCTCGTCGTCGATCCCGGTCGAGAGGCCCTTCAAGCCGATCGCCGTGATCGCGAGGCGGCTCATCTCGTCGAGGAACTGGCGGGCCCGGGGCATGCCGTCGTTGCGGGCGATCGCGTCGAGGACGGCGCCCTTCTCGTAGGCGATCGCCTTCTTGTCGATCGTCCCGGCCTTCAGGACCCCGTTCTCGATGACCACCCAGGCGTCGTGCTTGCAGTTGAGCGGGGGATCGTTGCACCCGGCCCAGATGTTCGAGCGGAACTCGAGCGTGAG
>DATJNY010000026.1:0-3066 GCA_035507575.1 Thermoplasmata archaeon | reverse complement strand
CCCGTTCGGAACGGGATCCCCGAGCGGCGCAACAACGACTCCACCCAGCGGCGGAGCGGCCGGGACGGTTCGGCGACGACGTGGGCGGGCGCGTAGTGGTGCGACGTCCCTTCGTCCCGGATCGCCCGATCCGGCACGACGACCTCCCCCGGGACCGCATCGGGAGCGATGCCGCCCGCGAATCCGACCCCGATGAATCGGCGGCTACCGGCCGCCACGAGTTCTTCGAGGTGGATTACCGTGGTCGGCGCCCCCACGCCCCGGGGAACCGTGAACCCCACCTGGCCGCGGGTCCCCGGAACGGACCAGGTGCGGGGGATTGCCGCGACGGGTTCGGCGTGGATCCGCCGGGCCAGCGATTCCGCGACGCGGGGGTTCCAGAGGACGACGCACGACGCGGGCGTGACGACGCCGGAGCGGTACCGCGCATGGAACGCGGCCGGCGACGTGATGGACCGGAAGCGCCACTTCTCGGGGAATCGGGGGTACGCGGGCCGCGCGGCCATGGACCGGCCGAAGGAGGGGCCGACCCCCCGTCAAGGTTTCGGCCGGCTCACCAGCGCCGCGCGGGCGGGCGCCGCGACGCCGAGCCGCCGCCCCGACCGGGGCTCCCGCCGCGGGAGGACGGCGGGGCTCGGGACCAGGGCCGGGCGGCCCGGGGCTCGTCGGCGAGGAGCGTGCGGGCGAGACCCTCCGGGATCTCCCCGGCGAGATCGCGAGGAACGCTGAGACCGAGCAGGTGTTCGATCCGGGCGAAGTCGTGGGACTCGTCGCGGGAGACGAGCGTGAGGGCATCGCCCCGGCGCTGGGCTCGGGCGGTCCGGCCGACCCGGTGGACGTACGTCTCGGGCTCGTTCGGCACGTCGTAGTTCACGACGTCGCTCACGCCCTCGACGTCGACCCCGCGCGCGGCGATGTCGGTCGCGACGAGGACGCGGAAGCGGCCCTGGCGGAACCCTTCGAGCGCGCGCACGCGCTGGGCCTGGCTGCGGTTGCCGTGGATCACCGCGACCTTGATCCCCTCGTGCTCGAGCTGGCGGGCGACGCGGTCCGCGCGGTGCTTCGTGCGCGTGAAGACGAGCACGCTGCGCCGCTCGGGCCGGCGGAGGAGCGTGACCAGGACGTCGGTCTTCCGCTCGGACGGAACGCCGATCGCGTGGTGGGCCACGCCCACCGCGGCGACGGTCGGCGCGTCCGCGCGGATGATGTGGGGATTGCTCAGGAACTCGTGGGAGAGCCGAACGATGTCCGGCGGCATCGTCGCCGAGAAGAGCATCGTCTGTCGCGCCCGAGGGAGCCGGGTCATGATCCGGCGGACGTCGGGCAGGAAGCCCATGTCGAGCATGCGGTCCGCCTCGTCGAGGACGACGACCTCGAGCGATCGGAAATCGACGTAGCCGCGCTCCATGTGGTCGAGGAGGCGGCCCGGCGTGGCGACGATGATCTCGGCGCCGCCCCGCAGCGCGCGCTCCTGATCGATCATGCCGACACCGCCGTAGACGGCGGCGCCGCGCAGGCGGGTGTGCCGCCCGAGCTGCCGGAGGAACCCTTCGGCCTGAAGGGCGAGTTCGCGGGTCGGGGTGAGCACGAGGGCGTAGGTGCGGCCGCGGGGTCGCGGGAGCAGCCGCTCGAGGATCGGGAGCAGGAACGCGGCGGTCTTGCCCGTACCGGTCTGCGCCGTGCCGATCAGGTCGCGTCCTTCGACGGCGTGGGGGATGGTGCCCCACTGGATCGGCGTGGGCTCGGAATAGCCCATTTCGGCGACGCCGCGGCGTAGGGCGGCATCGAGAGGCAGGTCGGCAAACGTCGTCGGCTTAGCGCGGGATTCAAGGGTCGGTTGGGGTTCGGTCATGGGATAACTCGGGCGCCCCAATCGGCCTGGGCAAACGGGGGGTTCCGGTCTCGGACCGGACCAACGGGCCACGCCTTAAGAGCGTTGGCCCGCCGAGCGAAGGTGGCGCACGGCGCTCCCTCACGCCGTCAATCCGGCGCGGTCGCGGGCGGTTCGGACGGGGGCTCGGCCGCGGGAGGTTCCGGCTCCGAAGGGCTCGACGGTGCGTCGGGCGTCGGCTCGGGTGACTCCGGCGGACTCTCCGAGGGGGTGGGCGGCTCGGGCTCCGGAGTGACGGGTACGGCCGGAGGCGACTCGGGCGGCCTGGGCGCCGGCTCGGCGGCCGGGGTCGGTGCGGCCGGTGGGGCGGCCGACGGCCCGGCGGCGGCCGCGGCGACGGGGCCCGCCGAGGGGCCCTCGTACGGGGTGATCTCCTGCGGCGGGATCCTCCGTCGTCCCGCGAAGATCAGCGTCATCACGAGGAAGATCGCGGCGAGCAGGGCGAGGACCCCGATGAGGGCCCAGCCGACGTCGCTGATCCCCGCGGCTCCCCCGGCGGGCGACGAGGAGGCGGTGAGGTCGATCGAAATCGCGGTTGTTTCCGACGCGGCGACGGTCACGTTGTTGAAGTAGGTCTCGTAGCCGGAGGCGGTCACTTCGATCGCGTGGACACCGATCGGGAGCGTCACGGAGAACGAGCCGTCGGGACCGAGGGCGACCGGGGCGCGGTCGACGGTGAGCGTTGCCCCGGTGGGGGAGACTCGGCCGCTCAGCGTGCCGGTCTCGATCGAGAACGTGACGTTCTCGGTGGCGTTGGTCGGCAACGTGCCGGCCCCCGAGCTCGGCGTGGCGACGAATCCGGCCGCGGAGGCAACGAACGAAAACTCTCCCGGCACCGTGATCGCCGAAGGGACCAGCAAGGTCGCATTCGTCGATCCGAGCACCGTGGTGGCGTTCGCCTGGGTGAAGGCTACGGACCAGGACGCGCCGTCGGGAAGGCCGGTCTCGGTGAACGTGACGGCGGGTGCGGAAGAGAACGCGAGCCCGACGGTCACGGGAGCGTCGGTCACGGACACGTTCCCCTCGGACGGCGCGGCGGTGTATCCGGCCGCGCTGGGCTCGAAGAGGTACGATCCGGCGATCGCGGAGAAGACGATCGAAGATCCCGCCATCGCCGAGAGGTTCGCCGAAAACCCTCCGAACTCCGTGCCGTTCAGGGCGACGGACCAGGAGAG
>DATJNY010000025.1:0-9235 GCA_035507575.1 Thermoplasmata archaeon | reverse complement strand
ACGGTCAAGGAATTCCGGGATCGCCATGCGGATGTGGGTCTTCATCGTCCGCCGGGCGATACTCATCATCCCCGTGATCATCGGGGTGATGACGATCACCTTCGCGCTGATCAGCGCGCTGCCGGTCAGTCAGCAGCTGATCGCGCACTTCGGCGCTCCGGGCCCGCACGACCCGTGGATCTACAGCCCCACGCTCCAGCCGGGTCAGGGGACATGTCCGCCCGCTCCGAACACCCAACCGTGCCGGAACAACTTCTATTACGATGCGATCGCGAAATTAGGGCTCGATAAACCGATCCCCCTCCAGTGGGCCACCTACATCTTCAACAGCCTCACGTTCCAGTGGGGTACCGTCAACAACCACAGTACCGTCGCGCTGCAGTACCCGGACCTGAAGGACCTGCCCGTCGCGACCGTGCTTTCCTGGTACCTGCCGTACACCCTCGAGCTCGCGGCGATCTCGTTGATCGTGATCCTGGCCGTGGCGATCCCCCTTGGGAACCTCTCGGCGGTCAACCGCAACCGCCCGGTCGATCAGGCGGCCCGGGTTCTCTCGTTCTCGGGTTTCGCCATGCCGACGTTCCTGTTAGCGTCGCTGCTGCTCATGGGCTTCGTGATCCTCATCGGAAACATCTCCTCCACGCACTACCTCAGCTACACTCCGTGGTGTCCCCCCGGTAACCCCCTCTACACGGAGTTCTACGGTTCGTGGCCGGTGCCGCTCTGCTTCCAAGGGGTGACGTATCCCGCCTGGATGGGCTCCGGGATCCACACGACCCCGACCGGCTTCCCTACTGTCGACGCGCTGATCCACGGCCAGGGGTGGCTCGCCGCGGACTCCCTGATTCGGATGATCCTGCCCGCGGTCACGATCGCATTCGGCTCCATCGCCGTCCTCCTCCGGTTCGTGCGGAACAGCATGCTCGAGGTGATGAACCTCGACTTCGTCCGGACCGCGCGGGCCGAAGGCATCCCTCAGAAGACCGTCGTGAACCGCCACGCGGGGCGGAACTCGCTCAACGTGACGATCACCGTGCTCGGGCTGACGTTCGCGTTCTTCATCGGTGGGTTCCCGGTGATCGAGTACGTGTTCCACCTGAACGGGATCGGACTGATCCTGGCCTATTCGATCCAGCCGGAGCCCGGCAGCGTCGATTTCGGCCTGATCTTCGGTACGACGTTACTGTTCACCTTCATCATCGTGATCGCGAACATCATCGTGGACGTCTTGTACGCCTACCTGGACCCGAGGGTCCGCCTGGGGTAGGATGGCGACGAGCGAGGTGCCCACGGACCCGGCGGCCGCGAAGCCGGGACGGCGACCGAACCCTCGGATCGCTCAGTGGAAGCGCACCTGGTACTTCCTGAGGGGGAACACCCTCGCGCTCGTCGGGCTCGGCATCATCATCGCGATCGTCGCGGTCGCCATCTTCGCCGTGTTCTCGCCGGTCAGCTGGCAGGCGATGACGGAGTACTGCGCGACGAACCAGGCGAAGGGTGAACCGTCGCAGTGCTCGTTGGGATACCCGACGGTTTGTACCTATCCGGCCGGGTCTCCGCCGCCCGGCCCGAACTGCTACCAGACCCCGGCGTCATCACCGTCCGAGATCGCCCCGACTTGGACGAGCCATCCTCTGTCCGTGGGACCGTTGCCGCTCGGCTCCCTCACGCTGAGCCCGGGCCAGCCGTACTTTTTCAGCACCGCGCAGGGGCTTTTGCGGGGGGCCGATTGGTCCCTGATCATTTCGGTCGCCGTCGTGGCGACCGGGGCGACCGTGGGATTGATGGTCGGCGCCGTCTCCGGGTTCATGGGTGGGGCGATCGATGAGACGATCATGCGCCTCGTCGACATCTTCCTCTCGATCCCCCAGATCCTGTTCGTGATCATCTTCGTCGCCGTGATGCAGGTGATCCACCCGACGCTCTTCGGACTCTCCGCCTCCGCTTCCACGGTCCTCACGCTCATCCTCGGTTTCATTTTCATCTGGTGGCCGTTCTACGCGCGGGTCGTGCGGGGCCAAGTGCTCGTGGTGCGGGAGCAAAAGTACGTCGAGGCCGCCCAGGCGAGCGGCGCCAGCCGGGGCCGGACGATCGTGAAGCACATCGTCCCGAACAGCGTGTACCCCGTGTTCATCCAGATGTCCCTGGACGTGGGGACGGTTCCCCTCCTGCTCGGGGTTCTGGTGTACCTCGGCTTCCGGATCTTCCCGACCCCGTATTTCCCCGAGTGGGGCGCCATCACCGCGCTCTCGGTGACGCAGCTCCAGGGCTTCCTCACGACCTGCCAGACGTCGGGTTGCCTGATCCCGTGGTGGCAGATCTTCTTCCCCGGGCTCGTGCTCTTCCTGTACGCTATCAGCGTGAACTTCCTCTCCGACGGGCTGCGCGACGCCCTCGATCCGCGGCTTCGGAGGTAGGAGGAGACCTCGATGGCGTCCGGAACGATGCCTGCTCCGTCGTCCGCCCCGCTACCCGACGAGGCCGCCCCGGCCCCTCTACCGGAGCCCGCGCCGGCCGTCGAGACGGGCACCGGCGACGACTCGATCCTCTCGATCAAGGACCTCAGGACGTACTTCTACACCTACGACGGCGTCGTGAAGGCGCTCGACGGGGTGACGTTCAAGATCCGATCCGGTCAGACGACCGGGTTGGTCGGCGAGACCGGCTGCGGAAAGAGCGTCACGGCGTTCTCCGTCACGCGCCTGATCGCGGACCCGCCCGGGCGCGTGATGAGCGGGAAGATCGTGTTCAAGGGGGCGAACCTCCTCTGGCGCCTCGAGGACGAGGCGAAGTACCTTCCGAAGCCGGGCACGCCCCGGGTGAAGGTCAAGAAATCGTTCCGCCGGGTCCGCGCCGCGGACACCCGCATGAACGCCGTGCGGGGCCGCCACATCGCGATGATCTTCCAGGAGCCGTCGCAGGCGATGAACCCCGTCTTCTCGATCTCGAACCAGCTCGGCGAGGTGCTGCTCCTCCACCGGGGCATCGAGATCATCGACTCGATGCTCTCCGCCACCCCGAACGCGCCCGGAGTGCCCGCCGCGATCGATGCCGTCGTGGCGGCGACCGCGAAGCGCCAGCGGGAGGAGCTCGTCCTAGCCGCGCGCCGCCTCGGTGAAGTAGCCGGCTCGGAGAGCTACGGCACGGAGGCGTACCACACGGCGCGCGCCTCGGTTCCGGGCTCGGACGACCTGCGACCGCGCCTCGTCCGCGGCCTGCGACGGCTCCACGTGACCGGCCTCCAGAAGCGGTACCTGTTGCACCGGCGCCGGGTCATGGAGCTCCAGCGGAAGATCTCCGATCTCTACCTCGAGGAGATGCGAACGGAGAAGCCACGGAACGCCGAACGGCGGAAGCTCCAGCGCCAGCTCTTCAACGAGCGGACGCGGCACTTCTACTTCCACGTCTGGGGGATCCGCAGCCGGGCTCCGAAGCCGCTCAACGCCGAGACGTTCTGGCGGACCGTGCGGCTCCTCGAGGGGGTCTCGATCGCGAACCCCGCCCAGGTCGCGCGCGGCTACCCGCACGAGCTGTCGGGCGGGATGCTCCAGCGCGTGATGATCGCCATGGCCCTCTCGTCCGACCCGGACGTCCTGATCGCCGACGAGCCGACCACGGCGCTCGACGTCACGATCCAGGCGCAGATCCTCGAGCTCATGCGCGACCTCAAGGAACGCGTCGGGACGGCGATCCTTCTGATCACGCATGACCTCGCCGTCATCGCAGAGGTCGCCGACCGGGTCTGCGTGATGTACGCGGGCCAGATCGTGGAGCAGGGACCGGTCTCCGAGGTGTTCCGTCAGCCGCTCCACCCGTACGCCCAGGGTCTCCTCGCCTCGATCCCGCGTTTCGACCAGCCGGACAAGGAGCTGCAGTCGATCCCGGGCTCCGTCCCGAACCTCATCACGCCGCCGACCGGGTGCCGGTTCCATCCCCGTTGCCCCCACGCGATGCCCGTCTGCAAGACCGAGCGACCGCCGGTGACGGTGGAAGGGCCGGATCACACCGTCGCGTGTTATTTATACACGGGGCCGGTCGCGGCCGAGTAGCCGGTCGGGGGCTGCCGATTCGATGGAATCCGAGACGGCGCCGACGGTGCTCGCGGTCCGCAACCTCCGCAAGCACTTCCCCATCAAAGGGGGGCTCCTCTCGACGCAGATCGGCGCGGTGCGCGCCGTCGACGGGGTGAGCTTCGACATCGGCCAGGGCGAGACGGTCGGGCTCGTCGGCGAATCCGGGTGCGGCAAGACGACGGTCGGTCGCCTCCTCCTCCGGCTGATCCCGCCGAGCGGGGGCCACACGTTCTACCGGCCGAGCGATCCCGCGCTCGAGAAGATCAACCGGCTCTACGCGACGCTGCAGCCGTTCGCGAACCAGATCGACGACGGACGCCGCGCCCTCTCCCCGCGCGCCAAGGAGGCCCTCGCGCAGCTCGACGTCATCGCGAACGAGTACTCGCTCTACCGCAAGTCGCGGCGCGAGATGCACGAGCTGCGCGGGAAGCTCCAGATCGTCTTCCAGGACCCGTTCAGCTCGCTCTCGCCGCGGATGCTCGTGCGCGACATCGTCTCTGAGCCGCTCGCGATCCATCACTCCGGCACCCGCTCCGAGCGGTATCGGAGGGCCTCCGATCTCCTCCGCCAGGTCGGGCTCAACCCCGAGCACGAGTGGCGCTTCCCCCACGAGTTCTCCGGCGGACAACGCCAGCGGATCGGCATCGCCCGCGCGCTCGCGCTGCGCCCGGACTTCATCGTGCTCGACGAACCGACGAGCGCGCTCGACGTCTCGGTCCAGGCGCAGATCCTGAACATCCTGCGCCAGCTCCAGGAGGAGCAGCGCCTGTCGTACCTGTTCATCTCGCACCATCTTTCCGTCGTCCGCGCGATCAGCCACAAGGTCGTCGTGATGTACCTCGGTCGCGTCGTCGAGCGGGCCCCGACCGACCAGTTGTTCTCGCGCCCGATGCACCCGTACACCCAGGCGCTGCTTTCGGCGATCCCGATCCCGGATCCGGCGCTGAAGCGGGAGCGGATCGTGCTCAAGGGCGACGTGCCGAGCCCGGCCGCGCCGCCCTCGGGATGCCACTTCCACACGCGGTGCCCGGCGGTGATGCCGATCTGCTCGAAGGTCGACCCACCCCTGCTCGAGGTGCGGCCGGATCATTTCGTCGCGTGCCACCTCTACCCCGAGGCGATCCAGCGGGCGACGCCCGAGACGAGCGGCGCCGCCGCCCCGCTCCTCGGGACGCCGGCGCCGGCCGCCTCCTAGGACGGGGGGAGGGGAGCGATGGCTCCGATCGACGGCGGCACGGGGACCCCTCCCCCCGATTCGACCCCGGACCCGGCGGCGGAGTTCGCCCTCGAAGCGCAGCTCGATCGGGTCGAGATCGAGAAGGAGCAGGCCCGTCGCGCGCCGGATCTCCCATGGACGGCCTGGTGGTTCCACTCGGGGTCGAAGTGGTACCTCGTCGTCGGGTACCTGATCGCCGACGTCTGGCTGCTCTCGGCGGCGATCGAGTACAACGTCCTGGCGGTGGGGATCGTCGGGCTCATCGTCGCGCTGTACGCCGAGTTCCTGCTGTACCGGTACCTGTACTACGTGCCGCCCGACGAACCGACGCGTTCCGACGGGCCGTTCCGCCCCAGCTTCGTCCGGCCCGTCGAGTACGGGCGATGGACGCCGGAGGGCGCCACGTTGCGCGCCGGCGGCACGGTCGCCCGGCCCGAGGCCGGCCCGGACCCGAAGGAGTTCCTGTAGCCGGCGCCGGGGCCTAAATACCGGCCGCGGATGGCCGGGCCGTGACGACCGGGCGACGCCGCCTCCGCCTCGCGCCGTCGCTGCTCAGCGCCGACTTCGGGGCCCTCGGCGACGCCGTGCGGACGGTCGAGGCCGCGGGGGCGGATGCGCTGCACCTCGACGTGATGGACGGGCATTTCGTGCCGAACCTCTCGTTCGGTCCCGCGCTCGTGGCGGCGGTGCGGGCCCGGACGCGCCTCCCGCTCGACGTCCACCTCATGATCACCGACCCCCTGCGGTACCTCGACGCGTTCCACAAGGCCGGCGGCGACACGCTGGTCTTCCATATCGAGTCGGACTCCGACCCCGCCGAGGTCGTGCGGCGGGCCCACGCGCTCGGCGTCGCCGTCGGCGGCGCGGTGAAGCCCGAGACCCCCCTCGCCGCCCTGGACCCCGTGTTCGGGAACCTCGACCAGGTGCTCGTCATGAGCGTGCATCCCGGTTTCTCGGGGCAGGAATTCCTCCCCGACGTCGTCCCCAAGCTGCGCGCCGCGCGCGAACGGATCGATCGGGAGGGGCTCGCCACGGACCTCTCGATCGACGGCGGCGTCACCGCGACGACCGCCGGCCTCGCGGCGGAAGCCGGCGCCCGGTTCTTCGTCTGCGGGAACGCGGTGTTCGCCGGCGGCGAGGTCGCGGGAAACCTCCGGCGGCTGCGCGCGGCGATCGAGGAGGGGGCGGCCCGTGCGCTTCGATGAGCTCGCGCGCGCCTACGAGCGTCTCGAGGCGACCTCGAAGCGTCTCGAGATGCGTGCGATCCTGGTGGAGCTGATCCGGCCGCTGCGTCCGCCCGAGCTCCCCCGGGTCCTGTACCTCTCGCAGGGGATGCTGCGCCCGGAGTACGAGGGCGTGGAGCTCGGGGTCGCCGATTCGCTCGCCCGTCGGGCGGTCGCGACGGCGACCGGGGTCGAGGAGGCCGAGGTCGCCCGGCGCACGAAGGCGTCCGGCGACCTCGGCACGACGGTCGCCGAATTGCTCGGGAGCGCCGCGCGCCCGGCTCCCGCGACGCCGCTCACCGTGGCCCACGTCTACGAACGGCTCGTCGCCGTCGCGGAGGCGAAGGGCGAGGGCTCGCAGGACGTCAAGGTGCGCACGATCGTCGAGCTCCTCGAGCGGGCGTCGCCGCTCGAGGGAAAGTTTCTGGTCCGGTTCGTGCTCGGAACGTTGCGCGTCGGGGTCCGGGAGATGACGATCCTCGACGCGCTCGCCGAGGCGTTCGCGGACGGCTCGAAGGCGGCCCGCACGCGCATCGAGGCGGCCTTCAACCTCTCGAGCGACCTCGGGCTCGTCGCCGGCGCGCTCGTGGAGCACGGGCTCGACGGCCTCGATCGGATCGGCCTCGAGGTCGGGCGCCCGATCCGGCCGATGCTCGCGGAGCGGGAGCCGACCCTCGCGGCGGTGCTCGAGCGCATGGGGGGCCGCGCCGCGCTGGAGTACAAGTACGACGGGCTCCGCGTCCAGGCCCACGTGCCCGAACGCGGCCCGGTCCGCCTCTTCTCCCGCCGCCTTGAGGAGATCAGCGCCCAGTTCCCCGAGCTCGTCGCGGACCTCCCGAAGGCGATCCGCCATCGCCCGGCGATCGTCGAGGGGGAGTGCGTGCCGATCGACCTCGACACCGGCGAGATCCAGCCGTTCCAGCTCGTCTCGAAGCGACGGGGCCGGAAGTACGACCTCGAGAAGGCCCAGGTCGAGCTTCCCGTGCGGCTGTTCCTCTTCGACGTGCTGCTCGCGTCGGGATCGCCGACGTACGCCGCGCCGTTCCCCGAGCGCCGGAAGATCCTCGAGGGGATGCTCACGCCGACCGATCACGTGGCGCTCGCGGAGCAGCGGCTCGTCGACGACGTCGAGGCGGCCACCGCGTTCCTCGACGAGGCGATCGCCGCCGGCGGCGAGGGCGTGATGGCGAAGTCGGTCAAGGAGGGGAGCGCCTACCGCGCCGGCGCGCGCGGGTACTGGTGGATCAAGTACAAGCGCGACTACACGGTCGGGCTCTCCGACTCGATCGACGGCGTCGTCGTCGGGGCGTTCCACGGCCGGGGCCGGCGCGCGGGCCGGTACGGCGCGTTCCTCCTCGCGGTCTACAACCCGAAGCGCGACCGCTTCGAGTCGTTCACGAAGGTCGGGACCGGGTTCGACGACGCCCAGCTCGCCGAGATGCCGAAGCGGCTCGCCCCGTACGAGACCGACACCCCGCCGCCGTCGGTCGAGAGCGGCATCGTCCCCGACCGCTGGATGCGGCCCGGGCTCGTCCTCGAGGTCCGGGGGGCGGAGCTCACGCTGAGCCCCATCCATCGCGCGGCGGTCGGGGCGATCCGGGCGGGGGCGGGGCTCGCGCTCCGTTTCCCGCGATTCACGGGCCGGTACCGCGACGACAAGAGCGCCACCGAGTCGACGACCGCCCAGGAGCTGCTGGAGATGTACCGCCAGCAGGTCCGGCAGGAAGCCGCGTCCGGGGCCGACGAGGGGTCCTGAGCGGCCCGTCGTTCACGCGGGCCACGGGGCGTTCAGCGTCGCCACGACCACGCTCCAGAACGGATCGTTCCGCGCGACGCTGGCGTGGAAGTCGATCACCGGCGAGGGGACCGATCCCGTGGTCGTGCCGAGAAAGCACGACGCGTCGCACACGTCGAACGTGGGGAGGTCGGTGAACGGCTCGTTCGTCGCGATCGTCGCTCCCGTCCACGGGTCGAAGAGATACTGCGTGCCGTGCCAGAGCCCTCCCATCACCCAGGGCCCGGGGTAGACGTACTGCTGGCCGTTGATCCACTGCGCCCCGACCGTCGCGGACCGGTCCACCGCGACGTAGAGGACCTCGCCCGCGTTCGTGATCCGCCCCGAGACGAGGGGCAGGACGTACGTCGCGGCATAGCCGGAATTCCCCGCCGAGTAGGCGATCGACGAACCGTCGAACGCGATCCCGTCCGCCCAGTCGACGGCCTCCGCGCGGTCGACCGAGACGTTCGCCACGAGGGTGAGGGTCCCGTTCGTCGCCGCGTCCCACTGCTCGACGGCGTCCGCCTGGCTGCCGTGCGCCGCGACGTTGAAGACCGCGCGAAGGGCGGGCACCCAGTACAGGTTGTTCGCCTCGAAGAACGGAAGCCGGGCCGCGAGGCGTTCGGCTCCGCTCGAGAGGTTCACGTCGACCGCGGTCGCGTTGCAGATCACCGCGACGCAGCCCGGTCGCGTGGACACGACGAGCACCTCGTCGGGCCCGATCGCCGTGACCTGCTGGTTCTCCGCGTCCGCCCCGATCCCGGTCGGCCGGAGCGAGACCGCGCCGGTCGAGAGGTTCACCGACTCGACGGTGAGGTTGGAGCTCCCCGTCTCCGTCCCGTAGAAGAGCGCCTCGTCGTACCCGTCGGGCAGGAAGAATTCGTTCGCGATCATCCCGGAGTACTGGGAGTAGTTCTGGTGGAGGAGCGTGACGGGCGCGACGACG
>DATJNY010000024.1:0-6859 GCA_035507575.1 Thermoplasmata archaeon | reverse complement strand
CCGGGGAGCGCCCGCGGGGAGACCCCGCTCTCCGTGTAGAGGTAGCGCTTGTACTCGTGGCCGTTCGGCTCCACGGTGAACAGCGAGGGGACGTCCAGCTCCGTCGGGAGCTCTTCGCGGTCGACGGTCATCATGTTCTCGGAGAGGTGCAGATCGCTGGCGACCAGGATCGGCGTCTGCCACGCCTCGGCGAGCTCGAACGCGCGGATCGTGGCGCGGTACGCCTCGGCCGCGTGCGATGGGGCGAGGATCGCCCGCGGGAATTCGCCTTGCCCCGCGCCGAGCATCAGGTTGAGATCCCCCTGTTCCGTCTTCGTCGGGAGGCCGGTCGACGGGCCGGAGCGCTGCGACTCGACGACCACGAGCGGCGTCTCGGTCATCCCCGCCATCCCGAGCGCTTCGACCATCAGCGAGAATCCGCCGCCGCTCGTCGCGGTCATCGCGCGCACTCCCCCGAACGATGCGCCGATCGCCATGTGGATTGCGGCGAGCTCGTCCTCGGCTTGCTTTACGACCACGCCGAGCGTCTGCGAATGGGCGGCCATCCAGTGCATGATCGAGGAGGCCGGGGTCATCGGGTACTGCGCCAGGAACTTGCAGCCGGCGGCCGCGGCCCCGAGCGCGATCGCGGCGTTGCCGTTCAGGAGAAGTTTCGGAGCTCCGCGCTTCGAGATCGCGTGGTCGCTCGCGCCCGCGTGCGTTCGGGCGTACTCGTACCCGGCGGAGCTCGCCCCGAGGTTCCAGTCGACCACCTCGCCGGCCTTACGACCGAAGGAGTCGCGCAGGACCTCGTGGAGCAGGTCGAGGGGGATGCCGGCGAGATACGCCGCCGCGCCCATCCCGCCCGCGTTCTGCAGGATCGACTGGCTCGTGTACTTCCGGGCGAATTCGAGCGTGGGAACGCCGAGCGCCTTGACGCCGACGGGGAGCTCGCTCTCGGGGATCGCGAACTTTTCGGGGTCGTAGACGATCGTGCCGCCCCGTCGGAGCGACGGCGCGTGCACGCTCACCGTTTGCTTGTCGAGCGCGTAGAGGACGTCCGCCTGATCGCCCTGGGAGTACGGCCGTCCGTCCGAGGTCCGCGCTTGGAACCAGACGTGCCCGCCCCGGATCACCGACTGATAGGCGTTCAGGCCGAAGACGTGCCAGCCCATCCGGGAGAAGCAGCGCGAGATCGTCTCCCCGATCGAGGCGATGCCGTCGCCAGCCTGGCCGCCGGCGCGCACGGCGAGATCCGTCATTCACGCTTCGACGCCCTCCAGTGTATTAATCGGTTCCGCGGAATGGGCACCGGGGCGCAATCCTTAGACGAGCCGGGTCGTGGGTCCCGACGATGCCGCGAGCGGTCCGGGTGCTCCTCTTCGCCACGGCCCGGACCGCGGTCGGCCGCGCCGAGCTCGACTGGCCGGTCCCGGCACGTGGCCTCACCGCCGCGGAGCTCACTCGGGCCCTCTCGGACGCCTATCCTCAGCTCGCGCCGACGCTGCGGGTGAGTCGGCTCGTCCGCAACGGACTGCCGATCGATCGTCCGGGGGCGCGGATCCATCCCGGGGACGAGTTCGCGATCCATCCGCCGTACGGAGGCGGATGAGCGGATCGCTCCGCCTGACCCGTCGGCCGATCTCCCTCGCCGCGGCGGCCCGTGAACTCGCGGGACCGCGACTCGGCGGCGTCGTGCTGTTCGCCGGCTCCGTTCGGCCCGAACGGACGCGCTCCGGCCGCGTGGTCGCGCTCGACTACGAGGTCCACCAAGGCCCGGCCCGTTCGGCGCTCGCCGCGCTCGACCGCGACGTGCGAGAGCGGTTCGGAGTCCGGCGGACCGTTCTGTGGCATCGTGTCGGCCGGGTCCCGGTCGGAGCGATCGCGGTGATCGTCGGCGCCGCGGCCGGCCATCGGGCCCCGGCGTTCGCCGCGGCGCGATTCCTCATCGACCGGCTGAAGGAGACCGTCCCGATCTGGAAGACGGAGCGAGCACGATCCGCGCGTCGACCGCGACCACGCCGTCGCCCTCGCGCCGGACGATCAGCGGGTTGACGTCGAGCTCGACGACCTCGGGAAGTTCGACCGCGAGCTGCGAGACGCGCTCGATCGCTTCCGCGAGTGCGGGGAGGTCGCTCGCTGGCTCGCCTCGGACGCCCCGCAGCAACGAGTACGATCGGACCGACTGGATCATGTGCTCCGCCCCGAGGGGCCGGACCGGCGCGAGGCGGAACGTGACGTCCCGCAGCACCTCCACGTAGATGCCCCCGGTGCCGAAGACCACCACCGGCCCGAACCCCGGGTCCCGCTGCACGCCGAGGAGCATCTCCTTGCCGCCGCGCACTTCGGCCTCTACCTCGAAGCCCTCGATCCGGGCTCGGGGGGCGCGCCGGCGGAGCGTCTCGCCCATCCGGCTCCAGGCGGTGCGGAGGGCCTCCGCATCCGGGATCCCGAGCGCGACCCCGCCGACCTCGGTCTTGTGCGAGATGTCCGGCGAAGCGACCTTCAGCACCACCGGGAAGCGGATCGCGCGGGCGGCCTCGAGGGCTTCCTCGAGCGTGCGGACGCGCCGGCTCTCGGGGAATCGGATCCCGTAAGCCCCCAGCAACGCGCGCGCGGCGTACTCGGGGAGGACCAGCGTGCCGGCCCGACGCGCCCGCCGGAGCGCGGCGCGCACCGCCGCGCGGTCGACCGAGAATCGGCGCACTTCCGTGCGGCGGCGGGTCGCCCAGGCCCGGTACCGCGCCAGGCTTCCGAGGCCCTGGACGGCCTCTTCGGGGAACGTGAAGGTCGGGACGCCGTGGGCCTCGAGATCCCCGACCTCGCGCGTGAGGTCCGTGAGGCCGAACAGGCAGGCGGAGACCGCCTTGCGGCTCGACCCCCGTCCCTTCAGGATCGCGGACGCGGTCGCCGCAGCGGTGAGCGGGCCGGTCGGCGTGGCGATCACGAGGGCGCCGTCGATCGACGGTTCGTGGAGCAGCGCGCGGAGCGTCTCGGAGACCTGCTCGGGCTTCGCGTCCGCCGTCAGGTCGACGGGGTTCGCGACCGAAGCGGAGGGGGAGAGCCGACGGGCCAGTCGCGACCGAAGAGCCCCCTCGAGCGGCGGCAGTTCGAGGTGCTGGCGGGCAGCGGCGTCCGCCGCCACGATGCCCGGGCCGCCGGAGTTCGTGAGGATCGCGAGCCGCGGCCCGTCCAGTCGCGCCCCCGAGGAGAAGACCTTCGCCATGCGGAACAGGTCGCCGATCGAATCCGCGCGCAGGACTCCGGATTGTTCGAACACCGCGTCGTAGAGCTGGTCCCGACCCGATTGGGCCAGCGACCCGGTATGGCTCTTCGCAGCGCGCTCTCCCGCCGGAGTGCGGCCGCTCTTGATCACCAACACCGGCTTCTTCTCGGTGACGTTTCGAGCGACCTCGAGGAAGCGTCGCCCGTCGGCCAAGCTCTCGACGTAGAGCAGGATCACCCGGGTCGCGGGATCGCGTCCGAGCGAGGAGAGCAGGTCGTTCTCGTCGATCCCGGCCCGGTTCCCCACCGACACGAACCGGGAGAAGCCGATCCGCTCGGCGATGCCGTACCGCAGGATCCCCGCGCAGAGCGCCCCGCTCTGGGAGACGAACGCGATGTTGCCCCGCGGCGGGAGGGTCTCGCTGAACGTGGCGTTCAGGTTGACCGCGGGATCGGTGTTCAGGAGACCGAAGCAGTTCGGGCCCACGAGCGAGATCCGATGGCGACGGGCCCGACGGATCAGTTCGTCCTCTCGCGCCGCGCCCTCGCCCCCGACCTCTCGGAAGCCGGACGAGACGACGATGACCCCGCGTGTTCCGACCTCGCCGAGCTCGTCCACGACGTCGGCGACCTCCGCGGCCGGCACGATCACGACCGCCAGCTCGGGAGGCTCGGGCAGCGCGCGGACGTTCGGGTAGCAGCGAACCCCCGACACGCTCGACCACCGAGGGTTGACGGGGTACGCTACCCCGCGGAATCCTGCGCCGAGGACGTTGCGGAACAGGCTCGCACCGACGGTGCCTTCGCGGTTGGACGCTCCGATCACCGCGACGGACGCGGGCTCGAACAGTTCGTCGAGCGCGCGGCGCGACGCGGACGGCATGTACCGAGCCGTTCGGACGGGCCCGCGTTATATAGCCCCCTCGGCGTGGTTCGCCCATGTCGGCGGTTCCGGGCCACGAAGGCCACGGACACCCGACCTCGACCCCCCCGAACGCCGCCCCCCCTCGAGGACGACCCGGGGGCGTCCTGCAGCGGATGGACAAGGGGCTCATCCGACGCGTCCTCGCGGTCGGGAGCGGCAAGGGTGGGGTGGGGAAGTCGTCGGTGACGGCCCTGCTCGCCTCCGAGCTGCGACGTCAGGGGCTCACGGTCGGCATCCTCGATGCCGACATCACCGGCCCGTCGATCCCGAAGCTCCTCGGCGTGCGCGGACCGCTCACCGACCGCGGCGAAGGGATCGAGCCCGCCGTGACGCGGGGCGGGATCCCCGTCGTCTCGTCGCAGTTCATGGTCGAGGACGAGGGAGCACCCGTCATCTGGCGCGGTCCGCTCGTCACCCGGCTGATCACGCAGTTCTTCGGCGGCGTCCACTGGGGCCGACTCGACTACCTGCTCATCGACATGCCGCCCGGGACCAGCGACGTACCGCTCACCGTCTTCCAGACGATCCCGATCGACGGGATGGTGTTCGTCCTGACCCCGCAGGACCTCGCGGCCCTGATCGTGAAGAAAGCGATGAACATGGCCCGGGACCTCCACGTCGCGCTCCTCGGGGTCGTGGAGAACATGTCGTGGATCGACTGTCCCCACTGCCACGAGCGGATCCCACTCTTCGGTCCGGGGACGGTCGGCAAGGTTGCCGAGGAGTACGGCATCCCGATCCTCAGCCGGATGCCGCTCGCGCCGTCGATCTCCGAGCTCGCGGATGCCGGGCGCCTCGACGAGTTTCGCTCGCCGGAGCTGACGGCGCTCGGCGCCGAGCTGGTGCGCCGCGTCGACGAGGTCACGAAGGGCTCGGCGACACTGCTGTAGCGCCGCGCAGCCGCTGGAACGGGATCGCCTCGACGGGCACCCCGCGTCGCCCGAGCGCCGCGCGAAGTCCCTCCAGGTGGGCGTCCCCGACCACCACCGCCATCCGACCGTATCCCCGGGCACGCAGCTGGGCGAGGCGGTCCGCCATGTGCTCGTTCCGCTCGTCGAGCAGGACCCGGGCCAGCGTCGGGCTCGCCCGGCGCAGCTCGTCCGTGTAGGCGGAGGGAGCCTCGGCGTACCGATCCATCTCCTTCTCGACGAGGCGCGCGGGGACGAACAGGGCGACGAGCGCGCCCACCAGGAGGGTGACCCGCTCCTTGAACGGCATGGTGCGGACGAGTTCCACGAGGGTGGTCCGGATCGGGTCGTCGATGAGGAAGAGCGGCAGGTGGCGCTCTTCGGCGAGGCGTGCGGCGACCTTCATCTCCGCACCTGGAATTCCGCCGCCGATCTCGGCACCAAGACGCCGCTGGACCCGCCCCCACAGCCGGGCGAAGAGGGGGGCCCCGCCGCTCGCGCGAGCGCCCTGCTCGGGCCCGAACAGCGCCTGCGCCCGCTCCGGATCGAGTTCGATCGCGACCCCGTCGAGGGTCCGCGCGGCGAGCTCGCGGCGCAGCGGCTCCTCGAGGTCGATGACGTGCGCGGCGCCGAGGAGCAGCACCGGGCTCTGCGTCGTCGACGCGTACACGGGCTCACGAGCGGTCCGCCGCGTATCTCCCTTCGCCCCCCCGCGCAAAGGCCCAAATACGCCCCCCGGGTCCGAAGGGACCGTGACGTGGACGCTGTTCTCCGTGGAGAGCGCGAAGCGACCCGCGCTCGACGCGGTCCTCAAAGACGATCTCCTCGGCCGCCAGAGCCAAAAGGTCCGCGAGGCCTCGGCGATCGGCGGTCCGGCCGGCGTCGTCTACGTGCTGCTCGAGGGGTCGCCGGAAGCGATGCGGCGGGCCGAGGAGCTGTTGGGGCCGATCGGCACGAAGCTCCCGGCCGCGGACGCCGAGCCGCTGTATCGACGGTTCAAGGACGAGGAGGAGTCCGCCTCCGCGGGGATGGGGCTCTTCTTCACCGAGGGCTGAGCGTTCACTCCGGCGCCGGGGCGTGGGACGGTTCGAGGTCCTCGCCGCCGCTGAAGACGCGCTGGAGCGACTGGTAGAACGTCTCGAGCCCGGTGCCGTCCTTCGCCGAGGTCGGCACGAGCCCGGCGAGCGGCCCGAGCGACTCGATCGCCCGGAACAGTTCCGTGGAAAGCTGCACCTCCGGGGTCGGCGCGTCCCGGGTCACCGCATCGTGGAGTTCCCCGGGATCCTCCGCCCACCGCGTGAGCTCCCGCAGCTGCTCCGGGGTGAGCACGTCCGCCTTCGTGAGGACGTTCAGCATCGGGAGCCGGAACCGGAACTCGACGGTCGCGCTGAGCATCAGCAGCGAGACGTAGCCCGCCGCGGTGCGCGCGAGCGCGGGATCGAACAGGAAGGCGATGAGGGATCGGTCGCCGCTCAAGGCGTCCACGACCGCCTTGGACGCCTCGCGGAACGCGAACAGCTCGATCTGACCGGGAGTGTCGACGAGCACGTAGTCGGTCTTCAGCTCGTCGATCGCCTGCTTCACGTCGAAGATCTTGAGGGCGATCATGTCGGCCGCGGCGATCTGGGCGCCGTTCGGCCCCAGGCCGTACTCGTCCTGGACGTCGGCGAGCGAGACCCATTCGCGGATGTCGACCGCGGGATCCAGGACCGTCGACTCGCTGCCGGGATCGAGGTTGACCACCGTCGCTTCGTACCCGGCGCTCTTCATCCAGTCCGCAAACGCGCGGACGAACGTCGTCTTCCCCGCACCGGCGGTGCCC
>DATJNY010000023.1:0-65760 GCA_035507575.1 Thermoplasmata archaeon | reverse complement strand
TCCGCTCTCCGACCGAGAGCGGATCGTGGCACTCGGCGCAAACCCGCGGGGGCCGGACCTTAGCCGGCTTGCGCGGGGGTTCGGATGGCGGTGGGGCCGTGGGGGGAATCGCTCACACCTGCCTGCGGCTCACCATGCGGTCGGTCCTGCGGAGGGCCCGGCTCCCCCGCCGGGATAATCTTGCGTCGGACCGGTATTTAAGAGCCGTTCCGCCACGCGAAACTTTCGCACGGGAACGGAAGGGCCCGGGGATCGGCCCGCCCGAACCCCTTGCACGGTCTCGCGGCAGCGCGGACGGGAGGCCAGAATCATCTTGGGGAGGTCCACCTTCCCTTTCCCTAGAGCCAGGTGGAACGTGTTCCCCTCCGGGGTCCGGTACGTCCGGCAAGCCCTCGCCGTAGCAGCCACTCTTCTCGTCGCGGGTCTCGCCCTGGTATACTTCGGGTGGTCCCGGTTTTGGGAGGTCTTCTGCTTCGCGCTGGGGCTGGTGATGGTGCTTCTCGCTCTCCGCCAGTCGTATACCATTTCCGAGAGAAAGGTCTGAAACGTTCGGAGGCGGGTGGACGCGCACCGCCACTCCCTGGATGGGTGAAGGAAGAACGAACGCCTACCGACGGTCGAGAGTATGGAGATCGCGATGCGCCAGCGGAGATGGCGCCAAATTCACCCTCGGATAGCCCCGAGCGGATTCGAACCGCTGTCGCCGGCTCCAAAGGCCAGCATGCTTGGCCACTACACCACGGGGCTGTGGGGGCTCTACGAGGGGCGGCTACTAAAGGGTACAGAGGGAGACTCAACTCGCTGAGGGTGCGTCGCGCTCGCCGGGCACCCACGCGAGGAGCGGGAGGGTGAGAGCGCCGACGACGCCCGCGAAGATCCACGCCGCCGTCCAGCCCGCGAAGGCCGCGATGAACCCGAAGGCGATCGCGAGCGCGCTGCCCGCGAAGATCTGGACGCAATTGATCAGCGCAAGGGCCAGCGACAGCCCCTCGCCGCGAGCCTCGGAGTGGTAGGACGGGATGAGATAGAGCGCCGCGAACACGACCCCGTCCGCGAAACCGAGGAAGAGGAAGAGGGGGATGAGCGCGGCGAGGGGGACGAAGGGGATCGAGAGCACCGCGATCGCCGCCGGAACTCCGAAGAGGAGGAAGTCGATCCGCATGTCGCGCCGACCCTCGGCCGCCCAGCCGCCGAACGGTCCGCCGAGCGTCTCGACCACGATCATGACGGTCGGAAGCGTCGCGGCGAACGTCAAGCTCCACGCCGGGTGCGCCTCGGACGCGAACTGCACGAAGTACTGCGCCACGATGTAGAACGCCGCCCAGAGGCCGGTCAGCGCGATCGCGAGGGACCAGATCCGGCGGGAACGGAGCACGGGCCGGGCCGCGTCCCAGAGTTCGGCGATCGCGCGAGGGGGCGGTGCGTCGACCGGAGGCAGCGCGAGGGCGGCGGCGCCGGCCGCGACGACGAGTCCCACTCCGCCCACGAGGAGCGCCGAGGGCCAGCCGAAGAGGCTCCCGACGAACGCGCCCGCGAGGAGGCCGACGCCGGCTCCGACGCTGAATCCGGCGTTGTAGAGTCCGATGATCGGACCGCGTTGGCCCGCGGGATAGTAGCTCGCGACCAAGCCCAACGCCGGGGCGAAGAAGAACGCGGCCCCTGCTCCCGCTCCGAAGCGCAGTGCCGCCAGGACGTACCAATCCGGGGCGAACGCCGACGCGATCGCGAACGCTCCCATGATGCCGAGCGCCGCCAGACAGACCCGTCGGTTCCCCCACCGCAGGGCCGCGAGGCCGGCGGGGATCTGGAAGAGCGCGGCCCCGAGCAGGAACGATCCCAACACGACTCCGAGCTCGAAGGTGGTGACGGAAAGCCCGGAACCGATGAGGGGCAGCACGGCTCCGACGTTGTACCAGTTGAACGCGTAGACGGCTCGAGCGAGGAAGAGCGTGGTCGCCGCCACACGGCGAACCCGGGCGCCGACGTCGGTCAGGGCGATCCCAGCTGTCCGTGGGTTTCGAAGTACCGGAGGAAACCGCGGGCCGCGAGCTCGTACCCCGACACGAGGTCCGGGCGATCGTCGCCGCCGGCGGCGGTCCCCACGGCGCCGCGGTCATAGGCTCGGAGCGCCGCGGCGACATGGGCCGGGTCGGCCCGCTCCCGGGCGGCCGCGAGCGCGACGTCCCGCCACGACTCGACGAGGCCCCGGTACCGGGCAAGGTCCGCCGCCCCGTCCGGGCTGGGGCCAAAGTGACTGTAGAGCACGCGGGACGGCTCGAGCCGCTGCATCGCCGCGACGCTCGAGAACAGCTGGTCGAGATCGAGGTCCGGGGGCGGAACCGCGGGCCGGACCCGCTGGCTCCGCTCGAGCCGCACCCCGGCGCCGTCCCCGGTGAAGACTCCGCGGAGGCGCGTGTCGAAGAAGGCGAGGTGGTGCTTCGCGTGTCCCGGCGTGGCCAGAACCTCGAGCGAAGCGTCCCGGAGGGGGAACCGCTCGCCACCCCGCAGCGCGACGACGCGCGGGGAGGGTACCGGAACGATCGGTCCCCAGAGCGGATCGGCCGCCGCGCCCCACGCCCGCCGCGCGCTCGCGACGAGCTTCGCTGGATCCACGAGATGCGGCACGCCGAGTTCGTGCGCGTAGAAGGTGGCGTGGGAGAAATCGTCGACGAGCGCACCGACTCCGCCCGCGTGATCGAGGTGGATGTGGGTGACGAAGACGTGGCGGATCTCGTCGGGGTCGACCCCAGCTCGAGCGACCGCGGCCAGCAACGCCGAGCGACAGGACGCGGGTCCGGTTTCGATGAGGGACCACCCCTCCTCCTCGGGGAGCAGATACGACGCGACGAGCCCCTCGGTGTCCCGGAAGTCGAGGTCCAAAAGCTGGCGATCGTCCCCCAGTTCGAGCACCCGCGGCTGGGACATCGTTTCCCTCTAGACCAGGGGCCGGCCCAGGAAGAACAACGAGTAATAGCAGACGCCGGCGACTGCGGCGGCCACCACGAACGCGGCGATCCAGGTCGCCGTGCTCCATCGCAGGACCTTGGCGCCGTCCAGTGGCCCGATCGGGACCAGATTGAACGCGCCGAACCACCCGTTGAAGAACGCGATCACGAGAAGGGGGAAGGAGACGATGCTCCCCCACGACGCGGTCGCCACGGCCGCCGCGTAGAAGACGCCGGCAAAACCGAGGTTCGTGAGCGGGCCGGCGAGGCTCGTCCGAGCCCACTCTCGGGGATCTCCCATGCCCCCGACGACGGTCGCCCCAGGCGCGGCGAAGAGAAACCCGAGGAACGCGGTCACCACGGAAAGCGCCAGCCAGAAGGGGGACCAGCGGAACTCGGCCCAGTACCCCCGTCGTTGTGCCGAGAACTTGTGCGCCAGCTCGTGGGCGACGAACGCCGTGGCGGAAGCGGTGGCGGCGGTGGCGATCGCGAGCCAAAGGGGGATCGTGCCGAGCAGCGTCGGCGCGCCGCCTTCGAGATATCCGCCGGCGTAGAGGAGCAGGACGAAGTCGAGCGTCAGCACGAGGAACGCGATCGAGATCTGCAAGAGCTCCTGCGGCGACGTGGAAAGTCGCCGGGCTTCCGGCCGACGCGGGCTCCACGCGTACGTGGACGCGTATCCCGGAGGGAGGGTCACGCGGGCACCTCCCCGCACGGGCCGGCCACGACCGGCATCGGGGGGTCCCAGCGGTCCCCGGCGAGCAGGTGACGGATGAGGTCGACGCCGTCCGCCAGTCTCGGGCCGGGGCGGGAGAAGTACGCCTCGTCGGCGATCCACACCCCTCTTCCGGCGGACACGTGCTCGACGGCGTCTCGCAGGACCGGGTCGCGCAGTTCGCGTTGCGTGCGGGGGACGGAGAAGCTGCACGGGCTCAGAACGACGAGGTCGGGCTGCGCGGCTCGGATCGCGTTCCAGTCGGTCCGACTACCGGGTCGACCCTTCTGCGCCCCGACGGGCTCCCCGCCCGCCGCGTGGACGATCTCCGGTGCCCAAAGTCCAGCCAGGATCGGGGGATCGAGCCACTCCACCACCGCGACGCGAGGGCGGGAGCCTCGCGACCGGGGCGGACGGGATCGAGCGGCCAATTCGCGGGCCAGCGCCCGACCCGCTTCGGGATCACTGAGCACCCGTCCGACGCGGTCGACCGTCTCCCACACCCCGGCAAGCGTTCGGGGAGTGAGGGAGACTACGAGCGGGGCGACGTCGGCCCGGGCGCACGCCGTGGCGACTTCCGCGTCCGTTACGGAGCAGACGCCGCAGAGGTCCTGGGTCAGGATCACGTCGGGCTCAAGTCGCCGAAGCAGCTCGATGTCGAGTTCGTAGAGGCTCGCGCCCGTGGACCGGACGGACCGGACCCGGGCATCGATCTCCGCCGAGGATCGGTCGGCGTCCCAGATCTTCGGCCGCATCACGACGGGAAGCGAGCGGACCGACTCCGGGTAGTCGCACTCCGCGCTTCGTCCGACCAGCTCGTCGCGATGCCCGAGCGCACAGACGATCTCGGTGGCACTCGGTAAGACGGAGACGACGCGCATGAGGCAAACCGCTCGCGCGAATTCGGGACGCGCCTACTTACGTTTGCGGCCCGCCCGATCCCGCTTGCCGGAAGCGGGGCGTGGCGCCCGAGCTTTCGGCCGAGGGCTCGACCGCCGAGCGGGCTTCGCGGGCGTCGGGGCAGCACGGGCCCGGCGCGGTGCGCGGGGCGTCCCCGCCGCGGAAGGCGGCGCCGGAGGAGGGAGGCCGAGGTGGAGGCAGAGCGCCGTCTCCCGTTCGATCGAAAGGCCGAGGTGCCGCGCCTCGTCGCGTTCCCGGTCCGCCGCGTCCTTCTCCCCGGTGCGCATCAGGGTGACCGCGTGCAGAAACCGCAGGGGAGGGTCCTCGGGCGTATCGCGCAGCATCGCCTCGACTTCGACCCGAGCGGACGACCAGTCCCCGAGCTCGACCAATGCCGCCACGAGGTGAGCGCGGACCTCGACCCGGGCCTCGTCCTCGGCGAGGAGCGCGCGATAGACCTCGATCTCCTCTTTCGGCTTCGCGCGCGCCCCGAGGACGGCGGCCTTGCCGAGCCAAGCGTCGAGGTCGTTCGGGCGTTGCGCGATGACCTCGGTGAACGCTCGATCGGCGTCCTCGGTCAGCCCGAGACCCAGCAAGGACCGGCCGATCCCGATCTTGGCAGGGAGGAACCCGGGCTTCAACTCCGAAGCGTGCCGGTAGAAACGCAGCGCGAGGGCCGGAACCCCCCAGTCGAGCCAGGTGCGCGCCCGCTGCATCGCGCCGTCGAGCAGCTGCGCGCTCGGCAACAGGCGAGGACGTGCCGCACCGGGCGGTCGGGGGGCTTCGCCCAGCAGCGACTCGAGCCCCAGCTGGCGCGCCAACTCGGCGAACCGGGCGCCCTCGACGAGGGTACCGGAGCGCTGCTGGATCTCGGCCTGGATCGCGAGCGGGAGGTGGCCGGGCGTCAGCACGACGAGGTGCGAAGGAGTTCCGTCGCCCGCCTCCAGGACCCGACGGATCGTGTCGAGCGATACCTGGTCCGGATCCTCGAGGAACGCGTAGAGGAAACCGTCGCCGGTGCGGAGCACGAGCCCCTCGGGCACCGGTTTCGCCGCGTCCAGGCGCTGGCCCATCGCCTCGACGAGTCCGCCCGAGAGCTGTACGAACGCCGTGCTCGCCACGAGGCCTCGGAAAACCGGGCGCATTATATACATGGGAGTCCACGCGCAACCGCCGTGAATCTCGCCGAGGTCTCTGGATATCTGCGGGCGCTCGAACGCGAGATCCGGTCGTCGTATCGCCGCGAGCGAGGGCGCGCGGCGCCCACCGTTCGCCCGTACCTCGACGTGAACACCGAGTTCACGCTGCGCGGGGGGAAGCGGTTTCGGGCGATCCTCCTCCTCGCGGGATACCACATCGCCACCGGTCGACCTCCCCGCCCGGTCCTCCCGGCGGCGGCGGCGATGGAGCATTTCCAGAGCTGGATGCTCATCCACGACGATATCATCGACCACTCGGAGGAGCGGCGCGGCGGACCGACCGTGCATCGATCCCTCACCGCGGAACACCGCCGCGAACGCCGCGAGGGAGCGAGCGAGGAGTATGGGATGGGCATCGCCATCACCCTCGGCGACCTCGAGGAACCGTTCACGGTCGACGGGATCCTGGGCGTGCGCGCCTCCCCGGGGGCCCGCCTGGCCGCGCTCGCCGAGTACGTGCGGATGACGCGCCTCACGGCCTATGGGCAATTGCTGGACATCCGGAACGGCACACTCGACCCGGGCTCGGTCACGGAGGCAGACGTGCTGAACGTGCACCGCCTGAAGTCCGCGATGTACACCGTGGCGTGTCCCCTCCGCATCGGGGCGATACTGGGGGGGCTCGGTCGCGCCGGCCTCGCTGACCTCGAGGCGATCGGCACCGACATCGGCATTGCCTTCCAGTTGCGCGACGACGTGCTCGGGGCCGGCTTCGATGCCGAGGAGTCGGGGAAGAGCTCGAACGACCTGGCCGAGGGGAAGCGGACGCTCCTGGTCGTACGGGCCTGGAGCGCGGCGTCCGACGCGGACCGGGCGCGACTCGCTCGCGTTCTCGGCAATGCTCAGGCCACGCCCGAAGACGTGGCGCGGGCTCGCGAGGTGATCCGGTCGACGGGGAGCCTCGATTACTCGGAACGGCGCATCGCCGAGCTCACGGGGAGCGCGCTGCGACGGCTCGAGCGATCCCGGGCGCTCCGGGCCTCGGCCAAGCCGCTGCTCCGCGAGGTCGCCGACCGGCTCGTACGCCGGAAGTCGTGACGCTCACTCCGGCGGCGATCCGGTCGGTGACACGCCCGCCGCCTGGAGCGCTTGGGTCAGCTCCTGCTGCATGGTCGTGTACCGTTCCTTCAGGTGGTTCTCTTGGCGCTCGATCGCCTTCACGCGCACCTCGAGCGTCTCCTTCTCCTCGGTGAGAAGGTCCTCGACCTCCTTCTTGTTCTTCGCGCGAACGAGCAGGCCCCCGATCGGGCGGTAGACCACCGCGTCGTCCGGGATCCCCTTGAGCTCCTCAAGGGTGTGCGTCGCCTCGCGCAGCTTCAGGTCGATCTGCAGTCGCTGCTGCTGGGTGTTTCCGAGCTCCTGCTGGAGGCGCTGGAACTGTTTCAGGTCGTTCTGAAGTTTCGCGGGAAGGGCCACGCTTCGCTGACCCGACCCCGAAGATAAGGGCTTCGCCGGGAGCTCAGCCCGGCGACGAGCCGGCTCCCGACGACCCGACGGAGCGCAGCGTGGCGAGGGAGAGATCGACCCAACCGAGGTAGGTATTCAGCGCCGCGCGGAGGGCGCCCGTGTCCCGGGCGTGCACCGACAACACGACGGTGTCCGGAGGCCCCCGCGCAAGCGACGCGCGGGCGCGGGGAACCTCGCGGTCCGCCTCGGGTCGCAACGCCCGCTCGAGAAACTCGGCGACGTCCGCAGCGCCGAGCCGGACGGAGATCGTCGCGGCCCATTGGGGGGGATCGTCGCTCACGACGCGAGGTCCGGGGCGAGTCGCGCCAGCACCCGGTCGGTCTTCGCCGCCGCGGAGGCGACGTAGCGGGCGGGGTCGAGGCAGCTTCGGATCTCCGGCTCGGTGAGCAGCGCGCGCACCCGCGGGTCGGCGACCGCGCGGTCGATGATGGGAGGGGGAGCGCCGGGGTCCCGCGTCAGCGTGCGCAGCACCTCGTGCGCTTCGGCTCGGGCCATGCCCTTCGAGGTGAGCGCCAGCATCAGACTCTCGCTCATCGCCGCACCGCCCGAGCGGCCGACCTCTTCCCGCATTCTCGTCGCGTCGACCCGGAGTCCCTGGAACACGGCCGTGAGCTTGACCAGGATGTCGTCCGTGAGCACGATCGCGTGCGGGAGGACGATCCGCTCGTTCGCGGAGTTGGCGAGATCGCGTTCGTGCCACTGGATCATGTTCTCCATCGGAGGCCCGGCGAGAGCGCGCACGAGCCGCGCTAGGCTCGTGACGTTCTCCGTCACGATCGGGTTGCGCTTCTGGGCCATCGTGGAGCTTCCGACCTGCCCCTGTTCGTCGAACGGCTCCGCCACTTCGGCGATTTCGGTGCGCTGCAAGTTGCGGATCTCGGTCGCGAGCCGCTCGGCGGTCGTGGCGGTCAACGCCATCCAGTTCGTGAATTCCGCGACGCGGTCCCGTCCGACCAGTTGCGTCGGCGCCTCGTCGGCCGAAAGCCCCAGCCGGTGCATCACGCCGTTCTCGACCTCCACGGCATGGTTCCCAAAACCCGCGGAGGTGCCGACGGCCCCGGCCATCTTTCCCACGGCCAGACGGGGCAGCAGCTCGTCCAGTCGCTGGCGCTGGCGAAGCACCTCGGCCGCGCCGACGGCCATCTTGTAACCGAACGAGATCGGAATGCCGTGTTGGCCGTGCGTCCGGCCAATCTCCGCAGTGGCCCGGTGGGTCCGGGCGAGCTCGGCCAGCACGCGGGCGAGCTCCGTCAGGTCACGCCGCAGGATCGAGACGCACTCCTTCAATTCCAGCGCGAGCGCCGTGTCGGTGATGTCGGCGCTGGTCGCCCCGAAATGGACCCATCGACCGGCGGGTCCCGACGCGTCGGCGAGGGCCCGGGTCATGGCCATGACGTCGTGATGCGTGACCTTCTCGAGGGCGTCGACCTGCTCGACCGAGACATGCTCGACCGTCGCGGCGCGGCCAATGGACCCACCGGCGTCGCGCGGGATCATCCCGAGCTCGGCTTCCGTCGCGGCGAGCGCCGCCTCGACGCGCAGCGCTCGACCCAGGCGGGCCGCACGGGAGAATAGGTCGCGGACCTCGCGGCGGCCGTATCGGAACTCGAGCGGGCAGAACAACTCGGCGGAGTCGTCCGACACGCGCCGCAACCCGGCCCCGGATATATAGGCCTGCTCCCGGGGACTAGGCGCGCTCGCGTCGCTGTGGCCGGAGAATTCGGTCGACGCCGCTCCCGTATTGAAGGGCGCGTTTGGGACGGAGCGCGACCATCTCGGGCAGGCCTCGATGCATCGCCCACCGCCGGAAGAATCCTTTCGGCGTTCCTCCGGAGTCGAGGACGGCGAGTGGCACCGACCGGGCCGCGCGGACGAAGGCGGGCTCGAGATACGGGGCGACCACCTTCTTTCCGAGGCGGGTTCCGATTTGCTGAGAGAGCGGCCAGTCTCGATCGCGAAGCGTCGCGAGGTCGAGGTCGGCGCGTCGCTGGAGCTCTTCCCGAGGGAGGCCGCGGAAATGGGCGTACCCGAGAAACAGTTCGTCTGCGCCCTGCCCGCACAGCGTCACCGCTGAGGGGGAGTGTTCCACGGCGAGCGCGAAGGCGGTCAACACTCGCTGGGTGGTGGGTGGAAGTCCCGCGACCAGCGGCTCGACCTCGGAGCGAGCGCGACGTACGTCCTCGGCGCTGAGCGTCCGCGGCACCCAATCGACGCCGATCGTGGCCGCGCTCGCGCGCGCATCGGCGAGGTCCGGACTGCCGTCCATGCCCACCGTGATCGCCCGGAGGGCCGGGACGTTCCTCAACTCCCACGCGAGCAGTCCCGAGTCGACCCCGCCCGAGAGGAGCAGGGTGAGCGGCTCCCGCATCGATCGCCACGGGGTCAGCACCGCCTCGATGGCGTCGTCGAGCGGCCCGAACGCGTCCGTCCCTCCGCTCTGGTCCGACTCGGACATGGGCGACCGCTCTCGCCCGAGACGGGTCAACTCTTATGGCGTGCACGGGGTTCGCTCGGCGTGGCGGGTCCGGCCTCGATCGATCCCCCAGGGCCAACCCGACGGCGCGCCCTGTTCACCGACCGGGACGGGACGCTGAACCCGGATCTGCATTACCTGAAGGATGCGGACCGCCTCGAATTGTTTCGGGGGGTAGGCCGGGCGGTGGCGCTCGCGCATCGCCACGGCTTCGTCGTCATCTGCGTGACCAATCAAAGCGGCGTTGAGCGGGGCCTCTACACCCGCGAAGACGTCGAGCGGATCCACCGTCGGTTGAACGAGCTCCTGCGACGGGACGGGAGCGAGATCGACGCCTTCTACTACTGCCCTCACGCCCCCGAACGGCGGTGTGCCTGCCGCAAGCCCGGAACGCTCCTCTTCGAACAAGCCCAGAAGGAGTGGGATCTTGAACTCGCGACGAGCGCGATCGTGGGCGATCGACGCTTGGATATCGAGGCCGGCGCGCGGCTGGGTCTCTTGACCGCGCTGGTGCCGAGTCGGACGCACCCGGAACAATCGACCGAGGAGTTCTCGTCCACGGACCTGCGCCCGGACATCGTGGCCGAAACGTTCGAGAACGCCGTGCTTCGCGTTCTCGCTCGGGGATGAGGGGCGCCTCCGCGACGGTCGAGGAAGGCGTTATACTCGATACCAACTGCCGAGCCGGGTCCCGTCGTGGTGCTCGGAACGTTCGAGGCGGCGCTCGGCATCGTGGTCACGGCCGGCTTGGCGCTCGGAGCCGTGGCCGCCCGCGCGCTCACCCCCATCGCGGGGGTCGTCGCGGCGGCGTTCGGCGCGGCGATCGTGGTCCTCGTCGGGTACCCGTTCCTCGCGATGCTGATCCTGTTCGTCGTCGCGAGCGTGCTCGCGACCCGATACCACATCCAGGAGAAGCAGCGGAAGAACGTCCAGGAGGGCACCGCCGGAGAACGGGGCATCTCCAACGTGGTCGCCCACATCGTGCTCCCGACGGGCCTCGCGATCGCGGGGGGGTGGGTCCCCCCGGTGCTGTCGACGCCGTCGTTGGCAGTCCTCTACGCGAGCGCGCTCGCCTTCGGGGCGGCCGATACCTTCGCGAGTGAGCTCGGCGTCCTGGCCGGGAGCGCGCGGAGCATCCTCACGTGGCGACCGGTCCCGCCCGGCACGAACGGGGGGGTCTCTGCGATCGGGGAGGCGTGGGCGCTCGTGGGCGGCGGGCTCACGGCGATCGTCGGGCTCGCATTGTTCCGTTTGTTCGGAACGCCCGTGCCGAACGCGGCGGTGTTCCTCGGGACGGTCGCGGGCGCCGGCTTCCTTGGCTGCCAGGTCGACTCCCTTCTCGGGGAGACGCTCGAAAACCGGGGCTACCTCACGAAGGGTTCGACGAACTTCCTCGGGATGCTCTCCTCCATCGCGATCGCGGCCGGGGTCCTCCTGGCCGCCGGGGTCGCCCTGTGACCCCAACGCCCCGCCGGCGCGGCTCGGTCGTCCTGCTCTCGGGTGGGATGGATTCGGCGACGTGCCTCGCACTCGCGGCCGCGGAGGGTCGACCGGTCCACGCGCTCACCCTCGTCTACGGCCAGCGACACGCTCGCGAGGTGCGCTCGGCCCGAGCCCTCGCGCGACACTTTGGGGTCCGCGAGCACACGATCGTGCGGCTGCCCGTCGGGCCGCTCCTCGGCTCGTCGCTCACGGACCGCCGGCGCCGCCTTCCGCGGCGATTGACCTCGACCGGGAGGATCCCGTCGACGTACGTGCCGGCCCGCAACACGATCTTCCTCTCCATCGCGCTCGGGTATGCGGAGAGTCGAGCGCTCGACGCGATCTGGATCGGGGCGAACGCGATCGACTATTCGGGATATCCAGACTGCCGCCCGGCGTTCCTTCGCGCGTTCGAACGTCTCGCCCGGCTCGCCACGAAGGCGGGGGTCGAGGGGCACTGGCGCCTGAAGCTCCGCGCGCCCCTCCTGCGAAGCTCGAAGGCCGGTATCGTCCGGCGGGGCGAGCGACTCGGCGTGCCCTGGGCGCTGACCTGGAGCTGCTACGCGGGCGGACGCCGGCCGTGCGGGGTCTGCGACTCCTGCCGGCTACGGGCGCGCGGGTTCGCGGAAGCGGGCGTGCGCGACCCGCTGCTCCGGCCCCGTTAGCTCGACGCGGCGGCCGGCGCCGGAACCGGCGCCACGACCGACGTGCAGAACGAGCAGCGCTTCGCCGCGAGGGGGATCGGCGAGAGGCACTCGGGGCACGCCCGGGTCGTCGGAGCCGCGGCCGCCTTCTTCTTGGCCTGCCGATCGGCCCAGCGCTGGTACGGGAGCGCGATCACGAAGAAGACGACGAGCGCGATCACGATGAACGAGATCAGGGCGTTGAGGAAGGCGCCCTGCATGATCGTGCTCCCGTTCACGGTGAGGACCCACGCGGAAAAGTCGAAGTGGCCGGCGATGCCGATCAGCGGCGTGAAGATGTCGGACACGAGCGCGGTGATGAGCGCGGAAAACGCCGCGCCCATGACGAACGCCACCGCGAGTTGGATCAGATTTCCCTTGTTGATGAACGCGACGAAGTCGTCCTTGATCGAGCCCATTTCTGCCTCGCGGGGCGGAGCGGAACCAACGTATTTGGACCCTTCGCGCCGCGGTTACATCGTCTCGAGCCGGGCGACCCCGAGGAGGTCGAGGGCATTGCCGAGCGTTTGCCGCACCGCGGCGACGAGGGCGATGCGGCTCGATCGCTCCTCTTCGGACTTCAGCACCGGCACCGCATGGTAGAATCGATTGAACTGGTCGGCCAGGTCGTGCGCGAATCCAGCGAGCGATTGGACGTGCATCGTTCGGGCGGCATACGCGACCGCCCGGGGAAATCGGGCGAGGAGTCGCACCAGCGCGAGCTCCTCCGGGTGGGAGAGCCGTTCGGCCTCGAACGGGAGAGGTCCCGGCCCGACCCCGGCCTTGCGAAGCACGCTCGAGGCCCGCGCGTACGAGTACTGGGCGAAGGGCCCGCTCCGACCCTCGAACGACAGCGCGTCCTCCCATCGGAACACGACCGGCTTCTCCGGGGCGACGCGGACGATGTGGAAGCGGATGGCCCCGGTGGCGACCGCCTCCGCGATCCGGTCCGTCTCGCTCTCGGGCAGGTCCTCCCGCCGGGCGAGCACTTCCGCTCGAGCGCGCTCGACCGCTTCGTCGAGGAGTTGGTCCAGCCAGACGGCGGAGCCTTTGCGGGTCGACATCCGTCCTCCCTCGGGCACCGTGATGTCCTGATAGATCAGGTAGGACGGGCGGCGCCGCTCGCCGAGCTCGGCGAGGAGCGCGTCCAGCGTCTTCACGTGCAACTGATGGTCCTGTCCCAGTACGTCGACGACGTCGGCGAATCGGGCGAACTTCGCAAGGTGGTACGCGACGTCCCGGAGCACGTAGAGGCTCGTGCCGTCGGCCCGCTGGAAGACCACGCGGTTCGACTCCTTGGGAAGTCCGTAGGACGTGGCGTCGATCGCCCACGCTCCGTTCTCCTCGCGGATGGCGTGGGGGGCGTGGTGCATTCGCTCCAGGACCCGCTCCACGGACCCGTCGCGAAGGAAGTCGGATTCCCAGACGAATTCGTCGAACCGGATCCCCAGCCGCGCAAGGGACTCGAGCATTCCACCGAGGATCGCTTCCGCGTTCTCCCGGTGACCCGGGGGTGCAACGCCGAGCTCGATCTGCCGGACGAGGTCGGCGACCTCCGCCTGCGCTTCGGGGTGCTCCTTGAGGTAGGCGCTCACCGCGGGGTAGGGCCGACCCCGGGCCGCATCGGCCTTCTCGCCCGGTGCGCCGAGGCCCTCGACCGCTTTCCGGATCGGCTCGGGCCAATCTCGCTCGGCTTTCGACCAGATCCAGGTGACCATCGCCGCCTGACGACCCATGTCGTCGACGTAGTACTGGGTGGTGACCGGTCGCCCCGCGGCCCGGAGAACTCGGGCGAGCGTGTCGCCGATAATGGCGTTCCGAACGCGACCGATATGGAACGGGCCCGTCGGGTTGGCGCTCGTGTGCTCGACGCACGCGGCCCCACCGCCGACGGGTCGGTGTCCGTACTCGGGACCTCGGGTCTGGATCAGGCCGAGCGTGGCGGCGGTGAGGGCCGACGGGGCGAACGAGAAGTTCACGTAGGCGCCCTTCGCCGAGACCGTCGGAATCCGCGAGCTCTTGGGGAACGCCCCGGCGATGCGAGCCGCGAAGGCGTCGGGGGGGCTGCGGGCGGCGGCCGCCGCACGATGGGCCGGGAACGCGACGTCTCCCTCGGGACCGCCGTCGAGGTTCAAGCTCGTCGCGATCGTCGACCGAGCCGTCGTCGCCCCCAACGACCCCAGCACGCTCTCGAGGCCGGCGAGTACCTCTTCGACGAACGGGGCGACCGGGTCGGCCGAAGCGTCCGCCGTATCGATCTCGATCCCGACCACCATCGACCTTCGAGAAGCGCTTAATCGGAGCCGCCGTCTTAATGATTCTCGATGCCGGCGCAGATTCTCGTTCGTTACGGCGAGCTGGCCCTCAAGTCAGCTCCCGTCCGGCGCGAGTTCGAGAGCCATCTCCGGCGGAACATCCTTGACCAGTTCGTGCGCGAGGGGCTTACCGGACGGCTGCGGGCCGATCACGGCCACCTGTACGTGGAGGTGGACGACGGACCTCGCGCGGCCCATGTTCTGCAACGCGTCTTCGGCATCACCTCGGTCAGCCTCGTGCACGAGGTCCCGAGCGAGCGCGGGTCGATCCGGGACCGCTTGCTCGAACTGGCGGAGCCCCGTCTCCGATCCGGTGCGTCGTTCGCGGTGCGCGCCCGGCGCACCGGAGGTCAGCACCCGTTCACGAGCCAGGAGCTCGCGCGAGACTTGGGGGGCGACGTGCTCGAGCGGTTTGCGGATCGCGCGCTGCGCGTCGACCTCGAGCGACCGGAGGTGGAGCTCTTTGTCGAGGTGCGCGGCCCTCGCACATACCTCTCCTTCGATCGCCTTCGCGGCCCGGGCGGGCTCCCTCTCGGCGTGGCGGGTCGGCTCATCGCGCTCGTGGACGGTCCTCGGGGCGCGCTCGGCGCGTTTCTCATGATGAAGAGGGGGTGCCGGCTGTCGCTCGTCACGGTTCCGCCGGGCGATTCCCTGGCTCGCGAGGTGCTGGGGCGCTTCGACCCGTCGGCGCCGATCGCCGCGTCCGAACCGGAACCGGCCGCTTGGGGCCGGAGGCTCGGGGAGCTCGGGGCGGAGAGCCATGCGGAGGGGATCGTACTCCCGATGCGGGTCGAGGAATATCCGGACGCGCGGGCCCGTTGGGGAGATCTCGTTCTCTTTTCGCCGACCGTGGGTCTCACCGACGCTGAAGTGGAGGATCGATGGAAGACGGCCGCGCAACTCACCGCGTGACCCAACGCCAGCTCGGCGCGCCCGAGACCGAACCGGCCTCGCCCGACCCTCTCGACGCGCCCCCCGAGACCGCCGGGTCGAGCGCGCCGGACTCCACAGGGCCCGCGACGGTTGTCGCGTCCGATGCGGCCTTGCGGGATCGCCAGCGCATCTGGTGGCGCGAACGAGCTCGGTTCGAGGCGTCCCGACGTCGGGCGCCCGACGAACGGCACGAGTAGGTCGGCTCTCCCGCCGATGAGCCGCCCCCTCGGCACCCTTATCTGGCGCCCGTTGGTGGGCGGCTTCGCGGGAGGTCCGCATTATGCCGGTCTGGAAGGTGGAAGGTTCGTTCTACGCGCGCCGCGGCTATTGGCAGCCCTTCCGGAAGGAGTGCGACGTCGCCTCCGAGGCGGCGGCTCGCGAGTGGGTGCTCTCGGAGATCGGGAGTTGCCACCACGTGAAGCGCCATCAGATCCGGATCGATCAGCTCGCCGCGGCCCCGGGAGCATGAGCGCCGACTCCACCGAGGTCACGGAGCAACAGGTCCAAGAGGACCTGATGCGGCTCGACGCCTATCGGAGCCAGTTGAACGCCCTCCTCCAGCAGTACCAGATCCTCACCAACTCCCGCGCCGAGCATGCGCGAGCCCGGGAGAGCCTCGAGGGCGTCGATCGCGCGGACCCCGGAGCGGAGCTCCTCCTGCCGCTGGGCGGAGAGGCGTTCGTTCGGGGCTCGGTCGACCGCGAGGCGCCGGTTCTGATCGGGATGGGCTCCGGGGTCGTGGTGGAGATGAACCGCGGCAAGGTGACGGAGCTCCTGGCGCAACGCCTGGGGCGGATCGAGCAGGCGATCCGGGATGTCGAGGGCCAGATGTCGACCTTGGACGAGCGGATCCAGATCCTCTCCCGGCGGCTCGACGAGCTCTCGCGGGCGGGGTCGGGCGCGGATGTGGGCCGCACTTAAGGCGCGACTGCGGGGCCGCCCCGCCGACACGGCGGGACCCGCAGTTCCCGAAGACGATCGTCCCACGCCGGCGGGCGGTCCGCCCCCGGCACCGCGCGCCCCCGAGCCGGCGAGTGGAGCCGGGCCGAAAGCGGACGGGGAGATCTTCACCGAAGGATTCTTCGGGAAGGGGCTCAAGGAGACGACGATCGACTCGGTGCTGGACGACCTCGAGATCGTGCTCCTGCAGTCCGATGTCGCCCTGCGCGTCGTCGAGCGGCTCAGCCGGGATCTTCGCAAGGAGCTCGCGGGAAAGAAACTGCGGTACGGCGTCGACGCCGACGAGGCGATCCGCTCTTGCCTCGAACGCTCGGCGCGGGCGATGCTGATCCGGCCGACGCTCGACCTGCCCTCGGCGATCCGGGCGCACGCGCCGAAGCCGTACACGATCCTATTCGTCGGCGTGAACGGCACCGGCAAGACGACGACGGTCGCGAAGTTCGCGGGCTGGCTCCGCGCGCAGGGGTTCACTTCGGTGATCGCCGCCGGCGACACGTTCCGGGCCGGCGCGATCGAACAGCTCCTCGTCCACGGCGAGCGGCTCGGCATTCGGGTCGTGCGTCAGCAGGAAGGGAGCGATCCCGCCGCGGTCGCCTTCGACGCGGTCCAGCATGCGCGATCCAAGGGGATCGACGTCGTCCTGGTCGATACGGCGGGCCGCCAGCACACCAACGAGAATCTCATCGAGGAAGCGAAGAAGATCCGTCGCGTCGTGAGTCCGGCCCTCACCGTCTTCGTCGGCGACGCGCTCTCGGGCAACGACGTGCTCGAGCAGGCCCGGCTCTTCGACAAGGCGGTCGGGGTGGACGGTTTGATCCTCACGAAGCTCGATGCCGACACGAAGGGCGGGGCAGCGCTCAGCGCGACCTACATCACGAAGAAGCCGGTCCTGTTCGTCGGGGTCGGCCAGGGGTACGCGGACTTCCGGCCGTTTGATCCGGACTGGTTGATCGCGCGTCTGTTCGCCGAAGGGGCCGCCGCGTGACGGCCCGTATCGAGGTCGTTCTCGTCCGACCGAAAGAAGACGGGAACGTCGGGGCGATCGCCCGGCTGGCCCGGAACTTCGGGGCCGAGCGTCTGGTGCTCGTCGCCCCGCGTGCCCGCGTCGGGCCCGAAGCCCGTCGGCGCTCGATGGCGGGGTTGGGCCTGCTGAAGCAGGCCCGTCGCGCCCCGTCCCTCGCGCGCGCCGTCGCGGAGGCGGACCTCGTCGTCGGGACCACGGACCTCTCGACCGGTCGCTCCACCGCGTACCTCCGGCGTTCGATCGCCCCCGAACGGCTCGGTGAGATCCTCGTCCCGGTGCTCGGCCGCGTGGCGCTCGTCTTCGGTCCCGAGGACAATGGGTTGTCTCGGGACGAGCTCGCGCTCTGCGACCTCCTGGTCCACATTCCGGCCCGGCGGGAGTTCCCGACGCTCAACCTCTCCCACGCGGTGGCGATCCTGCTCTATGCGGTCCACCGGGCGCGCGGCCCGGCGGACCCCGAGACCACCCCCGCGCCCCTCGACCTCGAGCTGAACGGCCGGGAGAAGGAGCTGTTTCTCGCCCGGACGGACGAGCTCCTGGGCCGAATTCGCTACCCGCCGCACAAACGACGGGGTTTAATCCTCCTGTTTCGTCGCGTCTTGGGCCGATCTACGCCGACCGAGGCGGAGTATCGGATGATGCTCGGGCTCTTTCGGAGCCTCGAGCGCGCGATGAACCGGGGTGCGCATGGGCGAAAGCAACGGTGACTGGCTGCGGGTCCGCGGCATCGGCCGCGAGCGGTTCGCGACGTATCTTGCCGACTATCTCGGGACGATCGGCTACACCGTCGAGCGGACCGACTCGGCGGAGCCGTCGATGAGCCGAGTGCGCGGGCGCCTTGAGCGGATGAACCCGGCCGTCCCTCCGGCCGCCCGAGAGCTCGCGTTCCGGTTCTACCCGACCAGCGGAGGCGCCGCCCTCGTCTGGGAGGAGCCGACGACGATCCCCGCGGACGAGCGCTCCCGGATGGATCGCCTCGTGGCGGAGATCTCGAGCCACCTGGTTCGCGCCGTGGCCACCGAAAGCCACGCCACCGCCAAAGTCACCCCGCCCTCGGACTCCCGCTTGCCCTGGCTGGGGAACGGCCACCCCGCCACGCCGGCGCCGAAGTCCCCCGACGAGAACTAGGGCGCCCGTCGGCGGCGCGTAGCTTTATAGGGGGAGCTCGGGTCGCCCCCCCGCTTTCCATGAGCTCCTCCGCGTACCGGCATATGGCCCGGTCGTTCCGGCAGACCCTGGGCGACGAGGGCGCCGAGCTTCGCCACGAGCGTCTGCTCACGTGGCGGCGGGAGTCGACGGTCACGCGCCTCGAGCACCCGACGCGCCTCGACCGCGCGCGTGCGCTCGGCTTCAAAGCGAAGGGCGGGTTCGTCCTCGTGCGGGTCCGGGTGCGGCGCGGCGGACAACGGAAGCGCGAGATCATCGCCGGTCGCCGGCCGAAGCACAAGGGGGTCAATCGGATGACCCTCAAGAAGAGCCTCCGACGGATCGCCGAAGAGCGGGCCGCGAAGCACTACCCGAATCTCGAGGTGTTGAATTCCTACTGGGTCGGGGAGGACGGGAAGCAGAAGTTCTTCGAGATCATCCTGATCGACCCCGCCAGCCCCGAGATCCTCGCCGACAAGCAGGTCGGCTGGATCGCGGCGCCCGCGCAAAAGGGTCGCGTCTTCCGGGGGCTGACCAGCAGCGGCCGGGAGGGCCGCGGACTCCGGTGGAAGGGGAAGGGCGCGGAGCGGTTCCGCCCCTCGTATCAGCGCAACCGGCGCGACACGCGGCGTACCCAGTACAAGGCGATCCCCTAGCGCGCGCTCAGGCGCCGTCCCGATCGAGCAGCTCGTCGAGCACGTGACCGCTCCGCTCGGCGAGACGCCGGGCCCATCCGTAGAGCCCTTCCACGTGGACCAGCTCCCCGCGGACGATGCGGGCCAATCGGCGGCGGTACTCGAGGTCGAACTCTAGGCGTTCGGCCTCGAGGAACCCGCGGAGGCGCTGGGCGAGGTGGCCGCCTTCCGTGTCCCAGTCCGTCAGCACGATCACGCGTCGACTCTGACCGACGAGGTCGTGGGCGGTCCCGGCGAGGGCGCGGCCCCGATGGACGAGCACGACCGACCCGGGGAGGCCGAGTCGGCGGAGCGAGGTGCGGTCGCGTTCTCCCTCGACGACCACGACGGTCCCTGGCTCGGCGCTGTCGCTCCGTAGCCGGTGCCACAATTCCAAGAAGGCGTCGAGCGGCTCGGCCGGCGCGCGTCCGTTTCGCATCGTCGACCCCGCCCGGGCGGCCGGAAACGTCGCCCGGGCGCTGGGCGCACCGCACACCTCCTATACTACTTGGGGTGTCCCCGACTTCCGTCCACCGGGGCCATGCCCGACCACTACTCGCAACTGCTCGAATGGCGGCGCAACGAGGCCGCGGTGCGGGGCTTGGCGAAGCTGCCTCACGACTTCTTCCGGTCGACGACGGCCTACCTCGCTGAGGTGCGCCGGTCCTACGAGATCGATCTGCGGGAGAACCCGTCCGGGCGGAAGGGCGATCTCTCGCGCCAGACGTACCAGCGGGCGAGCCAGATCGGGCGCGACATCATCGAGGCCCGCACCCAGAAGGTCCTCTCGGCGGCGTTCCAGGCGAGCATTGGCGGGACGCGCGAGCTGCCGAACGCCCTCCCCGAGGAGCGCGCCCTCTTCGACCAGCTTCTCGCCACGCTCGCGGAGCATCGGCGCGCCGCCGCGCCGTACCTCGAGCCTCTCGCGGCGGTCCCGGCGTTGGCCCCGACGGCGCCGACCGCGCCTCCGGCCACCCCGGAGCCGGCGGGCCGGACCGTGGCGGCCCCGGCCCGGGCGGCCCGCGCGGCGGCACCGCTCACTTACGTGCGGATCCTGAAGAGCGGTCGCCCCCTCGAGATCGGATCGGAGACCGTCGACCTGCGGGAGGACGACGTGCTGTCGCTGCCCGAGGAGGCCGCGAAGCTCCTGATCGACGCCAAGGTCGCCGAGCCGGTGAGCACGGGGCCGAGCCGGCGGGTCACGTAACCGACGCGAGCCGCGCCGCCGTCGAGGGCGGCGCGACCTCGAGGGCCCGGAAGCGCTCGAATCCGAACAGGAGGTTCTTCATCGCGAGCTGTCGGCGCACCCGCGCCTCCGCGTTCGGCGCGGCGCGCAACGCCTCCGCGCGGAGGGCTTCGAACCCCCACGCGCCCAGCGCCTCCGCCTGCGAACGATAGGCGACCTCCGCGAGTCCGCCCGCCCGCGCGGCGGCACGGATCCGCGTGAAGTTCACGAAGACGGAGAGGTCCGAGCTTCCCGGGACCGGATACGGATCGGGCAGGAACCGATGGTCCCGGACCGCGGCGGCGGTTCCGTGAGGATGGGTCGAAAGGAGCTCCGATTGCTCCAGCCCGAAGTCCAGGAAGATCGCGGGGCCGTCGACGAGATGGTCGGCGACCTCGCGGACGATCCCCTCGGCGAGGGGGCTGACCTCTACCACCTCGCCGTCGTCGACCGGGTCGGGGAGTGGGGCTCCGGGGACCGGTCGGGCCGGTCCGTCGACCGCTTCCGAGACTCCTTCGTCCGTGACCCGAACGCCGAGCTCCTCCCAGCCCCCGTGCGCGGCGCGGAGGCGACGGGCCGGTTGGGCATCGAGCACCTCGTTCGCGACGACGGCGCCGACGAACGGTCCGAGCGCCGAGACCGATTCCGCGCGGCGCACCACCACTCCGGGGGCGGCCGCCCGGACGCGGTCCTCCGCCTCGCGAGCCCGCGCGCTGGAGCGGTCGATGAGTACGTACTCCGGTCCCCGCGGATCCCCGACGAACGTGCGCGCGATCCCGGCCGCGAGCGTTCCGTCCCCCGGCCCGAGCTCCACGATCGACCACGGACCCGAGGTCGCCGCGGCGCGCCGGTACGCGCGGAGGCGCAGCGCGAGCGTCTCGGCGAAGAGGGGGTCGACGTGGGCGGCCGTGTAGAAGTCGCCGCCGCTTCCGAGCGGAGAGTGCGGTCGATCGTAGTACCCGATCTCGTGGGCGTAGAGCACGATCTCCATGTACCGATCGAACGGGAGGAAGCCGTCGGACGCGGCCGCGCGGCGGAGCCGGTCCAGGAGGGCCCGGGACCGCGCGAGGGCGGCCGGGTCGAGAGGAGGAGGCGCGTGCGCCATCGTTCGACTTCGGGCGCGGGCGGGTCAGCCGATGTACCCGAGGTCATCGCGCGGCGGCGGCCCGCCCGAGGTGCCCGGCTCGCCGGAGTGCTGCTCCGCGTCGTGGATCTTCTGCGCGATGCGGTCGATCTCCTTCGCCTTCGCCTGGAGCGCCGTGAAGTCGAGCTCGAGGTGGAGGACCCGGGCGAGGACCTTCAGCACGGCCTCCGCGCTGCGCGGATCCACGAAGTACCCGCTCGTCTCGCCCATGAGGCAGACCCCTTCCATCCCGAAGAGGCGTCCGAGCCCCAGGAACAGGCCGCTCGCACCGATCAGTCCACCGCCGGGGTCGTTGCGCGAGAACACCACGGAGAACTTCTTCATCAACTCCACGCGGGACGGGCTCGTCGCGGCGCCCAGGACGCGGGGTTGCTCGACCACGCGGCCCTGCGCGAATCCGGCGAGCGTGAACACTTCGCGCACGCCGAGGCCGTGGCAATAGTCGAGCACGCGCTCGGTGATCTCGTACTGACCCTCGGGACTGATCCCCTGGTAGTCGCCTCCGAGGATCAGGAGGTCGTGCTGGGCCGCCGCGGGCGCCTTCCAGTAGGCGAGGTCGTTCGAGACGAGGCGGATGATGCCCTCCTCGGAGACGTACACCTGCGGCGGGAAGAACTTCGAGTAGATCGTGGCCAGGGGTTTCGCGGGGAGCTGATCCCGGAGGTAGTCGGCCGCCAGCTTCCCGACGTTGCCGACGCCCGGAAGGCCTTCCACGAGGATCGGGTCCCGGAGCGAGACCTTCTCCAGCGTGCGGATGACTACGTCGTCCACGGTGTTCCCGCCGAGGAAGCCGACCGCGGGCGATAAAGCCTCGGTAACGCGGGAGTAGGCCGCTATCCCGGGGCGTCCGGACCCGCGCCCACGACCCAGCCGTCCTCGCTGACGTGGACCGGCGAGATCCGGCAGAGCTCGGGTCGGTTCGCGACCTTCTCGGTGTAGAGCGTGTGGGTGTACCGCTTCCCTTTGGGTTCGGCGCGCAAGTCGAAGACGAGATCCGCGAGGTCCTGGAGCAGACCGTAGACGGCGCGGTCGTGCGCCACGGAGTGGATCGTGAGCAGCGCTTGCCCTCCGATCGTCTGGCAGCGGTGGCGGATCTGCCGGGCGACGGTGGTGACGTCGTGGGGCTCCAGGACCTCGAAGAAGAAGTCCACCGAGTCGAGCACCAGCCGGAACGGATGGTCCATCCCCGCGAGATCCGAGAGCATTCGCGTCGTGAGGCTGAACGACTTTTGCGCGAGGTCACGCGGTTCGGCCCCCACGAGCTCCTCGAGCGCGAGACCCTGCTCCCGAGCGCGCGCGATGTCGAGGCCCCGGAGCAAGACGCGCTCGTAGTACTCGTCCGCGAGATTCACGACCTTCACCTCGGTCGGGTCCCATCCGAACGTGGTGAACGCCCGGCGCACGTCCTCGGTGCGCTCGAAGGTGGTGTAGAACAACACCGGTACGCGACCGATCCCGGCGTGGGCGAACTGCTTCGCGAGGAGCGGCGCGCCGGAACCCGAGTGGCCCGAGAGCAGCGCGAGCCATCCGGGCGGAAGGGCCGCGAACAGCGTCCCGTCGACTTCGGGGATGCCGAAGATCGCTTCGCCTTCGGACACGGTGCGGTCTAGCGCCCCCGCCCGACGTCGATCGTCTCGTCGACGAGCAATCCGAGCATCTGCTCGAGGCCCCCGGCCTCCTCGTCCGACGTGATGAGGATCAAGGTGAGCACGTTCCTCGACTTCAGGTTCGTGAGGAAGATGTGGAAGAATTCCGAGAGCAGCTCGCGCGGGTTGTGGATCGCGAGCGCGTTGACGCTGTCGACGACGACCACCGACCGAGGATGCGGGTATTTCCGCAGCAGGTAATCGACGCGGAGCATGATCTCCTCGAGGGCGCGCGGCGTCTCGATGTACGTCGCGTTCGGGAGCGGGTTCGAGTAGTTCATCATGATGTGGCTGATCACGTCCACGAACGAGATCCGATCCCCCGGGACGTCGAGCGCCTGCGCCAGGGACCAGACGAACGAAGCCGGGTTCGTGACGGTGATGTAGATCACGTGGGCGTTCGTCTCACTGCCCACGTCGCGAAGGGTCGCGTTCAGGACCGCGAAGTAGTGGTCGGCGTACTCCCGGGGATCGATCTTGAGGGCGGCCGCACTCCCGCCCGGCAGCGCCCTGAGTCGTTCGCCGATATCCGCCACGGCGCTACGCTCCTTCCGGCCGTCCGCCCTTCAGGTGGGGAGCCATCAGGAGGCCGATCGGCGTGAGTTCGATGACGTACTGGGCGCGAGAGTGCGCCGTGCCCCGCATCTTGACGATCTGCAGCACCCGCAGGATGTCCCCTTGACGGCGCGTATTCCACAGCAGGACGACGCCGTCGACGATCGCCTCTTCGACTCCGTGCATCGAGTAGCGGCCCTGCGTCGGGCCGATCTCGGAAACGAGCAGCGACGTGCAGCCCAGGTCGCTCAGCGACTGGCCGAGCCGGAGCATGAAGTCCCGGATCTGCTCGTCCCGTCGGATCCGGTAGCAGACGGAGGTCAGGCTGTCCAGCACGAGGCGCTTCACGCCCAGGGTCTGAACGAGGTCCCGAATCGTACGGATGAGGATATCGATCTCGTCCGTCGTCATCTCTTCGTGCTCGAGCCCGAGCTTGTCGTACACCGCCGGGAGATCCACGAAGACCAGCGAGCCGTTGGTCACCAGATCGGCGCGGAAGAACTCGAACGTCGAGAGGTTCTGGACGAGCTTATCCGACGCCTCGGTGACCGAGAGGAACAGGGAACGCTCTCCCCGTTCGGCGCCGCGGACGAGGAATTCGAGGCAGAGGGTCGTCTTCCCCGTCCCGACGCTCCCCGACACGAGGACCATGTTCCCGCGGGGGATGCCGCCTCCGAGAATGTCGTCGAGCCCCTCGATGCCCGTCGAGCAGCGGGCCAACACGGTGGCCGGCGCCATCAGCGCGCGCGGCGGGGCCGGCGCGCTCGGAGCCTCGGCCGGGACGTCCATCACGGAATCGAGCCGTTCCCAGCCCTTTAGGGTTATGCTCCGTCGGTACCCGTGGTGTCGGGCGAGGTACCCCGCGGGGCGGTTTCGGCGGAGATCCGCGACGGGTCGATCCACCACTGGGTTCCGTCGACCGAACGGTCGGCCCGCACGATCGCCCCGCGTTCCGTCAGGAGCGATCCGGCGGCGCGCACCGCCCGGCCGCCGGGGTCGACCGCGCTTCGCAGGTCGGCCAGTGATACCGGGAAGGGCGCATCCCCTTCCACCCGCGCGGCCCGCGCCGTGATCACGTCGATGACGTCCTGCGCCGTGACGTCCGGCGGCTCAACCTCCGGCGCTTCGACCGGGACGGAGTGTCCTGGGTCCGTCGCCATCGGAGGGGGCGTCGGGGGGATCGCCGTCGGGAGGGTGTCGGGGGGACGCGGCAGTCGCACGGTCCGCACGAAGTGCAGCGATTCGCCCTTGCCCAGCAGGACGACCGCTTCGCCCCGCGGCAACGCGAGGAGTGTCTCGGCCGTCACCGCTCGCGTCGCGCGAGCGAGTTCCCGGGCCTCTGCCGGCGCCCCTCGAAAGGCGACGAAGTCGGCCACGTTCGTCCAGACGGCTTCCGCGACCGGTTCCGGAAGCGACCCCAACGCTTGGGTCGCGAGCACGACGTGGACGTTACGACGCCGACCCAGGCGGAGCATCTCTGCGACGCTCTCGTGCGCGAACCACTGGGCTTCGTCGAGCACGACGAATGTCTTCGGGGCATCGGGGCGGGCGAGGAGGCCGGACCAGATCAGGGCGAGGTACACCGAGAGGAGGTACCGGGAGGTCGACTCCCCCACCACCTCGGCGTCCCCGGCGATGAGCACGATCCGTCCGGGCCGTACCAGATCCGCCGCCGTCCGACGCTCCCGTCCGTCGCAGAGCATCTCGACCAAGACCGGGTCGCGCGCGATCTCGTAGAGGAGACGGCGTGCGCCGTCGGCGTCCTCCGGCCGGGCGCGGATCCGCTCCGCGAGCTCGCGGACCGGTTCCATGGCGGGCTCGGGCACCAGTCGGAACCCTCGCCCCTCGGCCGCCAGGAGCCGATGGGCATCGACGAGCGTGCCGGCGGGGAGGGCCGCGGCGGCCGCGAGGGCACGAGTGAGCATCTCCTCGAGCCGGGGCCCCCAGAATCCCGTGTCTCGGTAGCGGCCGGCGCGCACCCGGCGAAGGGCGTGGACCAGGTCGGTGAGCCCGCGCTGATTCGGCGAGTGCCCATCGGACGTCGGCCGCGCCGCGTCGGCGAGGGCGTTCAACCCTTCCCCGGAGCCCGGCGCGATCCACACCACGCGCTCGGCGACCGCGCGGGGGAGTTCCCCCCGGAGAACCCGCGCCGTTTCGCCCAGGGGATCGAGAAGAACCAGCCCGGCGCCGGCGACGATCCGCCGGGCGAGCGCCACGAGCAACGAGCTCTTCCCCATCCCGGTCTCGCCGAGGATCGCGAGGTGACGCCCCTGGCTCGCCTCGATGGGCAGTGCCACCACGCCCCCGGAGAGCGCGCGTCCCAGCGGAATCGACCGGCGGAGATCGGGGTGGCGGTCCCCGGAATCCTCCGCCGGGCATCGGGGACTTGGGAGCAGGGCGCAAAGTTCCGACTCCGTCGCCGGGAACTCCAGGATCCGCCCGCCGATCCATCGCGTGGGAGAACGGAATGCGAGTCCGTTGCCGTCCGGGGTACGGGAGAGAGACGCGACGGTCGTCGCGGCGAGCAGCAGTCGGCGCCGGGCCTCGGGGGGACCCTCCACGGAGAGTGACGCACTCAGAGACCACCACGGGCCCAGATGCACGGGTACCGCCAGCGCGGGCTCGGAGGAGTCGCGCATCGGCCCGCGTCGCGCTCGGGCTACCCCGTCCGGGGGTCGATGCGCTTCGGGGAGAGACCCGCGGGGAGCCGGGAGCGCGAGAGGGTGCGCGTCCAGCCGGAACCGCAGCCCGCGTCCCAGGGTCCCGAACGCGAGGGCGACCAGGTCGACAAGCGGCGGCCCGTCACGGGACCCACGGAGACCGGTCGGCCACGTCCGGAGACGGCGTCCGTACCACGCTTCCCGCGCCGCGGGGCGGGCTCGCGCGGACACGGGCCTCCACTGGTGCGCGCCGTACGCGGCGCGGAACGTCCGCTCGACCCACCGTGCGGAGGCGGGATCCCGCACGATCAACGAGAGCGCCGGCTCCGGGCCCGACTCGAGTTCGAATGCGAACCGGATCCCGGCCCCATGGGCCGCGCGAACGGCCGCGATGAGCGCGTCGTGTTCGGCCTCCCACTCCGCCGGTCGGAGGTCGGTGTCAACGCGAGGACGGAAGATCCATTCGCGCTCCACGCAGCTCCTCCCGTCGCCCCACTGAACCGGGGGCTGTGTCTACCCTGCACGTGCCCCGTCGGTCGATGAACGCTGCGCGGTCGTCACGCTCAAGTGGCCCGCTCTCTCGGAGGACTCGAGGTCTCCCTCCCGATGTCGTCGCTCGAAGAGCAGATCACCGAGGTCGAGGACGAGATCCGTCGAACCCCGTACAACAAGGCCACGAGCAGCCACATTGGCCGCCTCAAGGCCAAGCTCGCGGTCCTTCGCCTGGAACGGGAGACGCGGGCGAAGGGAAAGGGAGGGGGTGTCGGCTACGGGGTCCGCAAGAGCGGACACGCCACCGTCGGGCTCGTCGGGTACCCGTCCGTCGGGAAGTCCACGCTGCTGAACCGGCTCACCGCCGCCGAGAGCGAAACCGGTGCCTACGACTTCACGACCCTCTCGATCATTCCGGGGATGCTCCGCTGGGGCGGCGCGTCGATCCAGATCCTCGACATGCCCGGGCTCGTCCCCGGCGCAGCACGGGGTCGGGGGCGCGGGCGGGAGGTGCTGTCCGTCGTCCGCTCGGTGGATCTGATCCTCTTCATGATCGATCCCGAGCACTCGAATCTTCGCGCGCTCGTCGCGGAGCTCGAGGGCGCCGGCGTCCGCATCAACACGCGTCCTCCTCGCGTCGTCGTGACGCGAGCCGATCGCGGCGGTCTCACCGTCTCGAGCACGGTTCGCCTGACCCACCTCGCCGGGGGCCTCGCGTCCCAGATCGCCCGGGAGTTCGGGCTGCACAACGGCTCGATCATCTTCCGCGAGGACGCGACCGCGGACCAGCTGATCGACGTCCTTGCCGGCAACCGGGTGTACGTGGCGGCGCTGCTGACGGTGAACAAGAGCGAGCAGCTCTCGGCTGCCGACCGCGCCCGGATCGTGCTGGAGCAGCGCCCGTTCGATCCGATCTTCGTCTCCGCCCGGGATCGCCTCGGGCTCGACGCGCTGGTCGATCGGATCGGGCACGCGCTCCGGTTCATCCGGGTGTACGTGAAGCCCCCCGGCCAACCCCCGGACATGGACGAGCCGGTGATCCTGCGCGAGGGGGACACCGTGCACAGCCTCCTGGCCCGCTTGCCGGCCGAGCTCGATCGGACGTTCAAGGCGGCCCAGGTGTGGGGGAAGAGCGCCCGATTCCCGGGTCAGACCGTGGGGCGCGACCACGTCCTCGCCGACGAGGACATCGTCACGATCGTCGTCGCCCGGGGCGCGGCGCGCGGCTGAGCCGGACCGGACGACGGCTCGAGGGCGCCGCGGCCCCGGGCCCGAGCGTGCCGCCGATGAGGAAGTGGCCCTTGTGGAACGGATCCAGCCGGACCGCGGGGACGAGCCGCACGTCCCGGCCGAGCTCCCGCTCGGCCGCCGCCAGATGGTCGGCGGGAGAGAGGTCCCGGCCCATGCTGGCGGTCTTCAGGGCCACGATGATCGACGGCGCCGCACCCCCCAGGATCAGCTCCGCATTGGACCGCACGATCGCGATCTGATCGGGTTGGGCGATGTCGGCGTACAGGCCATCGACCATCGGCACGCGGTCGAGGTAGGTCCGGGGATCGCGCGCGTCGGCGAGAAGGGGCAGCAGCGGAGACCATCGCTCGGCGAGAGCGAGCAGTCGGGCGAACGGGCGCGGGCTCCGCTCCACGGCGTAGACCCGGCCGTTCGGACCGACGAGGTCCGCCACGTGGGAGGCCGTGGTCCCCGTTGCGGCACCGAGATAGAGCCATCGCTCCCCCAGCCCGGGGATCGGGCCGGCCCAACCTCGAACGATCCCCGCCGCGAGCTTGCTGCGGCCGGGTTCGAACGCCCGGTAGTCGGCCCGTTCGGCGTGGACCCATCGCTCGCCGTACACCGGGGGCGGCGCGCCGACCGCCTCGGTGAACAACTCGGTGCGATCGCCCGCGAGGGCGCGCGCGAGGCGCGGGGCTCGCGAGTCCGGGGTGAACGGCCGCGCGGTCCTCATCGCGTCCTCCGGCGGAGCTCGGCGAGCCGACGATCCCGTCGGACGAGGAGCTGGGGCGCGATCGACGCGTGGGTCGTCGCGTCGGCCCGGATCGCGATCGCCGCGAGCGCCGCGAGGCTCCGGGCATAGGCGCCCCGCCGCCCGGGCGGGATCGTGTCCATCCCGTCCGCCCGATAGAGGAGCCCGTAGCGCGGGCCGCGGTCCGGCGATGGCCTCCGTCGCGAGCCGAGAAGTTGGATCCGCGCCCCGCGGAAGCGAGCGAGCGCGCCGACCCCTCCGGCCTCCGCGACCAGTCGGGCCGCGGTCCGCTCGCCGACGACGGTGCTCAGATTTGGGACGAGCCGACGTGCTTGGGCGCGAACCCGCTCGGTGAGGACGGCGTGGTGGTTGACGAGCCCCTTCCGGAGCTCGGCCCACTCGCGGACGTACTCGCCCAGGGTGCGGTCCGGTCCCGCCAGGAACGACTCGGCGGCCCGGGCCTCCCGGCCGACCGTCCGCTCCAAGCGCTCCTCCTCGCGCGCGAGGGTGATCAGCACCTCTTCGGGAGTGCGCAGCGCGCGATCGAGTGCCGCGTGGGCCTCTGCGAGCAGGGCCTCCCGCTCCTCGGCGGCGGGGCGGGGTGGAAGTCGCGTGCGCGTTCGCGCGAGCTCGCTCGCCGCGGCGAGACGGACCGGCCGATCGAGGCGGGTCGAGAGCGCCGCCACGAGCTCCTCCGTCGCCGCCACCACGGGGACCTCGCCCGGGAGGGCCCGAAGCCGGGTCAGCAGGGCGGCGGGAATCGCTCCGGGACTTCCGGGAAACCCCGGTATCGCGCCGTCCCCGGGCTCCGCGAGGAAGAGGCGGGCGCCGTAGGCGACGACGACCGCATTCGGCACACGCTAGAACTCCTCGAGCGATCGCTGGAAGCGGTGGTGCTCCTCGGGAACGTCGACGGGGTACTTGCCGGTGAGGCATCCGAGGCAAAGGTTCTCCGCCGGGATCGTGATCGCGTCGACGAGGCCCGTCATCGAGAGGTAGTGGACGCTGTCCGCGCCGATCGCCTCGGCGACCTGCTCCTCGGTGCGGCCCGTCGCCACGAGCTGCTGACGGTCCTTCATGTCGACGCCGAAGTAGCACGGGGCCCGGATGGGGGGACAGCCGACGCGCACGTCGACCCGAGTCGCCCCGGCGCTGCGCACCATCTGGACGATCTCGCGCAACGTCGTGCCGCGAACGATGGAGTCGTCGAGCAGGACGACCCGCTTGCCCTTGAGGAGCCCGGGAACGGGGTGGAGCTTCACGCGGACCTCGGATTCCCGGCGCTTCTGGTCGGGAAGGATGAACGTCCGCTCGACGAACCGGTTCTTGATCAGCGCCTCCGCGTAGGGGATCTTCGAGCCTTCCGCGAACCCGAGGGCCTGAGGTCGCGCCGAGTCCGGGACCGGCACCACGACGTCCGCCTCGACCGGGCTCTCGCGGGCGAGCGCCATGCCGATCCGGTGCCGAACGTCGTAGATCGGGATGTTCTCCGCGATCGAATCCGGGCGCGAGAAGTAGACCCATTCGAACATGCAATGGGCCCGTTCGCCCGAGCTCGGGATGCGCGACGTGCGGAGCAGTTGCCCCTTCTCCAGCACGACGACCTCGCCGGGGAGCACGTCCCGGATGAGCTTGCCGCCCATCAGCTCGAGCGCGACCGACTCGCTCGCGACCGCCACGCCCCCCTCGACCGTCCCAAAGACGAGCGGGCGGATGCCGAGCGGATCGCGAAAGGCGAGGATCCGATTGCCCACGACGAGGACGACCGCGTAGCCCCCGATCAGCTCGGGGCACGCGCGGCGGATCGCCGCCTCGAGGTCGCGCGTGTGGTTGTACTCGAGCGCGATCGCCTGGGCGATCGTCTCGGTGTCCGCGTTCCCGAGGAGTTCGACGCCCTGGATCTGGATGCGACGGCGGATCCGCTCGTAGTTCACGAGGTCGCCGTTCGCGGCGAGCGCGGCGTCCTCCTCTCGGAGCTTGAAGACGATCGGCTGCGCGTTCTCGAGGTCGGTCGAGCCCGTGGTCGGGTAGCGGACGTGGCCGATCCCGGTCGAGCCGCGGAGGGCGTCCAGCATCTCCTGGGTGAAGATCTCGTGGACCAGCCCCATCCCCTTACGGTGGTGGAGCACGCCGTGGCTCGTGGTGGCGATCCCGCTCGATTCCTGCCCCCGATGCTGGAGCGCGCGAAGGCCTCGGAAGAGGTAGGGCGCGGCGCCCTTCCCCTGGAGCGAGACCCCTACGACCCCGCAGTGGTCTCGCGCCGGCATGGCTCAATCGAGGGCGAGAGAGGGGCCTCCCGACCGAGCCACCCGGCCCCGCTTCTTAAGCGGTGCGCTCGCGGTGACGCGAACTTCACCCGAACAATGCCGAGAGGCCTTCGGCGGCCTCCTCTTCGCTGACGCCCTTCTCTTCCTTCTTTTCCTCTTCCTTCTTCTCGCCCTTGCCGTCCTTCTTCTCGGCGGGCGCGGGGGCGGCGGCGGGGGCCGAGAACGTCTCCGCCTTCGCGAGGACCTCGGCGAGGTTCACCCCTTCGAGGGAGGCGATCAACGCCTTCACCCGGGCGGCGTCGGGCGAAAGGCCCGCTCCGCTCAGGACGCCCGTGAGGGCCTTCTCGTCGATCGGCTTTCCGGCCGCATTGAGCAGCAGCGCACCATACACGTACTCCATTGTTCTCACTCCGTGGACTTTGGGGGGACCCTCAGTTGCCTGTCAGTTTACCGACCGCGGCCGCTTCGCGCATCGCCTTCGCGAAGAGGGGCTCGATCGTCTCCTTGGTGATGTAGCCGGCGGCGAGGGCGAGCCCGAGAGCTCGCCGATGCGCCTTGCCGACCAGCAGCGGCACCGTCGCGGGGGTGGCGTACCCGATCTCGACCGCCAGGCCGAGCGCCGTCTGGGCCGCGCGGGCGAGGTCGGCGCGTCGGGCATCGAGATCCACGTTCAGGACCGACGGCGGGTAGAACGTCTCGCCGTCGACGACTCCCCGAAGGGAGAGGCCGACCTCGAGCGGGAAGATCTCGAGTCGCGTGAGGAGACCGGCGACCTCGCGGGAGATCGTGCCGCCGGCTCTGACGATGATCGTGTCCTTCTTCAGCACGACCTTGCCCTTCTCGATCGCGGCGGGGAAGCCGGCGTGCTGGAGCTCTCCGACGATCGGACCCGGCTTGAAGCTCGTGGTCCCGGCGGGTACGAGGATGTCCCGGGGCGCGACCTCTCCGCCGCGCGCGGGCGTCGGCGACCGAGTTCGGGCGAGCTCCTGGTAGAGCGAGAACGGATTGCCCTCCGCCGCCAGGACCGCGGTCTGGTCCTCGACCCGCTCCATCAGCGGAGCGAGCGACGGCCGCTTCTGGGCCGCTCGCTCGATCGCGTGGCGGATCGAGGTGTTCGTGGCGACTTGGATCGGGTGGCCCCGGGTGCGGAGTTCCCGGCGCATCGACTGGAGCGCGGAAGCCGGTACGCCCCGGACGCCGACGATCGCGGTCATCGGACGCGAGAGGAGCACGCCTTCGAGCGCTTCCACCTCGGCGAGCCGCTCGGGCGGTACCGATCCACGACCCGGCATCGAACCTCCCTCACCAGAGCCGAACGGCCGGCCCCATGGTGGTCTTGACGAACACCGACTCGATGTTCGTGCGACCGCGCTCGAGCTTGCCGAGGATGCGGTTCAGCACGGCGTCGACGTTCTGGGCGATCTGCTCCGGCTTCATCGTGCGCGTCCCGACCGGGGCGTGGAACGTCCGGTTGCCCTTCGAACGGATGCGGATCGACCGCTTCAGCGCGTTGACGAGATTCGTGGGATCGCTGCCGGGCGGGACGGGTCGCGGCATCTTGCCGCGAGGCCCGAGTACCGTGCCGAGCCGCTTACCGATCGTCGGCATCAACGGCGCCTCGGCGAGGAAGAAATCGATCCCGGTCGCGGCCTTCTTGGCCGACTTCTTGTCCTTCGCGAATTCGTCCAGCTCGTTCGCGGGGACGACCAGGTCAGCGACTCCGCGGACCTTCTGGCAGAGCTCGGGCGAACCGAAGACGGCGACCTTGACGGCCTTCCCGCGGCCGTTCGGTAGCTGGACCTCGTCCTCGAGACGGTTCTTGGGGATCGTCAGGTCGAGATCCTTCAGGTTGACCGAGAGCTCGACGGTCTCCTCGAAACCGCGCTCGGGAGCTTTCCCGAGCACCTCGGTGACGACGTCTAGCGCGGGTCGGTCGACCATATTCTCCCCGTGGAGCGCGGCCGCCGAGCAGGCTTCGGTAGATAAGCCTTCGCGTGAGGTCCCTCGAGGACGAGCATCCCGGGGGCGATCAGCGAGTCAAGGACCGCTCAAAGAGCGCGCAGCGCAGACCCCCGACGGTGACGGTGCCCCGGGGGGAGAATCCCGCCGCTTCGTAGTATCGGTGCAGCCGCGGCGCGTCCTCGAGGCAGTCCAGCCGGACGTACGCCCGCCCCCGAGCCTGGGTCTCCGACGCCGCCCATTCGAGGATCCGGCGCCCGACCCCCCGGCCGGCGTGCCGCCGACGGACGGCGAGGCGGTGGACGTATCCGGCGTCCGGCGGTCGCTCGCCCCAGAACGGCGCGTCGGACCATTGCAGAGTCACCGTGCCTGCGCCCACACCCCCCCGGAGATCCGCGAGATAGAGCTCCTCGCGATCGATCGAGGGCAGCAGCCGACTCGCGGGGAACGGGTTCGGCCACGGATGCGGAAGCCCCTCTTCGACTTCCCACTCGGAGACGTCGGCGAGGATCTCCAGGATCTCGGGCAAGTCGATCGGTCGGGCGACGCGCATTCGCAGCTCGTCGGTCGCCACGTGTCCTCCGCTCGCGACGGTGCCCCCGCTCATCCCTTGGTTCGACTCGCCGGACGGCCCGAGTCCCCCCGAACGCGGTCCCCGGGCGCCCATGATAATATATATAGGGCACGTCTCGGCGGGCGCCGATGCACTATCCAAAGGTCGTGTCCACGTACTGTCCGAAGTGCAAGCTGCACACGGCCCACGAAGTGGAGAAGGTCAAGAAGCGTCCCGCTTCGGAGATGAAGTGGGGGCAGCGCCGGTTCCGGCGGGCCACCCGGGGCTACGGAGGGTTCCCGCGTCCGAAGCCCGAGGGCCGGGCGAAGGCCGTGCGCCGGGTCAATCTGAGATTCCGGTGCAAGAAGTGCTCCTACATCGTGCAACCCGCGAGCTGGCGCGCGAGCCAGCTCGAGCTCGTGGAGCACCACTGACGAGGTCGTTCATGCGCGCTCCTTCTCCGTTCTGGGTCGTCAAGTGCCCGGACTGCTCGACCGAGCAAACGATCTTCAGCCGACCGGCGACGACCGTCAATTGCGGCGTGTGCGGCGCGACGCTCGCGACCCCCACGGGGGGCCAGGCGAAGCTGCGCGGCGAACTCGTCCGGGCCATTGCGTAGCGAGGACGTCGCCGAGGATGCCCCTCCGAGCGGAATATCCCGAGGAGGGCGACCTCGTCATCGGGACCGTCACTTCGATCCGTAACTTCGGGGCGTTCGTCACGCTCGACGAGTACGCCGGTCGGGAGGCGTTCATCCACCTCTCCGAGGTCGCGACGGGCTGGGTCAAGTACATTCGCGACCACATCCGCGAGGGCCAGAAGATCGTCGCGCGCGTATTGCGGGTGGATCCGGCGAAGAGCCAGATCGACCTTTCCCTGAAGCGCATCAACGATCACCAGCGACGTGAGAAGACCCAGCAGTGGAAGAACGAGGGCCGAGCGTTGCGCCTCGTGGAGCAGGTCGCCCTCGCCCTCAAGATCGCCCCCGACGCAGCGAGCGATCTGTTCGGCGCGCACCTGGTCGAGAAGTACGGATCCCTCTTCCAGGCGTTCGAGGTCGCTTCGGCCGACGCGAAGCGATTCCAGGCCGAGAACGACAAGGTCCCCTGGGTGTCGGCGTTCCTCAAGGTCGCGCGCGAGAACATCGTCCCGCCGCAGGTGACCATCCACGGGACGCTCGAGGTGTCGGATCCGACGCCGAACGGCATCGAGCACGTCCGGGACGCCCTCGCGGCCGCCGAGGCGGTGGACCCGGAGGCGGTCGAGGTCCATTACGTCGGCGCGCCGAAGTACCGGGTGAAGGTCGTGGCGGGGCAGTATAAGCAGGCGGAGGAGACGCTCAAGCGCGCCACCGACGCGGCGCTCAAGTCGATCAAGGCGGCCGGGGGCCAGGGGACGTTCGTCCGGCAATGACCGAGTCGATCCTGCGGCTCTGCCGATCGTGCGGGCGGTACACGCTGCGCGCGGAGTGTCCGCAATGCCAAGCCGCGACCCGGACCCCGCATCCGGTGCGGTTCAACCCGACCGACCGGTACGGCAAGTATCGCCGGATGCTGGCCGAGTCGGCTCCGGGGCCCGGAGCGTGATGAGCACGTCCGCGGCAATGCATCGGATCAAGGTCGTCAACGACGTGAGCGACCTCGTCTCCATCCTGCGGGCGGTCGACTCGCCGATCAAACTCCGTCTCGTGCAGCGCCTTGGCGAGAGCTGGCTCACCGGCGAGGACGTGGAGCGGGAATTCGGGAAGGAGGGCATGAAGGCGCTGCAGTTCTTCGAAAAGCTGCGCCTCATCGACACGCGCTGGGTCGCGCGCGAGGGCCGGAAGCAGCCGGACAAGAGCTACCACTTCTACTACTCGACGATCAACATCAACACGACCTCGCCGCTCGCCGAGGTCTCCGAGATCCTCGCGATCGCCATGATGAGTCCGAAGGAGTACGCGAAGATCGAGCAGCGGATCCACGACGCGGTCGGCGCCGAGGGTCGATTCTTCTCGGACGTCGCCGAGGAGCTCGGGATGTCGCCGACCCGCCTCAAGGGACTCGTCAAGCGCTCCGAACGGCTGGAGTACCGTGGCCACCGCATCGAGCGATTCCAGGCGGAGTCGTCGCCGTAAGGCACGACCGCCGGTCTCCGTCCTGCGCCTCGGCCACCGGCCGGGTCGCGACCCCCGTCTCACGACGCATCTCGCCCTCGCGGCCCGCGCGCTCGGGGCGGACCGGATGTACCTCGAGCCGCCCGACCCCGATCTTGCAGAACGGATCGCGTCCATCGCCCGGGGTTGGGGGGGCTCCTTCACCGTCGAGGGGGTCGAAGATTGGAAATCGGTGATCCGCTCGTTCCCGGGTCGCGTGGTGCACCTCACGATGTACGGGCGTCCGCTCGACCGGGCCCTCCCCCGACTCGCCGGACCCGCGCCGGTCCTGCTGGTCGTCGGAGGGGCGAAGGTGCCGCCCGACGTGTACCGGCTCGCCGACCTCAACGTGGGCGTCGGCTCCCAGCCCCACAGCGAGGTCGCGGCGGTCGCCGTCGTCCTCGATCGGCTGCTGGGTCTTCCGTCGCCCCGACGTTTCGCCGGGGGGCGGCGGCGCGTCGTGCCGCGGGCGCGCGGGAAGTCGGTCGTCGACCGGAGAAGGACCTCGTGAACGCCCTCCTCCCGCCCATCCCCGCTTCCGCGCTCCCCGTCGCCGCTCGCGCGCCGGGAAAGTGCATCGTGTTCGGCGAGCATGCAATCGTACACGGCGCGCCGGAGCTCGTCTTCGCGATCGATCTCGAGACCCAGGTGTTCGTGCATCCCGGCGCAGCGACTCGCCTCAATGGGGACGCCGCGGCCGCGACGACGAACCCGTATTTCGCTCGCGCCCTCGCGACCCTCTGGCCCGACGGCCCGCCGCTCGAGGTCCGATCGGTATCGCGGATCCCCCGGGCCGCGGGGCTCGGCTCCTCGGCCGCCTTCGTCGCCGCGATCGCAGCCGCCCTCGGGGCCGCGACCGGCGGGATGGATCGACCGACGCTCGCCCGCCGGAGCTTCGAGATCGAGCGGGGGGCGCAGGGCGTCGGCAGCCCCGGGGACACGACAGCGGTCGTCGGGGGCGGATTCCTCGCGGTCAACGGCGGTCCCGGTGAGCCATTGTGGACGATCGAGGACGGGGTCCGTCACTGGTCGGTGCGTCGCGTCAGCGATCCCGGTTGGGTCTGGGTGGTCGCGCACTCGGGGATCCCCCGCTCCACGGCGGACGCGGTCCGGGCGGTCGGGGAGCGCCTCGCGCGTCCGGACGGCCCCGCGCTGCTCGATGGCTTTCGCGAGGTCGCGGAGTCCGGAATCCGTGCCGTCGAGCACGCGGACCGAGCCGAGGTCGCCGCCCTCCTCGCGCGCAATCAGGAACTGCTGCGCGAGGTGGGGGTCTCCCATCCCCGGCTCGAGGAGCTTCTGCGCGCGGCGGCCCCCGCCGCGGAGGGCGCGAAGCTGACCGGGGCCGGCGCGGGAGGGTCGATCGTCGCGCTCCCGGTCCCCGGCAAAGAGACGGAGTTGCTGCGGCGGCTCGCGCGCGCCGGCGGCCTCGCCTTCGCGGTGCGACCGGTCGCCGAAGGGGCCGGTCTCGCCCCGTCCGCGACGCCGTCGTGACGGCGGGTCACTTCCGGGCGACGATCCGGATCACCGCGTTCGGCTCGACCGCATGATCCGCGGCCAGCGCCCGGTGCGTGCGGCCGTCGACGGCCCGGATGAAGTTCCGGCCGAGGTCGGTGTGGACCCGGAAGGCGACCTCGCTCGCCGTCGTTCCGGCGGGCACCAGCAACGCATCGGGGAGCACGCGGCCCCGGCCGTCCGTCCAGTGGGTCTCGTCCTCGACGGGATAGACGACGATCTGGTGGAGGCGCTCGAACACCATCCGCTCCAGCGCCGATTGCACGCCGGTCGAGCCCCAGACGCGAAGGATCTCGCGCACGCCGTCGAGGGCCCGACGCTGCCCGAAGGAGAGGCGGGTCGGATCGGAGAGCGTGAAGTCGGAAGCCCCGGGGGCATAGGCGACGAGCCCGGCGCGCGCCGCCCGCCGCAAGGTGAGTTCCGCCTCGGCCGAGGCGGGCACTTCGGGGATCGGGGCGATCCGGCTCGCGAGGGCCGCGGCGAGCTCCGGGGTCGCGCGATCGCACTTGTTCGCGGTGACGAGACGGGGCTTGGCGACGCGGAGCAGCTCGCGCGCGAGGGCCACGCGCTCGGGCTCGGTCCAGCGCGCGGGATGCTGGCGATCGACGGGGACCGTTCGGAGCGCCGCCGAGATCGCCGGGGCCGAGATCGAGAGACCGGTCAGGCGCTGGGCGAGGAACTCCTCGACCTTCTTTCCGTCGAGCTCCGTGGAGCGGGCCGTGCGCGCGAAATCGCGGGAGAGGATCTCGGCGACCCACGCGACCAGCTCCTCCTCGAGCCAGGCAACCTCCGCGGACGGATCGTGGGTTCCGGCGGGCACGATCTGTCCTTCCGCGTCGGTCCCGCCCGAGAGGTCGACGACCTGGATGAAGCCGTCCGCCGCGCGCAGGTCGTCGAGGAACTGGTGGCCCAACCCCTTCCCGGCGTGCGCCCCCGGCACGAGCCCGGGGACGTCGACCAGGTTGACGGGGATCCACCGCGTCCCGTCCACGCACTTCGCATTGCCCGGCGTGCACGGTTGCTGCTTCTCGACATGCGGGCACGGGGCGCGCACTGCCCCGAGTCCCTTGTTGGGTACTGTTGTGGTGAAAGGGTACGGGGCCATTGGAGCGTCGAGCAGCGTCAGCGCGTTGAAGAACGTGGATTTCCCGACGTTGGGCTTGCCGACGATACCTACTTCCATGTCGCGCGGCCCTCTCTCACGATCAGGTGGAATAATCCGGAGCGACTTCCTCGACGCCGAGCGCGTGGTTCGCCGCGAGCGCGAGCGCGAACAGCAGATCGCTGAGCCGGTTCGACCATTGGAGGAGCTCCGGCCGCTGCGGTTCCGTCCGGTGGAGCGTCCAGAGTTCCCGTTCGGCCCGGCGCGCGACCGTGCGCGCCACGTGCAGCTGCGACGCGGAACGGCTCCCCCGCGGCAAGACGAACGAGTGGAGTTCGGGGTGGAGCGCGTCGAAGCGGTCGATGTCCGCCTCCAGGCGCTGGACGTGTCGCGCTTCGATACGGTGGGCCGGCGCTTTGCCACCGGGCGCCATCGCGAGCTCGGTCTGCGCTAGGTAGAGCTCGTGCTCGAGCCGGCGCACTTCCGCGCGCAACTCGCCGAGCTGCTCCGGAAGTTCCGCGGAGACGAGGCCCAGCTGGGCGCCGAGCTCGTCGAACGTCCCGTACGCGCGGATCCGCGCGGAATCCTTCTCTACGCGCGCACCGCCGGCGAGACCCGTGGTACCTCGGTCGCCGGTCCGGGTATAGAGGCGCGGGATACTCTCATCTCCGGCCGCCACGGCAGCGCATCAAGAGGCGAGCTGAGACCGTGAACGGGACAGTAGGAAATGTGCAGCACTTCATTATGCTTGGCGTCCTGCCGGCATAGTCGGCAGATGAATCCGCTCCGCGCGCTCCACGCTTTCCCAATTGTTTCCATGTTGCAACCTTCCCCGTTGTGAGGACCTATCGCCCGAGGAGTCCCCGTCCCTCGCGGTCCGCCCGTCGCCGGTTCTCACGGCGGCCGGCCGACGAACGCGCGTGGTCTCGCAGCGCCGCCAGCCGTTCCGCGTGGATCCGTCCGACCTCTCCCAACCCGAGCGTCAGGACGAGCGTCACCGCGCTGTCCAGATCCCGGGCGTAGCCGTCCTCGACGAGCTCCTCGAGTTCGTTCCGCAGCGTCGCGGGCACGCTGACGTCCGCGGGGCGAGCTTCGGAGGCCGCCCGCACCAGTGCCCGGACCGCCTCGGAGCGGTTCGGCAACTCGTTCGCGAGGCGAAACTGTTCGAGCAGCGACTCTTCCTCGAGCGTGAGGCGCACGCCGAGGAATCGACTCGCCGGAGGGTCGGCACGAGCAGATCGCACGCGTTTAACAGAATAAAACACCTATTTCAACATTGTGTCCATTTTGTTAAACAGGCGGGGGCAGTGCCGCGTGCCCTCTCCCTCCTCGAGGAAGACGCAGAACGCGGCGATCAAAGCTTGTGGACCGATTTTCGCCGTGCGGTCTTCGATCCGATCCGCGAGGAGCCTCGATTCAAGGCGTTGCTGCGCTCCATGAAGCTGCCGGCCTAAGATCCGCGCGGATCGGACGAGCGAGGGTCGCCTTGGTCCTTTGCGCCCCGTGCGAGACGAAGGGCCCCCGCGCCGACCATCTGAGAAAACCCCCACTCGCCGCGTCGGAGACGGGATAGGTACGCTCGGAGCCAGCGGAATCACCGACGGGCTCGATCGGGGAACGTGGGGCCCCGGCCGACGTCCGGGTACCTACCCGAGCTTTGGCGGAAATCCTTGATCGGCGGATCCGTCGCCGTCTCCCCGCGGTGAACGGCTGCGCGGGTCGTCGCCTGCGGTACTGTCTAGGTGCTGTGGCGGCCCGCGCGACCGCATCCACACGGCGGCCGCAAACAGGCCCGAACCTCCCAGAGCTACGACCAGTAGCACCCAACCGGCCGTCGGGAGCGACCAGAAGGATGCGGACGCGGGGGGAGGCAACTCGATGCTCGCGATCGGGGAGGCGTTCGGACCGAACACGGTGACGTTCTCCGACTTCCAATTCGACACATACACCTCGCCGGTTCGATTGTCCACCGCGATGCCTTCGAAGGGGAAACCGCCCGTTGGGCCCTGGGCGACCACCGAGTTGGTGAGAACTGAGACGGCGAAGACTTGACCCGTGAAGGGACTCGCTGCCCAAATTTCGCCAGTGGCCTCGTTGAGCGCTAGGGCGGTGGCAGAGCTGTTCATCGGGACCGTGCCCACCTGGATGTGGTTGGCCGCGGAGATCGCCGCCAATCCGTTCCCCGTTTCGCAGGAAGCATACACCTCCCCCGTGGCGGGATCGCTCACGACTCCGAACGGGATCTGCCCGAAGGTACCGGGGCTCGCGCCACAGCCAACCGGAATGGAGGCGACGGGCAAATCGGACGTATCCGAGATCACGCTCACCGTGTCGGAAAAGTTCCCGAGCGAGTTCGTGACGAACACCTCGCCCTGCGCCGGCACATAGGCGACCCCGAGGGGTTGTTCGGTCCATCCCTCGGAGATGGTATCGAGGGTCGCGCCGGAGGGGAGGGAAAGGACACTGATGTCGCCCTGGTCGAGCTCCGTGACGAACAATTCATTTCGCCCGCTATCGTAGGCCATGTTCCACGGGTTGCCGGCCACGGGAAAGGTCGAGACCACCGAGTCGCTTTCGTCCGAGATCGCCGCGATGGCACGCCCGCCGGTCTCCGCTGCGAACACTACCCCTAGATTCGGGTCGTAGGCGAGACCGAACGGGTTTACGCACGCGGACCCGAACGAGATCACGCGGACCACCGCCTTGGTCGTCTCTGAGATCACGTAGATCTCATTTGTTTCCGAGTCGGAGACGAAAATTTGCCCCGTGTGATCGTCGTACACGACGTCCGCCGGTCCGTATGGCGCCCCGTAGAAGCCGCACTGCGACGTGGTCGTGGTCTGCGCGGGGATCGGGGAAGCCTCAGGGGCGACCGAGGTCGGGAGCCCAGAATCCTGATCCGGAGACCGTACCGTGGCGCCGATCGTTCCGGACCGAGCACCGATCGGCACGAGTCCGCCCCCTCCCGCCAGTAGCATCGCTAGCGCAAGCACGGCGACCGCGGACCAAGTTCCCACTCGGCAAGGGGATCGCGGACGCTCCGACAGGGAGTAGCCTCCTGTTCGGCCGATGACCGAGGGGCGCCATAACCCGTTCGTCAACACCGCAACGATTCTCCGCGGCCAGTTTCCAGAGTCAGCCACTCGGTTGACGGCCCGGAGACCTTGTGCCTATGTGCAGTTGGACGAGGGGGCGCCCCGCGTCTAGCCAAACGGGCTCGAACTCGCTCGCCCCTCGGAGCCGTCAACCCCGCTCTTCGAATCGCCCGGAGAGTCCGGATCCCTCGCCCGGGCATCTGTACTCGCGCGAGGCGGTCGCCGAACGGACGGTCGCGATGCGGTCTAGAAAGCGCGACGGCCGTCGGTGCCGCGCGACGACTTCTCGCGGGCTGGACCGAGCGGCGCTCCCCCCCAGAGAGAATTCCGAGCCGAATCCGGGCCGACCCACCCGAAGGTGAGGAGCGCCCGTCACTCCACACGGCGCCGCCCTGGAGAAATCACGACTGGAAGTCGGGTTGGGTGTGGGCCAGCGAGATCCTCGATGCGGAGCCGTCACGCAGAGTGGCCGCGGGTCCCCTTACTCGACCGGCACGAGCGAGTACGGGCCCGTCCCCGCATTCCAGGCGAGCAGGAACGGTTGGGTCTCCGGCCGAACGCCGATCAGTACCGGCCGGCCGTGGACCATTTCGAGGTGAACGACGGAGTCGGCCGCGGGACGCAAATGAGGAATCGTCGCGTCCGACGCTGCGCCGTACGCCCAGAGGTGGTAGCGGGGCAGCCGCGTGTAGAGCGCGACCACGGAAGGGACGGTCGTGGGGTCCGGAACAAAGCCGGCGGTCGCGGTCGCAGAACGCAGCCCTTCGACCGACACCACGTGAACGACCGGTCCGGACTCGGGCCCGTCGCGGAGGAAGTGATAGACTTCCCTGAAGTACGGCCCGACACCCGGAGAACTGGCGGCCCTCAGGTCGTTACCCGCACTGATCTCCCGTATGAGCGGCAGCACGACCGGGCGCAGCTCACCGAGCGAAGGGTCGTCGCCGCTCGAGGAGAGCACGCGGAGACGTTCCCGCAGCACCTCCGCCGGCAGGAATTGGCCCAGCAGCCGTACGATCCGTCCCGGACGGACCGAAGGAGCGGGGATCCAGACGACGCGCCCTCCGGTCCGTAGCGCCGAGATTACCCCGGGCGCGACCAGGGCGTGGGGCACCGTGTCCGGACAGTCGGCCGAGGACGTGAGAAGAGTGAGCCCCCCGTGCCGTAGGCGGCCGAAAGCTCGAGCGAAGTCCGTCGATCCGGGCCATGTGGAACGCGCCGCGGGCTCGGGGTCTCGCTCCGCATCCGAATGCGGCGGGCGAAAACCGGCCGGGAGCGGAGGGTACACCACGAACTTTCCGCCGGCTAAGGAGTACAGGTACTGGCGGGTCGGCGGCGGGAAGCCTCGCACCTTCTCGAGCCGGACGACCCGCACCGACTTCCCGAGCACCTCTTCCCGACTCAGCTCGACGGCTGCATCCGCGATCGATAGGAGGCCCGCCGCGTCAGCCGGCGCGACGCACACGGCGAGGCGTGCGCGAGTCGACAGAATCGTCGGTTGCAGAGCGACCAAGTTGCGCAGGGGCACGGTGAACGTCGTGAGATTGGCAGCGCCGTTCGCCTGACTCCGAAAGAACGCTTCGCTCCCGCGGTCCCAGGAGTCGGAAAAGAGGGTTCCCAGTCCGCCCGAGATCATCCGAGCGAGCGCCGCCGCGAGGAGCGGAGGCATCGAGGGCCCCTCGCCGCTCTCCTCGGGCCCGAACGCGAGGAGGGTCGCCGCGTCGTGCGGGGCGCCGGCGATCTCGTCCTCGGCCCGCTGAGGGTCGGCAAGGAGCAGCGTGACCGTAGGGGTCGCGTCGGATGCGCCGGTGGGCGCCGAGCTCGACACGACCGGAGCTTGAAAGGCAAGGAACAGCTTAGGACCCGGCACCCGCGGAACGAGGCTCCGGAGCAGGGTGCTCTTACCGGTTCCCACGGCCCCGCTGATCAGGACGAACGCCGGCTCGCTTGTGCCCAGAAAGCCCGCCAGATAGGCGACCAGGTCAAACTCGACTGGCCCGGACGCCGAGGTGCCGGTTGGATCCGCACGGCCACCCATTCCACTGCCCCGACCCGCTCCGAGCGCTTAATTGTGCGCGCTGTCCCGGCGCCTCGAAGAGACGGACCGCGTGGGCCCCCGCTCATCCGAGATGCGGTACTCCGGCTCCGTGGGGCGCTTCCCGAACTCGCTCGCCAGCCCGATAGAGGCTCCACCGCGGACGCCCGAGGTTACGATGCGCGGTCGGGAAGACCCGCCTGCGGTGGCGGGTCGATCGACTCACTCATGCGCGAGGTCGGCGAACGCGCGGGCGAGACGCGCGTACAGGGCCCGGAGATCGACGATCATCGGCTCCGCCGGAGAGTCGAGCATCCCATCCAAAGTCTCGAACATCTCCAGGAACTCCGCGCGCGCGCACGGTGCACCGCAGAACACCGTTTCTCGGAACATCATCGCCAAGTCACCGCCCAATCCTTCCAGCGACAACGCGACTTCTGGCGGTCGGAGTCGTGTTCCGCACCGACACCGGGCGGGAAATTCAACCGCACGCTTGACCAGGGCCGGCGTCGATGGCGGCCCGTCGGGTGACTCCGGCCCTTCGCCGTGCATGCGTCGACCTAGTCTTGATCGAGAGTCGGAGCGCCCACATCATCCTTCCGACGAGACCACGACTCTCCGGGGCGACCGAGCCTCCGCCGGCACGGCGTACTATCGGCGGACGGCGCGGGGCACGTGCCCGACCACTCGATTCGAGCGAGGGGGACTCGCCGAGCCCCGACGGGCTCGCGTCCCGGGAGAGGAGCGGTGTAGGCGCTGGTGGTCCTCACCGGTGATAGACACCAGTCGGAGCCTTCCACATCGGCAGAGGGATCGAGTCCGGTTCCAACGTGAACGGCGCCGCCGCCACGGCGGCCGTGGGGCGTGCGGGGCCATGGGCCGCCTGCCCCGTGCGTCGCGCGCGCGTCTCGGGTCGACCGAGCCAGCGGCGGATCGAGTGCCGAACGTCCGAGATGTAGAGATTGTCGTACGGGCATTCCTCGACACAGTCGCCCACTCCGCAGCACTTGGTGGACCGGAACTCTCCCTTCGTGCGGAAGTGGCCGGGCATATCGACGAGGCCGACCGGGCAACCCTTCGCGCAGTCGAGCGTCGTGCAGTCCCGGCAGACCTGCTTGTCGCGGACCTTGAGCTTGAAGAAGCCGATCTTCTGGAACGCCTGGGAGATCGTGCCCGTGTAGCACCATCCCATCGTGACGCAGTTGTAGTTGCCCGCGTACGGGATCGCGACGAACAGGACGTACCAGGCCACGGAGAACGACGCCACGAAGAAGAACACAGACGGATCGTTCCCCTGGATGTAGACGCTCGCGGCGCCGATCGCGTCGAGGTAGGAGAGCACCGAGGTGCCCACGAGCGCCGCCATCACGAGGCCGAGCGTCGCCGAGTACGCGCCAGAGAACCGACTCGAGAGGTACTTTCGGGCGATCGGGCTCGATCGGTTGAACGACTTCATCGAGTCGATCGCCGTTCCCTGGTACATCAGGGGCGCCGTACAGAACACGGAGCAGACGACGCGGCGTCCGAACAGCGCCGACAGGGCGCCGAGCACCACGTACGTCACGAGAACGACCGCGAAGACGCTCGTCGCGAGCGGGTAGGAGCCGATCCCCATCGGCCATCCGAGCACGGGGACTTGGCTGGGATCCGGCGCGGACGGGAACACCAGCGCGAAGTAGATGCTGGGGTAGAACACCGCGAATCCGGCGTAGCAGCCCATCATCAGGAGGAGCCGGATCCGGTTCTCGAGGTTCCGGCTCTCTCGGAACTTGAAGACGACGAGCGCGCCCATTTCGAGCCCCATCATGATGAGGAACCAGGACGAGGCGGCGGCGGTCGCGAAGAACCAGAATCCGTTCGACAACGCGTTGAGGGCGATCGTGCCCGGCGTGCCCGCGAGCGGCAGGAACGGGAAGCCCCCGAGGTAGTCGCTCGGGTCGAGCTGGACGCTCAGCACGGCCCCCATGCAGACCTCGGCGAGGAAGACTCCCGAGAGCAGCGCGAACGTCCAGGCCGGGCGGAGCTGCCAGGGAGGCGACGGCCCGGTGTCGAGTGCGCCGGGCCGGGAAACCGCGAGATAAACGACGACCATCTCGAGGACGATCGAGACCGCGAAGGTCGTCCCATCCCCGAAGTAGACCCAGACGAACTGGCCGACCATCATGAGGCCGTAGACGAACACGAGCTCGACGAGGTACGAGCCGTACGCCGCCGGGAACTGGCGATGCCGGTAGAGGTACTCGAAGAGGTAGACGAACAGCCCGATCATCAGGGCGCTCGAAGCGTAGATCGCGAGGGACGGCCAGTAAGGGCCCCCGAGCGCGGTCGGCGAGAAGAGCATGATCGCGGCCTGAACCAGCAGCACGGCGAGGAAGGGGCGCGGGAGTCGCTTCCACAGCAATCCCGCGGTGAGGAACATCTCCCCGGACATCGTGAAGAGAAACCACGGAGAGTTGACGACCGAGCCGAAGATTCCGAGGGCGCCAGTCGGGAGCGCCGTTGCGCCGCCGGCAAGCAGCAGTCCCCAGCTCATGAGGAACTCGTTGGCGAGGACCAGCGCCGCGATGACCACGGCCATCCCCCAACCCAGCGCGATCGGCTCCGCGCCGAGCGCCGTCGGGGCCGGCAGGGATCCCCGTCCGCGGAGGAGCCCCGCGGCGACCGGGGCGATCGTGGCCACCATGAGGAGCCCGCTCAGCGCGACCCCCGCGACCAACCCCGCCGTCGTGGGCTGAGCGAGGACGACGACCGCGCCGACCCACATTTCGCCCATCATGGCGAGCAGGTAGACGGCAATCCAGGAGCGGGCGCGACTCCGCGCCTCGACCGCGGCCCGGATCAGCAATCCGGTCGCGATTCCCATCGCCACGGCGACGACGACCAGCAGGAGAGTCCGCTCGTCCATGTGGAATCGGTCGCCGCGCCCCCGGCGACGGGCGATTTCATTCCCGGGCCTTAAACACGACGTACCTACTACGGGCGCCGTGGGTTCCGATCACGGGCCCTCGTCGGCGTCCATCGCGCGCCCGTCGACGGGGCGTGAGTCGGAGGGGGATGCGGACCCGCTGACCGGGGACCCGCCCAGCCAGCGGGGGTTGCAGACGGCGAAGAGGAAGACCGCCATCTGCGCGAGGAGGGCGAGCGCGAACAACTCCGCCCGACCGAACGCGATCCACACGTACAAGCCCCCTGCCATCAGCCCGAGGGCCAGCAGAAACGCGACCACGTACGCGGTCCACCGCTCGTGGATCGCTTCGTCCCGGAAGAGCGCGAGGAGGAAGAGGGCCACTGCGACCGCCATCAGCACGGCGGCGGCGAGCGTCGTGCCCAGGAGCCAAACGATCCCTCCCAGGGTCGGGGGCGAGCAGACCATGATCGCCGGCTGGAGGAGGAGGAACCGGCGGACGAATCGCGGAAAGTCCGCCCACAGCCAGCGCAGGGTGAGGATCATCTCGAGCGCCATCGGAAACACAAACCAGGGCGAGGTCACCGCGGCGCTCAGTACGGACCAGGTTTGAGACGCCCCCGGGCCGAGCCCCGGAGCGAGCGACCCTGCGAGAAGGCTGAACGACCACCCCATCAGGAATTCGTTGGCGATCACGAGCGCGATGACCGTGGCGACGAACGGCATCCGGGACGTCGGGTCGGGGGAGGGCGAGACGGCACCGGTGCCCCGTCGGAACTCCTGGAGGAACCCAACGAATACGACCAGAACGCTTGCGGACATGATCGCCGCCGCGATCCAGAGCCCGGTGACCACGCCCGAGGTCCCTCCGACGGCGAAGTAGCCCAGCACGCCGGCGAACATTCCGGCCATCATCATCAGCACGAATTCCACCACGCTCGTGCGGAGCGGCCCCTGCGCGAACGCCGACCAGCGTACCGCCACCGCACTGGTGACCGCCATACCAACGGCGAACGCGCCGAGAACGGAGAGCACCCACACCGCGGTCACGGGCCACCCGGAGGGAGTCGGAGGAGACCCAGCCCCCGAAGATCGCAAGGCGCCGCTCGGGCTGGCGTTCGCTTCGGCATCGCTTGGGCGCGGGCGAGCACCCACGCGCACTAAGGCCTTCGCCGAAGGCCGACGGGGTGGGCCGCGTGCCCTCGCGACGCCTCCGACGAGCGGGCTCGCCCCGACGAGCGGTGTCGATCGGCTTCGAGCGGGGGCTGTGTCGACTCGGGGTGCCCGACTCGCCGGGGGGGCGACGACGGTGCCGACGTATCGGAGCGTGCTCACGCGGTTCGGCTCGCGGCTAGGTGGCTGCCGCACGTCGGCGGACCGCGCCGGAGACGGGGAGCGGCGCATCCAAGAAGCGGCGCAGGTTCCGCGTGAGGTCGATGTGCTCATCGACGAGCTCGACCCGGGCGTGCACGACACCGGGAACTCGAGCGATCTCGTCCGCCAGTTCGTTGGCCAACGAGAACCGTGGAAGGATCAGGCTGTACAATTCGAGGTCCGACCACATCCCCATGTAGATCAGATACTCGCCGACGCGCTCGAGGATCCGCCGTGCGGCGGCGGAGCGGGGAACGGGCCCGGAGTAGGCGACGAGGAGGTCCGCAGGGACGTTTCCGCTGATCGCCCGATAGTCCATGGTGGGCACCGAGAGAATCGCGTTCGAATCGATCAGGCGAGAGAGACGTCGCTTGATCGTGCGCACCGAAATCCGGAGCTCGGCCGAAAGCTGTCGGTACGACTCGAACGACCCAGTGACCAGTCGCCGAACAAGCGCTCGGTCGGTCTCCGTGAGCGCGACGGAGCACGGAGGGTACGCGACGGTGCCCAGCACGCCCCGGGGGCCTCCCACGATCCGATCGATCTCGTCGAGCTTGCGATCGGGGGGGGCCCCTTCCGGAGCGACAAAAGCGAGCCCCAGGAGGGCGCCGCGGAAATTCTGGATGAACAGCATCCCATCGACGCCTCTCAACTGCTCCACGACGTCCGCCTTCGTTCGGGGTGGACCGACCTCCACCGCGTAGGATGCCGCACGCAGGCCGAGCAGGCGGGGGCTCGGATACGTCGACGAACCCCTCAGGACCCCCTCCTCCGACATCGTTCGGATCCGATTCCGCACCGTTCCGAAGGAGGCGCCGACCGCCCGCGCAATCGTCCGATAGGACGCTTGCATGCCGACGCGGGCCGGGAAAACGGTCTGGGCCTGGGTGAGCTCTCGCAGGATGCGGATGTCGAGGGAGTCGAGTCGGTGCCCCGGCATCGGCCACGCCGGACCGGTTACCGTCTCTTGGCCCTTTTGGTCAGAGCGAGTGAACGCGGGTCTATGCCTCGGAAGGCCGTCGCCGACCCGACCGTGACCGAAGTGTCCAGGGCCCGGGCGAACGCTCGAGTCCGTGCGGGACCTTTGACGGCGAGCGCCACGGCCGGACGCCCAACTCCCCTTCGACGGTCTCGTCTTCGACACCGGCTGGCCTGGGGTTCGCTCGTCACCCTCGTCCTGGCGATGCTCCTCGTCTCGGGGGTTCCCTCCCCGACCTGGGCCTCGCTCGCGGCCGCTCCCCTCGTTCCGGGCCCGGCCGCCGACGCGACGCTTGCGCCCTTGCCCGCCGCCGCACCGTCTCCCGCGACGTTGGCCGGGGAACGCGCCCAGCTCTGCCTGCTCGGCACGAATCCGGCGTGCTCTCCGACCGCGGCGTCCCGCCCCTCCCCCTCGGCGCCGCAGGGCGGCGACCCGCCGTCCGCGTGGACGCAGATCGTTCCGCCCGGCGGCACATCGGTTCCGTCGGTGCGCTTCCTCTCATCGATGAGCTATTATCCGGGGGGACAGGACGTTCTCCTGTTCGGTGGCTATGGGGAGCCCAACGCCGGTCCCTGGGTGTTCTATCAAGACACGTGGGGCTACGCGAGCAACACCTGGACGCAGCTGATCTCGAACTCGAGCTGCACGGTCGCGACGTGCCCCTCCCCGCGCGCCGGAGCGATGATGACGTACTATCCCCCGGACAACGGTATCCTGCTCTTCGGCGGGTACCGATTCTCCCCGGAGATCACGTACATCGCCCTCAACGACACCTGGTTGTTCGCGAACGGTACCTGGCAGAATCTCACGGCTCAAGCCGGGCCGGCCCCTTCGCCTCGATTCGAGAGCGCCATGGTCTGGGACTCGGCGGACGATTACGCCGTGCTCTTCGGCGGCTCGACATCGTCGGGTGCGTCGCTCGGCGACACCTGGGCCTTCCACGGGACGTGGTCCAACATCACAACCACCGCCGGCACGGCGCCGCTTGCGCGCGCCGGTGCGGCGCTGGCCAACTCCCCTACGGGCTACCTGATGATGTACGGCGGAGCCAACAACGGGATCGTGCTGCTCGACGCGTCCGGGGCGTGCAGCCCCTCCGAGGTCGGCGCCTGGTTCCATGCCGGCAAGTGGGGCGGGATGGCGATCCCGGGCTGCATCATGTCTCCCGCACCGGACGTCGAGACCGTCGGCACCTTCCCGCCCTGCGGTCGCGTGAACCCCGCACTGGCATGGAGCCCCCGCAACAACCAGTTCGCGCTCTACGGAGGGATCGGACCCCTCGACGAGGCGACGTGCACCGGATTCCAGGGGTACCTGAACGACACGTGGCTCTACTCCAATCCAATGGGCTCGGCGTTCAACTTCCGGTCCGCGGGGGACTCCGGCGATCCGTCGAATCGCTCGATGATGGGGTACGCCGCCGACTTCTCGGACAATTACTTCGAGATCTTCGGAGGGTACAACGGCACCGACGGGGGACTGAACGAGACCTGGAGGTTCTTCGAGTTCGTCAAGGCCCAACTCACCGGCCCCTCGAACATCATGACCGGCGCGACGGATCAGTTCCTGGTCCCGTTCACCACGACGGGGTTCGGCGGCTCGGGAGATCTGACCTACTCGTTCACCCACATTGCGGGCGTCAAGAACTCGAACACCCTCACCGGCACCGATTGCGGTAACCTCACGACCCCGTCGATCGCCGCCCCGATCGGTCCCAACGGTGAGGGACAGGTTCTCTGCGAGCCCGCGCAGACGAGCTACAACGTCTTCCGTCTGACCGTGGAGGTCAAGGACGTCGAAGACGCGACCGACTACGCGACCGCCAACTGGACGTTCACCGTCAGCCCGCCCGAGGTGATGGCGATCTACTCCCAGTATCTTTCCTACTTCTACTCGAACATTTCGTTCACGAACACGTTCGGGCTCTTGGCGCTCGTGGCGGGGCTCCCCGCCACGAGCGTGAGCGCGACGATCGCCGGCGAACCCCTCACGTTCCACCACGAGTCGTCGACCTCGCCCTGGTGGAACGTCAGCGTCAACATCGGCGCGCTCCCCGCGGGCCAGGACGTGATCCAGGCGACCGCCGAGTTTGCGGGGAACTGGGAGCTGAATGCGACGTACAAGTTCCAGGTCGTGGCGACCCCCGATTGGCTGCAGTCGATGATCGACTTCCCGCAGGTCACCCAAAAGATCACGACGAAGTCGAGCGGTCCGTTCAACGGCTCGTTCTCGATCTCCGAGTCGTTCGCGTGGTCGCTCAGCCAGGCGCTCGGGTTCAACATCAACCTCCCGTTCGTGAAGGGCAACGTCTCCCTCATCCCGTCGATCACGGTCTCGCTGACGGCGACGTCGAAGGGGAACATCTCCCTCGCGGGGTCGCTCACCCTGGCCCCGCCATCGATCAATCTCGGGATCGTCAGCATCGGGATCACCGCCGGGATCTCGCTCAAAGGCACGTTCACCATCGTCTCCGCGAGCGCCACCGGCACGTCCGTCAAGTGGGACAACGCGCAGGCGTCGATCACCGTCACCGGCAAGTTCGGAGCGTCCGTCCCGATCTACGGGTTCAACATCCTGGGGGTGAAGATCGGGTTCACGCTCGAGATCAACGTCAATCCCTCGGTCACACTCGGGATGATCCTCGCCCCGACGACCCCCGGGTTCGATGAATTCATCCAGGGCATCGCGGTCAAGATCCAGCAGTTCATCGGGAGCTTCACCCTCCCCCTCTCCGTCGCGGTCTCCTTCGGGATCGGCTTTGCGTCGGTCGCGATCGGCGGATCGGTGTCGGTCGCGCTCGAGTTCGCGACCAACACCGGCCTCTACATCACGAACGGTTGGATCAACGGCACGATCTTCGTCTCGGTCAGCGCGCTCTTCTGGTCCGACCAGTGGAACCTCGCGAGCGGCACGATCTACTCCTGGTCCAACCCCGTCCCGACCTCTCCGTTCGCCCCCGAGGAGTCGGTGCCCGGCTACGATAACGGGACCAACACCACCTGGACCGTCCACGTCCGATACTACGCCGGGGCCGGGTACGACGAGAACGTCTGGCTCGCTTCGTCGTCGTCCGGACCGGCGGTCGCCGACATCTATCCCGACACGTCCGTGGCTGCCGGCGCGGCGAGCAGCGGGGCGTACCTGTTCTACACGAACGACAACGTCGGGCAGACCGTCGCCGAGGGCCTCCAAGTCTCCGCCCTCGATCTGAACGCGTCGACGAACGCGCTGACCAACGTGCCGGAGCCGAACGTCGGGAACTTCGTCACTTCGGATCCCGTGGCCACGACCCTTCCGAACGGGAACCTCTACGTCGTGTGGAGCGCCCTGCCGTTCTCCGAAACCTCCGTCGCGGGCCCCTCCGATCTCACCCAGCTCGATCTCCAGGGAGCGACGTTCTACCCCTCCAACGGCAGTTGGGGCCCGGTCGCCACCTGGACCGATTGGGGGCTCGTCCAGTCCTACGTCGTCGATGCGACGGGCGGGACGGCCCGGATCGCGGCGGTGATCGCGACGACCTACCTGCTCGGGCCGACGTCCCCCGAGCGTCTCGTGCAGTTCGACATCGCGTCGGGGACTGAAGTGAGCAACGTGAGTGTCGCGGGAGTGGGGACGGTCGAGTCCTTGCGGCCGGCGCTCGGGACCGTCGCGGTCGAAACCGTGGACGGCAATTTCTCGACCGTCCAGCTCGCCACCGGGACGACCGTGACGTACGGATGGGTCCCGGCGATCGGCGGTCACTTGATCTCGGCGGAGTACGTCGCCGGAGCCCCGTCGGTCGCCGTCCTGCTCGATCGCGGCGTCAACGGCTCGCTGCTCGGCCTGTACGACGTGTCGACCTCCACCGCGATCGCGACGCTCTCCCTCCCCGGAGAGGTCTCGGACGCCGCGGCGATCGCGAGCGGTTCCACCTACTACGTCTTCGTCCGCGACGCCGACGGGATCGAAGGGTGGACCGAGTCCGGCGGGACGTTCGCCAATCTCACGACGATCTCGGAGCTCGGCGTGAGCGCGTACGGGCTCGTTCAGTTCGCCGGGGGGATCCTGGTCTACTCCCTGATCTCGGCGGGCGGGTCGACCGACCCGATCGTCACGCTCGAATTCGCCGAGATCGGCGCGCAGCTCCCGCCGGTCCGAGGCCCGGGGACCCCTCCCACGTCGTCGGTTTCGTCGTCGCCGAGCGCGGATTATGCGCTCTATCTCGGGGTCGCCGCCGCCGTCGTCGTCGTCCTGCTCGCGGTGGTGGCCGTCGTGACGCGCCGGCGCCCCCCATCGGACCGAGGGCCGGGGGCCCCCCCGCCCGGCCCGGCCGCGGCTCCGCCGCCCGGCGCGAGCGGCGCCGCGGGCCCCGAAGAGCGACCGGGGGAGTGAGGGCCCCGTGCACGATCCCCGGACTCTTCCCTCTCGCGCCGGCTGGCGCGTACTGCTGGCCGTGATCGTGGCGGCCGGGATCATCGTATCGCTACTCCCCGTCGCGGGCGGGGTCGTCGTGCCGACCGGCGCGGCGGGTCGTCCGGCCGTCGCGAGCGGGGCCGCATCCGCGGGGGGATCGGGTCCTCTCCGTCCGGGTCCCGCTCTCGCCACACCGACGTGGGTCAACGTTTCGCAAGCGAACTCGTCCGGGGCTCCGCCGATCGGGGATGGGGCGAGCTCGGCCAGCGACCCTGTGGACCACGTCACCGTCTGGTTCGGCGGATGTCTCGACAGCGAATGTCCGAGCAACCAGACGTGGATCTTCGCGAACGGATCCTGGGAGAACGTCACGCCGCTCACCGGTTCCCCACCGGCCCGTGAGTTCGCGAGCATGGACTACGACGCGAACATGGGAGGGATCCTGTTGTTCGGGGGCCTCGGGGACGGCGACACCCCGCTCAACGACACCTGGCTCTTCGCGGGCGGGATCTGGACGAACCTCGGGTTCGTCGGTCCCGCTCCCTCGGCCCGGTACGGGGCGAGTCTCGCGTTCGACCCCGCGTCCGACGAGAACGGTTCGGTGCTGTACGGAGGATGCGTCCCGGAGTTTCTCGGGGTCACCTGCTCCAACGACACCTGGATCTGGCGGTCGTGGGCCGGATGGGTATCGGTCACCCCGTCGGCCTTTCCACCGGCCGTGGGATTCGCCGCGATGGCGTGGGACCCGGCCGCCTCCGCCGTCGTCCTGTTCGGCGGCTGCGCGGGAATCCTGTGCGCTGGGGAGGTCAATCAGACGTGGGAATTCTACGCGAACCAGTGGTGGTACGTCGGCACGACTTCGAGTCCCTTGGCGCGCTCCGACCTCGGGATGGTCTGGGACAGCACGGTCGGAGGGCTCGTACTCTTCGGGGGGCTCAACTTCACCGTCGGCTTCTTGAACGACACCTGGGAGTTCTTGGGCGGGGAGTGGGACGAACAGTTCCCCGCGACCGCCCCGTCCGAGCGCGCGGGGTTCGCGATGAGCCTCGACCCGAGCGGCGACACCGTCCTCGTGGTCGGGGGCGAGGGGAACGTCGACCTGAACGACACCTGGGCGTTCGAGATCCCGCCCACCGTGACGATCGCGCCCGCAACGACCTCGGCGGAGACAAGCGAGGCGGTGACGTTCTCGGTCACGGTCGACCACGGAACCGCCCCGTTCTCCCTAGCCGTGGCGTTCGGCGACGGGGCGTTCTCCGAGCTCGTCGTGAACGCGGACGGAACCGTTCCCGCGGTCCACGCGTTCTTCCTCACCGGAACGTTCGCGAGCGCCGTCACGCTCTCCGACGGCGTCGGCGAGGTCAACTCGGCGGTCGGAGCGTCGGTCCACGTCGGGAACGGACCGGCCGTGCGGGCCGAGGTCGGCGCGAGCGTGCGGGACGTGGCGGTGGCGGTTGACTTCGTCGCGAACGTCACCGACCCCGGCGCGGGCTCGCTCACGTACGCGTGGACGTTCGGCGACGGCGCGAACGGCACCGGGGCGAATGCGAGCCACGCCTACTCGGCGCCGGGAACGTACCTCGCGAACCTCACCGCGACGGATGCGGACGGGGTCAACGCGAACGCGTCGGTCTCGGTCACGGTGGTCGCGGATCCGACGGCCACGATCTCCTGCGCCCCCTCCCCGGCGAACACGTCGTACCCCGTCGCCTGCGACGCCGTGGTCGTGGGCGGCGTGGGGCCGTACTCGTACTCCTGGCGCTTCGGGGACGGGGGATCGAGCGACCTCCCGGCGCCGTCGCACCTGTACAACGCGACGGGGACGCCGACCGTCAACCTCTGGGTGAACGATTCCGACGGCGCGAGCGCGCACGCGACCACCTCGCTGACGGTCGCCACCCCGGGACCGGGGTCTCCGCTCGGCGCGCTGGTGGGGGGTGCTCCGCTCTGGTTCTGGATCGGGATCGCGGCGCTCGTCGCGGTCGCGGCGATCGGGCTCGTCGTCCTGCTCCGGCGACGGGCCCCGCGGTAGCGCCCCCTAGCGCTCGAGGAGGGTCGCGTCGAGCCCGAGCAGGCGCCACGCGTCGCGGAGGGATTGCGGCTGCAGGAGATCGACGTCCTTGAGGCCGCGTTCGGACCAGACGAGCGAGTCGGTCCAGTTCGCGCCCGGGACCTGCTCCACGCCGAAGATCCGGTCGAACGAGCGCTGGAGGCGCGGCGCCGGCGTGCCGCGATAGGTGACGACGAGCGTCAGGCGCGCCCGATGCAGCGTCTCGTGGAGGTGGAAGTCCTCGAGCGAGTCGGACCGAACGCCGTCGGGCAGTGCGTCGACCCCGGCGAGGACGAGCGCCGGACCGAGCCCGTCCGCGGGCGGGTACGGCACGAGCCCTTGCAGGAGCGCGGGCAATCGGAGCAATTCGAGCAGAAGGTTCCGGTAGATCGTCGTTGCGACGAGCGCGTTGAACGTCTCCGCCCGGACGAGCTGGCGCTCGAGCTCCTGGGGAGGGACCGGGTCCAGTCGACCCGCGACGGCGTGTCGGACCATCACGTCCCGCACGGTGCGCTCGATCTGCGGGTTCGGCGGGGCGCAATTCGCCCACGCGAACTCGGCCTGCACGCGCTGGGCGAGGCCCACCGCGAGGTAGGCGAGCGGGGTCTCCCCGCCGCCGTAGACCAGGATCGACTCGGGGTCGGTGTCGCGGATGCGGTACGACGGGGCGCGGAACATGACGGGCTCCAACGGCTTCCTCGAAGGCCGACGAACGGCGTTTCGGGGATGAGCGAATCCCGAAGGGGGTCGGGAAACCGAACGGGTTCGGGTCGGCCCGGTCCGAACGGGCGGGGGGCTAACCCGTCGGGGACGGCCCGAAGATCCGGCCGCCGAGCGCGGAATCGAGGAGCCGCTCCTCGATGATCGCGATCGTTTCGGACAGGGCGGAGCGGCTCCGCTTCAGGGAGCGGGCGAGCTCCCCGAGGGTCACCCGGCGGGGGGACTCGAAGTACCCGGCCGCGAGCGCGGCCGAGAGGACCCGGCGCTGTCCCGGGGTGAGGGTGGGGAGGTGTCCGGGAAGCGGACCGCGGCGGACCGCGACGACCCGGAACTTGGGGTCGATCGAGCGGCCGAACTCGAGGATCCGCGCGTACTCGGGCGCGCGGGCGACCACCTCCCAGCGGACGCTCCCGGCCTGCACCCAGATCGGCAACGGCAGGGGCACGCCCAGCCGGCGATAGAGGTAGACGATCGGGGGATTCCGGAAGATGAGCCGATAGAGGCAACCGCCCCCGACCTCCGCGAGCGCGTCGACCCGGTCGACCTGGTCGAAGCGGCGGAGCTCCGCGGCCCATCCGCCGGGAGGTCCGCCCCCGATCCAGAGGTCCGCGACGCTGCGATGGGCGTCGAGCTCGGCGAAGCTGAGGTACTCGAGCCGCAGCTCGGGGTGACGTCGGGAGAAGACCCCGATCCAGTTCGACTCCGGCACCCGGAACCGAACGCTCGCCAGGACCACCGGCGGCTCGACGTCGGGCCGACGCCGACGGCGCAGCCCGCGCAATCGCGCCGCGGTCGCTCGGGCATCGCGGGACCGCCGTCGCGCGGACGAATGCGAGGGGTTCATGCGCGCGCGAGCGGAGGGCGCAGCGCCGACTCGAGGAGCTTCTGCTCGATCAGCGCGATCGACTCGGAGATGCTCGACTTGCTCCGGTGGAGCTTCCGCGCCAGGGCCGTCAGGGTGATCCCGCGAGGGACCGCGAAGTAGCCCGCGGCCATCGCCTCCGAGAGCAGCGTCTGCTGGTGCTCGGTGAGCGCGAGGAGATGGTTCCGAAGCGGTCGTCGCTTGATCGAGATGACGCGCGCGTCGGGGTCCCGTTGGCGCGCGTAGCGCATCACCGCATCGAACTCCGAGTACCGCGCGGCGATCTCCCAGTCGATCGAGCCCGCCTGCATGCGGATGGGAAACGGCACCGGCAGTTCGAGCCGGCGGTACAGCTCGACGATCGGCGGGTCCCGGTAGGTGATCCGGTACAGGCATCCTTCTCCGACCGCGGCCAGGCTGTCGACGCGCAGGACGTCGGGATACCCCGCGATCTCTTCCGCCCAGAATCCCGGAGGCCCCCCGCTGATCCAGTAATCGGAGATCGACACCCCGGGGGAGATCTCCCCCCGGTTCAGCACCTCGAGCCGGATCGTGGGATGACCCGAGGAGAATCGTCCCGTCCAGATCCCCGGCGGGATCCGGACTCGGAGAGTGGCGAGGAAGAGACGGCGTGAAGGGTCGTCCTCCTCCGGCCCGCCGCCGCGCGCCGCGGGAGCGGCCCGAGTCGGCCGGGAACGACCGCTGCGCGGCATGCCGCCGGAATGGCGTTCTCGGCCTAAAACCGATGGCCCTCGCTCACCGGCGCCGCCGCGCGGCGGGGAGTCGGACCCCGGTCCTGCGCGCGAGCCGGCGGTGCTCCGCGGGCGTGATCCACTCGATGCGGAGGTACTCGGCCAGCTCGCGATCGTTCATCCCGATCCGTCGACCTTCCTGGACCGTGATCCGGTACGCTTCGATCTCGCTCGGCGCGTCGACGTAGCTGAGCTTCGGATAGAACAGCGGCTGCTTCGCCCGGAACTGTCGGACGTGGCAGAGTTCGTGCACGAGGTCGAGATAGACGCTGCGCAGGTCGCCGGTGCGGAGGTACGGGCTCGAGATGATGAGGTGGCCGTCGATGTCGCTCGTGCTCATGTAGCCGAACCGGGCCGAAAAGAACTCGACCTTCTGCCGGCGCAGGACCTCCGCGGTCTTCCGGCCGAACAGCTCGCGGACCGCCGGTACCCGGTCGAAGCCGCGGAAGAACCGGGAGAACGGCCAAAGGCGCGTCGGAGCGTCCCGCACGATCTCGACGCCGAAGCGGCGGGCGACGGCGGACGCCGATCGCTTTCGGGACGTCGTACTCACGGCTTCGCCCACCCCCGGGTCACGCCAGCACGAGGTTGATGGTGCCCGTGAACGGAGAACTCGGCGACGTGATGGTGACGTTCATCGGCCCCGTGCCGCTCCCCGGGATCGTGAGGGGCGTGCCGACCCCGGAGAGCGTGAAGCCCGAACTGTTCGTGACCGCGCTCTCGATCGTGCAGGTCGTGGTGTTGAAGTTCGGCATGCCGAGCACGAGGGACACCACGGAACCGGTCGAGCCGTTGTAGCCGAAGAAGTAGATCGGGTTCGCATTCAATCCGCAGACGTTGTCCGGAGCCCAGATGTTGATCGCCTGGACCTGGATCGCCGGGGCCGGGAAGAGGAAGTACGCCACCGCGATCACGGCGACGATCAGGAGCACCACCACGAGGATGACGGCGATGACGAGCCGTCCCCGCGCGCGACGGGGAGGGGCGGCCGGGGCGTACGCCGGAACGGGCGGGTAGGCGGGAGGAGCGTTCGGCGCCCCGCCGGAGGGGAGGGGCGCGGTCCCGCCCATGGGGACGGCGGTGCCGCAGAACGAGCAGAAGCTCGCCCCGGGCGTCAGCGGCGCGCCGCAGTTGGGGCACCGCCCGGCTTGCATCCACCGGGACTACCGGGTCGAGTATTTCTCGGAGCGGGTGCCCGGCCTAGGTCTCCTTCCAGTCCGGCGGCGGCGGGGGCGCGACGGCCCCCGAAGGCGGGCCTCCCGCTCCCGGCGAGGTGGGCGGCGGGGTGGCGGCTCCGGCGGGTGGGGACCATGCCCCGACGCCCGCCGCCGCCGGCTTCCGGCGTCCGCGCACGAGCAGCAGAACGACGAGCGCTGCCAGCACGACGACGGCCGCAAGCAGCCCGTAGAGCAGAGCCGAGCTGGCCAGCGTCGACGCGGGCGTCGCGGTGTAGACCACGGTGACGCTCGCCCCCGGGCCCGCGATGAGCTGGTGGCCCGAACCGGGGGTCACGCCGTAACCCGAGACGTTGCCGACCGTATACGCGTAGGAGCCGTTCGCGACGGAGAACTCGATCGACGCCGTGGTGGCCGACTCGGTCGTACCCCCGAACGTCACGGACCACGACGTTCCGCTGGGAAGGCCCGTCTCCTGGAACGACACCGAGTACAGCACGGCGGTGAACCCGATCGTGACCGTCGGCCCGGTCCCGTTCACCGTGAGATTGCCGGAGCGCGGCTGGACGACGTAGCCGGCCACGGGCTCGACCGTGTAGGCGTGAGTCCCGTTGGCGAGCGGTACGACAAGGCTGGAACCGGTGGCGCTGTACGGTGTTCCATCGACCACGACCTGCCAAGAGCTGCCGCCGGCGAGCCCGGTCGCGGCGAAGGTCGTGGGGTACGTCACCGCCGAAAAGTTCACGTCGATCTCCTCGCGCGCGCCCGTGAATTCGATCGTTCCTCCGATGGCCGAGGGTCGCCAGCCGGCGGGGGCGTAGACCGAGTAGGTGATGTTCCGGTACGCCGCCGAGCCGAGCCAGAAGCTGAGACCCGTGGAGGTGGAGTTCCCTGAGTCTCCCGGGCCGAACTGGATGCCCCAGGGGGTGCCCGTGGGGAGTCCGTGCTCGACGAAGACGACGGTCAGGTTGTCCGTGTCGATCGGACGGGTCAGGGGGTAATGGTCGACGAATCCGCCGAGCAGGCTGATGTTCATCGGGGTGTCCACGATCCCGTCCGGTCCCGGAACATTCTGCCCGGGACCCTGGTACTGGTCCGGGGCGGTGTGGTTGCTCCAGTAGTTCCCGCCGCCGGGGTATCCTTCGTCGAACGTCACCGCGTTCGAGGGAGCTCCCGTCGCGTCGAATTCCCAGCCACCTCCACCGAGGAAGTTGTTCCAGACGATCTCCGAGAGCCCGACCGAGGCCGCGGGGATCTCGAAGTCGATGGTGTCGTTGTCGAACCAGTTCCCCGAGACGTTGACGTTGCTCGAACCGAGGATCGCGAATCCGACGTGGGCATCGGTCGCGTTGCTGCCCAGGAGCGACTCCGCCTGCACGCCTTCCAAGACGTAGGCGACGTCGGTGACGTTCGTCGCTTGGTCGTAGGCCAGCTCCGTGCCAGTGCCCGCGGTCACGACGAAGGCGTCCGCACCGACATTCCGCGCGGTACTGCTCGAGATCAGGCTGCCGATGTCCTGGAGCACGTAGTAGGCGTTGCTGGTGACCCGGTACACCGAATCGAACTCGATGTCCCCGTCGGCGGTGACTTCGAGGACGATGCCCACGCCCGCTTGGGTGACATTGTCGTCGTACGACGTAAAGTCGACGGACCCGACGTAGACGATCCCGTTCGAATCATTGAAAAGGTTGTTGTACTCCGAGTACGGCTGCACGTCGTCGACAAAGAAGAACGCCACGCCGTCGTCGGAGGCGTTCGAGAATTCCACCCACCCGTCGTGCGTCCCGACGGTGTAGAGCCCGACGTCGTCGCCCTGCCAGACGTCGTCGGAGAACGTGTAATCCGCCGTCGTCTTGAAGAAGGTCCCGTTGCCACCGGGGATGTCGTTGAAGGTGCTCCCCACGACGTCGACGTTGCTGTCGTCCCCGAGGTAGAGGCCGTTCCACCCGTCGTGGTCGGCGACGAGGTCCGAGATCGTGCTCTCGGACAGGTTCTCCGCCACGACCCCATTGATGCCGCATTGGCTCGCGACGTCATCCTCGAACTCGTCGTAGCTGCCGTAGCTGACCAGCAATCCCGTGACCGCGGCCCCGCTGAGGTTGGTGTCGCTGACCGACGACCCGTCGAAATCCTCGATCGTCGCGCCATCGATCGTCGAGTCGGTGAGCGTGCTCGCCTCCACGGAGAGACCGGAGCCGTAATCGGCGTAGAGGCCGACGGCGCTCCCGGTCGTGGTGAGATCATAGATGTACACCGCCGAGGAAAGTACGAGATCGACCCCGTCGGTCGTGTCGGCGAGGAAGGAGTCGTACTCGGCCTCGAAGCCGGTTCCGTAGACCATCACGGCCCCGTACTCCTCGGCGTTGCCCTGATCGTAGAACGCGTTCACTGTGTTGGAGTAGACGGCGATGAACCCGACCCGGTTCCCCAGGGTCGCGTCGTCCTCCCACGTCACGTCGTACGAGTCGTTCGCCGCGAAGCCGTAGTCGATCGCGCCGTCGGCGGTGTCGTCGTCGGCGCTGACCCAGCTGCTGTCCACCGCGCCGAAGCCGAGCCCGGCGGTGCCGTTCACCTGGGAGTACTGGATCACGACCTGCGTCGAGTTGACGACCTCGAAACCGCGCGTCGCGCCGGTCTCGTAGAGGTCCTCCACCGTGACGTCGGACGAGGTGTTCACCTGGAAGCCGAAGCCGAGGACGGAATTCGAGGTGAGCGTGAAGTCCTGCCCGTCGAACGTGCTCCCGTTCCGCTCGTCGACGATCGCTCCGGTGTAGTCCGCGGTCAGCGTGTAGACGTCGCCGGTGATGGTGATCGGAGGCGAAGGAGCGCCCGACAGCGCCCCGTCCGGGAGGATGAAGACGTAGCCGGGGACGTCGGGATGGATGTGGCCGGGGGACGGCACCGAGGGAATCCCGGACCCCGGCGAGAATCCGGGTACACCGAGTTCGGCAGCGGCGCCCCCGATGCTCGCTCCGGAAAGACCTCGGCCGGCCGTCGGGCCCGGCGCCACCGCGACGAGCACACCCAGCGAGCTCAAGGCGAGGACGGTCACGACGGCGATCGACATCAGCGAAACACGGCGGCCCATGGGGAAAAAACGCGGCCCCCGCCGTTATAAACTATCGTTCGGACCCCGGGCCGGCAGGCGAGCGGTCGGGGGGGAGGGGTCCCCGCGGCCGGGCTTAATAGCCGGAGCCCCTTCGTGGAACGATGTCGACTCCGCTCCCCGGAGGGTCGCTGACCCTTCCCAACTGGTATCGCGGCCTCGCGATCGTCGTCGGTCTGGTCTCGATCATTCTCGCGTTCGTCGTCCTGCTCGACCCGGTCCTCGCCGTCGCGACGCTGATCCTTCTGCTCGCGTTCGCGCTGCTGATCATCGGCATCGACCGGCTGATCGCGGGTGTCACCGGCCATCCGTTCGGGACGTTCATGTCCGGCGCGCCCCGGGGCCTCGTCAACGAGGCGCTCGGCGCACCGCCCCCGGCCTCGCCGGGGATGCCCCCGTCGAACCCCCCTAAGCCGTAGGGCCTCGACACGCCCGGGCGGCCGACCCGCTCCGGGCGTGAGGGGCCCGGCCCCGGTCCCTCCGTCCCCGGGCTACGATCGGCGTCCGTCCAGCCGGGACTCGATCCACCGGTCGACGCGCTCGCTCACGAGCCCGAGGGGGAGGGCGCCTTCCCCGAGCAGGAGATCGTGGAACGCTCGTACGTCGAAGCGGTCCTTCAGCCGCTGCACGGCGCGGGTCCGCAGCTCGCGGAACTTCAGCTGTCCGATCTTGTACGCGAGGGCTTGACCGGGCCAGCCGATGTACCGGTCGACCTCCACCCGGATCTCCGTGTCGCTCTTGCCGCTGTTCTCCCGGAAGAACTGGATCGCCTGGTCCCGAGACCAGCCGAGCGCGTGCATCCCGGTGTCGACCACCAGCCGGATCGACCGCCAGGCGTCGTACGTGAGCTGGCCGAATTTGGAGTAGGGGTCGCGATAGAGGCCGAGCTCCTCCCCGAGGCTCTCGGCGTACAGCCCCCACCCCTCGACGAAGGCCGTGTAACCGGTCTGGCGTCGGAATTCGGGGAGCCCTTCCGGCTCCTGCGCGAGGGCGATCTGGAGGTGGTGGCCCGGGACCGCCTCGTGGAGCGTCAGCGCCTCCATCTCCCACTTCGGCCGGACCTCGACCTTGTGGGTGTTCGCGAAGAAGTAGCCGGCCCGACCGGTCGCGGGGGCCCCGGGCTGATAGTACGCCCCCGGGGCGTTCCGCGCGCGGTACTCGGGCATCTCCTGCACCCCGTAGGGAAGACGGGGAAGCCGTCCGAACAGCCGCGAGAGGTTCGGATCGATCCGTTTCGCGATCACGCGGTATCCGTCGAGCAGTTCCTCGGGAGCGTGGTAGAAGAACTGGGGATCGGTCCGCAGGAAGTGGTGGAACTCGGCGAAGCTCCCCTGGAAGCCGGTCGATTCGATGAGCCGGTCCATCTCTCCGCGCAGGCGACGGACTTCCGCGAGTCCGATGTCGTGCACCTGCTGGGGCGTGAGATCCGTCGTCGTGGTCCACCGGACCAGGTACGCGTAGAATTCCGCGCCGCGGGGCAGCGCGCTCGCGCCCACGCTCTCGCGGGCCGCCGGGATGTACGTCCCCGCGAGGTACTCCCGGATCTTCGTGAGCGCGGGGACGATCGCCGTGCGATACAGTTCGATGGCGCGCGCGAGCAGCCGGGCGCGGTCCGCGACGGGGATCGAGTCGGGGAACTCCTCGAACGGCTTGAGGATCGGGCTCGCCTTCGGGTCGTCCGGGATCTGGGCCGTGATCTGATCGGGAATGCCGGCGAGCGTGGGGCGGGGGGCGGTGTAGCCCCGGGCCTGGCCCGCGACGAGCAGCGCGAGGTTGCGGTCGACCGCGGTCGGGAACGCCGCGAACCGGGCCAGGAGGTCCTCGTAATCCCGGACGCTCGCCCGGGGCGCGATCTCGCCGACGTCGGCGGCCGCGAGGTGGACCCCTTCCATGAGGTTCACCGGCATCCACAGGTTGTGCGGGGAGCCCATCCGGAACGGGAACGGATCGATGCCGAAGTCCAGCCCCGCTTCCGTCGTGTCGAAGAGTTCCCGGTAGAGGTCGTGGTTCAATCGCTCGCCGGGAGAGAGGCGCGCCGGGTCGAACCGGTCGAGTTGCGCGCCGACCTCCGCAAGGTGGTGGCGCCGGGCCGCGATGCCGGCCGGGGAGTCGTCGTTCCACCGATCGTTGCGCCCCGGGGCCCCTACGGCGGTGGCGAGCTCGGGGGCGTCGTCGAGCCACGCCTCCCAGTCCCGGGCGAGAAATTTGCGGAATTCGATCGAAGCGGCCGACTCGGATTCGGAGGTTTCCGGCATGCGCTCACCCGCCCGACGAGGGCGGCGACCCGGACGCCTCGGGCCAGATAACCCCTCGTTCGTGCCGCCGGCGGCTCAGTTCTCCCGCAGCGACCGCTGGCAGTACGAGCAGGTCCGGGATCGGGCGAGGTTCTCCGTGCCGCAAAACGGGCAGGCGAGCATCGCGGGGGCCGCGGCGGGGGCGGGAGGTGCCGGCGGCGGAGGGGCCCGACTGATCGGGCTCTCGGGATCGAGCGCGGCCGACGCCGGCGCGGCCATCTTCGGGGCGGGACGGGGCGTCACGCGGGAGCCCGCCGCGAACGCGACCGGGGGACGGGCTACCGTGGGCCGGGCGTACGGGGTCGCCGCGGGCGGCGGCGTGTACCGCGCCGGGGCGGTCGGGGCCGTAGCGGCTACGCGGCGCGCTCGCTCCGGAGCCGGCACGTCGAGCCGAGCATGCCCGGCGACGATCAGCACTACGACGACGAGGGCGAGCACGATCACGGTGGCGAGACCGAGGAACCAACCGACCCCGGCGCCCCACGACGCGCTGCCGGAGGAACCCCAGAAGGAGGTCGCGGGCGACGGTCCGCCCGCCGGCAGACCCTGGAACTGCGTGTTCGAGGCGAACGCCCCGGGTTGCGCGGTCACGACCGCGACGTCCGCGACGAGGGTGACGAGGAAGGCGAAGAAGATCAGGAGGAAGCTCCCGGAGCGCTGCCACCATCCGGTGCGCCAACCGAGGAGCGAGAGGACGGCAATCGCGGCGGCGGCTCCGGTCAGCGCGATCCCGATCCCGAGGAGCGCGAGCACGCCCTCGTAGAGCGCCCCGACGGATCCGCCGAGCGCGGTGTACGGGAACGCGCCGGAGGAGAACCCCGCGCATCGGCCACCGGTGCATGTGACGTCGTAACTGCCGCCCGGCAGGAAACTGAGCGAGTTCGAGCCTCCGCCACCGCTCGCCGAGAACGTCCACCAGCTCGTGCTCGCGGAGGCGATCGCCAGCGCGAACCCGATCACGAGGAGGAGCGCGATGAGCAGCCGGGGATTCGGGTGCCGGAGGGCGCGCACCCACCGCGATTCCGTCCAGGCCGCGGTAGGAGCGGCGGCAACTGGCGGTGGCGCGGGGGTCGAGTCCACGGGCGGGGGTGGCGGAGGAGGAGGCGGGGGGGCGAGCGGCTGCCCGCACCCTCCGCAGAACTGCGCCGCGTCCTCGTTCGTTCGGCCGCAGGCGGCGCAGGTCCTCACGGTCCACGCCCCCAGGACGGTCCGGCGAAGCGCGCGGGGTGACCAGGTGAATCTCGGACCGGCATGGATAGGGGAGGCGATGCTCGCGCTTCCCGCAGCGTCATAATGGCGTCCCCCCCCGATTTAATGCTGAGCCCGCGCCGCGGGCGTCCCCGGGGGGCTACGAGCTCGGGGGGCTCTGGCTCCCGACGCCCGGGGCGGGATGCCGGGAGAGATAGTGCTTCCCGAGTCCCCAGCCGATGGCGGCGCCGAACACGCCGCCGATGATCGCGGCGATCGCGAGATACTCGATGCCGGAGATCAGGGAACTCAGGCTGAGGAGTCCGAACTGCTGGGCGAGGAGCACGAGCACGATCCCGAGGACCACGCCGCAACCCGCGCCACTCCCCGTCGCGCTCACGAACTACCTCCTCCCGACGGCGGCGGCCCGGCGTCGGCGGTCGACCCCGTCGCGGCGCCGGGCGAGGCGTCGCCCCCCTCGGTTGCCGTGGTGGAACCACCGGGAGGCGGACTCGAGGCGGGCGGGGTGGTCGCACCTTTGCCGAGGGCCGCGTGCTTCCCGACGGTCAGGAGCGCGTACACCTCATAGATCGCGATCACGACCAGGATGATCGGCAGCAGGGCGAGGATGTAGAACGGCGCGGCGATGTCGACCCAGAACGACTGGCTCCATGCCGTCGTCCCGTT
>DATJNY010000022.1:0-8162 GCA_035507575.1 Thermoplasmata archaeon | reverse complement strand
CGATCGACGGCGGCGCGCAGGATCTGGAACGTGATCGGGACCGGATTATGGCCCCGGTGCGGGTAGCCGCCGTGGGTCGACTCCCCGATCAGCTGCAGGGCGTGCGCGCCGGCGGGCACCGTGAGCGCCGTCGGGCCGGCCATCTCGAGCCGGTACGGCTCGGGCACCAAGGCGGCGAGTCGACTCCGGAGCGTCTCGACCTCGGCCGCCGGGCCGGCGACGACGAGCGTCACGGCGCGGGCGACCTGGTTCGCGGCGTCGTTCTCGGAGTGCGCGGCGAGCAGGCGGATGTGGGCGGGGTCCGGCGCGGGACCTTGGAGGTCGAAGCGCGTGACGGTCGCCCGACCCGTGATGACCGGCTCGGGCGCGTGACGGTTCGGCCAGTCGGGCGAGGCGTACACGGACTTCCACGTGCGGGCGACCTCGTGCAGTCCCACGAGCGCGGTCCCGTACGCGAGCGCTTCGGTGAGCGGCACGGACCCGGCGAAGGTGCAGTCGAGGAACGCGACCCCACTGCACCCGGCGGTCGTCTCCGGGCTCCCGTCGGGGATCAGCGCCACCTCCGCTCTCAGGATCCGCTCCGGATCGTCCGGGGCTCGGTGGCCATCGTGCGCCTTGATCGCCTCGATCCCTCCTTCGCCCCCCGTTTCCTCGTCGCAGCAGGCGAGGAGCCGCACGTTCCGGGGGGACGGGGTGTCGCCGCTCGCCAAACGACGCATCGCGAGGAGGGCGGCGACGACCCCGCTCCCGAGATCGTCGGAGGACCCCCGACCGTAGAGGCGCCCGTCCGCCCGGAGCGTCAGGATGTGCGGCGGGGTCTTCCATCGCGGCACCTGCTCGGCGGGGACGGGCACGACGTCGTAGTGGGCGAGGACGAGCACCGTCTCCGCCGCGCCCACGTCGAGGTCGACGATGACGTTCGGTCGGTTCGACCCGTGCCACTCCCCGGGGACGTCTCCGTCCACGACCGGGTCGTAGATCCGAGTGGCGAGGCCCGCTGCCCGGGCCGCGCGGACGATCACGTCGGCGGTGCGCAGGTAGTTCGGCTTCTCCCAACGACGATGGGGCGGGTCCTCGAGGTTCGTGGGAGCGCAGGCGACGAGCTGGGTGAGCAGGCGGAACGACGCCTCGTCGCCGATCGCGGCGATGGGGTCCGTCGGTGCGCCGCCGGCCGCCGCCATCGTCCCCCTCACTTGAGCGCGAACGTGACGACCAGCGAGCTCGTGAGCAGCAGCAGGAACGTCGCGAGGACCATGTTGGTGAACATCGAGAGGGTGTCGCCGAGCGAGGTCAAAAGCCGAGCGGTGAACCCGGGCCCGAGCACCCGGACGCCGGGGACTTCCTGAGTCCCGAACCGAGCTTCCGCGGGTCCGAGGTTCGCCTTGGCCTGGGCGAGCACGGAGCCGGCGTCTCGGGTCAGCTCCTCGAGCGAGCGACGCTCCCCCACCGGATTGATCCCGCCGTCCACCTCGTGGACGACGTGGTTGTCGGTGGTCAGCACTTCGGCGTCATCGACCACCGCGCCCAATGCGGCCACGATCGGATCGCGGAACCCGACGACGAGGTTGTTCCCATCGATGAGCACGTAGCCACTGGTCCTACCCGCGGCGCGGATCACGAGCGCCCGGATCCCCTGGGGCCCGATCCCCTGAGCCCCGATGCTGTAGTTCTCTCGGGCCGCGACGCCCACCTCGAGCGGGCCGGCCACCGCCGCGGCCTCGGCCGCCTCCACGGCGGCGCGCACGTCGGTGTAGAGGCGCTCGGCGATCGGGGTACCGTAGGTGATGTCGCCCTGACCTTCGATGTACGAATTGTGCGCGTCGATGAGTGCGAGCCGAAGGCCCGTTCGGCCGAGTTCTCGCTGGATTCGGTCCGCGACGCTGAAGGCGATATCGTCGGTCGGATTCGGAGCTTGCGTGACGACTACGAGCGCGACGTCCCCGATCACCTGGGCCCGGGCGAGGCTCTTGGGGTACGGCGAGACGAGCGGACCGGCCCGCCCCGGCAGCGCACTGCCGTACCCGGCCAGGATGTCCCGACCCGCCCGCGCGATCTTCTCGACTTCGGCCTCGGAAGGGAGATCGAGGTCGTGATCCGACGGGGTGTGCGGCACGAGGACGAGGCCCGCGGCCGGGCCCAACCGTTCGGAGAGCTTGCGGGGCAGGTCGCTCGCCCCCAGGGCCGCGAACGGTCCCGGGTGGACGGTCGGCAGGGCCACCGTGGCGTACGCTCGTCCGTTGCGGAAGAACGAGAGCAGGCTGATCCTCAGATCGACGGGGAACGAGAACTTGTCAAAGAACGACTCCAGGGCGTGCGTCGCGGAGGGGTCGCGTCGTCCGACGTGATCCAGCAACGGCCGGATCAAGGAGATCCCCGAGCTCTGGAACTCTCGGCGGAGCGGTCGGTCCGCCGCATGGAGGAGCGCCGCCGCGCAGAGGAACCCGATGACGAGGAAGGCGACGGAGGCGACCGCGACCCGCAGCGTCGGCGGAATCAGGACGAACAGGCCCAGCAGCGACAGGACCGGCTGCAGCAGGGTGCCGGGCAGGGAGGCCGCGTGACTCGCCCGCGACAGGCCGAAGAGGCTCATCTGCCGGAACCAGACCGCCGGACCCGCGAGGAACGCCCCGAGGAACACCACGTCGGGGGTCGCGCTCGGCCAGGCCATCAACGCTCCACGCCAGACGAGCGCGATCGGCAGCTCGAGCAACAGAACGAGGGTGGCGAGGAACACCCCTCGCCGGAGCTCCAGTCGCCCGCCGGTCACCGCCGCGAGCGGGGTCGTGGCAAACGCGGCGATCAGCGCCGGCCCGAGGAACACCGCCAGAAGCCCTTCCCAGAACAGCGTGGTGTTCGGGTACCACAGCACGAGAGCCAGGAGGGCGCTGAGGAGCGCGAGTCCTCCGACCGCTTCGGGGATGCTCGGCGCCCGGAACAGCAGCGTGCCGCGATGCACCTGGGCTTGCGCCGTGGCCCCTGCGGGCTCACTGATGGCGGTCACGACGCACCTCCTCGAGGATCGATCGGAAGCCGTCTCCGATCCCCTCCTCCTCCGTCACGGTTCCGGTGACGAGCAGCTGCGCGCCGGCGTCGAGCAAGGTCCGCGCATCCGCTCCCGTCCGGATCCCGCCCCCGACGATCAGCGGAATCGAGAGCACCGAGCGAACGGCGGCGACCATCGGCGCCGGCACCGGCGCGGGCGCGCCGGATCCGGCCTCGAGGTAGACGTACCGCATGCCGAGGAGTTCGGCCGCGAGGGCGTAGCCCGTCGCGGTGTCGAGATCCTCCCGGCCGACGGCGTCGACCTGGCCGACCTCCCCCACGCGCATCCCCGGGGCGATGACGAGGTATCCCAGCGGGATCGCTTCCAGCCCCATCTTCCGAACCGCGGGGGCCGCGCGCGCATGCGTGCGGATCACGAGGTCGAGATTGCGCGAGTTGAGAAGGCTCATGAACAGCACCGCGTCCGCCCGGGGCGTGAGCGACGTGGATCCCTCGGGGAAGATCACGACCGGCGCGTCGATCTCGGCCTTGACCGCCGCCGCGGTCTCTCCCATCACGTCGCGGCGGATCCCCGTCGAGCCGCCGAGGAGGATCACATCGCTGCCCAGATCGACCGCCCCCCGGGCGATGCGGGCCGCGCTCGCGCCGGGCGATTTGTCCGGATCGATGAGCGTGAAGTGGACCGGGCCCCGCGCCAGGTGGTCGCGGAGGTAGCGCTCGACGCGGCCCGCCGCCGGCACCGCGTTCACCGGAACGCCACCGCCACGAAGGCGAGCAGCGCCACGGCCATCGCCACCTTGCTCATCGTCTGCTCCCAGTGGAGCCGACCGGGGAGATACGCGACCGACAGCACGAAGATCGCATCAGCGGCGGCGACCAGTCCGAGGTAAATAATCCCCGCGACGGTCGTCGCCGAGACGAACCAGAGGACGGGAACGGCGCTCAGGACGATGGCGACGGCGACCGCGGATCGGGCCACTCCGCCGGCGAGGGCGAGACCGTGGGTCTTCGGCAACGTCTGTCTGGAGCGGTCTCCCTCCACGTCCTCCATGTCCTTGATCACCTCCCGGCTCAACGTCGCGAAGAACGCCATGGCGGCGAAGGGCAGGAGGAGGAGCGCGTCACCCGCCGCGGCCCCCCCGTAGAGGAACACGAGCCCGGTGAGGACCGCCACGATGGCGTTGCCGGAGAGACCGGCCGCCTTGAGGCGGAACTCGTAGGCGAGCATCGCCGCCAGGGCCACCGCCAGGATCACCCCGACGAGCGGGTACACCAGGACGACCGGGAGCGCGAGCTCGATCCCTCCCGCGAAAAGCCCGACCGCGATGATCCGTGCGCTGCCGATCGAGATCGCCCCGGTCACGAGAGGCCGGTCGGGATGGTTGATCCGGTCCTCCTCCACGTCCTCGAGATCGTTGAGGACATTCCCGCCCGCCGTAACGAGGGCCGTGGACGCGGCGGCGAGCACGAGAAGCGCCCAGAATTCCGTGGAACCCACGAGGCCCGCCCCGCGCGCGACGAGCCCCCCGACGATCGTCCCGACGAACGAGACGCCGAGGTTGCCCGCGCGCACCAGCTTGAGCGCCGGATGCACGGGCGGGGATGGCGGCGGGACCCGCATAAGGGTTGGCCTGAAGACGCGTCCGCCCGCCGTGGTGCCTCGGCGATAACCGGCGGGTGCGCGGCGTGTTATAAGCGGCGACGGCTCGGTTCCCACCGATGTCTCCCGGTCGCGTTGCGCGTCCCCCGATCCAGCGCTCTCGGCTGGCGAATGGCCTCACGGTCATCCTGGCTCCGGTCTCGGGCAGCCCGACCGCGAGCGTGTGGGTCTGGTATCGGGTGGGCTCGAAGAATGAGCACCCGGGCATCACCGGCGCGTCGCACTGGGTGGAACACATGCTGTTCCAGGGATCGCCGCGCTACGGCAAGGGGGCCATCGATCGGGCGATCGTGGGCGTGGGCGGAGAGTTGAATGCGTTTACCGACACCGATTTCACGGCGTACTTTTCGACGGTCCCACGCGAGCACCTCGCGATCCCGCTCGACATCGAGTCGGATCGGATGACCCGCGCGCTGATCACGGACGAAGAGGTTGCGCGGGAGCGCACGGTGATCCACTCCGAACGAGAGGGGAACGAGAACTGGCCGGAGTTCCGCGTCGATGAGGAGCTCCTCCAACTGGCGTTCCGGGTCCACCCGTATCGGTGGGAGGTGCTGGGCCGACGCACCGACATCGAGCGCATGAGCGGCGCGGAACTCCGGGAGTACTACCATCGCTTCTACGGGACTCGCAATGCCGTCCTGGTCGTCGCCGGAGGGTTCGACGCCCGCGCGATCGCTCGCGACGTGCGTCGGCGGTTCTCCGTGCTGCCCGCGACCGGCAGCGATGTCGCCGTCGACGACCCAGAACCCCCCTCCCGGGGAGAGCGCCGGGCGGAGCTTTCGGGGCCGGGGACCACGCCGCTCATCGAGATCGGTTGGCCCGGCCCCGCGGTCCGGGATCCGCGGACACCGGCGACGCTGATGCTCGACACGATCTTGGGCGGGGAAAGTCGCCTCTTCTCCGCCGGCGCCGGTTGGGGACGGGGGGCCGAGCACCCCGCATCCCGGCTCTACCGGGCGCTGGTGGACCCCGGACTCGCCGTCCGCGCGACGAGCGATTGGCGCCCGCGCGACTATCCGAGCCTGTTCACCATTCAGGCGCTCGCGACCCGAGGCACCACGCCCGAACGGATCGAAGGCGTGATCGACGAGGTGGTATCGCGCCTTATCCGCTCCGGGCCGAACCGGACCGAGCTCGACGACGCCCGGACGAAGGTCCGGCGGGGCGCGGCCCTCGCGTACGAAGGGGCGTCCCGCATCGGCTTCCGGCTCGGATACTTCGAGATGCTCGGCGGCGAACGGTACGAGTCGGAACTCTTCCGCGCGCTGCTGAGGGTGACCGCTCGGGACATACAAGCGCGGGCGAAGGAGCTCTTCCGTCCGGAGTCGAAGGTCGTGGTGACGTACACCCCGACCGAGGAGGCCGGCGATGGGTGACGCCGGCGACTCGCTGCGCGTCGAGCAGGGAGGCGACGTCGGCCGACTTCGCCTCGCCTACCAACGCGCCCCGCCCGGTGCCGCCAGTTTTTCGGCGACGTACGTCGGTCCGGCCGGTTGGGGCTACGATGAGACGGGATCGGAAGGCACGGCCCGCATCGCGAACCATTTGCTCACCACCGCGGCCGGACCCTACGACCGCGTCGCGCTCGCGCGCCACCTCGACCGCTCGGGCGCAACCTTGTCGCGGCAGTCCAGCCCGGAAGCCGGGGAGGTGACGATCTGGGGCCCCTCCGAAGGCTGGAGTTCCCTCCTGGAGCTGCTCGCCACGGTCGTCCAGCGACCTCGCTTCGATGCCGACGACCTGGCCCGGATCCGGCGCCAGATGGCGGAGCGACAGCTGCGCGAGCGGACCCAGCCCGGGAGTCGGGCCGAGTGGGAGCTGCTGCACGCAGTCTATCCGAAGGGCCATCCCTACCGCGAGAGCGGTCTCGGCGACCGACGATCCCTCGCGCGGATCCGGCGCGACACGCTCTTACAGTTCCACCGGCGTCACTATACGGCCCCCGATGCGGCGCTCGTCGTCACCACGACCGCCTCGCTCCGGGCGGTGGAGCGCGCCGCGCGGGACGCGTTCGGCTCTCTTCGGGACTCGCCCGTGGGGGAGCTCGATCTCCCCGCGGTCTCCCGGGGCGCACCCCGGCGCGTCGAGGTGAACCTTCCCGGCCGCTCGCAGGTGGAGGTGCGCCTCGGCGGCGCCTCGATCGCTCAATCGTCCCCCGAATACCCGGGCGGATTCCTCGCGAACGAGGCGCTTGGCGGACGCCCGATGCTGGGGCGTCTGTTCCAGCGGGTGCGGGAGGCGAACGGGCTCGCCTATCACGCGTCGAGCCACCTCGACACGATGCGCCTCGGCGGAACGTGGACCGCCGGTGCGGGCACCGGTCCGGACCGATGGAAGAAGGTCGTTCCGATGCTGGAGGAGGAGGTCGACCGCCTTCGCCACCAGGGCGTACCCGCCCCGGAACTCGCCTCGGTGCGGGAGAGCGCGATCGGCGAGATCCCGCTCTCCCTCGAGTCGACCTCGGATGCCCATGCGCTCGCGGTGGATGTCGCCTACCATCGCCTCCCGGCCGACTTCTGGCTGACCTGGCCGGCCCGGCTCCGGGCGCTCCGCCCGCGGGATGTGCGACGCGGGGCCGAGGCGACGTTCGCGCGCGAGGGATCGGTGACGGTCGTGGTCGGTCCGATCGGCCCGCGCTGACGGTGGAGCTCCGCCCGGCTCGAGCCCGCCAATACGCACATATACGCCTTCCTGCTACGGGGTAGCATGCGGCCCGCACCGAAGGGTGAAACGCCGGCGCACGCGATGCTGCGCAAGAACATCACCATCACGCCCGAGGAAGAGGAGTTCCTCGCCCGCCACCCCGAGATCAACCAGAGCGCGCTGTTCCGCCAGATCGTCGAGAGTCTGATGCTCGCCGAGCGGAGCCCCAGCGTCGCGTCGACGCAGCAGGTCCGCCTCGGGAAGGCGGTCTACCGCTCGGGCGCGATCATGTTCCAGAAGCCGGCGGAGAAGCGGACGTAGTCGGGGGCGCCCCCCGTCGGGGGGCATCCTGGTCCCGCCGGCGCGGGGCGATCCCGTCGAAGATCGGATTGCGCGCGTCCTCCGCTCGGGCGAAGACGATCCCTTCGGCGCCGGGAGACAGGGCGAACGCGGCCTCGACCGTCGCGCGCTCGAGCGCGCCGAACGCATGCCGCGAGAGGAGGTGACCGAACGCCCAGCGCCGCCGGAGCGCGAGATCGGTGAAATGGGGGGCGTAGTGTCCCCCTCCGACGCCGAGCGCGACCCGGTCCTCGGGGTCCGGCCGGATCTCGGGTAGGACGCGAGCGAGCAGGGCGACGCTCTCGGGCGACGGCGCTGGGGCCGTGCCGTACCCGATCTCGACGAAGAACGCCGGGAGCGCCACCTCCGGACCGTGGTGCGTCGCCTCGTAGGTCGCCCGGAGACCGAGGGACCGTCCGCCCTCGTCGAGCCGTCGGAGCGCATCGGCCATGCGGCGCGGATCCGTCGGGACCAAGGTCCGGGCCCGGCCCCCGACCTCGGCATCGGGTCCCGG
>DATJNY010000021.1:0-3856 GCA_035507575.1 Thermoplasmata archaeon | reverse complement strand
GCCCAACTCGCGCGCGGCGCATGTACTATCTCGATCACCGACGGGACGTCGTCCGCATCCCGCCGGAGCGGCTCGGCCCCGAACTCGCGAACGTCCTCACGGAGCTCGCGCAACAGCAGTTCGAGGGAAAGCTCGTCGACGGCCAGAGCCTGGCGGTCACGATCCGCGACGTGAAGCCGCTCGGCGAGGGCCACATCATCCACGGGGACGGCGGCGTCTACCAGGAGGTGGAGTATCAGGCCCTCCTGTTCCGGCCCGAGATCCAAGAGGTCGTGGAAGGGTCGGTCGTGGAGATCCGCAAGTTCGGCGCGTTCGTGCGGTTCGGTCCGCTCGACGGCCTCCTGCACGTCTCGCAGATCATGGACGACCGCGTGAACATCGACGAGCACAACCAGCGGCTCGTCGGCGTGGAGTCAAAGAAGGACCTCAAGGTCGGCTACAAGGTCCGAGCCCGGGTCGTCTCGCTCTCGCTCTCCGAGATCTCCCCGCGCGACAGCCGCATCGGCCTCACGATGCGCCAGCCCGCGCTCGGCCGCCTCGAGTGGATCCAGGAACTCCACAAGAAGTCGGAGGAGAAGGGCGGCAAGAAGGGCGCGGCGCCGGCGCCCAAGCGGGCGAGCGGAAAGACCACCGTGGGCAAGGCGGAGGCCAAGCCCCCGGCGGCCGGGACTCCCTCATGATCAACCTGAAGGCGTGCAAGAACTGCAATACGATCACCGATCAGCCGAAGTGCCCCCGGTGCGGCGGAGAGGTCTCCCGCGAGTGGCAGGGATACCTCGTGGTCATCGATCCCGAGAAGTCCGAGATCGCCCGGAAGATGGGAATCCATGCCGCGGGTCGGTACGCGCTCCGCGTCAAGTGAGGAGCGGGCCTGGGCGGTTCCCGAATCGCTCCGCGCGACGCTGGCCGAGCATTACGGGCCGGTCTACTCGGGCCCGGAGGCCGACCGCCGGCTGCGCGCGCTGGGGGTCTTCGCCACCTGCGGGGACCGGGTCACGGCCCGCGCGATCGAGGTTGGCCACCCTCCTCTCCTCGGCATCGTCGACTACAAGACCCGTCGCAACGAGACGATCCCCCGCGGGACGTTCGAGCCGCTCGCGGCCCGTCACCGCTGGCGGGTGACGAACCCGCCGGGCTTCCTGACCGAGGAACTGCGCAGCGCCGTGCGCAAGGCGGTCGCCGCGGGCGGGGGCCTCATCGAGGTCGACGGGGAGGAGGATCTCGGATCCCTCGCGCTGGTCGAGTCGATGCCGCTCGGATCGATCGTCCTGTACGGGATCCCCGGCGAGGGGGTCTCGTTCGTCCTCGCCGACGCGATCGCAAAGGAGCACGTGCGTCTGCTCATCAGCCAGCTCGAATTGCGGCGCCTGCCCCGGCCGGGGCCGCCCGGGACCCGGAGCTAGATCAACGCCGCGGGCCCGATCGGCTGCGAGCGATCGGCCCCTCTTCCGCTCGATCGAACGCCAGGAGCTCGTTGCCGTCCGGATCCGCGAAGCGCAGCGTGCGTTCCCCCCACGGCTGCTGCTCGATCCCATGGAGGATCCGAGCGCCGGCGTGGCGGAGCCTCAGCTCCAGCGCCACGACGCTGTCGGTCTGGAACACGATCCCGGTGAGGATCCCGAGCCGCGCCTTCGTCTCCGAGTAGTACGGCTCCCCCCAGTCGCTGCGGGGGGCGATCAGCGAGATCGCCGTCGTCCCCGGGCCGAGGCCGAGCTCGACGTAGTGCTGGTCCTTGTCCTGGGCGAGCACCGAGAGGCCGAGCACGTCGCGGTACCAGCGGATCGCCTCGGCCTGGTCGCTGACCACGACCGGGATCCGTTGGAGCAGCGTGAGTCGCCCGGAGCCCCGGGCCGGCGGCGGCTCGAGGCTGACGCCCGTGCCCGAGAGCGCCGGCGACCACTCGAGCAGCTCGAGCTGGATCCCGGGAAGGTTCCGCAGCGGGTCGGCCCGCAGCACGCGCTCCGCCTCGGCGCGGTCCGCCGCCCGGAAGACGAGCAGGTCGCCGGCGGGCGTGTCCAGGGGTCCGTGGCCGACCAGGCGTCCGACGCGGTCGACATGCGCAGCGAACTCGCGAAGGGCCCGGCGCTCCGCCGCGGTGATCTCCGCCTCGCCGCCGAATCGGGCGAGCCGAACGAACAGTCGCTTCGGGGCCCGACCCGGCCGGTGGGCGGGCTTGGTCGCCATCGGAGCCGGCAATCGTCGAGATAGATAGAGTCCGCTTCTCTGACGACCCGACGAGCCAACTCGGGACCGGGGAGGGGGAGCGCTCGAGGGAAAAATTAGATAATATTATATAGAAGCGATAACTTACACTTACTGTACACCTCGAGGTGGACCGATGACCAACGAAATTCAGCCGACAACGAACCCGAGCGACCCTTGGACCGATCTCGACCGCGCGTTCGAACGGACCCGTGCCCAGTTCTACCGGGCGCTGGGCCTTCCGACGTTCGCCGCCTTCGGCGCGCCCGACGGCGCCGCGCCCGCCCTGTTCCGGGCGCCCCGCCTGGACGTCACCGACACCGGCGCCGCGTACCGGATCGTCGCCGAGGTCCCCGGCATCCCGAAGGACCAGCTCGACATCCGCGTGCGCGGCACGAGCGTCGAGATCCGAGGGGAGAGCGCGAAGGCGACGGAGGAGAAGGAGGCGGAGTACGTTCACCGGGAACGCACGTACGCCGGCTTCTACCGGAGCCTCGAAATGCCCGAACCCGTGATCGGCACCGACGCGAAGGCGAAGGTCGAGAACGGGATCCTCGAGCTCGAGCTCCCCAAGGTGACCCCGACCCCGTCCTCGGACGAGGTCAAGGTCGCCGTCGCCTGAGCCGACTACCCTTTCCCCCCGGCGCCCCCCGGCGCCGGGGCCCCCCATCCCGCCCCGGCCCCCTCCGGCGGGACACGACTTCATGTACCATGGGTGGAATTTTTGGGGCGGAGGACGACGATGTATTGCGTCCAATGTGGAAAGGAGATCCCTGCCGGGAGTCCCACCTGTCCCGCGTGCGGGTTCAACGCGATGCCCGGAGCACGGGGTGGGAGCGGCGGGACCGTGAGCTTCGACCAGGCCGTCCGGGAGCTTCGGTCGGCCGCGCGGGATCTAGCGCGCTCCGCGCGGGGATTCTCGAAGCGCGTCGGGGCCGAAGCCCAGAAGGCCGCCGACGACCCCGCGGGAGCCGCCCGACGGGCGGCCCGGAAGGCCGCCCAGGAGCTCGACCACGCCGCGAGCGAGGTCGAGCGCGTCCTGAGGGACCTCTGATCGGTCGGCCGGCCCGACATCGCCGCGAGCCGGGCCCTGGTGGGGGTCGAATGTATAAGTCGACCCGGCCGCGTACCCCGAGGGTCTCGGCGGAGGAGAGGGGTCCGACATGGCGGCCGCACGCTCCCGGCGACGGTCCCGGGCGTGGCTCTGGTTCCTTCTGCCCGTCGGGGTGGTCGTCGTCCTGGTCCTCGGATTCGGGAACTTCCGCGCAGTGCCGTTCACCCTCTCGGTCTCGTCGGGGCCCACGTGCGCCGGCGGGGTGGCCTGCCCGGTACACTCGAACGCCCAATACCTCCCCGCCGGCCAGAACATCTCCGTGCGATGGACGGACGTCGCCGGAGGCCTGAGCGCCGTTCGGGTCCTTTCGCCGTCGGGGTCCGCCCTCCCGGTCTGCGCGGAACGGGGCTCCTCGGGCATCTGCCACATCCTCTCGATCGGGGGGAACTACACGTTCAGCGTCTACAGCCTGAACTCGACAGCCCAGACGGTCGACTTCTCCGGGACCTACTACCTGCCGTTCTTCTAGCCCGCTCCCGCCCGGGGCAAGGATGAAGGGGACGCGCGGGCTGGCGACCCGTATGGCGGAAGGGGCGCCCC
>DATJNY010000020.1:0-9973 GCA_035507575.1 Thermoplasmata archaeon | reverse complement strand
GTCGCGGGAACCGGAACTCGCCGCGTGACGTGGTACTGGGACCTCGAAGGGTCCGAGCGCGAGCGCTGAGCGACGGCGGGCGGGGCGCTCCCCGCAAGGGCTATGTTGGTCTCCCAGTACTCTCTCGTATGGGGATTCCTCTCGCTTCCGAGGCTCGCCTCGCCTCCCTCAAGGGCCGTACGCCCACGATCGCGACGCTGTGTTCCCACTCCTCCCTCCAGATCTTCCACGGAGCCCGCATCGAAGGGTACCCGACGCTCGGCCTCTGCGTGGGTCCCCCTCCGAAGTTCTATGACGCGTTCCCGCTCGCCAAGCCGGATCGGTTCCTCTCGGTGCCGACGGTCAAGGAGCTGCCGGCGGCCACGCAGCAGCTCCGCGACGCCGGCGCGATCATCGTCCCGCACGGTTCGTTCGTAGAATATCTCGGGCCCGAAACATTCGGAACGATCGACGTGCCGGTGTTCGGGAATCGGGCGGTCCTCGGATGGGAGTCCGATCGGCGCAAGGAGCGCGATTGGCTCGAGTCCGCGGGGGTCACGATGCCGAGGCTCATCGAGGATCCCGCGGAGGTTCACGGCCCGGTCATCGTGAAGTACTACGGGGCGAAAGGGGGCAAGGGATTCTTCCTCGCGAAGAACCGCGAGGCGCTCGCCGACTTCCAGGCGACGGGTCCGTACGTGATCCAGGAGTACGTGCTCGGCACGCGCTACTACATGCACTTCTTCTATTCGCCGGTCACCGAGGGCGGGTACCGGCTGCGTCACGGGTCGCTCGAACTGCTCGGGATGGATCGGCGGGACGAGGCGAACATCGACGAGCTGTACAAGCTCGGGGCCCAGGAAGAACTGCTGAAGGCCGGGATCCGTCCCACGTTCGTCGTGACGGGGAACGTCCCGGTGATCCTTCGCGAATCGTTGCTGCCGCGCGCCTTTGAGGTCGCCGCCCGCATCGTCGAGCGATCCATCGATCTGTTCGGGGGGATGGTCGGGCCGTTCTGCCTCGAGGGGATCATGACCGAGGACCTCGAGTTCAAGATCTTCGAGATCTCGACGCGCATCGTCGCGGGCACGAATCTGTTCATCTCGGGGAGTCCGTACTCGGACCTGATGGCCCCCGACCTCTCCACGGGCCGGCGGATCGCGCTCGAGGTGACGCGCGCGCGATCGGCCGACCGGCTGGCCGAGATCCTCAGCTGACGGGACGGGACTCGTCCCTCGTTAAGAATCGCGGACGGGTGCTCGGTACCGTATGGGACTCGCGATCCGCGCGAACCACCTCAGCAAGCGCTATCCCGGCTCGCCGGGGGCGACACCGGCTCTCGAGGACCTGACCCTCGACGTCCCCTCGGGCCGGGTCTACGGAGTGATCGGCCGGAACGGGGCCGGCAAGACCACGTTCGTTCGGATCTCGGCCACGCAGCTCGCCCTCACCTCGGGATCGGTCTCCGTGTTGGGTCACGATGTCGCGACCGAGGAGCGCGCGATCCGGACGCGGATCGCCTGCGTGCCGCAGGAGGCGCGGCCCCTCTACTTCCTGAATGTCGAGGAGGTCGTCTATCTCTACCTGAAGCTCCGAGGGCTCGACGCGACGGAGGCGCGTACGCGCACCCGCGACGCGCTGGAGCAGCTGTCGCTCACCGAATACCGCCGGCGCGGAGTCGCCCGGCTGTCCGGCGGACTGCGGCGTCGCGTCCTGTGCGCCATGGTCCTCGCCTCGGACGCCGAGATCCTGTTCCTCGACGAGCCCACGACCGGGCTCGACCCGATCGCCCGACGCGAGGTCTGGGTAGCGATCCGACGGGCGATCCGGGAGCAGCGCACGATCCTGCTGACCACGCACTACCTCGACGAGGCGGAGGCGCTCTCCGCGCGGCTCGCGTTGTTCGAGCGCGGCCGTCTCGTCCTGGAGGGGACTCCCGAGGACCTTCGGTCCCGCGTCCGGTATCCGTACCGGGTCACGATCCAGGGCGCGTATCCCCGCGAGGAGCTCGCCTCGTTCGGACGGGTATCGGCGATCGAAGGGGGATTCCTCGTCTTCGCGCGGGAGGCCGAGTCGCGGGAGTTGGCCCGTCAGGCGCTCGAGCGGGGCTTCCGCGTCAGCATGGGGCCGGTGAGCCTGGAGGACATCTTCCTCGACGTCGTCGGAAAGTCGATCGACGATGAGGGACCTCCGGCGGAGGTGGAGGCATGAGCGAGCGGAATCGGCTGCGCTCGCTGCTCACCCTCGTCCAGATCAACGGCCTGATCCCGATCCGCACCCAGCCGCTGTACCTCGTCAATCTCGTCGCGAGCCCGCTCTCGTTCCTGTTCTTCATCTGGATCGTCTCGAAGGGTACCGACCTCGCCTACGGCGTGATGGGCGGCATGGTGCTGACGATGCTCTCCGTGGGCACGGGGCTCCAGTCGGACCTGACGCACTATCGGCACGATCTGAAGTTCCAGGACATCGTGGTGGCCTCGCCCGTTGAGGCTCCCGTCTACGTCGCCGGGCTCGCCCTCTCCGAGCTGGTCTACTCGTTGCCGGCGCTGGCGGTCTTCGTCGCGCTGTTCGTGATCTACGGCTTCGCGACCGCGACGAGCATCGCGGTCCTCGTGGGGGCGCTCCTCCTCGTCTGGTCCTTTGCGACGGCGTTCGCCTTCACGCTCTCCACGTACTTCCAGGACGTGCGCGAGACGTGGATGTTCAGCCCGATCTTCTCCCTGGTGCTGACCGTGTTGCCGCCGGTGTACTACCCGATCAGCTACCTGCCGGGGTGGGCCCAGATCGCGGCCCGATTCTCCCCGACGACGTACGCCGCCGAGCTGGTCCAAGGCGCCGTGGGGCTTCAGCCGCTCTCCTTCGGAGGGGCTACGCTCGACTGGGTGGTCCTCGTCGCGTTCACCGCGGCGCTGTTCCTCCTGGCCGCCTTCAAGGCGCGCTGGAAGGACCCGTGACGGAGCCCCGGGACGCGCTCCGGCGTCGGGAGTCGCTCCGGACCAGCGAGCCCTTATGTACCGGGCGGGAGGTGGAGCCAGCCCATGCTTTCCTTCGCGGACGTTCGGAGCTTCGAATCGTCCGAGGAACGCCTCGCCCACTGTCTGTTTTGCGGCAAGGAACTCGTCCTGCTGCCCGACGACCGGCGTCAGGGCAGTTGCTTCGACTGCCTCTCGCTCTCCCTCCCGTCCTCGATGCCGTGCCCCGAGTGCCGCACGGAGATCCCCGGCGAGGAGCGCGGGGTCGGTTGCGCGGCGTGCGGCTGGTACCCCCTCGGCGGCTGACGGCGCCCGGCCCTGCCGCTAAGCTTATCGCTCGAACTCCGTCCTCGGCCGGAGGGCGTGCCGAGGTGGCTCAGTCCGGTACGGCGCGAGTCTGGAAAGCTCGTGGCGACATTCGCCTCGGGAGTTCAAAAACCGGGAACGGCCGAACCGTCCCGGGGGAAAATCTCCCCCTCGGCGCTTCCCTCCTCGGCTCCGCACGCTCATGACGCTGGCCCCGCGCGCAGCGACGCCGGCGCTTCTCCAGGTTGACGCGATCCTGAGCCGGCTTCAGGGCCGACCGGCGCTCCAGGAGGTCTGCCGGTTCCTTCGCGAGTCGTTCCGCCACTATCGGTGGGTCGGGGTCTATCGGGTCGACGGGACCGATCTCGTGCTGGACGCGTGGGACGGTCCGGAGGCGACCGAGCACACCCGGATCCCGATCGCCCGGGGGATCTGCGGTCAGGCGGCCCGGGAGAACCGGACCGTGGTCGTGGAGGATGTCCGCGCGGCGTCCGAGTACCTGGCGTGCTTCCGGGAGACGCGCGCCGAGATCGTCGTCCCCATCCGTGTCGCCGGGACGGTCGTGGGGGAGATCGACATCGACGGGAACGAGGTCCGGGCGTTCGACCGGAGCGACGGCGCATTCCTCGAGGCCGTCGCTACGAAGCTCGGCGCCGCGGTGCAGCGGGCGGCCGGCGAGACGCCGCCCGGTTGAGGTTTCGGTCGATCGTGGCGAGCGCCGCGGCGAGCGCGGCGCGGCGGTCGAACGGCGGGAATCGCCCGATCGTCGGTCGAGGTCCGGGACGGCCGACCTCCCGCCCGAGCGCCCGGAGCGCCCGCACCAGCTCGTCGACGATCGGGAGATCCGCGGTGAGGCTGGTGCGGGAGAGCGGGTTGAGATCGATCGAGATCACGCGCTTCCCGAGCGCGCGGAGCGCGGCGGTGCGATCGCCGTCCTCGAGAGGGACGAGGCAGACGTCGGCAACCGCGATCCCGCGTCGATCCACCGCGGCTCGGTCGGAGGGCAGCCGGGGGATCTTCGCGGTCGGGTGGACGCCGAGCACGTCGCGCACGCCGGCGTCCGTGAGCAGGCGGGCGACCAGCGCCGCCCGGCGCGGGGTCCGATGGAACAGGTTGACCTCGACCCCGAGCGTGGGCAACGCGGCGACAAGCCGAGCGATCTCGTCCGCCGCGAGCGCCGCCACGTTGCCGTTCACGCTGATCACGGGACGTCGCGCCGCGCGCAACCAGATCCCGGCGACACGGATCGCACGGCGGGCGCTCGGACTCGTCCGCTCCCCCAGAAGATAGTCGAACGCCTCGCCGCGTCCGTGCGCGATCAGCCCTTCGGGGGCGACCACTCCCCGACGGGCGTGCTCCGCCAGGAGGACGCGGGTCCGCAGGCTTCGGTAGCGCGGATGGCGCGGGGAGAGCCGCATCGGGCGCGGAGCCTACGCGCCCCCGGGGGCGTCGGTCCGGCCGTTGCCGTTCCCGGGCTCCCCGTCCTCGGTCGTCGGAGGGCCCAGTCGGGCCTCGAGGGCGGTGATCCGCTCCTCGAGAGGTTGGAGGCCCTCCTCGAGGGTCTTCGCGAGCGCGAGCTTGAGGCTCTCCTCGAGCGCCACCAGGTCCCGACCGAGGTCGATGATGCGGCGCGCGTTCTCGTTGAGCAACAGCCGGCTCTGGGTCGCCACGCGGTACGTGTCCGAGAGATCCTTCGTCAATTGGCTCGCCGAGTGGCTGAACACCTCGATCGAGTCGCCGACCGGCTTCCACTTCTGGTCGAGGTTCGCGGTCAGGCCGGTCGTGAGCTCTCCGGCCGCGCTACCGATCCCCGAGGCGACTTCCTTCCCGACGCGTTCCGAGATGGCGCCTTCGAGCCCGTCGAGCCGTCCCTTCACATCGTCGCCGAGCGACCGTCCGGCGGACTCGATCCGTTCGAGGCGGTCCTCCATGCCTTGCAGTCGCGCGAGCAGATTGGAGTAGGCGGAACCGATCAACATGTCGACGTGGGTCTGGTTGAGCTCTTGCGCGCGGAGCAGGAGATGGAGTACCCAGTGCTCCTTCCCCTTCGCCTCGCCGAGCGGCCCCCGATCGAGACGGTCGCGCACATCGCGATCGTCGATCAGGCTCTGGAGTTCCTTCAGGACCTCTACGCGCAGGGACGACGCGGCGGTCGAGCTCGATGAGGGGCGACCCGCCATCGCGCTTCGCAGGGCGGCCGGGGCCTATATATTCTCGGTGGGAGCACGCGACCCGCTCGCGTGCGCCGTTCCCCGTCGTCAGTCCGCGAAGCCGGGCCCGAGCAGCTCGCGGGCCACTAGCAAGCGGCGGATCTCCGAGGTGCCGGCGCCGATCTCGAGGAGCTTCGCATCGCGTGCCAGCCGCTCGAGCGGCAGGTCCCGCATGTACCCGTAGCCGCCGTGGATCTGGACCGCTTCGAGGGCGACGCGCGTCGACGCTTCGGACGCGAAGGTCAGCGCCGCCGCCGCCGGAGCCATTCGGCGCACGTCGACCGAGACCTGAGCGAGCGCCGCCCAGAGCAGCTGGCGCGATGCTTCGAGCTCCGCGTACATGTCCGCGAGCTTCGCCTGAATCAGCTCGAATTGCCCGATCTTGCGACCGAACTGTTCGCGCTCTCGGGCGTATGCGACGGACCGGTCGAGGCACTCGGCCATGATGCCGACCGGGATGGCGGAGAGGACGGCGCGCTCGACGTTCAACCCGCTCATCATGATCCGGACGCCGTCGTTTTCCGCCCCCAGACGCTGGTCGACCGGTACGTGGCAGTCCTGGAACGCCAGCTCGCCGGTCGGCGAACCGCGCATCCCCATCTTGTCCAGTTGTCGGGCAACCGAAAATCCCGGCGTGTCCCGCCGGACCAAGAAGGCGCTGATCCCGTGAGCGCCCTTCTCTGGCGCCGTCTTCGCGTAGACGAGGAGCTCGTCCGCCACGGGCCCGTTGGTGATGAACTGTTTCGAGCCGTTCAGGACGTACTCGTCCCCGTGACGCTCGGCTCGCGTGCGGAGCGCCACGGCGTCAGACCCGGCGTTCGGCTCGGTGAGTGCGAGCGCGCCGATCGCCTCGCCCCGCGCCGCGGCGGGGAGGAAGGCGGCCCGCTGCGCGTCCGTGGCGTTCCGGGCCACGTTATCGCAGAACAGATTGGAGTGCGCTCCGACCGAGAGCGCGAGGGCGGGGCTGACCCGGGCGATCTCTTCGAGGATCAGGGCCTGCGCCACGTAGGAGAGACCGAGCCCGCCATGGGCGACCGGGACCGTGACCCCGAGGAAGCCGTGCTCCCCCAGCCGGCGGAAGACGTCCCGCGGAAAGTAATCCTCCCGGTCCATCCGGTCGGCGACGGGCGCGATCTCCTTGCGCGCGAACTGCCGTGCGGCTTCGCCGAGCGCTCGCTCCTCGTCGTTGGGGCGAAGGTCCATCGGCCGGGCGACCGCGGCGGGAGCATAATGGTTGTCGGGCCGCTCACCGGGTGCGGGCCGGCGCGGCTTTGGCGAGGATCCCGATGTGCAGACGCCAGCTCGCCTTCCGCTGGGGGAAGTCGGAGCGGTAGTGGGCGCCCCGGCTCTCGGTGCGCTCGAGCGCGGCCCGCCCGATCAGGAGCGCCGTGAGGGCCGCGTTGGCGACCGGGCCGGGAAGCGCGTCGGTCCGGGTGGACGCGGCCACCCGGGTCAGCCGTTCGAACTGTTCGATCGCGGACGCCAACCCTTCGGCGGAACGGACGATCCCGACGTCGTCCCACAGCGCGTTCCGAACGACGTTCAGGTCGTCGGCCTCCTCTCCGCGCAGGGTCCCGGTCGCCACCGCCACCTCGAGCATCGTGCCGGGAGGGCGGGGACCACCCGCGCCCGGATGGAGGAGCTGCCGGGCCACTCGTTCGCCGAAGACGAGCCCTTCCAGCAGAGAGTTCCCGGCGAGACGATTCGCCCCGTGGACTCCCGTCGAAGCGACCTCTCCGGCCGCGTAGAGGCCCGGGATCGAGGAGCGCCCGTCAAGGTCCGTCGAGACCCCGCCGATCATGTAGTGCGCCACGGGCACCACCGGGATCTGGTCGCGCGAGGGATCGAGGCCGAACGAGGCGAGGAAGTGACAGATCGACGGGAATCGCGCGTAGAGCAGGTCCCGGGGCAGCCCCGTCGCGTCCAGGTAGACGCACGGGTGTCCGGACGTGACGATCTCGTTCTCGATGGCTCGGGCGACGATGTCGCGCGGGGCCAGCTCCGCGTCGCGGTGGACCTTCGGCATGAACCGGTCCCCGGCCTCGTTCCGGAGGACCGCGCCTTCCCCGCGCAGCGCCTCGGTGATCAGGAAACGGGGGGCCCCCTCCCGGTAGAACGCGGTGGGGTGGAACTGGAGGAATTCCATGTCCGTGAGGAGGGCGCCGGCCCGGAACGCGATGGCCACGCCCTCCCCGGTCGCGATCGACGGGTTCGAGCTGTTCCGGTAGAGGCTGCCCGCTCCTCCCGTGGCCAGCACGACCGGGGCGGCGGTGGCGTACTCGATTTCCTTGCCGTCCGCGCGGGAGAGAATCGCGACCGGTCCGTCGCGCGAACCCGGTCGCAACGCGCGGAGGATCGTGCGCTCGCGCGCTTCGATGCCCGCGTCGAGGACCTTCCGCTTAAGGGTCTCCTCGATCGACAGCCCGGTGGCATCGCCCCCGGCGTGGAGGATGCGAGAGCGGGTGTGCGCCGCCTCCCGTCCGAGGGAGATCCGGCCCTCGACGGTGTCGAACGGGACGCCATACCGGACGAGATCGGCGACGCGCTTCGGCGCCTCGGAGGTCAGCACCCGCGCCGCGGCCCGGTCCACGAGTTCGTCGCCGGCTCGGAGCGTGTCGTCCAGATGGTGGTGCGGCGAATCGCCCGGACCGATCGCCGCGGCGATACCCCCTTGGGCGTACCGCGTGTTGGACTCCTCGAGCCGGGCCTTCGTCACGATCGTTGGGTGGAGGCCCAGCTCGTGACACCGGAGCGCGACGTAGAGGCCCGCGATGCCGCTCCCGACGATCAGCGGACGCCGGGCCGCCTCGGTCACGACCGAGGTACCCGAAGGGGAACACATAGCCCCGGCGGCCTGGGGGACAAGGTCGAGCGACCCTCGAGCACCGGAGTGTCCCCTCGAAGGGGGAACGAGGCACCGCCGGGCGATTCCTTCTCGGACCCCCCGCCGGAGGGGCTTCGTATAGCGGAGTGACTTCGCGGGGGCATGCGCGGCGGCGAGCCGGACTGGCGGCCGACCATCCGGGTCTCGGAGGACCCGTCCCTCCGCTCCCTCCTCACGGGTCGGCTCCCGCCCGCCTCCGACCCCCCTCCGACCCGTGTGACCGACCTCGTCGATCTCCGTCGGGCGTACTGGCGCGCGATCGCCCCGGTCCGGCTCGCGCCGGAGCGTCTCGAGCGGATGGAGTTAGGTCGCGCCCAACATCGCCGCTTCGAACGTGCCCTGGCGGCCGAAGGAGCGGCCGAGGTTCGGGTCCGCCGGGACGGGTTCGTCGGGCGGATCGACTTGCTCAGCGACATTCCGATCGAGGTCAAGTCGGCGGCTTCGATCGTACCCGCGTCCGAGCTCCTCGAGGCGAGAGCGGATCAGCTCGAGCAGTTGGCGATGTACGTCGCCCTCACGGACCGGCCGTCCGGTCGACTCGTCACGATAGGCCCCGACGGCCCAGGCGGTCCCGCGGTGCAGGCGATCGACATCGGGGTCGGGTCGGCGGACGCGGTGCGAACGGCGATGCGCGCTCGCGCGGGGGCCCTCGTGCGGGCTTGGCAGGAGCATCGCGCCGAGACCCTTCCGAAGTGCTCGTGGCGCCATCGAGGGTGTGAGTTCGAGGCGGCGGGCGTTTGCGACTGCTCCGACGGCGACCCGGCAGCGGACGAGGGAGTGCTGAGCCAGATCGGCGGGCTCACCGAGCGTACGGATGTGGAAGAGCGGTTGACCGACCGCCTTCGTGCTCTTCCCGCGCCCGAGGAGGAACCGCTCCTGGACCGGTTCCGGGAACTGCTCTACCCGCGACGGTCGTACTTCGAGCGGACGCGTCCCGCCCCCGGGGGCGAGCGTCCACGGCGCGATCCGCTCGAACCGCCCGAGCTCTTCGCCCGCCTGCTCGCCGCCCTTGAGGGGGGACCCGTCGGCGATGTGGCGCGCCTCATCCCCCGCACGGACGAACCGCTCGAAGAGATCCCGGGGTATCGGGGCGTGCCGTTCCTGGTCCGGACCACCCGAGCTCGCCGACTCCCCACCGCGGCCAGCTTGGTGGAGGAGGCCCCGCAGTACGCGCTCGAGCTCGCGCTTCGCTGCGTCGCCATCGGCGGCTCGGAGGGCCTGCTCGTCCTGGGGTCCGAGCGGGCCTCCCGCGACGAGCAGAGGCTCTGGGCCTTTCGGTACCACCTCACCGACCCGAGCGTCATTTCGCGATGGTGGCGCGAACGTCGTCGGGGGCTCGTCGACGCGATCGCACTCGGGGAACCCCGAGCGGCGGCCGCGTGCCCGTCGTGGATGTACGCGGATTGCCCCTATCGCGTCGACTGTGCCTGCGGGGCCGTCGAGGCGCGATCCCAGCGATAGATCACGGCTGTCGAGGTGGTGGTGAATCCGACGGAATCGTACAGTCGCCGGGCGTTCGTGTTCGCGGCGCTGACCCACAGTCGAACGCTCTCGTACCCGAGGGCCCAGAGCGCTCGGAACGCCCAGTGGATCAGGTACGCCCCGTATCCGCGCCCCCGCAG
>DATJNY010000019.1:0-93312 GCA_035507575.1 Thermoplasmata archaeon | reverse complement strand
GGCGTTCATCGTCTTCCAGGCGATGGCGACCGGGAAGACCTGCTACACGACGTTCCACGCGGAGAGCGTGAGCGCGATGGTCCACCGGATGGAGAACCCGCCGATCTCGCTGCCCCGCTCGCTCGTCTCGGCGCTGAACCTCGTGCTCCTCCAGCGGCAGGTGAAGGTCGGGACGAAGATGACCCGCCGCGTCCAGTCGCTCACCGAGATCGTGGGACTCGACCCCGAGACGAACGAGCTGATCACGAACTCCGTCTACTCCTGGAACCCCGCCGACGACACGTTCCTCTACAGCGGCCACTCCTACGTCTACGAGCGGGTCGCGATGATGAAGAACCTCCCGATGAAGGAGATGGAGCGGGAGGTGCGGAACCGCGTCGAGATGCTCGACTACCTCATGTTCCGCGACCAGCAGGCGACGCGATTGAAGCCGTTCACGCACCGCGACGTCGGCCAGCTGGTCTCCTTCTACTACAAGGAGCCGGAGAAGGCGCTCTCCGAGGCGCGCGCCGAGATGGCGCGCGGCAAGCCGCCCGCCCCGGCCGCCGCGGCGCGCTAACCGTATTTCCGCGCCCCGCCTCCCGCGCCCCCGCATGGCGCGCCCGTTCGCTGCGATCCCGCTCGCCGGCGGGCGCGCGGTCACGCTCTGGTGCGAGGACGCCGTCCCGAACCTCGCCCGCCGGCTCGGGCACCGGAAGGCCGACTGCGTGGTGACGAGCCCGCCGTACAACCGGGGGGTGCCGTACCGCTCCTACGCCGACTCGAAGCCCCGCGCGCAGTACCTCGCCTGGATCGGCGAGGTCGCCGCGGCGGTCGACGCGACGCTCGCCCGCGACGGCTCGTTCTTCCTCAACGTCGGCGGGCGGCCGAAGGACCCGTGGCTCCCGTGGGACGTCGCCCGCGAGGTCGGCCGGCGCTTCGTCCTCCAGAACGTGATCCACTGGGTGAAGTCGATCGCGATCGACCGCGGGGCGGCGGGCCGGGCCGCCGGGCTCGACCGCGACCTCGCCCTCGGCCACTACCAGCCGCTCGTCTCCGAGCGGTATCTCCACGGCGCCCAGGAGTACGTCTTCCACTTCTCCCGGCGCGGCGACGTCCGCCTCGACCGACTCGCCATCGGCGTCCCGTACCAGGACAAGACGAACGTCGCGCGGTGGCGCGGCCCGGCGGGCGACCGCCGGTGCCGGGGGAACACCTGGTTCCTCCCCTACGCGACGATCCGCACGCGGGCGCGGGACCGGCCGCACCCCGCGACGTTCCCGCCGGAACTGCCCGCCACGTGCCTGAAGCTCCACGGACTCGCCCGCGTCCGGCTCGCCGTCGACCCGTTCGTCGGGATCGGCAGCTCCGCGGTCGCGGCCGCCCGCCTCGGGGTCGGGTTCGTGGGATTCGACCTCGATCCCGAGTACCTCGGGACCGCGGCGGAGCGGGTCCGGGCCGCCGTCCGCGGGGGCGGCGCTACTCGCTCGGCGGCTCGTCGGAGCCGGTCGTCGGCGCCGACCACTCGCGCATCGGCTTGCGGTTGACGCCCGCGGCGCTCGCGAGCGCGTTCTTCGTGCCCTCGCGGGCGCGCTTGCCCGCCGCGACGAACCCGTCGCGGGTCGCCGCGCCGGCGCGGGAGGCGGCGGAGCCGATCGCGACCCCGGCGCTCGCGAGCTGGCCGGGGAGGCGGCGGGCCGCCTCGTCCATCGACTTGCCGAGGGCGGCGAAATCGTCCTGGATGTCGAGGGCGAGGTACTTGGCCTCCTTCGCGGTCGTGTGACCGAGCCGCTCGATCTTGCGGTCGAGGTCGGAGAACTCCGCCGCGAAGTCGCGGCCGATGCCTCCGGCGGCGCTCCGCATCTCGGCGAGATGCTGGCGGAACTGGGCTTCTTCTCGGGAGTCGCTCACGGGCTCACCGGTCGGCGAAACCGCCGGGGCGTCAGATAAAGGTTGACGGGCACTCGCAACGCGGGTCAGCCGCCCATCCGGCGGTCGGCGCGCCGCCGGCGGCCCCCCGGCCGGGGCGGGGTCGGGGGCGGCGGTGCCGCCGTCGGGGCGACCCGGCGCTCGGTCTCGGTGCCGCGCGCCCAGCGCACGAGCAGCTCGACCCCGAGCCGCGCGGGGTCGGTCACGACCATCTCGCCGGAGAGCGTCCGGGCGATCGCCCGCGCGGCGCTCTCGTACTCGGGGTGGTCGCTCTTGAGGAGGATCACCGTCGAACGGAGCGGCGTCACCGTCGCGAGCTCCCGGGCCCGCTCGAGGGCGTGCTCCATGGCGACGTCGAGCTGCCCGGACCGGACCCGGCCGTCCTCGGCGGTGTACGCTTCGGGGAGCCCGTCCGTGATGAGGTAGAACTCGCGCCGGGTCGCGCGGCTCGCCCGGAGGAGGAGATGGGCCGCCCGCAGCGCTTCCGAGGTGTTCGTGAACGCGCCCGCCCGGCACTCCCACAGTTCGACCAGGTCGAGCACCTGGACCTCGTTGTCGAAGGCGAAGACGTCGATCGTCGCGTCGGGGTACCGCTTCCGGACCGCGACGTACAGCGCGAGGAGGGCCTTCTTCGCCGCCTCGAGCTTGCCGCCCTCCTCCATGCTCCCCGATCGGTCGAAGGCGAGCACGACGTGGACCCGCTCGCTCGTCACCTCCCGGTAGACGTAGCTGGTCCCCTCGTCGATGTGGCGCTGGCCGGCGAGCCGGGCGGCGAGCAACGAGCTCGGCAGATCGAGCCGGGCGACCTCCTCCGCGCGTCGGAGCCGGGCCTTCTCGTAGACGCCGGTCGATCCGCCGCCGCGCAGCGAGAGGCGGACGTCGCCCGGGAGGCGGTGGCTCTCCTCCTCGAGGAGCAGCCGCGCGAACCGCTCCACGAGCCCGTAGGTGACGACCAGCTCCCCGCCCCGCTCCGCGACGAAGCCCCGCTCCTTGAGCTCCCGCTCGAGCCGGCGCTCCTCGCCCGCCTTCACGCGCGCCTCGGTGTCCGCCGCCGCGCGACGGGCCGCCTCCTTCCGCTCCTCCTCCAGCTGCCGCCGCTGGGCCTCGGCCGCCCGCCGCTTCTCCTCCGCGGCGCGCTCGATCTCGCGCTCCCGGGCCTTCAGCGAGCCCGAGACGGAGTCGGCGAGCTCGTCGTGCTGGGGACCGGAAAGGCGCGCGAGCGCGTCGCCGAGCTCCGACGCGCCGATCGCCCGGCCGGTCGGGGAGGCGATCGCGATCGGAACCCGCCGTTCCGCGCGCGGGGGCGGGTCCGCGCGCTTCCGGCCGAACAGGCCGCGCAACCACGCCAGGAACCGCGCGAGGGCGGCTCGGAGGCGAGCGCCGAACCCCGGCGGGGGCGGCGGTCGGTTCCACGACGCGGTCGGGAGCAGGAGGGCCGCCGTGACCTCGTCGGAGAGGTCGGCCGGCAGCTTCGACCAGTCGATCGTCCGGACCTGGCGGAGCCGATCCTCGAGGGCGGCGATCCGCTCGGCGACCTCCGCGTCGGTGCGGCGCGCGACGAGCTCGAGCTCCGCCTGGCGTCGGTCGTACTCCGCGTCGAGTCGGGTCGCGCGGCGGGCGGCCTGGCGGCGGAGCCGCTCGCGGAGCGCGGCGAGCCGTTCGGCCAGGCCGGGGTCCCGACCCGCCGCGTCCTGGACGAGGCGCCGGGCGCCGTCGACCCCCTGCTCGGCGAGGGCGCGGATCAGCGCGTCGCGATCGAGCGCGTCGAGCAGGTCGTCGGAGACGACATCGTCGCCGTACTCCCGGCAGTCGGGCAGTTCGATCGCGTCGCTAGAGGGGGGCGTCGTCGTCGTCCTCGTCCTTGCAGGTGAAGAGCGAGTGCTCCTCCAGGATCCGGAAGACGTTCGCCGCGAGGTCGAGCGGAGGGACGGTCGCCGGAGGATGCTCCCGGTCGCTCACGTACTGCGCGAACAGGCGGAACTTCGGGAAGATCGTCGGGTCGGAGGCCGCCTGGGCCCGGAGCGCGGCGTCGTCCTGGAGCCGGCGTCCCTCGCCGATCAGGGCCTGGGCATCGGCAGCGCTCTCCTTGAGCACGCCCCGGTAGAACCGGCACCAGTAGACCCCCGCGCTCCGCTTCAACGACGGGGCGAGGTACTGCTCGATGAACTCCGCGACCCGCTTCTCGTTCTGGCGGAACGAGTCGCCGCTGCGGGCGCGGATCCGGCCCCGCATCGCGTGGACGAGTCCGGCACGGAGATCCGCCGCATTCGGGACCGCGTGGCCCGCGAGCACTCCGATCGCGGCCGTGCGCGCCGCGACGTCGAGGAGCGTCCGGTTCGAGCCGACCTCCCCGATGTCGGGGTTGTCCTCGCTCATGCGGAGCCGCCACGCCTCCACGACCCGGACGCCCGCATCGGTGAGGACCTCGGGCACGTACTCGGTCGGCGCGTCGCGGCGGCCGAGGGCCACGATCCGCCGGTTGTCGGAGTGCCGCTCGTTGTAGCCGATGTGGAGGCTCGTGAGGCGGTCGGAGAGCGGGTCGTTGATGTTGTCGAGATCCGAGAGGTTCGACGTGCAGACGGCGACGAAGAGGCCCGGGAAGCTCTCCCGCGACTTCGAGGGCGTCACGGTCCCCTCCTGGAGCGCCTGGAGGAGCACGTTCTGCGTCCCGAGCGGGAGCTTGCCGATCTCGTCGACGAGGAGGAACCCCCGGTTCGCCTGGAGGAGCTTCCCCGGCTCGAAGACGAGCGGGCTCATCGGGTCGCCGACCTCCTCGAGCTTCCGGAGGTTGATGTTGCCCGTGAGATGGTCGGGGAACACCTCCGAGCTCCCCTGGAGCCGGGCGTAGCCGTATCCCTCGCGCAGCAGCACGTAGCTCGCGGGGACCCGGGCGGGATCGACCGTCGCGGGGTCGAACCGCGGCGCGTCCCCTCCCGGAGCGAATCGCCGCTCGCAGATCGGGCACGGCGGGAAGTCGGCCGCGACCGCCGGATCCACGACGCTGAGCGGATGGTCGAGCACCGGGCAGCCGTCGACCACCCACGCCCCCTTCGGGAAGAGATTCCAGAGGTCCTTCGCGAGGCTCGTCTTGCCGGCGCCCGACGGACCGAAGAACAGGACGTGCGCCCCCGAGACGAGCGCCGCGATGAGGTCCTCGTACGTCGGTTCGGGCAGCACCGTCCGGGGAAACAGGGCGCGGACCGCTTCCGACCGGTCGAGCCCCTTCTGCCGGAACCCGTCGAGCAGTCGGAGGATCTCGGCGCGGAACCGCTCGCCGGGGGACGAGACCGTCACCCGCGCGGCCTTCAGCTCCGCCGCGGTCGCGTGCGTTCCCGGCGCCGGCGCGTCCCGTACGGCAGCGGCCACGGCGCGCGCAATTGGGTGTCGGTTATGTAGTTTGCCGCGGCGGCACGACGCGCGCCGGCACCTCAGAAAAACCGGGGGCGCGAGGTTAAGTAGGGTACCCCGCTCCGCGGCCCGCGACCGATGGCCGATAAGGATACGCCGGCGAAGAAGCCGGCCCTCGCCCGCACCGTCAAGGACAAGTGGCGGGCCAAGCACTGGTTCAAGGTCCGCGCGCCCGGGCTGTTCCAGCACGTCGAGCTCGGGGAGACGGTCGCGACCGAGCCCGAGCAGGTGATCGGCCGGACGCTCGAGACCACGCTCCCCGAGCTGTCGGGCAGCCCCGACTCGGGAAAGGCCCACATCAAGCTCCGCTTCCGCGTCGAGCGGCTCGGCGGCGACGGCGTCGCCGAGGCCCGGTTCATCGGCCACGAGCTGACGTCCGACTACGTGCGCCGCCTCGCGCGCCGCAAGCGCTCGAAGATCGATCTCGCGCTGACCGTCACGACGAAGGACGGGGTCCAGATCGTCCTCAAGCCGGTCGCCGTGGGCGAGCAGCGGCTCCAGACCCGCCTCCGGGCCGAGCTGCGCCACAAGATGGTCTCGATCCTCATCGAGGAGGCCCAGTTGCGGACCTCCCCGGAGTTCGTCCGGGAGATGCTCCAGGGGGACCTCTCGAAGGTCCTCGCCCACGGTCTGAAGACCCTCTACCCGCTGAAGAAGATCGAGATCCGGCGCTCGGAGGTGCTCGGTGTGATCGCCGACGACGTTCCGACGCCCGAGACGACCTCGCCCCCCGAGGCGCCGGTCGGTCCCGACGTGACCCCGCCGGTCGCGGAAGGCGGCGACGCGACGGCGGCGTAGGACGAGGGGGCGCGCCGTGGTGCGTCCGATCCCTGTCGGAGTGGCTCAGCCCGGTAGAGCACGGGACTCATAGCGGGACGCGGACCGCGTCCCGGGAGAGATCCTGGGGTCGGGGGTTCAAATCCCCCCTCCGACACCTTGGGAAACTGCGGAGCGCCGTCGTCGGGAAGCGGCCCCCCGCCCCGCCGCCCTCTACCCCCGTGGAGTCGATATATCCCGTCTCCGTTCGAGCCCCGCCGGTGCGCGATGGAGGTTCCCGAGGTCCGGTACGCCCGTAGCGGCGACCTGCGCATCGCCTACGAGGTGTTCGGGACCGGTCCCGTCGATCTCGTCTACGGTCGCACCGCCATCTCCCATCTCGAGCTGGTCTGGGAACTGCCCGAGGTCGCGCAGTACTTCCGGGAGCTGGGAAAGTCCGCCCGCGTCATCTTGTGGGACAAGCGCGGGGTGGGCCTCTCGGACCGGACCGTGGGGACGCCGACGCTCGAGGACCGGATGGACGACGTCCGGGCGGTCATGGACGCGGCGAACAGTCAGCGCGCGGTGATCTTCGGGGCGTCCGACACGGCGGCGATGGCCCTCCTGTTCGCGGCGACCTACCCGGAGCGGACCCTCGGACTCATGCTGATCGAACCGATCGTCCGCGGTGCCTGGGCGCCCGACTTCCCGTTCGCCCCGACGCGCGAGGAGGTGGAGGAGTCCATCCGACGGTCGGAAGAAGATTGGGGCACCGCTCCCCACATCGACCGATTGTTGTCCACCCAGGCCCCCAGCCGCGTGGCGGACGCCGAGTTCAAACGGTGGTATGGGCGGGTGATCCGGTTCGGTTCGTCGCCCTCCGCGGCCGCGTCACTCGCGCGGATGAACCTCGAGATCGACGTGCGGGCCGCGCTTCCGGCGGTCCACGTCCCGACGCTCGTCATGAAGTGTCCCGGCGACCGCGTCGTCCTGGAGGAGAACTCGGACTACGTCGCCGCCCACGTGGCCGGAGCGCAGCTGGTCTCCATTCCGGGGCGGGACCACTTCTTCTGGGCGAACCGCGACGCGCACGCCGCTTCGCTCCGCGTCCAGAAAGCGTTCCTCGCTCGCCTGCCCTCGAGCTTGCCCGACGAGGACCGGGTCCTCAAGACCGTCGTCTTCGCCGACCTCGTCGGATCGACCCGACTCGCCTCCCGCCTCGGCGATCACCGCTGGAGAGCGCTGCTGGATTCCTTCCTCGCGGGGTCGCGCGCCGAGATCGCCCGCTTCCGCGGCCACATGGTGAAGACGACCGGGGATGGGTTCCTGGCGACCTTCGACGGGCCGACCCGAGCGGTTCGTTTCGCGCAGACCGCTCGGGACCAGGCGAAGCAACAGGGCCTCGAGCTGCGGGCCGGGGTACACACCGGCGAGTGCCTCGTGGAAGACCACGACGTCGTCGGGATCGCGGTCCACCTGGCCTCGCGGATCTGCGATTCCGCGGGGAGCGGCGAGGTCGTCACCTCGCGAACCGTCCGGGACCTGTCGGTCGGTTCGGAATTGCGATTCGAGGAACGGGAGTCCCGGCGGTTCAAGGGCGTGGAAGGGACCTGGGAGACGTTCCTCGCGATCTCTCCGTGATCCACCGACCCCGTCCGACCGATCGGAACCCGGTCGTCGGACCCCGGCGCGGTAGCGCCGCGCCCCCGGCTCACACCCGGAGATCGAGAACCAGGAAGCCGTTCGGTGAAACGGTGCTGCGCGTGAGCGTCAGCTTTCGGGGGGTTCCGGAATCGAACAGCTTGCGCCCCCGGATCTTGAGGGCCGGAGCGACGACGAGATGCAGCTCGTCGACCAGGCCCGCTTCGAGGAGCGATTGGGTCAGCCGGAGGCTCCCGTGCACCCCGATGTCCCCGCCCGGCGTTTCCTTGAGGGAGCGGACGAACGCCTCGACGGGGCCCGGGACCACGGTCGTGTTCGCCCACGTCAGCCCGAGCGGCGACGACGTGGCGACGAATTTTTCGACCCGATTGATGAAACTCGCGAACGGCTCGAGCGTGCTCGTGGGCCAGAACGCCGCCCACTCGTCGAAGGTCCGCCGACCGAGCAGGACCGCGTCCTGCACGGCGATGCCGCGTCGGAGGCTCTCCACCACCACGTCGTCCTCGACCCCGGAAAACAGGTCCTCCACCCCCTCGGCCACCCCGTCGAGCGACAAGAACACGGACGCCACCACCTTGCGCGACATCGACACCGGTCCGATGGGGGTCCACGATCCCGGCGCTCTTCCGTCCGTCGCCGATCGGACGGCCGTCAGGCCGATGGGGGCTCCGGCGATCGCGGGGCCGGCTCACGAGGGCGGGGAGGGGATCCCGGGGGACCCAGGATCAGGAGCGTCGACGTGGCGTGCGCGAACAGCTTCCCGTCGCGGTCGACGAGCCGGGCGTCGGTCGTCGCGACCCGGCCCCCGGCGTGGATCACGCGTCCCTCGGCGCGCAACGGCCCCACCCCCGCCGTGACCGGCTTCAGGAAGTTCACCTTCAGCTCGAGGGTCGTGTATCCGACGCCCGCCGGGAGGGTCGAGTGAAACGAACAGCCCATCGCCGAGTCGAGGAGCACGGTCACGATCCCGCCATGGACGTTCCCGAGCGGGCTGTACATGTACTCGGCCGGATCGAACTCGAAGGTGACCGCGCCGGGGTCGACGGCCACGCAGCGGATCCCGAGGAGGTCCATGAACGGGGGCGTGGGGAGCGTGCCGTCGAGGAACCCGCGCAGGAACGTGAGCCCGTCCCGCCGGCGCAGCGGCTCGGCGAACGCGGCCGGATCGGTCCACGCGTGCTGACGGTGCCGGGGTTCGGACGAAGGAGCGGGCATGGAGGGCGACCGACCCGCGCAGGAACCTCCCTCTCTTGAAGCTCCGGGCCCCCGGGACGGAGGGCCGACGCGTCGGTCGGCGCCCGGCCTATCGCCCCGGCGCCTCGGACCCGCCGGTGGAGAGCCCGCCGTCCACGGTGAGCAACGCGCCGGTGACCCACGCGCTCTCGTCGGAGAGGAGATAGCGGATCGCGCGCGCCACGGCCCACGGGCTACCGGGCGGAGCGTTGGCGAGCGGGATCGGGGTGGCCGCGTCGGGCGGATCGAGCCCGACCGCGTGATTGGTCATCGAGCCGGGAAGCACCGCGTTGATCCGGAGCCCGTTCGCCCGGTAGTCCCGGGCGAGTCGTGGGACGAGATCCGCGAGCCCGCCCTTCCCGGCGGTGTATCCCGCGCTGCCGGCCCAGCGGACCGGGGGGGCGGCGCCGACGAACACGAGCGAACCGCCTCCGTGCTGGATCAAGGCGGGGATCGACGCGCGCGCGACGCGGAACGGCGGGTCGAGGTTCCCGCGCACCGCCGCGTTCCACTCCTCGTCCGTCATCCGATGGAGGAGCGACTCGCCCCCGTGCCAGTGCCCAACGTTGATCGAGACGGCATCGAGCGTGCCGTGCTGGCGGATCACGTCCGCGACGAGGCGATCGACGTCCGCCTGGACGTCGACATCGGCGACCTGCGTCGTGACGTTCCACCCTCGGAGCCGGGCGTGCGCGGCGAGCGGATCCAGGATCGACGGGTGGCGCGCCACGGCGACGACCTTCGCCCCGTCGGCCCCGAGCAGCGCGACCAGCGCCGCCCCGAGACCCCCGCCGACTCCGACGACCAGGACGACCTTGCCTCCGAGCCCCATCGGTCGGGCGAACGCGGTCCGTCTATTCGGCTCTTCCCCACGCCCCGCCGTCTTGTAGGTCGGCGACGTGCGGCCGTCATGGGCGAGGACGGCAACCCCGTGGCGCTGGAGCAGGTCGACCGGTACGAGTACACGATCTCGTTCCCCGGCTCGTCGTTCCCGAACTGGACGGTCGACGAAGCGCCGCCCGTCGGCCGCGACGCGGGCCCGAACCCCGTGCGCACGCTCGCGGCCGCCATCGGCCACTGCATGAGCTCGACGCTGTACAACACCCTCGAGCGGGCGCACGTGGCCGTCGCGCCGATCCGCACGACGGTGCGCGCGACGGTCGCCCGGAACGATCGGGGCCGCCTCCGCGTCCGGAACCTCACGGTCGAGCTCCACACCCGCCCCCTCCGCGAGGAGGATCGCGCGAGCTTCGAGCACTGCGTCGAGATCTTCGACGACTACTGCACGGTGTCGGGCGCCGTCCGTGAGGGGATCCCGATCGACCGGAGCGTCCGGCCGGACTGATCCCTATCCGGCGCCCGCCGTCGCCGGGTTGCCGAGCAGCGTGTCGAGCAGCCCGATCGGCGGGCAGCCGTAGCCGAGCAACGTGTCGTGGAACTGCTTGAGGCTTCCCGAGAAGCGGGGGTCGAGGAATCGCGCGCGCGAGTTCAGGATCGCGAGCTTCCCGAGCGTGTAGCAGAAGTACTCGGGGTTGAACGTCCCGCGGATCGCCTCCCGCTCGGCGGGGAGATGCTCGAAGTGCGCCTCCCGCTCGAACAGCTGCGTCGCCTCGCCGAGCGTCATCCCCTGGGTGTGCAGCCCGACCGAGGCGAGCAGGCGGCAGTCGCGCAGGAGCGCGTCGTGGATCTGCGCGATCTCGGCGGCGTGGCTCTCCCGGCGGAGGCCGTGCTCGATCGCCAGCTGCTCGGCGTAGTGCGCCCATCCCTCGACGAACGACGGGGAGAGGTAGACCTTCCGGACGAGGCTCCCCGGCGTCCGGTGGAAGTGCAGGAACTGCAGGTAGTGGCCGGGATAGACCTCGTGGACGGTGATGTTCCGGAGCAGCGAGCGGTTGAACGAGCGCAACCACTCCTCCTGCTGGACCGGCGTCCACGCGGGGTCGACCGGGGTCACGTAGTAGATCCCGTCCGTCGGACCGGTGTCGAACGGTCCCGGCGGGTTCATGCTCGCGGTCGACAGCGCCCGGCCGAAGATCGGGGTCTCCTCGACCCGGCACACCGCCGGCTCCGGGATCGTGACGAGCGCGCGATCCGTCACGAACGCGTGGGTCTCCGCGACGAACGCCTCCGCGGTCGGGATCACGTCGGCGGCCTTCGGATGGTCCTGGTTGAGCCGCTGGAGGAGCTCGGCGATCGAGGCGCGCTCCTCCGCGGCGATCGCGTCGAGGCGCGCCTGGTTCCGGGCGAGATCGGCCGCCCCGGCCTTCCGGATCTCGTCGAACGGTGCCTCGATCCCCTCACGGACGAAGAGGAGCCGCTGGTAGCGGTGGGGGCCGAGCGCGAACTCCGGCACGGAGCGGGGGAGGCACTCCTCCCGCAGCCATCGAAGGAACTCGGTGACCGCGGCGGCGGCCGGACCGCGCGCCGCCGCAACCCGGGCCCCGAGCGACGCGCGCGCCGCGAACTCCTCGGCCTCTTGGAAGTGCGGACCGAGGCCGCCGCCGATCGAGATCGCGAGCTCGACGAACGGCCGGGGGAGCGGCGGGCGAAGGCGGCGGCGCCCCTCCTCGAGCAGGTGGGGCACGGCGTCGAGGATGCGCACGATCGACGCGACCCGGTCGGCGATCGGCGCGTACTCCCGCACCATGTACGAGGTCAGCGCGACGCTCCCGACGTACGACATCGGGTTCCGGTCGAGGTCCTGCGCCTCCCGCAGATCGAACAGCGGGCTCTCGAGCAAGAGGCGAAGGAGGAAGCGGTCGACGCGCCGGGCGTCGGAGAGCGAGGCGTCGTCAATGCGACTGAGCTGGGCGAGGAGGGCGTCGGCACGCGTCGCCCAGGACTCCGTCGCCGCCCGGGAGAGATCCGGGACGAGGCCGTCGTAGCGGTGGAGACCGAGCCCCACCGCGTACGATGGCTCGAGCTCGAAAAGATGATCCACGATGCGGCGTTCCAGCGCGTCGAGCTCCGCGGCCACGGCTCTCCCATCCGGCATGATGTTCGTGCTTCGGAGCGGGAGGGGTTCAAAACGCTAGTCGTCCACGACACCCCGGGGGGCGCTCACTCGATCCAGGTCATCCGGCAGGTCGGACACTTCCCGCCGTCGAGCGGGGAACCGCAGACGAAGCACTGCGAGAGCGGGCGCGCGACGATCGGGGCGGGCCCGGCGACGATCGTGGGACGGTCCGGAAGCGGCGGAGGCGGGGCCGGGGCCCGGGGGGATTCCGGCGCCGGCACCGGCGCGGCGACGCCCGTCGGCTCGGCCGGGGCCGACGGCTCCGTCGGCGGGGTCGATGCGGGCGGGGTGGCGCCGAGCGCCGACGGAGCGGGATCCCCGTCCTTCGAGGGGGAGCGCGGCCCGGACGCGCCTTTCGGCGCGGCGACCTTCGGGGGCGGGGTCGCCGCCGGTTTCTTCTCCGGTTCCTCGTTCTCCTTGCGCCGCCGGCGGAAGAACGACATCACGGCGGAAAGCCGGCCGGAAGCCTTGAGCGTGTCGGGCGGGACGCACCGCAGCGCTTTTTCCCACGACCGTTTCCCTGACGCATGTCTCCGTCGCCGACCGAGCGGCTCAAGAGCCTCGGCCTCGAGCTCCCTCCTCCGCCTCCCCCGGCGGGCGCGTACGCGCCCGTCGTCGTCCACGGGGGCTTCGCCTGGGTCGCCGGGCAGATCGCCATGGAGAGTGGACGGGTGCTCAACCCGGGCCGAGTTGACCAGGAGGTGCCGGTCGACGTCGCGAAAGGGCTCGCCCGTCGCGCGACACTCCAGGCGCTCAGTGCGCTGGCCCACACCCTCGGCTCGCTGGATCGGATCGAGCGGTTCCTGCGCGTCGCGGTCTACGTCGCGACCTCTCCCGGGTTCGACCGGCCCCACGAGGTCGCCAACGGGGCGACGGAGCTGCTCATCGAGCTGTTCGGCGAGGCCGGCCGGCCCGCCCGGATCGCAGTCGGCGTCGCCGACCTTCCGCTCCACGGCGCGGTCGAGGTCGAGTACTTCCTCGCCGTGAAGTAGCGGGGCCCCCATGGAACCGACCGCGTGGCCCGGCGTCTTCCGCGAGGGGCGCGAGCTGTACACTCGGAACGCCCGCCCGGGGGAGCGGGTCTACGGAGAGGAGCTGCGCCGATCCGGCGAGATCGAGTACCGTCAGTGGGACCCGTTCCGCTCGAAGCTCGCGGCGTTCCTGCGGAAGGGGGCGCCCCCGGACCTTCTCACCGGGGTCCGGCGCATCCTCTACCTCGGCGCGGCGCACGGGACCACGGTCAGCCACCTCGCCGAGCTCGATCCCGGCGGCACGGTCTTCGCGGTGGAGAAGAGTCCGGCGTCGTTCGCGCCCCTCCTCGCGCTCGCGCGCCGGAGAGAGAACCTGCTCCCCATCCTCGCGGACGCGCAGCTCCCCGAACGGTACGCCGCCGACGTGGGGCTCGTCGACCTCGTCTATCAGGACGTCGCCCAGCGGAACCAGGTGGGGATCTTCGTGGAGAACGCCCGGACCGCGCTCGGGCCGACCGGGACGGGAGTGCTCATGCTGAAGGTGCGATCCGTCACGCAACGCCGACCGGTCCCGGCGGTGGTGCGGGAGGCGCGCGCCGAACTCCATCGCGCCGGGTTCTCGGTGCGCGCCGAAGCCGAGCTCGCCCCGTTCTCGAAGGAGCACGTCGCGCTGGTTCTCGCTCCACCGCCACCTTCCACCCACCGCTGAGCGACGGCCGAGGAAGTATCCCCCGTCCGTTCCCACGGCCGGTGCGACCGTGGGACGCGCGAATTCCGGTGTGCGGGTCTGTCCGTGGTTCGCGCTGGCGGGCGGGGCGATCGTCGCCCTGCTGCTCCTCCCGGCTCCCCTCCCCAGGGAGGCGTCGCGGAGCGGCCCGATCGGGACCGCCGTCGAGCCCGAGCCGGAGCTGATCGTCGATCCGAGCACCTGGCGACTCGCCGCGGGGAACTCCACGTCCCTCTCCGCCGCGTGGGTCGGCCTCCCACCGCGCTGCTCGCTCGCCCCGCTCTGGTTCCGCTGGGGGCTGGTGGGCGCGACGGCCGAAGGGGTGCTCGGGACGACCACCTCCGAGAACGCGACGTTCTTCGGGACCTCGGCCGAGACGGGGACGACCGCGATCGCGGTGCGATCCGCGAGCGGGATGACCTGCGGTGCGACCGCCCGGGTCCTGCTCGGGTTCGCGGAGGCGAACGTGACCGTCGTCGCGCCCGTGCGCGTGACGAACCTCGTGGCGAGCCCGAATCCCCTTCGCGAGAACGGGACCGCGAACGTCACCGGAGAGATCGACGGCGGACTCCCGCCGTATCTCGTCTCGGTCGCGTGGGGGGACGGGCGCTCGACGAACCTCACCGTAGAGCGCCCGGGATCGTTCGTGACCTCCCATCGCTTCGCGAGCGGGAGCTACCGACCGCTCGTCGTCGTGGTCGATGCCGCCGGACAATCGACCCGCGGCACGGTCGACGCGGACCTGACCGTCTCCGACGGGCTCGCGGCGGGGCTCGCCGCCCCGGCGACGTCCGTCGACGTCGGTACCTCCCTCGAGTTCCGAGCGACGACGCTCGATCTGCCGAACGGCTCCAGTTGGGGATGGTCGTGCACGAACCCGGCCCGGCCCGAGGATTTCGGCAACGCGTCGATCACGAACCTCTCCTGCGCCTTCTCGGACGTCGGAGCCGGCTCGGTCCTGTTCGAGGTCTTCCCTCCGGTCCCGGGGGTCGGGGTCACCGCGGGATTCTCCGAGGACGTCGAGCCCCTCCCGACGCTGACCCCGGTCGGGGGGAACGTCACCGCGGAGGTCGGCCTCCCGAGCGCGGTGCCGTTCGAGATCGCGGGCGGCGTTCCCCCGTTCCAGCTCACGTGGTCCGAGATCGGTACCTCCGAGCAGGGAACCGAGACGGCCGCGGCCGACGGGCGGGTGTTCCTTCCGATCGTGCCTTCGGTCGCCGGCGACCTCTCGCTCGCAGCACGTCTCACCGACGCCGACGGAGTCGCCGCGACGAACGCGACGACGCCGCTCGTGGTCGATCCGGCGCTCGTGGTCACCGCGATCTCGGCGCGGACCCCCACGTCCGACGGCGCCGCACTGCAGGTCACCGGGAGCGTCCTCGCGGGCACGCCCCCGTTCGATTGGGCCGTCGTCCCGTCGTGCGCTGCGACGAACGGCTCCCCCGCCGCCGGAAACCTCTCGACGGTGGGTGCCTTCGGCTGGAGCGCGAACTACTCGGTCGAGGGGTCCGTCAATTTGACGGTCGTCGTGGCCGACGCGGCCGGGGGCGTGGCAACCGCCCTCGCCGCGCTGGTCGTCGTTCCGCCGCTCGCCGTGCAGGTCTCCGTGGACCCGTCGGGATTGCCGCCGGCCGGCGATTTCGCGCTCGGCCTCCGCGTCGCGGGGGGGGTCCCCCCGTTCCAGGTGAACGTGAGCGCGACGGCCGGCCTCGAATGGAACCGGACGATCTCGTCGGACGGGGCGTTCATCGAGGCGTTCACGACCGGGATCGGTGGTCTCTTGGATCTTCGCATCACGGTCGTCGACGCGCTCGGGGTCGTCGCGAACTCGACCGCGCGCGCCCCCGTCGTCCCGCCACCGGCCCCGACCCCCCCCAACGCCTCCCGTGCCGGTGCCGGCGCCAGTGAGGCGGAGCCCCTCCTCGTCACGGGCCTGGTCGTCGCCGTCGGGGTCGCGATGGGAGCGTTCTCCCTCTGGCGACGGCACCTCCGATCCCGTTCGCCCCCTCCTCCGCCGGTCGACGCCCGGGAGGTCCTGCGCGGGATCATCGAACCGGCCGAAGGGGCCGACCGTGCGACCGTGGAACTCCTCGCCGACGAGGCCGGCGTGCCGATCGAGCTCGCCGCCGCGACGATCGACCGACTGAAGGCGGACGGTACGCTCCGATCCGAGATCGACTCCGAGGGAGGGGAGATCCTCGCATGGTCGAGCGAGCGATGATCGGCCCCCGCGCGACCGCGCTGTTCGGCCTCGCGCTCGTGCTCGGCGCGAGCCTGGGGCCGGCCACGACGGCGTCGATCCCGACCCACCCCCTCGGCACGGCGACCGTCGTCCCGTCCGCCTCGTCGACCCCCGTCTCGAACTTCACCGCGTCGATCAACCGCCTGGTCGAACTCGTCGGGGTCGCGGGGAGCGGGTTGCTGGCCCTCGTCTGGGCGCGGGTGGCGCTCAGCTGGTTCTCCCACGACGTCACGAAGAAGATCCAGGCGAAGGAGCGCGCGCGGGACGCGCTCATCGGGAGCCTGCTGTTCGTCGCCGCGATCACCGGCCTCGTCTGGGGGCTCGCGCACTGGGTGCTCACGGGCAGCTGACCCGGGACCGGGACGATGCCGCTCGGGATCGATTGGGCCAGCATCATCCAGGCGATCCTGTTCTTCCTCTTCGCCGGGCTGACCGCGCTCGTCTCGGCGGTCGTCGGCCCGACGTACGACCAGCTGCTGGTCCCGGAGCTCTCCCCGGCGGCGCTCTACCCCCCGCTCGTCGCGAGCACCTCCGACCCGTCGAACTACCTCGCCGGAGCCACGAGCTTCTCGACGTACACGCTCGCGAACATCGTCGATCCGGCGATCGCGCTCGTCGCGCTCGGGGTCGCGATCTGCTACCTCGCTCGTGCGTCGATCGCCCGCTGGGCCAACGAGCTCGACGCCCTCCTCCCGCGGCTCGTGATCGCCGTCGTCGCCGCGAACTTCACCGTGCCGATCGCCGGGGCGATCCTCGCGGTCGGCGCCGGGCTGTATCCGGTCCTCGCGGGCTGGGACGGTGGCGCGTGGCAGCACTGGGTGAACCTCGCCGGGATCGGCCAGGGGAAGTTCTCCTGGGACAACGGGGCGCTGGCGTTCGTCCTCTCCCTCGTCGAGTTCTTCCTCGTCTTCGGGCTCGTGCTGGCCGTCGGCCTGCGCGACGCCCTCCTCGCGGTGCTGCTCGTGCTCCTGCCGATCTTCACGCTGCTCTGGCCGTTCCGGCCGCTCGCGCCGCTCGCGCGGCGGGCCTGGTTCCTGTTCGTCGAGCTCGTCTTCCTGCCGTGCGTGCTGATCGTCCCGCTCGAACTCGCCGTCGGGAGCCCGACGATCGTGCTCCTCGTCGGCTACCTCGGCTGCGCGCTCGCGTCCCCGTATCTCCTCTCGCTCGCCGGCACGCATCTCACCGCGTTCGGCTTCCCCGGGAGCGCTAGCGCCATCGGGGGCGGGGCGCAACGCGGCCTCGCCGCCGCCCCCACCGGGGTCTCCGGGTACGCAGCGCCGTCCGCGGCGCCCCCGTCCACCGGCTCGGCGGGGCGCCAGGCGGCGAGCGGGGCGCTGCGGGTGGCCGGGTCGGCCTCGGCACCGGTCGCGCTCCCGCTCGCGGCGGCACAGGTCGCCGGGCACGGCGCGGCGCACCTCGTGCGGCACCTGCAGAGCCGCGCGAAGCACCCCAACGGACCCGGACGGTGGCCGGCGGTCGACACGGGCTACGGAGGGCGAGGATGAGATGGACGACCCCGGAGACGGTCCCCCCGTGGCCGCGATCCCGGAGCGGGTCGACCGGCGGCTCCGGCTCGGGCCGTTCTCGTCGGCGCGGGACGCCCTGCGCTTCGTTACCTACGCCGCGGTCAGCGCGGCGGTCGTCCCGTTCACCGGCGCCGGCCTTTGGCTCGTCGCGGTCGCGACGGCGTTCGCGGCCTGCGTCGTGCGGACGGACGGACAGGCGCTGGACGAGCGCGCGTTCGCGTACCTGCATTGGCGCTTGGGGCGCGATCCGGGGGTGCGCATGGTGATCCCCCCGACCCTGCGTGCGGGACTTCGACTGGGATTCGTTCCTGCGCCGGACGGCCGTCCCGGTGCGATCGTCCGGGCCGGCGGCACGCCGATCACGTACCTCCCGCCCTCCGACCTCGCCCGACGCTTCGATACGTTTCGCACCGTCCTCCGGTCGTTCGACGGCGACCTTGGCCTCTGGATCACCACGACCCCGATGGCCGTCGCGCTCGTGCGGCTGCCCCCGCCCGGTGCGCCGGGTCCCGACGCGGCCGCCCGCGCGACGTACGCCGAGCTCGTGGAGATGATCTGCCGACGCCGCCGGGTGCGACAGGTCTACCTCACGCTCGTCGCCGCCGGGGCGGGCCGGGACGGACGCGACGACCTCGACCGCCGGTCCGAGGGCCTCGCGGATCGACTCGGGGAATGCGGCATCGCGGCGACGCGCCTGCGAGACGGCCGGCTGTTCGACGCGGCGCGTCGCGTGGGGTGGACGTGACGCCGCGGCCCGTTCCCCCGACCGGCGGACGCGGGGTGCCGATCGAACTCGACCCGTTTCGGACCGCCCTCGCGCTGGGGCTCGTCGTCGGCGCTCTCGCGATCCTCCTGCCGTATCTGGACTCCCTCGTCGTGGCGCTCGTCGCGCTCGCGATCGCCGGCTGGGCGTCGCGTCACCGGCCCGGCGCGGCCGCGCCGGCCCCACTCGGCGTCGGAACGATGGTGGCGTGGTTGTCGGTCGGCGCGGGAGCGGTGGCGTTCGCGCTCGCTCCGTCGCCGTGGACTCCGGTCCGGGCGCTGGGCCTGGCGGCGTCGCTGCTCCCGCTTGGATGGGCCGAGTTCTCCCCGCGCCGTGCACGCCACGCTTCGGGGACGGCGGCGCCATGACCGGCCAAGCGCCCCGGGCCGGCGTGGAAGAGGGGGCGACGTGGCGCCGGTCGGGAGGAGCGTACTCGGCGCCGTTGCTCGTCGCCCAGTTCCCGCCCGAGCTCCCGTTCGGATTCCTCGGTCGGGCCGTGCCGACGACCGAGCCGGTCGACCTGTTCCTCGAATTCCATCGCCTCCCGCCGGAGCGGGCGCTCGAGATCCTCCACGGCGCCCGAACGGTGGCCGAGGCGGAGATCGCGTCGGGGGGTGGCGTCCGTACCTCAGAGCTCGAGGTCGAGCGGACCTCGGCCGAGGATTTCGGACGGGCCGTGGCGCGACGGACCCAGGAGCTCTGGCGCGTCGGGGTGCGGTTCGTCGCGACGGCGGCCTCCCGCCCACGGGTCGAGGCGGTCCGGGCCCGCCTCGCCGAGCGACTCTCGGGCTTCGGTTTTCGTCCGCGGATCCCGCGCTACGAGGTCCGGGCCGCCCTGGCTCCGCCCGATCTCACCGGCACCGAGCCCCGGCCCGTCGGGTACTGGCACACGCTGCCGACCGATGGCGTCGCGGCGCTCTACCCCTTCGGCGACGAGAGCGTGGTCGAGCCGGGCGGCATCCTGGTCGGGCTGGCGCTCTCCGACGCGAGCCCGGTGTTCCTCAATCGGTGGGAGCACCCGAGCTACTCCTGGGGGATCTTCGGCACGACCGGGGCGGGCAAGACGTTCGCGGCGGCGCTGTACCTCCTGCGCACCCGATGGACCCGACCGAACGTCGAGATGACGATCCTCGATCCGCTGGGAGAGTTCGGCCCGCTCGTGCGGTCTCTGGGAGGGTCCGTGGTGACGGTCGGGGACGGAGGGACGGGGCGGCTGAATCCGCTCGACCCGATCACGACGGGCGGCGACCGACGGGAGAAGGCGGCGCGCGTCGCGTCGATGCTGCGCGCGCTCTTCCCGAGCCTGGACGACGGGGAAGCGGCGACCCTCGACGCCGCGATCTCCCGGCTCTACACCCGAGGCCCCGAGGTCCCGACGTTCGAGGACCTGCTGACCGAGGTGGACGACGGAAGGGCGGGCGCGGGGCGACTCCCGACGCTGCTGGACGTGTTTCGCTCGGGCTCGCTCTCCAGCGTCAACGGCCCCACAACCCTCTCCACGGCCGCCGGACCGGTGGCGGTCGACTTTCGCGGAGTGCCCGCGGACCAGCTCGCGTTCCATCTCGCGTACCTCCTCGACTGGGCGTACGGCCGAATGCGGGCGCGGCCCGGAGCGAAGCTCCTCGTCCTCGACGAGGCGCACCTCCTCGTGCGCTCCCCGGCGATCGCCGAGTTCCTGGACCGGATCGTCCGGCACGTGCGCCACTTCGATGCGGGAATCCTGCTGCTGAGTCAGGCGCCCGACGACTTCCTCGCCACCGAGGAGGGCCGGGCGACCCTGCGGAACCTTCGGGCGACGGCGTTCCTCCGCCTTCCCGAGGTCTCGCGGGCGACCCGGGAGTTCTTCGGGCTCACGGCGGCGGAGGCCGATTGGCTCCCGAAGGCGCGCCTGCCGCGAGAGACGGGGTACTCGGAATCCCTCTGGCGCATCGGGGAGCTCCACCTCCCGCTCGCGATCGTCGCGGCGTCGGAGGAAGTCGCCTTCCTGACCGAACGGCTCGGGGCGTCCGGCGGGGCGCCGGGTGCCGCTCCAAACACAGGTTTATGAGTCCCCGTCGGGAGCGTCGGACGTGGAGGCCGAAGCGAGCTCCGACCGCCCTCCGCGACGCAAGACCAGCTGGAACCTGAAGTCGATCGTCGAGGACGTGGCGGGACGCCCGATCGGCGAGCTCCAGGACCCCGACCGGCCCGTCCACCCGTACCTCGAAGGCAAGCTCCCGTCCGCCCCCGAACGGGAGCGCCCCCCGTGGGCGTCGCCGCCGCGCCGCGCGGTCGTCGAACCGGCCCCGTACGATCCCGTGGGGCACGTGTATCCTCCGCTCGTCGGACCGGTCGGCCGTTCGTACCACGGCACGGAGCACGAGCACCACGCGGAGACGCTCGAACGCCACCGGGCCGAGGTCGAGTCGGCACCGGGAAACCCCCCGCGCGCGCCCGGACCCTCCCACCGGCCGGAGCGCCTGTACCTGCACTATCTCCTGCTGCACCTGGATCGGCTCAGCCCGTCCGCGCTCCAGTACCTGAAGCAGGCCGTCGACGACGAGGTGGCGCACCGGGCCCGTCCGCCGCTCCCGCCCGCGGAGTGATCACCGTCCAGCCCCGGGCGCGGCCCGCCGACGCGAGCGCGCGGAACGTCGGGAGGTCCCATTCGACCCCGATCGCGTTCCGGCCCCAGCGCGCGGCGGCGGCGAGTGTGGTGCCCGTTCCGGCGAACGGGTCGAGCACCGTCTCCCCCACGAGCGAGAACATCCGGATGAGTCGCTCCGGGATCTCCGGCGGGAACGCGGCGCTGCGGCCTCGGGACGTCGCCTGTCGCACCCCGCGCACGTCCGTCCAGATCTGGCTGAACCACCGGTCGCGCTCCGCGCGGGAGAACCGGCTCGCCGCGCGCGCCGGATCGTGGGGCGGCAGGCGCCGCAGGGCGCCCTTCCGGAACAGGAGCACGTACTCGCAATCGAGCGTGACGTAGGCGTTCGGCGGGACGAATCCCGAGCCGAGGAAGGCGTTCGGCTTGTTGGTCGGCTTCTTCCATAGCACGTACGGCAGCGGCCGGAACCCGATCCGTTCCGCGTCGGCGAGCGTGTGGGCGGCGTTCGGCCAGAGACGGAACTCTCCCGCACGGGTGCGCAGGGCATCCCCGATGTTCACCGCCAGGATCCCGCCCGGGACGAGTGCGCGGTAGCAGGCCCGCCAGGCGTCGGAGAGGACGCGGAGCATGCCGGCGTAGCGCGTCGCGCCGAGCGTCCGGAACAGGCCATCCCACTGAGGGATCATCGGGTACGGCGGGGAGGTGACGACGAGGTGGACCGACGCGTCATCGACCCCCGCGAGGCGGCGCGCGTCGCCGTGGATCAGCCGAACCCCTCCCGTGGCGGGCGCCGGCATCCCGTTCGGTGAGCCGCCGTGTGGCATGGTTATTACGGCCGGCCCGCTCGGCGCGGCATGCGCCTCGAGCGGCCGGTCCTGCAGGTCGCCCTCGACTTCGAAAACCTCTCCCGCGCGCTCCCCGCGGCCCGGGAGGCCGTGGAGGGCGGCGCGGACTGGGTCGAAGCCGGGACCCCCCTGATCAAGTCCGAGGGGCTCGACGCGGTGCGGGAGTTGAAGAAGGCGTTCCCGGACAAGCGGATCGTCGCCGACATGAAGGTGATGGACACCGGTGCCTTCGAGGTCGAGATCGCGGCGAAGGCGGGCGCCGACCTCGTCACGATCCTCGGGGCGGCGGACGACGATACGATCGCCGACGGCGTTCGCGGCGGCGAGCTCTACGGGGCGGAGATCGTCGTCGATCTCCTTGGGGTCCCCGATCCGGTCGCCCGGGCCCGGCGCGCCGCCGAACTCGGGGCGGCGGCGGTCTGCTGGCACGTCGGGATCGACATGCAGATGCAGGCGAAGACGCCGTTCGCCGTGCTCGCCGAGATCGCGAAGGCGTCCCCGGTCCCGGTCGCGGTGGCGGGCGGGCTGAACTCGGAGACCGTCGCGGAAGCGGTGGAAGCCGGAGCCCAGATCCTGATCGTCGGCGGCGCGATCACGAAGAGCCCGCAGATCGCGGAGGCGACCCGGCGGATCCGCGAGGCGATCGCGACCCGGCGGGGGGTCGCCACGGAGCATTTCCGCCGGTACGGCGGGGACGAGATCCGGGCGGCGTTCCTCCGGGTCTCGAGCCCGAACGTCACGGACGCCCTCCAGCGGAAGGGCGCGATGCACGGGATCGTCCCGCACTTGAAGGACCGGACCGTGCGCGTCGCCGGCCCCGCGGTCACGGTGCTGACCCGCGACGGCGATTGGGCGAAGCCCGTCGAGGCGATCGACCGGGCCGGCTCGGGGGACGTCATCGTGGTCGACGCCGGCGGGGGACCGACCGGCCTCTGGGGCGAGCTCGCGAGCTGGAGCGCCCACGGCCGGGGCGTCGCGGCGGTCGTCATCGACGGGGCCGCCCGCGACCTCGACGCGATCCTCGAGCTCGGCTTCCCGGTGTTCAGCCGCCACGTCAGTTCCGACGCCGGCGAGCCAAAGGGGCACGGCGAGATCGGCGTCGAGGTGACCGTCGGCGGGCAGCGCGTCCGGCCGGGGGATTGGATCGTCGGGGATCTCTCGGGCGTCGTCGTCGTCCCCCGCGAGCGGGCGCAAGAGATCGCGAACCGGGCGCTCGACGTCCTCGAACACGAGAACCGGGTCCGCGAGGAGATCCAGCGGGGCTCGACGCTCGGCACCGTTCAGAAGCTCGAGCGGTGGGAACGGGTGGGCTGAAATACCCCCGACCGAACGGGGCGTCCGTCGCGATCGGAGCGGCGTCCGAGGACTCTCATGATCTCGCAGTCGGAGGTGGCGGGGTATCTCTTCGTCGTCATCCTCGGGCTGATCATCCTTCGCCGTTCGTGGCGGTTGACGCACGGCGCTCCCGTCACGACGGGGCGGCTCGTCGCGATCCCGATCCTGTACGTGCTGCTCTACGGGATCACGCTCGCCACGATCGGCGTCACGGCGGTCGGCACGAGCCTCGCGACGCTCACGTTCGCCTCGTTCGCCGCCGACGCGGCGCTCGTCGCGGTCGGATTTGTGGTCGCCTACCGGTACACGGCCCGGAACGTCCACCTCTACCAGGCCGACGGGGAGTCGCAGTGGAGCTACCGGCTGAGCCCGCTCCTGCCGGTGATCTACGTCGTCCTGTTCTTCGTGCGGACGGGCATCGAGACCGCGATCCTGAACGAGTCGCCGTTCTCCTTCCCGACGGCGTCGATGTTCCTCGGCGTCTCGACCGTCGCCCTCGCGCTCCTGTTCTCGGTCGACGCGCTGTGGGGTTTCTCGACGGGCCTCCTGGTCGGACGCAGCGCCGCGGTCTACCACCTCTGGCAGCAGAAGCTCGCCGCGCCGCCTGCGCCGCTCGCCTCGGAGAAGACGGCGTAGCCGCCCGCGGGGCTCACGCAGGCCGCGGCGCCGGGGCGAGACGGGCCTCGCCGCTCAGCACGTCCCGCGCATCCTCCGTCGCGGCGCGCGGCGGGATCGCGCCGTGCGTGGCCCGTCGGTCGAGCTCCTGGCATTGCTGCGCCAGCCACTCGAAGTTGGCAAAGATCAGCGGGTCGCGACTCTCCTGCCGCCACCGCTCGAAGAGGTTCACCGGCTCCCGGGAGAAGACGTAGTACGCGGTGACCCAGGTGCCGAACGCCTCCCAGACCATCCGGCGCTCGAGCACCCCCTCCCGCGTCAGCGACCCGAGCAGCTCGAAGAAGATCCCGACCTCCCAGTTGTCGACCTCCTCGCCCCGGTCCGTCCGGAGCAGCCAGGTGCTCAGCTCGCGCCGGGCCTCCTGCATACGGGGACCGAAGAACCGCTCTCTCAGGTCGAGGACCGTCGACGCCGAATGGAGCCGTTGGGTCTGCCGGAGCTGCCAGTAGGCGAACCCGAGCGTCCCGACAACGAGGACCCAGGTGCCGACCAGGGCGGCGAAGGTCACCGGGTCGATCGATACCACGTCCCGCGAATCCCGGGGCGCCCCTTAAGGCCGGTCTCGCACACGATAGATAGGGGACCCCTCCTCGACCTCCGGGATGGCCGTCCCGGGGGCGCTGCCACCGAGCATCGTGCGGGAGGCGTTCCGGATCGCCGATCGCCCGCTCAGCGCGGAGGAAGGTCGCGCGATCGCGGAGTTCGGCCGATTCTGCCGGGAGGAGCTCGAGCCGGCCGCGGTCGAGATCGACCGGTCCGCCCGGCCGGGGCTCCGGGCCCCCTCGCGGGGGGCGTCCGGCGTCCCCGAGGTCCGGCTCTCGGCGTCCCACCGGCGGATGCTCGACCGCCTCTACGCGAGCGGGCTCGCGCTCGGGCCGACGCGCTCGGCGCGCGACTGGCCGGTGGCGTTCGCCCTGATGCACGAGGCGGCGGAGATCGGGTTCCTCTGCTCGTCTACCGTCACGCTGGCCACGGTCTACGCCCTCGCGAAATGGGGCTCGTCGGACCTGCGGGAGCGGTACCTGACCGAGCTCGTCGCGACGCGGGGCCGGGCGCAGGGGGCCACGTGGGCGACCGAGGAGCAGGGGGGCTCGGACCTCGGCGCGAACGCGACGCACGCCACGCCGATCGCCCAGGGGCGATGGGCGCTCAGCGGGGAGAAGTTCTTCTGCAGCAACGTCGGCGCCTCGTGTGCGGTCGTCACCGCGCGCCCGGACGGCGCCTCCGAGGGGATCCACGGGATCCGTCTCTTCTTCGTCCCGGCGCGGCGCGCCGACGGGACGCCGAACTGGCGCGTGCGACGCCTGAAGGAGAAACTGGGCACGATCGCGGTCCCGACCGGCGAGGTCGGGTTCGATCGGGCGGAGGCGTACGCCCTCGGCCCCGAGAGTGCGGGCGTCCTGCCGGCGATGGAGATGCTCAACGTCTCGCGCGTCGCGAACGCCGTCGGGTCCGCGGGAGTGCTCCAGCGGGCGTCCGAATGGTCGATCGCCTTCGCGCGGCGGCGGCAGGCGTTCGGGAAGCCGTTGATCGAGCACCCGCTCCTCGCCCTCGACGTCGCGACCCTCGCCACCGAGTCGGATGCGGCGTCGCTCCTCGCCTTCGATGCGGTCTTCTCGCTCGCGAAGAGCGCCGGCGAGATGCCGCCGTACTCGCCCGACGCCCAGGTGATGCGCTTCACCACGCACATCGCGAAGCTCGTCACCGCCGAGCAGGCGGTGCGCGGGACCGCGCTCGCGATGGAGGTCCGAGGCGGGATGGGATACCTCGAGGAGGAGCCGCTCGCGAAGCTCGCCCGCGACGCGCTCGTGACCCCGATCTGGGAGGGGGGCGCCAATCTCCAGGCGCTCGACGCGCGCGAGGTGATGCGGCGCCATCGGTCCCACAAGGCCTGGGAGGCCGCCGCCGGCCGCGCGGCCGGCCACTCGGGTTCGGCCGAGGTCCGTCGCTTCATCGCGACCCGGGTCGCCCTGACCGGCGCCCAGTCCGAGGAGATCGACGCGAAGCACGTCGCGCGCACGTGGGGAAGCCTCCGCCAGCTCACGCTCCTGGTGGAGCGCTCGCACCGCGCTCCCGAGAACCCGTGCTTCGAAGCGCGGGCGGAGCTCTTCGCGCGCCTGCGCGCCGACCGGCCCGGGGTCGATTTCCCGAGAGGTCTCGTCGAGCGGGCCCTCGGGGCGGTCTGACCCGTTACATATCCGACCCGATATCCGGCCCCCGGGCGTGGAGCCGGCTCCGCGCGAGGGAACGGAGATGGAAGGGAAGATCACCCAGGTGACGCTCGTCGTGAAGGACCAGGCGAAGTCGCTCGCGTTCTACCTGGACCAGGTCGGATTCGAGACGAAGACCGACGTCGCCCTCCCCGGGGGCCATCGCTGGGTCTCGGTCGGCCCGAAGGGGCAGGAGCTCGAACTCGCGCTGTTCCCGATCGGGGGGCCGGTCGACCCGCAGCAGCAGGCGCGCGCGAAAGACTGGGCCCCGGCCCGGATGCCGCCGATCGTCGTGCGCGTCGCGGACTGCCGGAAGGTCTATGCGGAGCTCCACGGCCGCGGGGTGCCGTTCTTCCAGCCTCCGGCCGACCTGCCGTGGGGCACGGCCGCCACGTTCGAGGACCCCGACGGGAACCTCTTCTCCCTCGTGCAGCCTCCCAGCTATCCGAAGCCCGGGTGATCCCGGCACGCCGGCAGCTCCCGCCGCGTCCGGTGCGCGCTGACCCGAGGAGAGATACGCGCGCTGGGACTCGACCCGGCGCCGGAGGAAGCGCGTGACCGCCTCTCTGCCGCGCCCGCGACCTCGCGGGCTGATCCTGGGAATCGTGGTGGCGATCGGGATCGTAGTGGTGGTCGCGGGATTTTCCCTGTACGGGAACGTGGGCCTGTTTCAGAACGGTTCGCCGTATCCGCCACCCCCGTCCGGCTGGGCGACGTTCGACACCGCGTGGACTGCCGTGGCGAGCGACCTTGCGTACCTCGGCGGGCACCCGTGGACCGTGGATTTCGCGGAAGGCGCCGCCGCGGACTCTCCGTGGTCGCCCCCCCTCGCCCTGTGGGCCCTCTTCACCCCGAACGACTGGACGCCGTGCGAGCAACAGCTGAACGGGGTCAGCACGCTCACGTTCTGGAACGCAAGCGAGTACCCGTATTCGACGGCGTCCGACGTCTACACGAGCGGATCGGCACCGTTGTGGACGTTCGTCTTCAACGGGACGTACACCCCCACGTTCGTCGCGAGCTGGGTGGCCGGCAATATCACCTTGAACGGCGTACTCGGGTCGGACAGCCCCTGCCGGCAACTCTCCCCGTTCTACGCCTACCCGTACAGCGCCATCCAGCCGTGGCAGGAGATCGACTCGAACGACGCGGTGCACCACCTTCAGCAGCAGATCGCGAACTGGAATGCGATACCGCCGTTCCCCGGCGAGCTCCAACCGATCGAGATGCCCACCCCCCCGGCCGCCGTCTTCGCGCTCTATTTCCCGGGCCAGGAGTTCCTGCCCGCCGAGATCTTCGGAGCCCCGGAGTGGAGCGTCGCGTACGGGTCCTGCGGATTCCCCGGCGACTATGGTCCCTTGTTCAACTTCACGACCTGGCTGCTCAATGCGACGAGCGGCTACGGCGATTCGTGGTTCGAGGGTTCGATCTCGTGCTATAATTCGGAGTACCAGTTAGGGCTTCTGCCCACCCCGCTCTCCGGGAACTCCACGTCTCCCGGATTGTATCGGGAGTGGTCCGTCCAACCATCCTTCTACACGTCCGCGGTGCCGGCCAATGTGTCCCTGACCTCGTTGACAACGTCCTGGGTCCGGTGGCAGCTCCAGAACGGCTCGCTCTACGAGCCGCCGATCGCGCCCGCGGCGGCCGGATGCGGCCCCGCCGACCCGGAGCTCTCGAACTGCCCCGCCCCGCCCCAGGGTTGGTACGCGGTCCTGCTCAGCTCCACGGGGGTCTGGCTCGACAGCTACCCGTCCGTCGCGAACGGGACGGCATGGACGGTGGCGGACGTGCCCATCGGGGCGGGGGATCGCGTGGTCTTCGTCGGGGCGGCGGGGCTCTCGACGAGCGACGTGCTCTCCACGGCTTTCAACGGAGATCCCATCGTGTGGGGCGTCGCCGGCAACCTCACCGCCCCCTGACCCGAGGGGGCGGGGGCGACCCGCCCTCCAGGGACCGCAGCACGTATCCCCGCGCCCATTCGGCCGCCCGGACCGCTCGCCAGTGCCGGAGTTGTGCCGGACGTCGACCGGACCATTGGGCCGTCCAGCGCAGCGGATACTCGACGTCCCAGAGGACGAGCGGATCGGACTCGGCCATCGGGAGGGAAAGCCGGACCCGCCCCGCCAGGGCGTCGCGCAACTGCGCGACGTCGAGGCGGCCTGCTTCGGCCGCGCGCACCGATCCTACGATCTTCCGGACCATCCCCCAGACGAACGAGGGGGCGCGGACCTCGAACATGCTTCCCCGGCCGAGCGGTCGCACCGTGACGGACTCGACCCACCGCCGCACCGGCGACGAGCCCGGGATCCCGCGGCCCAGAGACCGGACATCGATCGATCCTGCGAAGAACGCGGCGACTTCCCGTCGCCGGGCGAGATCCGGGTCCGGAGTGGGGTCGAAGTACCGGTAGATGCGGCGGCGGGCGGCGCGAACGCGGAAGGTCGAGTCGACCTCGACCGTGGCCGAGAAGAAAATCTCGGGGTCGATCGCGTTCATCCGCTCGAGCAGGGACCCGGCGTCCAGCTCCGACGGAACGACGAGCGCGTTCGCCCGCGCGCTGACCCCCCGATCCGTACGGCTGGCGACTTCCACCGCTGCGAGATCGGCGGGGCGAATGGCGTCGAGCTGCACCAGACCGCGGCGGATCTCGCCCTCGACGGTCCGCTGACCCGGCTGACGGGCCCACCCTCGGAACCCGGCCCCGTCGTATCCGAAGCGCACCAGCCAGCGAGACGTGGCGCGGCCGAGGCAGCGGGCGCCCTTATCGGTACCCTCGAAGCCCTCCGGAGATGGATGTGACGACGTACCATATGTCGAACTATTGTGGAATATACATTCTAAATTGAATTCCTATATATGGCCCGCCGTCGTGCCTCGCATTGATGTCGGCTCTTCCCGGCGGCCGGGACTGGTACCGCGGGAGCGAGGGCCGAAGCGATTGACGGACCTGGTGAGAAAAAAATGAGTGCGCAGAACACGGGTGGAACGACACAGACCGAACAACTCTCGACGCCCATGAAGCGCCGCTCCGGCGGCATGTCGGTGGGCGTTGCGGTCGCGATCGCGATCGTCCTCTTGATCGTGGGCATCGCCGGGGGATACTTCCTCGGGAAGTCCACGAACTCGAGCACGAGCTCGAGCACGATCAACTTGACGGAGACGGGCTCGAGCCTGCTCTACCCGCTCTTCAAGAACTACTGGTTCCCGAACTACACGGCCTCGGGCGTCGTCCTTAGCGCGGCGTCCACGGGCAGTGGTACGGGCCAAAGCAGCGCCGAACTGGGTCTCGTCAATATCGGGGCCTCGGACGGCTACCTGACGAACGCGAGCACCACGAACCTGATCAACTTCCCCGTCGCGATCTCCGCGCAGTTGATCTACTACAACCTGCCGGCGCCGCTCAACGCCGTGCACCTGAACCTGAACGGCTCGATCCTCGCGGGGATCTACAGCGGATCGATCACAACGTGGAACAACCCGGAGATCCTGGCGGCTCAGTCGTCGACGGTCGCGGGCGAGCTCAGCGCGATGTCGGCCCAGACGATCTACCCGGTCAAGCGATCCGACTCGAGCGGGGATACGTTCCTGTTCACGTCGCTTTGCTACATGTCCGATGCGGCGTTCCCGTACCCGGTTTCGACGAGCGGCCTATCGGGCTTCACCGGCACGAACGTCCTGACCGGCACCGGTAACTCGGGCATGGTCTCGACCGCGCAGGGCCAGGTCGGCTCGATCGCGTACATTGGGATCAGCTACGAAGCGAGCGCCGCGGCGGCCGGACTCGAGTATGCGGCCGTCGGGAACAACGCGACGATCGCGAACGGGACCTACGCAGCGGCGGCGGACGACTACATCCTGCCCACGACCACCACGATCTCGAACGACGCGAACCTGGGTCTGACCCGCCTCGACTTCGCGACCTACGGACTCGCGGTCAGCCTGATCCTCGGCGGCAGCTACGCGGGCGCGGTCACCCTCGTGCACGGTGGCGGCGGCTCGAACGCCGCGGCGGGCGTGGACGCCTACCCGATCGTCAACCTCGAGTACGCGCTGATCAAGACCCTGCCCGGTGGCACGGTCGTGACGGCCGCCGCGCTCGCGGCCACGGTCGCGTTCATGCACTGGGCCCTGACGTACGGGAACTACAACTCCGCGGGGTCGGCCTCGGCGTGGATCAATGGGGTCAACTTCGTGCCCCTGACCCCCGAGGTCATCGGTTACGACAATGTGGAGCTGGCGAGCGTCTCGGGCATCAGCTGAGGCGGGCGAAGTTCCGGGAGTATCGTGCGTGACCCCTCGGCCCCGGTAGCGTCCGCGGACCGGGAACCCCTTCCTTCCCTTCTTCCCCCAGCATGAACGCAACCCCGACCGCTCCGCGACACCGGGCCTACGGCGCGACGATCGGACGGATCGTCCCGTTCGTCCCGGCGCTCATCCCGATGGCGATCCTCGTGGGGATCGTCGTCGAGCTGCTCATCTCGAGCAAGCTCACGAATTTCGGTTGGGGCTTTTGGGGGAGCATCTGGGATCCGCCCTCGCAGTGGGGGATCGCGGTGTTCATCGCCGGATCGTTCCTGACCGCCCTCCCGGCGCTCTTCTTCGCCATGGCGATCGGTCTCGGCATCGCGATCGCTTCGACCACGTACCTGCCGGGATGGATCACCCGGTGGCTCGACCCGTTCGTCGACCTCCTCGCCGGGATCCCGAGCATCGTCTACGGGATCTGGGGGTACCTGCTCGTCGCCCCGTTCTTCGGGAGCGTGATCAATCCCGCGTTGTACGCCCACATCGGGTTCATCCCGGGGTTCGGTGGGCTCGCGCCCCGCGCGGATGGGCTCGGCCTGCCCGTCGGGGTCTTCATCCTCACGCTGATGGCGCTCCCGATCACGACCCTCCTGATCCGGGACGCGCTCCGGAGCGTCCCCCGGGACCTCTGGGAAGCCGGCCTCGGCCTCGGGGCGACCCGCTGGGAGACGGTCCGCCACGTGGCGATCCCGTATGGGAGCCGCGGGATCCTCAGCGCCGCCTTTCTCGGTTTCGGCCGGGCGTTCGGGGAGACCGTTGCGATCGCGATGGTGCTGAACGTCGTCGCCTCGTACCCCACCAACGTCTACGGATCGACCGGCACGATGGCCGCGGAGATGTTCCTCTCGCTGGACTCTGCCTTCGGCAACACCCAGTGGCTCGCCGCGCTGTCGGAGATGGCGCTCGTGCTCCTCGCGATCTCGCTCGCGGTCAACATCATCGGCCGCCGGCTCGTCGCCCGCATCGTCACCTACGAAGTCCCGGGGTTGTGAGGGTCGATGGCGAGCGCGGTGAACCACCTCCGGGCCGAGACCGCCGAGGAGCTGCTCTTCGACCGGTCGTTCCGCACGCGCTGGCGACTCGGCTTCGACAAGGCCATCGGCTGGGTGCTGCCGCTGCTCTTCCTTGTCGCGATCATCCCGATCCTCGACCTCGTCTACTACATCGCGTCGCAGGCGCTTCCGACGTTCACCTGGACCGTGCTCACGAGCACGAACCCCTACGACCCGGACGCGCTCGGTGTTCCGATCGAGACGACCGCCGCGATCATGCTGTTCGCGATCGCCCTCGCGGTGCTGCTCGGCCTCTTCGGCGGGGTCGCGACCGCCGAGTTCCTGCCCGAGCGGGCCGCCGGCTGGGTCCGGATGGCGGCGAACATGCTCGTCGGAACGCCGTCGGTCGTCCTTGGGTACTTCGGCTACTTCCTCTTCGTCATCACGTTCGGCTGGGGGCTTTCGTTCATCGCGGGGTCGGTCACGCTGGCGTTCTTCATGACCCCCTACATCTTCCGGATCTCCGATCTCGCCTATTCGTCGATCCCCCGCCCGATCCGGGAGGCCGCCTACGGCTCGGGGGCCCGGCCGTACCAATACGTGCTCCGGGTCGGCGCGCCGATCGCCTTCCCCCAGATCCTGAACGGGGTCTTCCTCGCGCTCGCCATCGGTGTCGGCGAAACGGCCCCGATCGTCCTCACGACGACCCAGTCGGTGATCTTCCCGCCCACGATCTATTCCCCGGTCACGTTCCTGACCGGGACGATCTGGGAGAACTTCTCCCAGCCCGCGGGATCGCCGAGCCTCTCGCTCGCGTTCCAGGCCGCGCTCCTCTTGATGGTCGTCGTCGTCGCCCTCAACATCCTCGTGCGCGTCATCTCGGCCCGATACCAGAAGCGATTGGAGGGACTCTACCAGTGAACGCGACCGCGAACGACGGGAGCGCCGTCGTGTCGGTGCAGCACCTGACCGTGCGCACGAAGCAGAAGAAGCTCATCGACGACCTCTCCCTCGACTTTGGGCCGTCGAGCCTCACCGCGGTCGTCGGCCCGTCCGGCTGCGGGAAGACCACGTTCGTGCGCAGCCTGAACCGCATGGTGGAACTCACGCCCGGTCTGAAGGTGGAGGGGGCGATCCTCTACCTCGGCCAGAACATCTACGATCCTCGCGTCAACCCGGTGATGGTCCGGCGCCGCATCGGGATGGTCTTCCAGCGCCCGACCGTCTTCCCGACGTCGATCTTCGAGAACGCGGCGTTTGGCCTCCGCCTGGTCGGCGAGGAGATCCGTGAGATCGAGCGGCAGGTCGAGGAGGGGCTCCGCCGCTCCGGCCTGTGGGACGAGGTCAAGGATGACCTGGACCGTCCCGCGCTCTCGCTCTCGGGAGGACAACAGCAGCGCCTGTGCATCGCCCGCGCGCTCGCGACCCAGCCCCGGGTCCTGCTGCTGGACGAGCCGACGTCGGCGCTCGATCCCGCGGCGACGCAGCGCGTCGAGGCGACGATGCAACGGCTCAAGGAGGACTACGTGCTCGTCCTCGTCACGCACAACGTCAGCCAGGCGGCGCGGGTCTCCGACCGCATCGCCGTTCTCCACACCGGCCACCTCATCGAGGTCGGGCCGACCGCCGAGGTCCTCGAGCGGCCCCGGAACCCGCTCACGGCGGAGTTCATCACTGGACGGTTCTCATGAACGCGACCCCCGAACCTCCGAAACCGAACCCCCCCGACGACCCGATCGTGGTCCTGAAAGCCCATGTCGGCGCGATGAGCGAACTCGCCGTCGGCATGGTCGCCGACGGGACCCGGGCGCTGATCACCGGCGACGCGGCCCTCGCGAAGAGCGTGACCGACCGCGATTCGCCCCTCGACCGCTTCGACATCGCCATCGAGACCGAGGCGATCCGCCTGATCGCGATCCTCCAGCCTGAAGGGCCGGATCTCCGGACGATCGGCGCCGTGCTCAAGATCGCGAACTGCGTCGACCGCGTCGGGCGGCTCGGCTACGACCTCGCGAAGAACCTGACGAGCTCGCCCGACACCTCCGACCAAACCCCCAGCGAGCTGTTGCGAAAGATGGACGAGCAGTCCCGCCTGATGGTCCAGCGATCCGTGCGGGCGTTCCTCAAAGAGGACGCCGATGAAGCGCGGGCCATCTTCGCCATGGACGACGATGTCGATGAGCTGTACGACCAACTGCAGAACCGGGTCTTCGAGCTTTTGCAAAAGGGCGGACCCTCCACCGAACGTCTCGGCCGCTTTCTTCTGGCCGGCCGCCACCTGGAGCGGGTCGGGGACAACGCCTGCAAGATCGCCGAGAAGGCCATCTATGCGATCACCGGCGAGCGCCGACCTGAGTATTTCCCAGCCCTCGCCCATCGGGCGACCTCGGGCGTCTGGTCGCCCAGCCCGAAACGGTAGAACGCCCGCTTGGGATCTGGTCGACGAAGCGGGCTCACGAGGGCTCGAGGATCAAATCGGAGTAGAACCCGATCAGCGTGGTGATGAAGGTGGACGGATCGTTCGGATTCGCCCAGACCAACTCCCACTGCCCGGCGGGGACGGTGAGATTCAGTTGATAGACGGTGTTGTTACCGATCGGTCCGGAGGTCCATTCGTAGCCGGCCGAGAAATTCAGGGTATTGACGAGATGCTCGTACTGGGCGGGGGTCATCTGATAAAGCGTCATTCCGAACGCCGTGTACATCGTCCCCTTCACCGTCGCATTCCCGTCGACGATGAAGGCGACGGCGTCGTACTGGCCGGCCGGGATCGAGTAGGCGGTTCCGTTCGGCACGAGCACATGCGTCGTGGAGGACGCCGCCCCACGGTGGAACGTGATCGACACGAGATACACCGAACCGACCGCGACCGCGATCACCAGCACGATAACGATCAGATAAACCCCGGGCCGGCGTCCGTCGGTCGAAGGTGGCCGGTGCTCGACGGGGGGGAGGTCGGCGGACGAGGGATCGACTTCCTCGAACCGAAGCCCCTCGGCCGGTACCTCAGGCATGCTCCGTATCGACGCGAATCAAGTAATCAACGTTGCTTCGAACTGCGGACTTTACCTCGGAGCACTCAGGCTTTCTTCGAAGGCTACGCGGGTCTCGTAAACTTCGTAGCATAGCCCTATTGTTTCTATTTATTTCACGCTTAAGCCTACGTAGAGCCTCGGGGGATGGTGCTGCGCATGGAGGGCCGTAAGCTTCAGCTGGCCGGCGGCTCAACGTATCTCGTTTCCTTGCCCAAGCGCTGGGTGCTGGATGCCGGGCTGAAGGCCGGTGACACGCTGTTCGTGGATTCCGAGCTTGACGGCTCCGTATCCGTGCGCCATAAGCGCGAGGAGCGCCCCCCGCTCCGCCGGAAGGTCTTCGAGGAGAAGGGTGAGGAGGCACGAGAACACCTTCTGCGGAAACTGATCGGGGCGTACATCTCAGGATACGGTCTCATCGAGGTGCGTTTTCCGGCTGACCGCGGCCCCTTCGTCCGGCGATCTGCACGCGACTTTTGCCGGCTCGTGATCGGCCCTGAGGTGATCGAGGAGAACCGGAACCAGCTCATCATCCAAGACCTCTCCGACCCGTCGGAACTGAGCGCGGAGAAGTGCTTGCGCCGAATGCATCTCATCACCCGCGCCATGCTCGAGGATTCGATCCTCGCGTTGCAGAGCCGGAACCCGACTTTGGCTCATGACGTAACGCAACGCAGCCAGGATGTCGACCGCCTCTACTGGATGGTCGCGAAGAGATACCTCACCCCGGGCCAGTTCCCATCAGGCCCCAACGGACAGGGGATGGGAGCCATCCTCGTCCATGGGCTCGTCGCGAAGATCATGGAGCGGATCGGCTACCACGCAGTCCGCATCGCGGGGGCCTACGCCACGCTCTCCGACAAGAAACCGCTCGAACCGAAGCTCGCAGCGGACCTTGTGATCGCCAAGACCTCGGCCATCGCGATGCTGGATCGGGCCTTCCACGCCTTGATGGCCGGGGACATCGAGGAGGCGAACGCAGCGATCGACGCACGACCGCAACATCAGCGACTCATCGACGATCTGTTCCACCGCGTCGCGACGCGCAAGGGCGAGGAGCTCCTCGCGCTCGGAGTCGTGGTCGATAGCCTGGGACGGATCGCGAGCTACGCCGCCGACATCGCCGAACAGGCGATCAATCTGGCCGTCATGGGGGAGCCGGCCCCGGCCCACCACTAGTAGTCCGGTCGGAACTGCGCTGAGCGGTCGGGGTGATCGCTGTGGGGATCGTTGCTCCGGCGGGCGCCCTCCCTTCAATGTAAACGGTGTCGTTGGGTAGGGGCTCGATCCCTCCCGCCGGGGGGTCCTCCTTCCACCCGTCCGATCGCGCCTCGACCTCCGACTTCAGGTCCTGGACTTGACGTTCGAGGAGCGCACTGCGCACGATCTCCGTGTCGATGCGGTAGGAGCGGTGGGCTACCGCGAATTCGATGCAAACGTCCGCGAGCTCGAGCAGCCTTCGGGGGTTGCCGTACGCGTATTGGTTCAGTCGCGACACGGACTCTTGATCGAATGGGTAGAGCGGATCCAGTCCTTCGACCAGTCGTTTGGCCAATAGTTTCTTCGCCAGCAGCAACGAAGCTTCCTCCGGGGTCAGGCGGGGGAGAATTAGGGTTCGGTTGATCCGGCTCGACAGGGGAGCCTGATGCGTAGCGAGTTGCAGCATGAAGCTCGGAAAGCACCCGAACATGACGAGAACCCCCGGCTTGATTTTGTCGACCATCTCTTGGAGGACCTTCGCGAAGATTCCCAGTTCATCCGACGCGGCGAGGTTGTGCAGGTCGTTCAGCAGTAGAAACGCGGGCGCGTGCGCGTTCAGGGCCTCGGCGAGAGCGCGGCCGGCTTTCAACGGATCGTAGTTTCGGTCCTTCATCCGCTCGAGGGCAGCGATGTCCCGGTACCACCGCGGGGCGCTGAAGATCTGGGCGAATCCACCGAGATTCGCCGACTTGCGGAACGACGCGGCCAGCCCTCGTGTTACCCACGTGGTCTTGGTGGTGATGTCGAAGTAGACGCTGAAGGCTCCTCGATCCCTCGCCTCTTCCTGAGCCATCAGGAGCCGTTCCGTCTTGCCGGCTCCGTGCAGGCCCACGAGCGCGATCAGCGCGCGATTTTCCTTCGCGTAGATCTCCTCTCGGATCGTATCGAGGGTTCGGTCGATGTCGAGATTGACGTGGTAGATCTCCACATCCTCCAAGCTCTCGCTGGCGAGGTCCCGGAAGGGATTGCTCGTGAGACCGAATCGATCGTAGGAAGATCCGGGCATGAGCGAGCCTCCTTACAACACTCGGCGCCGAAGGTCAATGGCAAGGCGCTTACCGTCATACTCGTAGTAGATGTTGCGGTCGACGAGTGTTCCGTCCGACCATTTCGGTACGCGTAGATAGCGAATCAGGCCCTCGGGCCCTTCCTTCGAAAGGAATTGAATCCAGCCATCGGAGAGGTGTCCGAGGATCGATTCCGACCTCTCGTCCGCCATCCCGCGGTCGGTGGCAAGGATCACCGTGAGCCCCTGGGCGTGGCCCAACCGCCGCAGTCGGCGCAGGAGCTCGGAGAGCTGGCTTGGCGGCAGATTCAGCGCAAGGAATGAGAACGAATCGACGACGAGAACCCCGCGCAGCGAGTCGACGTCTTGCCAACCGACCAGCGAGTCCCGTTCCTCAACACGCAACCCGTCCCCCCGCGTGGGTGGCAGGTCGTTGCCGATCAGAAGCGATTGGGAAAGTTCCGGCCCGTCCCGGGACGCGATGAAAGTTACCGAACGGCCAGCGCGCAGGGCCGTCTTCGCGAGTCGTCGGGAGAGGAAGCTCTTGACGCCGTCCGCCCCGCTCTCGATTACCACGATGTGACCGTCCGGAATCACAGGAACGATCGTGTCGAGGCCCGGAACCTCGACCGGAATACCCATGGTACTCGTTACGGAGGTATTCGCTTAACGATGCCATTGGGAGTGTGCGAAGAACTTCGGTCGATTACGCAATTTTCGTAAGGAACTCCTATCAGCGACCTTCCGGCTCCCGCGGGCGTGCGGCGCCGGTCGCCCTCACTCACACGCGGCTCCCGGGGTCTTGCCGAGATCGTCGGGACACTGATGCTCATTCTCATCGTCATCGCCGCCGCGGTCACCCTCGCCGCGTTCGTCGCGTCGTACGAGCAGCAATACAACGCCGAGCAGGCCCACATTCACCTCGTCCAGCTCGAATCAATCCGCGTTGTCGGGATTGCATCCTCGCTCGATACAGCGGGAACCGGATTCGCGACCTTCGAGTTCTCGATCGCGAGTTCGGACGTGAACTCGATCGCTGTGACCGACCTTACGATCAACGGCTTCCCTCTCGTGTACTATCAAGTCACCGACCTCGTCAACCATAGCATGTATCTCGTGACGGCGGGATCTCAGCTCATTTTGACACCCGACGAAGAGGCGACAATCTCGTTGATCCTGACTTCTGGCCCCACCTACTCGTTCGTGAATCCCGACCAAGCCCCGGTTCCCACCAGCTACGCGACGATCGCGATCTCCACCTTCCTCGGAAACCAGTTCGAGCAATCATTCCTGCCACCCACCGCCGTGGCGCTCGTGTCGGTGCTGACGACCTACTCCGGGGGCGAGCCGGAGCAAATCCCGCTCCTCGACGGTTCGGACTCATTTCAGCCAGGAGGGAATGCGACGATCGTGTCTTGGGCGTGGACGGTGACGCAGGGCTCCTCCGTCATCGCTACGCTCTACGGGGAGGAAGCGGAACTGACTAGCACCCTTACCGCTGGGGACACCTACAATATCCAACTCGTCGTCACAAGCAGCGACGGACTCCTCGGTTCCGCAACGATTCAGTACATGGCTCCATCGTAGTCTGCGGGCTCGTCCCGGATGAAGCTTCAGCCCCCCTTGTCAGGGGAAGATGAAGAGAAACAACACCGTGGTCGCCGCGACCAGCCCTAGTGAGTGCACGATTCCATAGCGGGCGCGACCCTCGGTAAACGCTCCGATAATCGCACCGGTGCCAAGAGAGTTGATGATGGTAAGCTCGAAAAAGCGCTCATGGAGTGTGCTCAGGGCGAGGGTTGGCACCGAGCTCGCGGTAGGGCCTTTCAAGGGATTGGCTGCCGACGTGAGGAAACCGATGTTGAGCGTGCCGAGATCCGGCGCGATGTAAAGCAGAGCGACCAAGACCGCCACGAGCACTGCGAACGCAATGTAAATGACCGCGACGGGAAGAGTGAGCTGGGCGGATCGCTCCTCTTCGATCTTCACAAAATCATCCATGTCCTTGGCGGCCCGATGGATGACGACCGCGGTCTCCCCGCCGACCGTCGTCGCCTCGGCGATCAGGTCGGCGTACCGAGAAATCAGGGGGCTCTTCAGGCCGCGCGCCATGTCGCGTAGGACGGCTTCGAACGGGCGGCCGATCCGGATGCCATCCGAGGCGACGCGAAGGGGGCGTTGAAGGATGTTCGTCTGGGTCTTCGCGAGTTCGGTGATCGCTTTCGCGGGGTCGAGCCCTCCCCGCATCGCGTCGGACATTTCGAATAGGAATTGCGCGAACGCCCGCTCGTACGCCCGGTTGCGCGCCAACTGAGTGCGCGCGTCGATGCCAAACGCGGTGAGCGCAATGAATATTGCACCGATGAAGACGAGATCGAGGGAGTACGCGGGAAGATTGGGGGTCCCCGTGACGTACGAGAGGCCGACGAGGAGGAAGAGAAAGGCGGCGGCGCACGGGATGTAGAGGACGAGATACGACCGTTGGATCGGGTGCGTGGCGAAGTACTTTCGAAACGCAAATCGGGTGGTCTGTTTCAGGTAGGCGATGTACGCGAAGAACGTCGCGCCGGCGACCGCGGTCGCGATGCCGATGTAGAGGAGAAGCTTCCCGGCACTGATCGAGAAGATCGGCTGACCCGAGATGGAAGCATTCGGGTTCACCGTGAAATTCCAGGTGTAGTTGAGCGAGTTTCCCGAGCCATCGCCGAGGACCAGGCTCGCATTTTGGAGTCCGGGCTTGAGCGCGAGGATCGAAGGGACGGGACACGTGACGCTGGTCGAGGTGAACTCGTACCCGGTGAATCCCGTGAAATTGATCTGATTGATGTATACCGCGGCATAGTTGATGTCGCCGCCGGAATCGGAGTAGGTCACGTAGAGCGTAGGAGTGGTCGACGGAGTGACGCTCCCGGGGGCCGGCGATACATCGATCACGCCGATCGGGCTGGGCTGTCCGGCCGCACCCGGAGCGAGCGCCGCGGAGAGGGGTGCGAGGGCGAGGACCAGCACGATCGCGAGAAGCAGCGCGCTTCGCATCGGGTCACTCGGCCCTCGCGTACGCGATCGAGATCATGATCACGGTCATGACGACCGCGAGCGGAACGAGCCCGAACGTGAGCACGAGCAACAGCTCGTTCGCGTCGAGCCCCGCCACGGTCTGGCCGAGGGCGTTGATCAAGAACGCCCCCACGGCGATCATCAGTACGCCGACGAGCACGAGCGAGACGTACATGTCGAGGAATGTCGAGAGACGCTCGATGAATTGCTTCTGAATCATCCGCTTTAGCTTCAGCACGTCGTCGGCCTTCGTCCGAAGGTACTCGTCCAGGCTGCCGCCCTGGTGGATCATGTTCGCGAGATCCCAGAACGCTTCCCGGACCGAGCTCGACGCGGAGGCCTTACCGGTCTCGGCGAGCGCCGAAATCAGATCCTTGCCCTCGAGATCGATCTTGTAGACGACGCGCTTGAACTCGCCGGTCATCGCCAGGTCGTGATCGCGGTCCGCCATCCTGCGGACGAGCTGAACGGGAGACGTGCCCGTGCTGGCGAGCACCGAGAGCTCGCTCAAGGTGAAGGGCAACTCGCGGTCGAGCTGGTCCTTTCGGTTGGCGATCCGTGTGCTGACGAGGGAGCTGAACCCGAGAAACACGGCCCCTACGGTCACGGCGAGGACCAGGACCACGTAGCCGTACCAAAACCCGACGTGGATCAGAAGCAGGAACAGGATCAACGTGAACGGCAAGGTGACCGCGACCGCGATGATCGCCGTCAGGATGGTGACCCCGCGAAACATCCCCGGGCTCACGTCGTAGCCCGCCCGCTTCAGCCTCTCGGAGAGAAGTGGGTCCCCCTCGCCTCGGTCGAACCGTTCCCCAAACAGGCCGTACGCGAAACTACGGTAGCTCTCCGCGATCGAACCGACCCTCTTCTTCCCCGCCGACGTCCCGGGGGAGCGCGTCCTCTGCGTCGGGGTGGGCGCTGGCTCGAACATGGCTCAGCGGGCGGTGATCCGTCGCTCCAATTCGCGGATCGCGTCGTCGGGCGCCACGTAATACGACCCGATCGCCCGGCTCACGTCTCGGAAGTACGTGAGCCCAAGGCGGGTCATCAGATCGAGATACGTCGCCTTGCGTTGGAGTTCCGCCGTCAGGGCGTCGATGCTCTTCCCAGTCCGCTCTCCTACCTCTTCGAGGACGAAGCTCCGGCCGAGGAATTGGAAGGAGTCGGTGCTGGGACTCCAGTGGAAGACGTCGTTCGTGAGGAGCTCGTTGGTGGATGGATCCACCCCGAGAATCTCGGTAACGCCGACGACCCTACGCACCCGGTTGCGTCCCACGACGACCTGCGTCGGAAAGGCGACCGCATCGAGCGCCTGAAACAGCACCCGCGGAATGTTCATCGGCTCATTCTCCACGCGGTGGACGAGCTCCGCGATGGATCCGGCGTGAATCGTGGACATCGAGGCGTGCCCGACCGAAATCGCCTGGAACAGCGTGAACGCCTCCACGCCCCGCACCTCCCCGACAATCACGTACTCTGGTCTCTGGCGGAGCGCCGCCACCAGCAAGTCGAAGAGGGTCACGCTCCCGGCCGTCTTGCCCGCCGTTGACGAGAGGCCCGAGACTCCCGATGCCCCCGACGACACTCCCGAAGCGGCGCCGTAGCCGGTTCGTGCCACGGACTGGATCCAGTTCTCGTGGTCGATCTGGATCTCGGGTGTGTCCTCGATCGAGACGATCTTGTCCTCGGGTCGGATGAACATCGAGATCGCGTTGAGGAACGTCGTCTTCCCGGCCGCCGTTCCGCCCGAGATGAGAATCGACCGGTGGTGCTCGATCAGGCTCCAGAAATAGGCGAGCACGTGCGGAGACACCGAGCCGAACTGCAGCAGGTCGATGGGGGATACCGGATCGGCCGAGAATTTTCGGATGCTGAACGTCGAGCCCTTCCGGGTGACTTCGGTCCCGAGCGTGAGATTGATCCGGCTCCCGTCCTGGAGGGTGGCGTCCAGGATCGGCTGGTAGACGGAGATGTGCTTCCCGGCGATCTGCGCGAGCCGGAAAACGTACTTGTTGAGCTCCATCTCGCTCGAGTAGAGCACGTTGGTCCGCAGGGAGCCGAACACGCGGTGGAACACGTACATGTAGACGCGCGGCCCGAGGCAGCTGATGTCCTCGAGGAAGGGGTCGCGGAGGATCGGGTCGGTCTGCCCGAATCCGAGAAACTCCCGGAAGAGGTAGTACAGCATCACCGGCTGGCGCTTCGGGGCGACGTCGATATTGTAGAGATCCAGCACCGTCAGGAACTTTTCTTGGAGGTAGTCCTTGAGCTCTTGCGACTCCCCGAGGGCCACCCCCTCGGTGATGGGGATCTCCTCCTGCCCCATGATCGTCTCCATCTTCGCCCGGATCTCCGAACCGAGGGATCGTTCCGAGTCCGTCAGCTTCGGCTCGAGGACATCGTAGTCGAACTCACCGGTCGGCGCATTGAAGGAAATGTGAACGAACGCGAACGGGGGGTTCACGCCGTAGGTGATGTCGACCTTCCGCCGATCTCCCTGGAGCTGGCGGCGCATGTAGCCGAGCTCGGCCTGGATCAAAACCTTCTCGGGAACCGCCACGCGACGGACGAGTACGCGCTCGAGATCCTTCCCTTCCCGAAGCAGCGTCTCCCGATCCTTGGGCTTCGCACCCGCCGGGATCCCCTTCCGTAGGGGGAGGGGGAGTTGCTCTCTCAGGCCGGGAACGACGACGGACTCCCCGCTGGGACTCGGCATCCAATCGGGAAGACGAGGTCGCGCGATGAACGGGCCGCCCGGAGTTTCCGTATTCTTCGAAGGTGACCATTCACGACACGACGGACCACGCTCGTACGGAGTTAGCCGGAGGGTTCGACTTCCTACGACTTCTCCTTCGAGGGCGGCTATCAACCCACTCCCCGGTTCGATGCGTGCAGGGAGGGTCCCGCGGCAGCGAGACAGCAACTGCAAGAAAACAAAGAGGGGAAACGAAGAGAAATGAGCGCGAAAACGAAGAGAGTCGAACGCGGCCAGCGGTTCCGACGCGCGTGGCGCGGCCAGAATCGGGCTCGGGCGGTGTCGCCGGTCGTGGCGACGCTGATCCTGATCCTGATCGCGGTCGCGGCGGCGGCGGCGCTCTATCTCTGGCTCGTCGTTTGGCAAGGGAACATCACGGGAGGCATCGGCACGCAACACGCGGAGCCGACGCTGACCATCGGCGGGAGCACGTCCGTGTATCCGTTCAGCTCGCTAGCGGTAAGCTGGTTCGAGCAGAACAATTCGGATGTCGTCGTGAGCGACAACCAAGGCGGAACTGGCGCGGGGATGATCGCTCTCTGCGAGGGGAACATCAACCTCGGCGCTTCTTCCACGCCGCAGACTGTCGCCACACTGGAGTCCAGCTATGGATGCGCTTCGCAGTATGCGTCGACCATTACAATTACGACGGTCGCCTACGACGCAGTCGATGTGGTCATCCAGAGCGGGAACTCCCACGGCATCCGAAGCATGAGTGCAGACACTCTGAATGCGATCTATGAAGCTGGCAGTTCGAGCTCGCCAACGATTCACCAGCTCGGGACCTTCAACGGAGAGCACTTTGCGACGCTTGGTGTGACGGCGACGATTGGGACGCCACTGCTGTGGGACCAGATTCCGGCCGGGGTAAACAACACAATCGTGTCTAACGGCGGGGTAGAGGTAACCGAAGAGCCGACGGGCGTTGGTGCCACCACCGCTGGAGCGATGGGCGCTGATAGTGTGGGCGGCACTGGACAAGCGGCGAACGACATTGTGACACCGTTGACGGACGCTAGTCCGTGCGGGTGGACAATCTGCGCGGGTCCGTACGTCATGACTCCGACGGCGGGCGCTGGACCACTTGCCCCGATTGTTCCGATCGAGCGCTCTGACGCAAGCGGAACCACACAGACGTTCGAGGCCAAGGTCCTCGGGTACGGAAGCGGCCCATCCTCGTCGTCATCCAGCTTTGCGACGACCCAGACTGGCACGGGATTCTCCAACCTTGGGTACGGCGGATGCGGGAGCAACAACCTCCTCTCAGACTGTGGGTTCAGCTACCCGACTGGCCAGCAGGGAAACGGTAATCCCGGAGTCCTGTCCGACGTCGCTGCGAGCGCCAACGCCATTGGCTACGCCTCGGATGGGCTCGCTCGGACGACGGCGAACATCGGAATCGTGCCATTCCTAGGATTGGGACAGAACATCTCTGGAGCAGGCTTGCCGGTTACGACGCCTAGTTCGAGCTTTGTCTACGGTGGTGTGGTACCGACGACCGGAACCTCGGGCACCATCTCTGCCGGCCTAACGGCCAGCGAGACTGTGGATCAGTTTGTGGGCGGACGCCCGTTCGAGCTGATCTCCTTGGAGCCCCTCACCGGCGTCGCGCAAGAGTTCATCACCTTCGTGACGGACCCGGCGAACAACGCGGCGTTGGCGTCGGCGACGGCTGAGGTCGGACTCTACCAGGTCGTCTAAGGGGAACCCGGATCCCCGTGACTAACCCCTTCCTTCCCCTTTTTCCGATGGGTGCAAGTGCGCTTGCAACCTGCCCATGTACGACTGACGAGGGTGGCTCCCTCTGCGCGGTGCGCGAGGGCCGCTCTAGACCCGCCGACGGCGTCGGCCGGGCGCCGTCTTCGCCCGTGGAGGGGACGACGTCCCACCGACCAAGCTGAGGCGCATCTCGTTGGACCCTTCGAATCCCAGATCTCGATAAATCGGTCGACCTTGGGCGGACGCGTGGAGGGTGATCCGGGCGAATCCGCGCCGGCGAGCCCAACGAATCATTTCGGCGACAAGGAGGGTCCCGACGCCTCGGCGACGGAACGCCGGCTCGGTGTACATCGACATGATGTACGGCATTTCGAGCCGGGCGAGTGCGCCAGGGCGCGGCTGGCTCGGCTGGAGCCAAACGGCGCCACTCCCCACGACCTCCCCCTTCGTGCCGACCGCGACGAAGCCGAAGAACCGGCGGGCCCGCGACTCCCGGCCCAACCACCAGCGGTAGCGGGGACCGGCCTTCCGGATCTCGTCGGGGGTGTGGATGCCGATGTCCTTCCACATGCCCTGGCGGTGCCGGACGAGCACCTCGGTGTCGGCCCGACGGCTCGGGCGGACCGAGTAGGTGGGCGGCTTTGCGCGTCGACGGCGGGCGGTCATCGGAGGGGACCTACGACCGCGAACCATCGAAGGCTACAACGATTCCCCCGCAATCGGTCCCGGTCCGACCCGACGGGGGCCCGTCGGCCCGAAACCCTAAGCCCTGCGACCGCTGACCGGGCGCCGATGTCCGAACGGCGTCCGAATCGCTCGATACGGCGCCGGATGGACTTCCACTCGCACTCCTTTCTCACCGACGGTACGACCTCGCCGACCGAGATGTGGAACGAAGCGGAAGCGCTCGATCACCGGGCGCTCGCGTTGACCGACCACCTCGCCCTCGAGGATCCCCGACCGCTCCTGACGCGATTGTTCCAGGAAGCCGCGGCCTGGGACGGCACCTCGTTTATTCCCCTGGTCGGCGTCGAGCTCACCAAGGTGCCGCCGCGCCGCATCGCCGAGACCGCGCGCGCCTGCCGTCGCGCGGGCGCTCAGATTGTCATCGTGCACGGGGAAACGATCGTGGAGCACGTGCCCCGCGGGACCAACCACGCCGCCCTCGAGTCCGGTGAGGTCGATGTCCTCGCGCACCCGGGGCTGCTGGACGCGAAGGACGCCGACCTCGCGAAAGCGAACGGCGTGGCGCTCGAAATCTCGGGACGACGGGGCCACAGCCTCTGCAACGGACTCGTCACCCGGCTCGCCCTGGAGGCGGGAGCGGATCTCGTGGTCGACTCCGACGCGCACAGCGTGCACGATCTGATCCCGATCGAGCAGGCCCGGCGGATCGCGCTCGGGGCGGGCGTTCGGGAGCCGGATCTGGAGAGGGTGCTCTACGCCACCCCGGCCCGCCTCGTACGACGGCTCACGAAGGGCGCCTAGCGCTTCCGCGCGAAACGATTTCCCCGCGCGCCGGTGTGGGGCCACGGATGCCGCTCCCCGTCACGGCCCGGTTGCGGAACGGATCCGTGGTTGTCGTTCGTGCGGCTCGGCCCGACGACGCGGAGGCGTGGGTGGCGAACTTCGACCGCGTCGCCGCAGAGAAGATCTACCTGATGACCGAGAAATTCCCCCGGACGGCTGACGAGATCCGCACCCAGTTCCGGGACAACGATCCCCGCTTCAACCTGTGGCTCGTAGCCGAGGTCGGCGGCCAGGTCGTCGCCGGAGCGAATTTCGCCCGGGGCAAATGGTCGAAGAACGCGCACACGGCCGAGCTCGGCATGGCCGTCCTCCCGGAGCACCGGGGGAGCGGGATCGGGCGCATGCTGATGGAGAGCGGACTCGAGTGGGCCCGGAGCCTCGGGGTCCGCAAGGTCAAGCTCGGGGTCTTCGCCTCGAACGAGCGGGCGATCGCCCTGTACCGGAAGATGGGATTCGCGGAAGAGGGCCGGTTGAAGGGCGAGGTCCTGCTCGACGGGCGGCCCGACGACGAGGTCCTGATGGCCCTCTGGATGTAGCCCCGCTGCGACCGGCCGAGGTAGGGGCTCCCCCGCCCTTCGACATCCGGCGTTGGGACTCCCGCGACGGTGTTCGAGGAGACGGTCGACGTCCGGGGACTCCGGTCCCTCGAGGCCGTCTCGCCCGAACAGCCTTTGCGGCGGAAGGGGCCCGATCCGAGAATCGTTCGCGGGGGGATTCCCGCTCGATCGCGTCACCGGGGGAGCCGGGGCGGAGCGTGCTCCACCTCGAGATCCGTAAGGGGCGCCGACTCCTTCGTAGTTTCCGTGTTTTCGGTAGTCGAAGGCCGTCCTCAAGTACGAGGAGCGACCGTCTTTCATCGAGCGGGATCCATTCCGCGACCACCACGTCCTGAGGGGGGCAGGAATCCCACGCCATTCGACCCGGTCCGAGCGGAACTGGCTTCGGCGTGACCCCGACCGATGCACGATGCCGTGGCGACGTTCTACGGGGGCTACGACCAGGCCGGGCTCGGTCGTCTTCCCAGGCTCCGGATCCGCTGGATCCAGCTCGCGATCGGAGTCGCGGCCGTCGTCCTCCTCGCTCTGGTGGCGGCGGACGCCTACGCGATCGCCAGCCCGCCGCCGACCGTCGACATCACGTCCGTCACCTGGTATGCCGCCGGATCGCTCGCCGCCACGAGCGCGGGGTTCACCGTGCACGCGGGGCAGAAGTTCGCGCTGACCGAGACGTGCGAGCTGTTCTGCTACAATTTCAAGGGCGCGAGCGTGGCCGCACCGTTCTCACTGGTCGCCGTCACGATCGTGAACGAGCCCGTTCAGTACACGAACCTCACGATCCAGGCTCCGACGAGCGGTTACTCGGGCGTGTTGAACATCACCCTGGTCGTCGGCCCGCCCGCGGCCCCGTAGCGTCCCCGCCGGGTTCACCGAGGGCTGGGCTCCGTCCGTTCGATCGCGGAGGGCGAGCCCAGTTGTCGGGCCGGGCTTTGGCGGATCTCCACCGTCTCACGTTCGGTGCCGGTCCGCCCGTGCCGCCGCGACGTGACGGCGAGCTCGTGCCGCACCGCGACGCCGCGGAGACGATCGAATGCATCCTCGGTGATCTCCACGGAGGGGATCTTCCCTTCCGTCATCCAGACGAGGAGGAATTCGCGCCCCGCCGGGGCGGGCGCCGGGCGCGCGACCAGGTCGATCGCGAGATCGGGGTCCGTCCAGGAGACCCCTCGAACCTCCCCGTTGTGCAGCACGAGTTCGATTCCCCCGTCCCAGAGGACCGCCCGGTCCGGCCAATGCGCGAGATCGCGACGGTACAGCCGATGCTGCACGTACCCGAGCGTCATCAGCACGGTGCCCAACGCGCCCAGACCGATCGCGAGCGAGGTCGGCGCGAGCAGCCAGGCGATCGCCCCGGTTCCCAGCGTCATCGCCCCGAGTCCCAGCAGCACGTAGAGCCCGATCCTCGGTGGCCGCTCGATCCGTCGGCGAAGGAACTCGGCACCGGCCCCCTCCCGGGCGATGGAGATCCCCCCCTCCTCCGGGTCCGGCTTCGACGACGACGCCGGGATACGCTGTTCCCCCCGTGCCCGATGGAGCACCGGGGGTAACCGTCCTCCCCCTGAACTTCCCGTAGACTTCGAAGGTAATCGGGGATGGGGCGCGGAACTCCCCTCGCCGGGGGGCCGGGCCGCGCCCCGCGACTGGGGGAACTTTCAAGGGAGTCCGCGCCTCGCTCGGTCGGTGCTCCCGTAGTCTAGTCCGGTCAAGGATAGAGGGCCTTCGTGGCCCCCCGAACGGGGCCGGGGAAACCCTCCAACGTGGGTTCGAATCCCGCCGGGAGCACTCCTCCCGTCCAGCCCCGACGGGCCGATCTCGTGAGATTCAGCCCATGTTTGATTCCTGGTCCCACGGTCTGGCTGTTCCTCGGCGCGCAGTACAGCGCACAAGGTGCTATCGAGTCCGCCGTGTCAAAGTCCGTGGTTCATCACTCCGCGGGGACAGAGCCGAGAGTCGAGGCGGTTCGTGGAGAGGCCCTCGTGCTTACCGTTTCCGGCCGAGACCAGGTCACATCTGCCCAGTTGCTCGCCGCCCCCGGACGCGGGGAGCAACTACCAGAGTGAGCGGCGAATCGGAATGGCCCTCACCGCTCTGAAAGTGAGGGGCTGACGCGTCGGGACTGGGATCTTCAAGACGCGTGCCTACGACCTTCGCGCGATGGTACCCGTACCGCCGAACAAGCATACGCACGAGTGTGCCGGATCGAACTTCCGAACCGACTCCACTCTTAGCCCAGCATCGATTGAAACCGGTCCAAGAGGGGACCTAGCTGCGAGACCTCCTTCGACGGTGGTTCATGATTAGGACAGGACTTGCGGACCCCTCCGCGAAAATGACGGTTCCTGCCGGAAGCGGCCGGTCCGGCTGTCGATAGACGCGGGTCATAACACAGGTTTTTTGGCACGGTGCATGTGGCGGGTACTCATGGTTGATAAGTGGCTCTATGCTCTTCCTAAACGCGCGCATGACTCGGTTCTTGCCGGTCGCCGTAGTTGCCGCGATACTATGCTTGGCCGGCCTTGTTCCATGGGGCATGCCTCTATTCAACGTACAGAGAGTGGGCTCGGATGCCCAGCTGCCACTTGCGCCCCTTCAACCTCAGCGCCAAGTCGACACCGCCCCAGGGCATGCCGCAGATTTTCGGAAGTTGGCGATGGAATCGGACGTCTCTGAGTCGACGAGTGTCAACACCGTAATCGCGAATGTCACGGTGGGAGCTAATCCAGAGGCCCCTGTCTTTGACAGGGCGAACGGGAACGTGTACGTTCCTACAGTAGGGGCCATGCGCCTCAGCGTGATTTCTGGCTCGACGGACACTGTTGTCGCCACAATCTCGCTGCTTCGGCCGCCCGGGGGAGTCGTTTACGATGGCGGCAACGGTGATCTGTACGCAATCTCCCCCCTATCGGTTTCGGAGAACGTCACGGTCGTCTCCGGCACAACAGAACTTGTCACGGGCACGATTCCGGTTGGTGGATACCCTCTACTACCCACCTACGTCAGCAGGAACGAAGACCTGTATGTTCCCGTGAGTGCCGTTACCCCGCAGGAGGACGGTCACTTGAGCGTGATCTCTGGATCATCGAACACGGTGATCTCAACCATCGCCGTCGGCGCCTTCCCAGATACTCCGACCTATGACGCCGCCAACAGCGACCTCTACGTGCCGAATATGGACGACGATGACGTCAGCGTGATCTCGGCGACATCGAACACGATCATCGCCACAGTTCCGGTGGGCGGGTCTCCCGATACCCCGGCCTACGACAGCGGGGATGGCGATCTTTATGTTCCGGCGGTTGCAGAAACCTCGGGACAGACCAACCACTTGAGCGTAATCTCTGGGGCGACGAACACCGTCATTGCGACGATTCCGCTTGGAGCTACCGCGCCGGGTATCCCGACCTATGATCCCTCCAATGGAGACCTGTACGTAGCGTCCCAGTCGGGGGGGTTCGCCAGCGGTACCGTTACCGTCATCTCTGGGTCTAACAACTCAGTTGTCGCAGTAGTAACGGTAGGGACGCTCCCGCAGTCCCCCGTCTACGACCCTGATAACGGGAACATCTACATCTCGAACGACAACTCAAGCTCGGGTACCGTGAGCGTAATCTCAGGGGACACCAACACTGTGACTTCGACAATCTCGGTCCTTTCCAGTCCTCTGGCTCCTGCATTCGACCCCTCGAACGGGAACCTCTACGTCCCCGATTTCAATGCGAACACCGTGAGCGTGATCGCGGGTGGTCTTCCTGGAAGTGGAGCTGAGTCAGCTCCTTCCTCTTGGTATCTGGAACTGGTTCTGATTCCTGGAATCTCGACGGGCGTGGTGATCGCGGGGGTGGCGGTTCTCCTTCAGTGGCGACGTGGTCGCATAGACGGAGCGAGTCCTCCGGTAGGACGAGATATTCCGGGGGGATAGCCTCTAGTCGGCTTCACCCCGACTAATCACTCGCGACGACGGTTGAGATGAATGGATAGGCTTCGGCGCGGGGTCTGCCAAGCGTGAGGTAACCATCGCATGTCTGGCGTGTCGCTAGGTCTATCGAAGATTCAGCCTTGCTGGGCCTGCCGGAAGGCGATTCATTTTTACCTAAGCGCCCAACGCGTCAGACCCTCGTCGCCAACTCGCCTTAAGATGGTAGGTTTGAGGTGAAAACGCGACCTGCCTCTAGCCCTTGATGTCCAGCAACACTCCGTTAGCGACGAAATTATTGAAACCACTCGTTACCACATCGTAGACCGTGGCCTTTTGATCAACAAGGACGACGCTCGTCACCGGTATCCAGCCGCCATTCACTGGGTCAAAAATCTTGTCGCCGACTGTAAGATTTTGGGGATCGTGCAGCCATCCGACGAAGGTCTCGTTCTCGATGTAGATTGGTTGCTCGGTTGGAGTCAGCAAGAGCCGGCCATGGTTGATGTCCACCAGCTCCGAAACTCCAGTTGAGTTCCCTGAGACGAAAGCTCCGCGAGTCAGGCTCTGAGTAAGGAAGTCGTACTCCTCAATTTCCTCCCCAGCGGTCAGATCCTGCACCGGCCGGTATCCCTCCGGCGTCAGTATCGGCGTCCCCGACGCGACGCATCCGCCCCCGCCGCTACACCCCGTGACGTAAACATCAAAATCGAAGGTGCCCCAAGCATATCCCCCGGGTTCACTTCCGTCCGTGACGTTCAACCGAATCAGGTTCTCAGCGCAAGCTGCAGAGGACGGAACGCTAATCTTGAGACTGTATGAGACAGGAACCACGTCATCGCTTTGAGGAGGGTACGTCGAAGGATTTTCAATCTGGCTCCCGGTGAAACTACATGTCCAGCCGCTCGATGACGTGGGGCACAAGCAGTCCTCACCGTCTCCCCAACCGAAACAGTCCGCGGCAGTCGTGGGTGCCGTCGGGAACTGAATGATCTCGAACTCGTCGATGTCGGTCGAGCACAACGCGGAATACTCACCGCCCGGTCCCGGACTGCAGGGGGAAGCATCAGTAACAGTCCCGGAAAGCACCGTGTCAGAGCCACGCGCTATCGTAACCTGACACCATCCCTCGTTTGGGACACAGACTGTGGGAGCAGGGTTGTTCACGAACCACTCATTCCAAATCGAGACAACGCTCCCCGAGTTCGAAGAGTAGGCCATTAGATTGGGCCAGACCGCGGGCAGGCCCAATGACATGCACTGTTTATATCCGGGAGGCGAGGCGCCGGTCCACGAGCAGTCAGGCGCGACCGTGCTCCAGGTGGTGACAGACACGCCGTTGGCCTCGTTTTTGTCGAAGAAGAAGTTCCATTCTGGCTGCGCAGTTCCCCCAACACTCAACATCTCTTCGTAGTCCGTGAAACCCTCGTCTGATCCCCCCCAACAGCTCGGTGCCGCGGAGGACTCGTAGAAGTAAGTCGCACCGGTATCGACCGAGGTCGACCAATCGAGCGAAGATGTCGATGCCCCATAGTACACGGCGAAGTCCACGTAACCGCTGGATTGAGCTGACATTTGGAACGTGTATTGGTCATCGGGTGTCAGCGATGTCGCGATAGGATTCCACACGGGCGTTCCGTTAAAGCAGTGCTCGCCCGCAGAGTAGAATACTGTCCAACTTCCGTAGTACGAAGAAGGGTTACCGGGATAATCGCCCCCTTGAGCGTCGGCGACACCTATCTGATCGTAGGAATCTTTTTGGTCCCAGATTGACATCAACTCGAGATAGTATTCATCACCGAACCCAACGGGGGTCCCGTTAGGGATGGTCATGGTGAACTGGACAGACGTGACCGTGGTAGATTCGCCGGAGTAGTCATCTCCGACGTAGACGTGACAGAGATAGCTATAGTCGTACTCACAATAATTGTCGCGCGCGGTCATGTTCTGAGCAGGAGGTCGACTGGCGGCGGTCGAAGCGGGAATCGAACCGGATCCGATTGGAGCGGCCCCCAGGTTCGCCTGACCAACACTAAGCGTCGGAGTGTCTTCCGGGACGGCACTTGGCACCGATGGTTCGAAGTGTTCCAGGGCAGAGGAAGCTTGGTAAAGGAGACCGCCGAGAACCATAACTAGGGCGACAAGAATCGGAAACAGTGTCGATCGATGTCGTTTACGACTGCGCCTTAACCCAATTCCACTCGATTCGGTCGGACCTGCCGCCGAGGGTGAAGAGGACTCCGATGTCCTCCTCTCCATCCTCAACTCGGCTGGCGAGCGAGGCACGACAACGATCGAACGCAACCCCGCCCTGGGACCGCACGTGTCGCACCGGTCCACGAGAGTACCCGGTCCGACTAGGACTGAGCACTCCTCGTGCGCAAACATATGCTGTGTTGGGATTCGAAGGGGGACGTGCCTCTCGCTAGTTAAGCGTCGCTGAATCGGCAGTCGCGGAGCGGAATCATAGCAAAGCTTCGAAGGTATTCATCGGGGTTCTTCTTGTGGAAAGATGGGGATGCAATCCGCTGTGCCGCGGGAGGGACCCGCGTTGCAGTCACGCCGGTGGGGCTGGTCCGGGCGAAGAGAATCGGATGGCTCGGGATGGGGTCCATCTGAACAGGCCGGCCCTCAGTTTGAGTTCATGGACCACAACCCCACGGTTCGAGGCGGCGCGTATGATCGCCTCGAACGCATCATTGGACAGGCAAGTGATCGGTCGATTCCACCGCCGCAGTTCCCAGAGATTGGGACTGTGAGCGCGAATCAGATCCACTCCGCTGTCGTCAAACAAGGTGAACCCTCGAAAGATACCGTTCCAAGGGAGAACCTCCGTCTTCCCGGAAGCCCATGCGAACTCCAAGCCATCAGTCAGAATTGCGACTCCCACAGCCCCTTGGTTGGTTTTCCACATGACGAGAGTGAACTCCCCGATCAGGAAGGAGAGGCAAGATAGGACAACCACGAGTACCACCCACTGAAACCCCAAAACTCCCTGTGCTACTCCGATGGCCACGAACGAGAGTAGGAGGGCAATCACGAGACCCATCAGGAGTGCTACCACCTTTCGAAGACTCCGCACGGTTCGGACACGGTCAGCGGATTGCCGGTGCAGGTCGAACGCGAGTGGGAGCTTGTCAGTCTCCTCGCGTTCCCGCTCGGGCGCTTCGGGTGGACAAGGCACGTGGAGTTACCGGCAGGAATGGCCATAAACGCGAGGGGACCCGCGAGCGGAGCGGGCGAGGGGAGCCCGCAACGGTCCGATTCGGACCCCAGGCGTCCGTTCCGTCGTCGTTTTGAGCGCGAAGCGCTTGCTCGGGCGTCGTGAACGCGGGTCCCGCGCCGACCGCGGACCCCACCTAGTGTTGGACCGGACGCCTCAAGCACCCTCCCGCTGTGGAGAGAGGAACCGACTTCGGCCGGTGCCATAATGACATGTTGGAAGATGACCCCCACTGCGCTGGCGTGGACAAGGTCGAGCATCGGATCGACGCGAGAGATCGCCTGCGCGTCGTCTGGATTTGCTGGCCGATTCTCTAGGGCGGGCAGCGTGGCCCGGATGACGTTCCCGTGCGTTTTGTCTAACTCGCGCTCACTGTGTTCGAAGATTCCCGATCCGGCATTTGGGGCTACAGACGAAATCATCTCTACAGAACGAGCTATGACCATCCCCACGGCGATGGCTATCTCCCCTCGAACGAACACCGTCTCCGATGAGCATCGACCGATTCCCGGTTAAGTTTCGCGAGCCGATCCTCGGTCCCTTCGTCTGACTTCCCTCCGCCGAGCTCGCGGAGACGTGGCGCCAAAACAATCACGTCCACACTCGCCTGGGATCTCGGCGGGGGGCCGCGACTCGGACAGTCCGAGACACTTGGGCTCGCGCCTTCCCCGGTCTTTCACCCGGCCGCCGTCCCCAAACCGCCGGGAGCACTCCTCCCTCCGCCGCGCGTCGAGGTCGAGCTCCGTCAACTGTACCTGACGGGAGGTTCATCCCCCCGTCCTCGGTCGAGCGACTAAGGCGGCGGAAGCCGCAGCAACGGAGTGAGAAAAATGGTGTTCGTCGACGACCTGACCCTGATCCTGGACCTGATGATCCTCGTGACTGTCGTGATCTTCTACACGGCCTTCTGCGTGTGGTACGAATACCGCCGGCAGGACCACGAGCGGGCGACGAGCCACCTCCAAGGCGGCGCCGGATTCCTCGCCCTCCTCGGAGTGGCGATCGGCGCCATCGCCCTCTGGGGCGAGATCACCTGGCCGATCCCCCCGCAGTTCGGCTCGTACGACCTGTTCTTCTTCGACCCGTTGTTCCTGCTCGCGCTGGTCCTCATCGGCTTCGGCGTGATGGTCTGGAAGGGCCTGCCGACCCACCTGGTCGGCATCGTCGCGGCCGTCTCGGGATCCGGGATCATCTACTACGGCGCCCGTGCCTACCAGCTCAGCCTGACCCTCGACCCCCTCGAGACGTTCCTCCTGTACCTCGCCTTCGGCGGCGTGGCGATCCTGGCGTTCCCGGCAACGTTGTTCATCGACTGGTTCATCGTCGGTCCGACGAACGCCAAGGCGTCCCCCCTCCCCTCGAAGGACGTGCCGGACTACCCGTGGCTCTGGCGGATCCTGGTCGGGCTGTTCCTCGTCGCGGTCGTGTTGGCCGGGATCGCCGCGGTCTCCTACGGCTTCACCGCGGCCTGGGCGCACCTCGCGAGCCCGCCGTAGCGCGGACAGGAGCGCAACCCCTTCCCCAGAAAACCGGCCCGTTGTAGCCCGAGTCGCTACACGGGTCGATTTTCGATTATATGACGTTGGCCGGGCGAATTTTCCATAGTCTATAGTGGATTTTCTCTTTCCTCGCTAAAGGTTCCTTCATATACCGGCCGCGGGTCGTAGCCTCGACCATGACCGAGGAGGGAGAGCATGCAGACGTGGCAGATCGTCCAAGCACGTCAGGGCTCGGACTCGTTCCTCGGGGGATTCCACGCTAGGGAGCTCGCGGCCCGCGAGTTCCCGCGCGAGGACTACCGCTGGGTCCTGGCCCAGCTAGCGCCGCCGGTCCCCGCCCGCAAGGGCGGAGGCCTCCGGGCGCGTCTGGCCGGCATCCTGCGACGGTTCGGCACCCCCGGGGAGAGCGAGACGGACCCCGAGGCGAGCGCCGAACGGGCTTCGGCCTAGCGCGGCACGCTTCGAGCCGGGGTCGGGAATCGCCCGACCCCGGCCAACCATTTCGACGACGGCACGCCGCATCGACCATCCATTAAATCCCACCCCTTCGTGGCGCGGTCGGGGCCGAAGTTGGCCGATTTCGACGTCGCGATCGTGGGCGGGGGCCACAACGGGCTCGTCGCCGCGGGCTATCTCGCGAAGGCGGGGGCGAAGGTCGTCGTCCTGGAGCGGCGCCCGTTCGTGGGGGGCGCCGTGATCACCGAGGAGCCGTGGCCCGGCTTCCGGGTCAACACGTTCTCCTATGTCGCGGGCCTCCTGCGGCCCCAGATCGCGGAGGAGCTCGAGCTGGCCCGGTTCGGCTACGAGCCGATCCTGTACGACCCGCAGGCGTTCTGCCCGTTCCCCGACGGTCGAAGCCTCTCGCTCTGGAACGACGTCGAGAAGAGCCAGGCCGAGATCGCGAAGTTCTCGAAGAAGGATGCCCGCGCCTACCCGAAGTACGAGGCGTTCTGGGATGGGGTCCTCGATCTGGTCGAGCCGCTCCTCCTGGCGCCGCCCGTCCCGCTCGCCGACCTCGTCGCGGCGTTCCCGGGCCCCGAGGTCGAGGAACTCGTCCGGAGCCTCTTCCTCCTCTCCGCCCAGGACTTCCTCGACCAGTGGTTCGAATCGGACGAGCTGAAGGTCGCGCTCGCCACGAACGCCGTGATCGGAGAGATGGTCGGCCCTCGAACGCCCGGTACCGCCTACGTGCTCGCCCACCACAGCCTCGGCACGCTGAACGGCCTCCGCCGGGTCTGGGGGTTCTCGAAGGGAGGGATGGGCCGCCTCACGGAGGCGATGGCGAAGGCGGCCACCCACTTCGGCGCGACGATCCGCACCAGCGCCCCCGTCCGCGCCGTCAACGTCCGCGACGGCGCGGCGACGGGCGTGACGCTCGAGAACGGGGAGTTCATCGAGGCCCGGGCGGTCGCCTCGAACCTCGACGCGCAGCACACGTACCTCGAGCTCCTTCCGCGGGATGCCGTCCCTCCGGAGGTCGTGCGCGCGGTCGGACGCATCCGGAGCCGCGGTGCGGCGCTCAAGTTCCACGCGCGGCTCGACGGGCTGCCGAAGTTCACTGCGGCGCCGAAGACCCCCGGCCCCCATCACGCGGGAGCGATCGAGATCTGCCCGTCGATGGAGTACCTGGAGCGGGCGTTCGACGACGCGAAGTACGGCGCCTTCTCGCAGCGCCCGTTCCTGGACTGCGAGATCCAGAGCGTCGTCGACCCGTCGATGGCCCCGGCCGGCAAGCATGTCATGACGTGCTTCGTCCAGTACGCGCCCTACGCGCTCCGGGACACCACGTGGGACGAGTTCAAGCCGGAAGCGGCCGAGCGGATCCTCGACACGTACGCGGAGTACGCCCCCAACGTCCGCAAGGTCGTGAAGGAGTGGCAGATCGTCTCGCCGCTCGACATCGAGCGCACGCTCGGCATGACCGGCGGGAACATCTTCCAGGGGAACCTCGCGCCCGACCAGATCTTCTCGTTCCGTCCGATCCTCGGCTGGTCAGGGTACCGCACCCCGATCCGAGGGATGTACCTCTGCGGATCCGCGGCGCATCCCGGCGGCGGCGTCACCGGCGCACCGGGCCACAACGCGGCCGAAGTGATCCGCGAGGACCTTCGCTCGCTCCCCCGGTGACCGCGCGTCCGAACGGTCCGCGCGGTCAGCCGGGCCCGGCCGTACGGTCCGGGTCGGCGCGCTGGAGTTCGTCCGCGAGGAACTCATCGAAGTCGCGGACGAGCGACTCCCGGTCGCTGTAGACCCCGCCCGTCCACGCGCGCGAGCCCATCCCTTCCTGCGCCAGTTCGCAGACGGTCCAGTCCTGGCGATTGATCTCGTCCCAGAGATCGATCGCGTCGGACGGGTCGAACGCCGGCGCCGCCATCGCCTCGGGGGCGAAGTAGAACTCGTTCTCGATGCGCGAGTGCGTCGGCGAGACCGGCCAGACCCGGTGGATCATGAGGTAGTCCGGGTGCAGGCTGAAGAACAGGTTCGGGAAGACCACGTAGTAGTAGACCCGGCGGGCGTCCTCGTCCGTGGTGCCGGGCAGCCGCGGCCGCTGCGTGTAGCCGGTCCGCGTCATCGATTGGAAGTCCCGGGCGAACTCCATGAAGCCGCCGGCGCACGGCGAGGGAGGGCCGTCCGCCCGGCGGAACGTCGCATCGTTCCCTCCCGAGAGGTACGGCGTCAGCCGGTTCAGGCTGGGATGCACCGGCGCGCAGTGGTAGCACTCGGAGAAGTTCTCGACGACGATCTTCCAGTTCGCCTCGACCTCGTACTCTCGGTGGCCCCCGCGGCGCAGATCGGCCAGCGAAAAGCGGGCGAACCGGTCGAAGAACGGGCCGAGCGCGCCCGCCAGGGGCGGCGCGTCGGGCTCGAGGTTCGCCCAGAGGAACCCGCCCCAGGTGGCGACGCGGATCGGGTGGAGGGCGAACTGGGCGCGGTCGAACCCTTCCTCGCCGTCCATGTGCCGGGCGCCGACGAGGTGGCCGGTGAGATCGTACGACCAGGCGTGGTACGGACAGATGAACGAGTGGGCTCCCTTCCCTTCGGGAGCGAGGACGATGCGCGTGCCGCGGTGGCGGCAGAGGTTGTAGAAGCCCCGCACGTCCCCGGCCGGCGCGCGGACGAACAGCAGGTGTTCGCGGCCGACCGTGCGCGTGAGGAAATCTCCGGTTTCCGGGATCTGCTCCGCGCGGCCGACGCAGAGCCATCGCCGGTAGAACAGCCGGTCGAGCTCGGTCGTCCACACCGCGGGATCCCAGTAGACCGATCCGTCCGGGGTTCGGCCCGGCCCCGGCTTCGCCCCGGACGGCCCCGTCGAGGAGGTCTCCCGTCGCGCGGCCTGCGCGGGCGCCGGCATCGAGCGCCGGGAGGGGGGGCGAGCGTTAAAGGCGTTGTTTGCCGCCGAGGGCGGACCGCGTCCTCGCCCATCGGCTCCTCGCGGGCCGACGGCGAGGGCTCGCGATTAAGCCGCCCCTCTCCCTCCCGAGCCGCGTGTCCCCCCGAACGCAGCCGACCGCCTGGCGTGCGTCGTACACGAAACGTTCTCGCGCCCCGGCGCCACGCCGTCGGCCGATCGCCGCGCCCCCGGCACGGGACGCGAGCTCTTGACTCCCGGCGGAGGGGGTGGCGCGACGGACGGACGGAGCGACGCCGTCGTGATCGGCGGGGGCTTCGCCGGCCTCTCCGCCGCGCTGCGGCTCATCGAGGCCGGCCACACGTGTGTGGTGCTCGAGGCGAGCGATCGGCTCGGCGGCCGGACGTACACCGACTACCGGCTCGTCGAAGGGGTACCGCTCGAGCTCGGCGCCCAGATGATCCACGGCCGCACCGCTGTGACCCATCGCTGGGTCGCACGGGAACAGCTCCACCGTCGGCGCTTGCCGGTGCAGCAGCGCAGCCGCATCGTGCTCGATCGGCGGGTCGGTCGGTTCCCGTGGATCGCGCTGCCGTTCCATCCCCTCGTTGGCTCCCGGGCGTTCTACGAGGGACTCGTGGAGGTTCCTCGCGAGATCGACGCGGCGACCGCTCCCGATCGTTCGCTGGCGCAGTTCCTGGACGAGCGGCCCCGGCGGCCCGCGGCCCGCCGGATCGTTGAGTTGCTCTACGCCCACGTTGCTGCCGCCGAGCCGTCCGTGATCGGGCTGCTCGGTCCGGCGGAGGAGTATCGTGCGGCGCGCGAACCGTACGGGTTCCGGAACTTCCAGTTGGTCGAGGGGTACAGCACCCTCGTCGAGCGCGTCGCCAGTCGCCTGGGGCCTCGCGTTCGTCTCGGGCACGCGGTCACCGACGTCCTCCTCGAGCCCGACGGAGTGCTCGTCCGGGGCCGCCGTCCGAACGGGGACTCCTTCGAGGTACGGTCCTCGGCGGCGATCGTCACGGTCTCGCTCGGTGTGCTCAAGGCCGGGGCGATCCGGTTCGATCCGCCGCTCCCCGATGCGAAACGCCGCGCGATCGAGCGGATCGCTTTCGGCGACGCCTACGCCCTCCAGCTCCGCGTCCGCGGGAGCTCGCTCACCGAGCACTGGGGCGACTTCTCCCTCCTGTACGGCGGCACGCCGTCGTCGCTCTATCGCCCCCGGGTCGGGCTGCGAGAGCGCGTCGAGGTGCTGACCGCGTTCACGGTGGGCCCCGAAGCGCGACGGCGTGCTGGCCTCACCGACCGGGAGCTGGTCGACGCGACCCTCGTCGAGTGGGAGGCGATGCTGCCCTCGGGCGTCCGCGTCGGGGAGGTCGACGGGATGGCCGTGCATCGCTGGCCGGACGATCCCTGGGTGCGGGGCGGTTACTCCTACCTTCCCCCGGGGGTGGGCCTCGCGGCCCGGCGCGATCTCGCCGCGAGCGTCGCGGGACGGCTCTTCTTTGGAGGCGAGGCGACGGACCTCGACGGACAATCCGGCACCGTCGCCGGGGCGATCGACACCGGGACTCGGGCCGCCGACGAGTTCCGCGCGCGCCGGGCCGGGCGCGGGGCGTGAGCACGGCCCGACGCGGCTATCACCCTCAGCCGGCTCGCGCGGGACGGGCGTTCGATGAGCGCGATCGAGGTGGAAGCCGGGAAGGCGAAGCGCGGCGACGGCTACGCGGAGTTCCTGCGCGTCGCGACCCTCAGCGTCGGGGTGTACGTCCTCCCGGCCGGGGGGGTCGACCGGCAATCGCCGCACACCGAGGACGAGATCTACTACGTCGTCCGGGGGCACGGGACGCTGCGGCACGGGAACGAGGAGTCGCCGGCGAACCCCGGGGACGTGCTGTTCGTGCCGGCGCGCGAGGCGCATCGGTTCCATTCGATCACGGAGGAACTCGTGCTGCTCGTCGTCTTCGCGCCGCCCGAAGGCTCGGCGGCCTGATCGCCCGCGCCGGCCGCGGCCGGGACGACGGGCGAACCGGTTCAGACCGACTCCTCGATCTCGCCGGCCTGGGGGGCCCCCACGAGGTGCTCCGCCACGGCCCCCAGGATCTCGAGGTGACGCTCCACGTCCCGCGCCGTGTGCTGGACCGAGATCGTCCACTGCTCATCAGGACCGGTGCCGGAGGGGATCAGCCCCCGGTTCAGAGATTCGTAGTAGTACTGCATCGACCGGTCGCCGTCGACGGTCAGGAAATCCCGCCAGTTGCGGACGGGGTGGTCCGTGAAGTACACGGTGCCCGAGACCCCGTCCGAGGAGACGTGCGCCGTCACCCCCGCGTCGTCGAACACCTCGGCGTATCCCTTCGAGAGCTGGGCGTTGAGTGCGGCGGACCGCTCGAGCGCCTCCTCGGTCAAGATGTGGTCGAGCGAGGCGAGGCACGCGGCCATGCCGAGCGGGTTCGAGTTGTACGTCCCCGCGTGGGCGACCTTCCGGGGACCGACCTCATCCAGGATCCCCGGCCCGGCCGCGATCGCGGACATCGGGACGCCGCAGGCGATCGACTTGCCGAGGGTGATCAGGTCCGCGCGGACCCCGAGACGGGCCGCGCCCCCGTGCAGGTACTTCGCGCCGGTCTTGATCTCGTCCAGGATCAGGAGCGACCCGAGCTCGTCGCACAGTTCGCGCACCCCGGGAAAGAAGCCGTCGTCCGGCAGGATGAACCCCATGTTCATCGGGATCGGCTCCGCGATGATTGCCGCGAGGTCGTCCGCGTGCTCCCGGGCGATCGCCCGCGTCGCCTCGAGGTCGTTGAACGGCGCGACGAGCGTGTGGGCGGCGACCTCGGGAAGGATCCCCGGCGACGCCGGGGCGGAGTTCGGGTGACGCGGGGGTCCGGCGACCTCCGCCCGGGGCTTCACCCCGACGAGGAGGGTGTCGTGCGAGCCGTGGTAGCAGCCCTCGAACTTGAGGACGTGGCGCTTCTTCGTGTACGCCCGGGCGAACCGGACCGCGTGCTGGGTCGCCTCGAGGCCGGTGGTGCTGAACCGGACCTTCTCCATCCGGTACCGGCGGCAGATCCGCTCGGCGACCTCGGGGGTCCGCTCCCACTCGTACCCGTACACGCTCCCGTCGTGGAGCTGACGGGTGAGCGCCTCGACCAGCTTCGGGTGCGCGTGGCCGCTCTGCAACGAGCCGAATCCCATGTTGAAGTCCAGGTACTCGTTCTCGTCGGCGTCCCACAGGTGGACGCCCGAGGCGCGGTGGACGTAGAACGGGTACGGATCGAGGAATCGATAGTTCGAGTGGACCCCTAGGGGGCTCGACTGCCGGGCGCGCTCCCACAGCTCCTTCGAGCGCGGCGTGCGCCGCTGGTACTCCGCGAACGCGGTTGCAAAGCGGGGGTCCAGTGTCCCATCTCCCAGGTCAGCCCGACCGGCGGTCGGACCGTGGAGCTTCGGAGCCCCTGCCCTTACAAAAACCCTCCCGGGCGGGGGCCCGCGAGGGGACAGCTCATCTCCTCGGCCCGGGCTGTGGGGCGTTCGAGCATGGCACCGTCGCTCCTGCGTCGCGAGGGCCGTCGGGCGTTCGGCCGCGATCCCGCGGGCTACGCCCGGTACCGGCTCCCGTATCCCCGGCGGGTCCGCGAGATCCTGGAGCGCCGGTGCGGATTGGCCCCCGGCGCCGCCGTCTTCGAGATCGGCCCGGGCCCCGGCGTCGCGAGCCGGATCCTCCTCCGCGCGGGGGCGGACCCGCTCTGCGCGATCGAACCCGACCCCCGACTCGCCCGCTACCTCGACGTCTCGCTCCGCGCGGCGCGACCCCGGGTCCTGATCGTGAACACGCCGTTCGAGGAGGCGGTCCTCCCCGAGGGTCTCTTCGACCTCGGCGTGGCGGCGACCTCCTTCCACTGGGTCAACGAGCACCGGGCGCTCCCGAAGATCGCGCGACTGCTTCGGCCCGGCGGCTGGTGGGCGATGTGGTGGAACCGCCACGGGGATCCGGAGCGCCCGACCGAATTCCAGCGCGCGACGATGGCGATCTGGGGTTCCCGCCCGAGCCGGTACGAGCAGTGGGTGCGGGACAGCCGGCGTCAGATGCGGGAGGAGGTCCGCCGCCGGCTCCGCCACCTTCGCGCCACGGGCCGCTTCGACCGGATCGCGTACGAAGCGATCCGGTCGGAGGTCGACCTCACGGCGCACGAGGTCCGCGGGCTCTACGGGACGTTCGGCGAGGTCGGGAAGATGCCACTCCGGGCCCGCACGCGCTTCCTCGACGCGATCGAACGGGTCGCTCGCGTCGAGTTCGGCGGCACCGTCCGGCTGACGACGGTCACCCCGATCTACACCGCCCGTCGCCGCCCGGACGACGCGCCTCGTCCGTGACCCTCAAGACCCCGGACGACTCCCGGACCGTCGGATGTCCGGCGACGACGTGCTCGAGAACTTCGTCGGCGGTCGCTGGGTCCGCGCTGCGGCCGAGGCGGCGCTCGATGTGCCGGACCCGTCCACCGGCCGGCTCCTCGCTCGGGTCCCCCGCTCGGGTCCGACCGACGTCGACGGCGCGGTCGCCGCGGCGCGACGCGCGTTCCCCGGATGGCGGGACGTCCCGGTCGCCGAGAGGGCGCGCCGGATCCTCGCACTCCGGGCCGGGATCGACGCGCACTTCGACGCGCTCGTGAGCTCGGTCGTCCGCGAGAACGGGAAGACGCTCGAGGAGGCCCGCGGCTCGGTCCGCCGCGGGCTCGAAGCCGTCGAGTTCGCGGCGTCGGCGCCGACCACGATGCAGGGGGCGTTCTTGGAGGAGGTCTCCCCGGGCGTCGACACGACGCTCGTGCGGCAGCCTCTCGGAGTGGTCGCCGGGATCACCCCGTTCAACTTCCCGGTCATGATCCCGCTGTGGATGGCGCCGCTCGCGCTCGTCTGCGGCAACGCCTTCGTCCTGAAGCCGTCGGAGCGGGTGCCGCTCTCCGCCGGCCTGCTCGCCCGGCTGTTCGACGAGGCGGGGTTCCCGCCGGGGACGTTCAACCTCGTCCACGGGGACGCCGCGGCGGTCAACGCGCTGCTCACCCATCCGGGCGTCGACGCGGTGTCGTTCGTCGGCTCGGCCCCGACCGCCCGGCACGTCTACACGACCGCCGCCGCGCACGGAAAGCGCGTCCAGGCGCTCGCGGGCGCGAAGAACCACATGGTGGTGATGCCGGACGCCGACCTCGAGCGGTCGGTCCCCGCCATCCTTTCGAGCGCGTTCGGCCAGTCCGGCGAGCGCTGCCTCGCGGGGAGCGTCGTGCTGGCGGTCGAACCCGTCGGGGACGCGCTCGTCGCGCGGCTCGCGGAAGCGGTACGGCACCTCGCGGTCGGGCCCGCCGGCGACCGCGCGACGGCGGTCGGACCCGTGATCCGTGCGGAACATCGCGAGCGCGTGCTCCGCTGGATCGAGGAGGGCGAGGCCGGCGGGGCGACCGTCGCCGCCCGCGGGGCCGCCCCCAGCGCGGGGGACGGGTTCTACGTGGCGCCGGTGCTGTTCGACCGGGTCGCGCCCGAGATGGCGATCGCCCAGGAGGAGGTCTTCGGTCCCGTCCTCGCAGTGATCCGGGTGGCGTCACTCGACGCCGCGCTCGAGGTGGCGAACCGGTCCCGGTACGGCAATGCGGCGGTGATCTTCACCCGGGACGGCCGCGCGGCCCGCGAGTTCGCCCACCGCATCGAGGCCGGGATGGTCGGCATCAATCTCGGTGTCCCCGCTCCGGCGGCCTACTTCCCGTTCGTCGGCTGGAAGGGCTCCTTCTACGGCGACCTCCACGCGACGGGCCGCGACGCGATCGAGTTCTACACCCGCAAGAAGGTCGTGACGACCCGCTGGTTCTGAGCGCGGGCTACGCGGCGGGCGCCGGATCCGCCTCGGCGTCGGCGAGGAGCAGGGCGCGATCGAGCACCTCGAGCGCCCGGTCGAGCTCCTCGCGCGCGATGATGAGCGGCGGCGCGATGATCAGGTGGGAGACCCATCCGATGCAGTAGACCCCCTCCTTCAGCATCGCCGCCGTCACCCGATCCACGACGAGCGGCCGGCCCGCGAGCTTGTCGTCCTCGGTGTTGAACGGGACGCGCTTCGCCCGGTTCTTCACGAGCTCGACCGCGGCGAACAGCCCGAGCCCCCGGACCTCGCCCACGGACCGGTGCCGCGCCTGGAGCTCCTGGAGGCGCTGCAGCAAGTACGCTCCGTCCTTCCGGGACTTCTCGAGCAGGCCCAGCCGGCGGTACTCCCCGATCGCCGCGACCGCCGGGGCCAGCGTCAGGGGATGGGCCTCGTAGGTGTGGCCGTGCGGGAAGTATGTGTCCTGGAACGCGTCGTGCAGCTTCGCGGTCGTCGCGGTCAGCCCGAGCGGGATGTGGGCGCCGGTGATCCCCTTCGCGGTCGTGAGGAGGTCGGGGACGACGTTCCAGTGGTCGACGGCGAACCACTCGCCGACGCGGCCCCACGCGCTCATCACCTCGTCCGCGAGGAGCAGCACGTCGTGCTTGCGCGTGATCGCGCGGAGGCGGGGCAGGTACTCCGGCACCGGCACGAGGACCCCGTTCGTCCCGACGACGGGTTCGACGATCATCGCCGCGACGTCGCCCTCCCGCTCGAGCTGGTAGTCCACGTACTCGGCGCACGCGACCCCGCAGTCCGGGTACGTGAGGCCGAACGGGCAGCGGTAGCAGTAGCAGTCCGGCGCGAAGACGGTCCCCGGGACCCGCTGCACCCGCTCGATCGGACGGCGGCGCATCTCCCCCGTCACGGAGATCGAGGCGGCCGTCGCCCCGTGGTAGGAGCGGTACCGCGCCAGGATCTTGGTGCGCCCGGTCGCGACCCGGGCGATCTTCAGCGCCGCCTCGTTCGCCTCGGTCCCCGAGGTGCTGAAGAAGAACCGGTCGAGCCCCTTCGGGAGGATCTCCTGGAGCGCGAGCGAGAGGCGCGCCCGGGGCTCCGTCGCGAACCCCGGCACGGCGTAAGGCAGGGTACGCGCCTGGTCCGCGATCGCCTGGACGACCGCCGGGTTCGCGTGGCCCAAGTTGGTCGCGATCAGCTGGGAGGAGAGGTCGAGATACTCCTTGCCGGCGCTGTCCCAGAACCGGGAACCCTCGGCGCGCGCGACGACGAGCGGGTTCCAGCCGGCCTGCTTGCGCCAGGTGACGTAGTTCGTCTCCCGGACGATCCGCTGGATCTCCTCGCCGTCCACGACGTCCCCCGGCCCCGTCCGGAACCGCCCCCCGAGAGGCGTCCGGGTTATGACGACCCGGACCGGCGCGGGAAGCCGAACAGGCGGGCCGCGTTCCCGCCGAGGATCTTCGCCCGGTCCTCCGCCGGGAGATCGAGACGAGCGACGAGATCGACCGCGAGGCACAGCTCCTCGAGCGGCCAGTCCGAGCCGTACAGGATCCGGTCGGCGGCGCCGATCGACAGGATCGCGCGTCCGATGCGCGCCCGGCACTCCTCCACCATCCGGTCGAAGTAGGGGGCGGACGGATGCGCGAGCAGCCCCGAGGTATCGGCGTAGACGTTCTCGTTCTTGTACACGAGTTCCGCCGCTTCGTCGATCCACGGGTTGCCGAAGTGGCAGAGCACGAAGCGGACGTCCGGGTAGCGGACCGCGACCTCGTCCACTTCGATCGGGCGGGCGAATTTGATCCGACCCTTCCGGTCGAGCGTGTCCCCTTGGTGGATCAGGACGGGGAGCCGGCGCCGTCCCGCGAACTCGTAGATCGGGTCGACCCGAGGGTCGTGCGGGTAGAACGGCAGGTAGCCCGGGAACAGCTTGACCCCGGCGATGGCGGGGTCCGACTCCCAGAGCGCGAGCGCTTCCGCGACCGCGCCCTCGCCCCGGGTCGGATCGACGGTCACGACGGGGCGAAGCCGCCCTCCGCTCGCCGCCGCGAGCGTCTGGCTCTCCTCGAGCGCTTCCTCGACGCTCGGTGCCTCGTGGATCTGGATCACGAGCCCGTAGTCGATGCCGGCGGCGGTCATCTCGTCGAGCAGCCCCGCGGAGTTGTACTCGAGGTCCGCGCGATAGGCGGTCCCGGCCAGGTCCGGCCACCAGCGCGTCAGGTGCAGGTGGGTGTCGATCCGGGGTTCGCTCGCACCCGCCATCGTCGCACGGGACGACTTGGGTCGATAAAATTGCCCGGGCCGGCGCCGCGTCCTCCGTTATATGGGCGAACGCCGGTGCTCGGGGCGAGGGCGCCGTGACGGATCGCTCCACGTGGTTGAGCTACCCGGACGCGCCCCGGATCGTCGTCCCTCCGCCCGGCCCGAACTCGCGGCGGCTCCTCGAGTCGCAGGGGCGCTGGGAGACCGACGCGATCGGCTATCCGCACTACTTTCCGATGGCGCCGGCCCGCGCGCAGGGCTCGACGATCGAGGATGTCGACGGGAACCGGTACCTCGACTGGGTCGCCGGCATCTCGGTCCTCAATCTCGGTCATCGCCATCCCCGCCTCGTCGCGGCGATGCAGGCCCAATCGGAGCGGATTTGGCACGCGCTCGAGCTCCCGACCGAGGTCCGGATCGCATTCCTCAAGGAGCTCCAGGACGCGCTGCCCGGCTCCCTGCGCCACCACGCGCGGGTCCTGTTCACCGTCACCGGCGGCGATGCGGTCGAGACCGCCGTGTCGCTCGCCGACTTCGCCCAGGGGAAGCACGGAACGGTGGCGTTCTCGGGCGCCTACCACGGCGTCCACGGCGGCGTCGTGGGGCTGACGAGCGCCCGACGGTACCACGCCACGTCCGCGTTCGGCGGGGGGAGTGTCGTGCGCGTGCCGTTCCCGGACCCCTACCGGCCCGTTCTCGGGGCGGAGGAGGGGGCGGCCGGCACGATCGCGTACCTGGAGCACCTCGTGAGCGATCCCGCGTCGGGGATCGACGCCGTCTCCGCGGTGCTCGTCGAGCCGATCCTCGGCGAGGGGGGGTACGTCGTCCCCCCGGACGACTTCCTGCCGGCGCTCCGGGAGTTCTGCGACCGCCACAGCATCCTCCTGATCGCGGACGAGGTCCAGACGGGACTCGGCCGGACCGGCCGGATGTGGGGGGTCGAGCACGCCGGGGTGACGCCGGACCTGCTCTGCATCGCGAAGACGATCGGGGGCGGGATCCCGGTCTCGATGGTCGCCTACCGATCCGATCTCGTGAAGGAGCTCCCGCGCGGGTTCCACATCGGAACGTATCGCGGCAACCCGCTCGCCCTCGCCGTCGGGACCGAGGTCCTGAAGGTGCTCCGGGAGGGCGACCTCCTGGAACGGACGCGCCATCGGGGCGCGGCGCTCGTCGAGCGGTTCCGCGGCATGGCGTCGGCGCATCCCGCGATCGGCGACGTCCGGGGAAAGGGGTTCATGATCGGGGTCGAGTTCATCCGGGACGCGGCCTCGCGCGCGCCGTGGGGCGATCGCGCGAAGGCGATGCGCTCGGCGCTGTTCGCCCGGGGGGTGCTGATGCACACCGCCGGCGCCTGGGACCAGGCGCTGCGGTTCATGGCGCCGCTCACCATCGAGGACGAGCTCCTGGAGCGCGGGCTCGCCGCGTTCGAGGACGCGCTCGATAGCCTCGAGCCGATCCCCCACGCCCGCGGCAGCCGGCCGACTGCGCCGGGGCTTACCGGACTCGCCGAACCCCGCCTGCCGGCGCCCGGTCTGCCCGGGCCCGTCGTCCCGCCCGTGCCGGGCCGGACGTTCCCGGACGCCGAGCCGTCGTGAGCCGTCTCAGCCGCCGTAGTTGACCGAGATCAGCTTCACCTCGGTCATCTCCCGCATCGCGTACCGCAGCCCTTCCCGGCCGAGGCCGCTCTCCCGGACGCCCCCGAACGGCAGGGCGTCCCAACGCAGGTTCGTCGGATCGTTGAGGTGCACCCCGCCCGCGCGGATCCGCTTCGCCAGCGCGAAACCGCGGGCGAGATCGCGCGTGTAGACCGCGGCCTGCAATCCGTACGGCGTCGCGTTGGCGATCCGCACCGCGTCATCGAGGTCGTGGAACCGGACCACCGGGGCGATCGGCCCGAACGGCTCCTCGTGGAGGACCCGGGCCGACTCGGGCACAGCGTCCAGGACCGTCGGTGCGTAGAAATTCCCCTCCGTCCGCTCCGGCGGCCGGCGCCCGCCCGCCCGGACCTGGGCGGAGCGCGCCCGGGCGTCGTCGACGAGCTCCTCCATCCGCGCGACGGCCTGCGCATCGATGAGGGGCCCGACCTCGGTCGTCTCCTCGAGCGCCGGCCCGACGCGCAGGGCGCGGGCCCGTTCCGCGAGCCGCTCCGCGAACGCGTCCGCGATGCCGTCCTGCACGAGAAACCGCTTCGAAGCGGTGCACACCTGGCCGGAATACGCGAAGACCCCCCGCGCGGCCGCCTGGACCGTCGACTCGAGCGGCGCGTCCTCGAGGACCACGAACGGGTCGAGGCCCCCCATCTCCAGGATGACCCGTTTCGCGAGGCGCCCCGCCTTCCCCGCGAGCGCCTTGCCGACCTCCGTCGACCCGGTGAACGTTACGAGCCGGGTCCGCGGGTGTTCGACGAGGGCGTCGCCGACCGTGCCTCCGGGCCCCACGACGACGTTGAGCGCGCCGGGGAGCACCCCGGCTGCGACGAGATGCTCCGCCAGGCGCAGGGCCGTGAACGGCGCCGCCGACGTCGGCTTCGCGACGACGGGATTGCCGGCCGCGAGCGCCGGCGCGACCTTGTGCGCGAGCAGGTTCAGGGGAAAGTTAAACGGACCGATCGCGACCACGACCCCGATCGGGTCCCGGACCGTGAACAGGAACCGGTGCTCGTTGCCCGCGGGCCGCTCGTAGGCGTCGGCCGGGAAACTCTCGCCGCCCAGATGCCGGATCTCCTCTGCGGCGAGGCGGAACACCCCGGCCGCTCGGTCGGCCTCGATCCGGGCGTCGGTGATCGGCTTTCCGACCTCGACAGCGATCAGTCGCGCCATCGTCTCGCGGTCGGCCTCGAGGCGCGCCGCGGCGGCGCGCAGGATCCGCGCCCGTTCGTGGCCCGGCACCTCGGCCCACCGTTCCTCCGCCTCGGCGGCGGCGTCGACCGCGGCGCGCGCCTCGTCCGCCGAGGCGATCGGCGCCTCGCCGACCACCCGCCCCGTCGACGGGTCGTGGACCGAGGCGTACTGCTGCGCGGACGGCGCCCGCCACGCCCCTCCGATCAGGAGGGCGCCCTTGCCGCTCGCCGGGATGCCGTCCGCCACGGGTCCCCTCAGGCCGGATCGCCGTAGGTGAGGTAGTGCCACCCCTTGCGGGCCTGCCCCGTGAGGTCGATGTAGATGTTCTTGATCGCGGTGTAGTCGAGCAGCGAGTCCGTGCCGAGGTCCTTGCCGAAGCCGGACTGCTTGAATCCCCCGTGCGGCGTCTCCGAGCCGAGCGGGAGGTGATCGTTGATCCAGACGTCCCCGAACCGCAACGCGTTCGACGCGCGGATCGCCGTGCGGAGATCGTTCGTCCAGACGCTCCCTGCGAGGCCGTACTCGACCCCGTTCGCGATCTGGATCGCCTCGTCGAACGAGCCGAACGTGAGGACGTCGAGCACCGGCCCGAACACCTCCTTCTGCGCGATCGCCATGTCGGGCGCGACGGCGTCGAAGATCGTTGGGCGCACGAACGCGCCGTGCGGGAGCTCCTTCGGCGCCTCGGGGCTGCCCGCGACGAGCTTCGCGCCTTCCTCCTGGCCCTGCTCGACGAAGTGCAGGACCCGCTGCTGGTGCGTCACGTGGACGAGCGGGCCGAGATCGGTCGATCGGGAGAGGGGATCCCCCATCCGGATCGTCGCCACGCGCTCGAGGAGCCGTCGGACGAACGGGTCGCGCACCTTCTCGTGGACGATGAGGCGCGTCGCCGCGGTGCAGTCCTGGCCGCCGTTCACGAAGCCGGCGACGATCGCCCCTTCGACCGCCGCGGCGAGGTCGGCGTCCTCGAAGACGACGAACGGGGCCTTGCCGCCGAGCTCGAGCTGGACGCGCTTCACGGTGTGGCTCGCCGCCTCCATGATCTTCCGCCCCGTCGCGGTGTCGCCGGTCAGCGAGACGAGATCGACCTTCGCATTGCGGGAGAGCTCGTCCCCGACCTCGTCCCCGGGGCCCGTGACCACGTTGAGCGCTCCCGCCGGGACGCCGGCTTCCTGGAACGCCCGGCCGAGCTCGAGGGTCGTGAGCGGGGTCCAGCTCGCCGGCTTGAGGACCACCGTGTTACCGGTGATGAGCGCGGGCCCGATCTTCCAAACGGCCATCATGAACGGGTAGTTCCACGGGGTGATCGACGCCACGACGCCGATCGGTTCCCGACGGAGGATCGTCGTGCCCTCGCCAGTGAACTCCCCCGGGCTCTTCGCCTCCAGGGTGCGGCCGGCGCCGGCGTAGAAGATCAGATTATCGACGGAGAAGGGAAGGTCGGCGTCCAGCGCCTGCTTGATCGTCTTGCCCTGGTTGCGCGACTCGAGCTCGGCGAGCTGCGGGAGCCGCGCGGTCAGGATCTGCGCGGCCTTCAGGAACACCTCGCCGCGCGCCCGCGGGGGGAGCCGGGGCCACGGGCCCCGGTCGAACGCCTCGCGCGCCGCGTCGATCGCATGCCGGGCGTCCTCCCGCGTCCCGCGGGGGACCTCCTCCAGCTTCGCCCCGTCGAACGGGCTCGCGACGGGCGTCGTCGCCTCGCCGTGCGCGGCGACCCACTCGCCCCCGATCAGCATCTTGACCGTCATGCTCGGCCCCGTCGACCCGCGAGTTCCGCGCGTCTAAATAGGCTGGCGTCGCCGACCAGAGTTCTCGGCGGAAAAACCCCCCATGGCATACCTTATCAAGGGGGTCGCCGGTCCCGCGACCGGCTCCGCAAGAGCCCCGGATTATGAAGCCGCAAACGCGCAATATCATCGTTATCGCGGTCGTGGTGATCGTCATCGTGGCCGGGATCGGCGCGTACTTCGCGCTGAAGCATTCGACGACGTCGAACTGCGGTCCGAACCAGACCGCGTACATCTGCATCGACCAGGCCGAGATCCCCGACTCGCTCGACCCCGCCGTCACGTTCTCCACGCCGGGGTGGGCCGCGGTCCAGCAGGTCTACCAGGGACTCGTGAACTACAACGGGTCGCAGGTGACGGGCTTCACCGGCGTCCTTGCGACGAACAACGGCACTATCTCGTACAACCCGAACACGGGCTTTGAGACGTACACCTTCGAGCTCCGCCCGGGCGTGGTCTTCTCGAACGGGGACCCGTACAACGCCTACGTCCAGTGGTACAGCCTCTATCGCAGCCTGCTGCTCGCCCAGGGTCCGCAGTTCATCCTCGAGCAGAACTTCTACTCGACGAACTTCGACCCGTCGAACCCGCTGTCGTACTACTCGAACCTGACGGACATCCAGAGCGCGAACGCGACGCTCGTGAACGACCTCAACAGCTGGAACTTCGACACGCCGACCGTCGCCGAGATCCAGGCGATGTCCGAGCCGAACCAGTCGTTCCAGGTCCTCACCAACGAGTCGATCGCCTTGAACCTCGGATACGGATACCTGGATTCGAACTACACGTACCTCCTCGCGTCGATCTCCGCGCCGAACTCCTACGCGGTCGATCCGGTCTGGATCGACGCGAACGGAGGGGTCGTCGAAGGGAACGTGAACGACTACGCGGCCACCAACACGATGGGTACGGGGCCGTACGTCCTGAACGGCTACAACGGGGTCGGCGGCGGCGGCTACACGCTCACGCCGAACCCGAAGTACTGGGGCGCGAGCGCGTACGCGACCCAGCCGTGGAACAACAACGTCGCGCCAGCGAACACCTCGGTCGAGATCATCTTCCAGGACACGATCGACATCACCGTCAACGACCTGAAGACCGGCCAGGTCCAGGGCGCCTCCTTTGCCTACGTGGGACCGTCCACGATCCAGCAGCTCCAGGGATTCTCGAACGTCGTCGTCGATCCCCTGCCGATCGTCTACGGCGCGACGAGCGGCTCCTGGTGGATCTTCCTGAACCAGTCCGTCTATCCGTTCAACAATCTCTCCGTCCGGGAGGCGATCACGCACGCGATCGACTACCAGCAGATCATCGCCCAGGCGTTCGGCGGCTACGCCTCCCAGTGGGTCGGGCCGGTGCCCCCGTCGTATCCGTACAACAACAACGTCACCGCGGACGAGCCGTACTACAGCTACAACCTGACGCTCGCCCAGCAGGAGATCGCCGACTCGCCGTGCGCCGCGAACGCGTGCGCCGGCACCTCGATCAATTACATGTACCTCAACGTCGGGGCCGATTGGGCCGATACGGCGCAGTTCCTCGAGCAGGACCTCGCGAAGATCGGGATCACGATCAACCCGGTCGGCGTGAGCCTCGACGAGCTCTACGAGGAGCAGGGTCTCGACTCGAACGGGGCGTGCGTCTCGTCGACGAGCGCGAACGGCGGGCCGTTCTACATGGGTCAGGAGTTCTACACGTCCGACTACATCTCGCCGGACGACTGGACCCAGAACGACTTCGTGAGCACCGGGAGCGCCAACGAGTGCATGGCCGGTTTCAACTCGGGCGCCTCCGCCGCGTACAACGCGACATACGACGACTGGGTGTACAATGCGGCGAGCGACTCGAACCCCGCCGACCTCACCGCATACTACACGAACATGACCCAGACGCTCTACGACAACTACACCGAGATCTGGCTCGTGGTGCCGACGTCGTTCGCGGTCTTCACGACGAACCTCCACGGCTACATCTTCAATCCGATGGCGAGCGCCGAGCCGTTCGCGATCGGCTTCAACACGCAGTGGTTGAGCTGACGGGACGCCTTCGCCGAGGCGCGCGGCGCTAGCCCGTCACGGGCTCGGGGGGGGCGGCCGGGGTCGCGGGGGCGGTGGCGAGGAGGCTCTCGGGAGCGATCTCCTTGACCTCCTCCGCGCGGTGGCACGCGACGAGGCGCACCCCGCCGGCGCCCGCCACCGGGGCGAGCGGCGGGTCCTCGACGCGGCACCGCGGGATCACGAACGGGCAGCGCGGGGCGAACCGGCACCCCGGCTTCGGGTCGACGAGCGACGGGATGTCCCCGCCGATCCGGTAGCGGGTGCGGCGGCGGCTCGGATCGGGGAACGGCACCGCGGCGAGCAGCGCCTTCGTGTACGGGTGGACGGGGTGCTCGAGCACCTCGTGGACCCCGCCGACCTCGACGAGGCGCCCGAGGTACATCACCGCGACCCGGTCCGCGACGAACCGGACCGCCGCGACGTTGTGCGTGATCAGCACGTAGGAGAGGCCCCGCTCCCGCTGCAGGGTGACGAGCCGGTTCAGGATCTGGGCCTGGACCGCGACGTCGAGCGCGCTCGTCGGCTCATCGAGGACGATCAGCCGCGGGCTCACCGAGAGTGCCCGGGCCATCGACAGGCGCTGGCGGCCGCCGCCCGAGAACTCGTGGGGATACTGGTCGATGCAGTCCGGCGGGAGGCCGACGTCCGGGAGGAGATCGCGCACCCGGGCGCGGAGCGCCGCGCCGGCGACGCCCGTCTGGGCCCGGATCGGCTCGCCGACGATCTGCCAGACCCGGAGGCGCGGATCGAGCGACCCGACCGGGTCCTGGAAGACGATCTGGACGTTGCGGCGCCAGGCGCGCAGCGCCTCCCCCCGGAGGTGGGTGATCTCTCGGCCGTCGAACCGGATCGCCCCGCCCGTCGGTTCGTGCAACCGGGCGATCAACCATCCGAACGTCGTCTTCCCCGAGCCGGACTCGCCGATCAACCCGAGCGTTTCGCCCGCGCCGACGGAGAGGGAGACGACGTCGACCGCGTGGACCGAGCGCGTCTTCGCGCGTCGGAACGTGTCGGTGAGGCTGCGGGTGAGCGGGAACCACTTCTCGAGCTGCTCGGTCTCCAGGAGCGGCGGGGCGGAGGCGCTCACGGCAGACCTGGCACCTCCGCTTGGAAGTAGCACGCGCTGCGGTGGATGTGCATCGAGTCCGCCGGCGCCGCCGGGTCGACCGGCGCGAGGGGCGGCGACACGCCCTTGCAGACGTCGCGGGCGAGCGTGCAGCGCGGGTGGAACCGGCAGCCGGACGGCGGTCGGGAGAGGTTCGGGACGGCGCCGGGGATCGAGCTGAGCGGCCCGTCGGACTTGTAGTGGGCGGGCGCGGCCTTGAGCAGCGCCTTGGTGTACGGGTGGCGCGGGTCGCGGAACACCTCGGCGACGGGGCCGTACTCGACGATCCGGCCCGCGTACATCACCCCGATCTCGTCGGCGGTCTCCGCGATCACCCCGAGGTCGTGGCTGATGAACAGGATCGCGGCGTGGACCTCGTCGATCAACTCCTTCATCAGCGTGAGGACCTGCGCCTGGATCGTCACGTCGAGCGCGCTCGTCGGTTCGTCGGCGATCAGGAGCGAGGGCTTCTCGCTCAGGGCCATGGCGATCATCACCCGCTGGCGCATCCCGCCGGACAGCTCGTGCGGGAACAGGTTCAGGATCGTCTCGGGGTCGTTGATCCGGACGAGCCGCAGGTAGGAGAGGACCTCCTCCCGGAACTGCGAGCGGGTCGCGAGGCGGTCGTGCACCGCTTCCTCGGCGGCCCCGCCCGGCACGATCGGTTTCGAGAGCACGCTCGCGACGGTCGTCGTGTTCGGCGGCTTCGAGTAGTCGAACGGCTGGGCGCCGCCCTGGAACGAACGCACCCAGCCCATCTCGCGATAGTGGCGGATCCGGATCGCCTCCGCGAGCTGGTCGAAGACCCGGAACGCCGGGTTGAGGGAGTTGAGCGGCTCCTGGAAGATCATCCCGATGCCCGTCCCGCGGACCATCGGGAGCTGGCGCTTCGGCACCCGCACGAGGTCCGTGCCGCGGAAGACGATCGTGCCGGAGCCGATCGTCGCGGGGGGCTCGGGGAGGAGGCGGGGGATCGCCTTCGCGAGCGTGCTCTTCCCGCAGCCGGTCTCCCCGACGATGCCGATGACCTTCCCGGGCTCGATCTCGAGGGAAACGTCCGAGACGGCGAAGAACGTCCCGGCGCCGACGGTGTACGTCACCGCGAGGTCCTTCACCACGAGGACGGGATCGGTCACGCCCCCCCTCCGGGCTCCGGACTCCCGATCCCGCCCTCGGGGACCGGGGCGACCGCCGCGGGTCCGGGCGCGGGCGTCTCGGGCGGCGGGTCGTGGGTCGACGTCCCCCGGACGAACGCGCGCCGGGTCCTCGGATCGAGGATGTCCCGGAGCCCGTCCCCGAGCAGGCTGAACGCGATCACCGTGACGAACACCGCCGCGCCGGGGGCGAGGACGAGCCACGGGTACGTGCTGATCGGCGCGGAGTTCTGGTAGAACGCGAGCATCGCCCCCCACTCGGGCTGGGGTCCCGGGTACTTCGACGCGACGCCGATGTACGCGATCGTCGAGTAGGTGACGAGCACGGTGCCGATGTCGAGCGTGAAGTAGACGACGAGCGGCTCCGTGACGTTCCGGAGCACGTGGCGGAGCAGGATCCGGTTCTCCGTCACGCCGGCGGCCCGGGCCGCGGTGACGTACGGGAGGTGCTTCACGGCCAGGACCTCTCCGCGCACCAGCCGCACGTAGTACGGCCACCAGGTGATCATTACCGCGATCGCCACGTTGACGATCCCGACCCCGAGCACCCGGGTGATCGCGAGCGCGAGGATCAGGCTCGGGAACGAGAGGAAGATGTCGGTGACCCGCAGGATCGAGACCGAGAGGAAGCCCGCCGCGGTCCCCGGGGTGTCGTAGAAGCCCGCGACGAGGCCGAGCGCCCCGCCGATCAGGAGGGAGACGCCGGCGATCGACACGCCGAGACCGAGGTCGAGGGGCAGGGCGAGCATGACGTTCGAGTAGACGTCGAAGCTGAGGCCGTCGGTGCCGAACGGATGCGCCCAGGACGGCGGGGCGCTGAACACGCCGGTCTCCTGCTGCGGGCCGTACGGGAGGACGGAGAGCGTGTGCCCCGTGATCAGGTGGGAGAGCGGCGGGACGACGGCGATCACGATCGCCACAACGCAGATCAGGGCCACGAGGAGGAAGCCGAACAGCGAGAGGGGGTTCGCGCGCAGCACGCGCCAGAAGACGAGCAGCGGATGGTCGGTGCGGGAGGCCCGGGGGGTCGCGGGGGAGCTCACCCGAGATCACCTCCAGTCGACCCGCGGGTCGAGCACGCCGTAGAGGATGTCGGCGATCATGTTCGCCACGACGACCCCGATCGCGAAGATGATCACGACCGCGATCGCCCCGTCGAAGTTGGCGGTCGAGCCGCCGCCGCCGATCGCGTCGTAGGCATACTGCCCGATCCCGGGCCAGTCGAACACCTCCTCGACGACGACGGTCCCCGCGAGCAGCCCGCCCGCCGTGACCCCGAGCACCGTCGTGGTGGTGATGAGCGCGTTGCGCAGCGCATGCTTGTACATCACCCAGAACTCGGGGAGCCCCTTCATGCGCGCCGACCGGACGTAGTCGAGGGGCAGCACCTCGAGCATCGACGCCCGCGTCATCCGGGTCGCGATCCCCATGTTGATGAACGCGAGGACCGACGCGGGCAGGATGAGATGCGAGATCGCGTCGACGGTGTAGGGGAAGTTGCCGGCGAGCAGGGCGTCGACCACCGACATGTGGGTGTACTGCGGGAACGGCGGGACCACGGTCGAATATTCGCCGCGGGTCGGTAGACCGAGCCACGGCCCGATGAACACCGCGGCGATCACGGCGCCGAGGTACGTGGGCGTCGCCCAGCCCGAGAGGTAGAAGATCCGCACCAGGTGGTCCGCCCAGCGGCCGCCGTACTGCGCCGCGACGACCCCGAGCGGGATCCCGATGACGATCATCAGGAACAGCGCTGCCAGGACGAGCTCGATCGTCGCCGGCAGGTCCGCGGCGATCGCCGGGTAGACCTGGACGCCGAGCGTCGAGGCCCCCCAGTTCCCCTGCAGGAGGTCGGTGATGTAGGTGACGAACTGGTTCAGGAGCGGCGCGCCGTACTTCGCGTTGCAGGCGGCGATGACCGCGTGGCTCGCGTGCGGGTAGACGGCGTTGCAGAGACCCTGGAGCTTGAGATGGGTGCAGATGAACGTCAGCACGATCACGCCGGTGAGGACGGGGATCAGCTGGAGGAGACGCTTCGCGACGAAGATCAGGAGGTCCCCCGGATTGCGGCCCATCCTCGGAGGAGCCTCCTACCGGGGGCGCCGCGGCACGGCGGACCCTCGCATCTCGGGGCGTACGGCCTCCCCCTACTTAGGGGGATACGGGACGGGACCACCGGGCTTCGAGGCGGTTACGGAAGGTAATCGCGCGGGAGGGTCCGGAGCTCGGTGAACGTCTCGTGGGCGATCCCCACGAACCGCTCGATGTCCTTCTCGGTGTGGGCGCTCGAGAACGTCAGGCGCTCGTAGTTGTCGGGGTGGATGTAGATCCCCCGGTCCAGCAGGAGCTGATGGTGCCGGAGGTAGAGGTTCCAGTCGATCTGGAGCGATTCGCGGTAGTTCGTGATCTTCTTCCTGCGCGTGAAGAAGAACTGCAGCATCCCGTTGACCGACTGGACGACGACGGAGACCTTCGCATCCTTCGCGGCCTCCTCGATCCCCTTCTCGAGCTTCTCGGTGAGCCGTCCGAACCGGGCGTAGAGGTCCTCGCCGCCGCGGTGGAGCATCTTCAGGTTCGCGAGGGCCCCGGCGAGCGAGAGGTTGTTGGCGAAGTAGGTGCCGCCGAAGGAGATCCGGCCCGGCGCGATGAGGTCCATGTACTCGGCCTTCCCCGACACCGCCGAGATGGCGACGCCCCCGCCGAGGGCCTTCGCCCAGCAGGAGATGTCCGGTTCGACCCCGTAGAGCTGCTGGGCTCCGCCCGGCGCGACCCGGAAACCGGTGAACACCTCGTCGAAGATCACGAGGAGGTCGTTCTCGTGCGCGATCTCGACGAGGCGCTTCAGGTACTCCGGCGCCGGCGGGATCACGCCGGCGTTGGCCATGATCGGCTCGAGGATCACGCAGGCGAGGCGGTCCCGGTACCGCTTCACCATCCGCTCGAAGGAGAGGATGGAGTTGTACTGCGCGACCATCACGTAGTCCGTGACGCCGGGCGGGATCCCGGCCGAGTTCGGGAGCGGGCGCGGGTACTCGTCGAGCCCCGCGACGATCGGCGGCGCCTCCGCGCTGATGAGCGCGTAGTCGTGCTGTCCGTGGTAGTGGCCCTCGAACTTCAGGATCGCGTCCTTCCCCGTGACCGCCCGCGCGATCCGGATCGCGTTCTGGGTGGCGTCGGAGCCGTTCGAGCAGAACGCGACGCGCTCGGCGTTCGGGACCATCTTGCGGAACATCTTGGCGAGCTCGATCTCGAGCGCGGTCGGCGCCGCAAAGTGGAGCCCGAGCTCGGCCCGGTCCTGGATCGCCTTGACCTGCTCCTTGGGGGCGTGGCCGTTGATGAGGCAACCGTATCCCAAGTTGAAATCGAGGTACTCGTTGCCGTCCTCGTCCCAGATCCGGGAGCCCTTGCCGGCGGCGATGAACGGGGGACACGGATCGTACGACGCGACCCGGATCAGCGAACTCGAGGCGTTCGGGATGAACTTCTTGCCTTCCTCGAACAGCTTCGCGCTCTTCTTCAGCTTCGGCACGAGCCGGGCGATCGGGATCGGAAGCGCCTCGACCTCGGGGGCCGCCGCGGGCTCCTTCGCCTCCCGGGCCTCCTTGGGCTCCTTCGGCTCGGCCGGCGGCACGTCGGCGGCCGGCTTCTTGACCGGCTCCTCGACCGCCGGGGTCGGAGGGGACTGGACGTCGGAGTCGGCGGCGCGCAGCGGTACCGCTACCGGACGTTCTCCGCGCGGTTCGCGCGTCAGTACGTCGTGGCCCCGCGCTGGGGCAGTGGTCGACGGGGCGGGTTGCGGTTCCGCCATATAGCACGCATCGAGGGCGGGTTTCGGACCCCGAGTGGCGTATATATAATTGGCTCAGCGCGAGAACGCATTATACGGTTCATATAGCAAAGTAGCCAGGGACTGCTGCGTAATGTTTCAGGGGAGTTAGGCTGCAAATATACCCATTAGATGGGCCCAAAATAACCAAATCGATGGGAGATACGCCGTTTCGGAACCGCCTTCACTCCTTCCGGGGAGGTGGCAGCGGGTTTTCCGGCGGCACGATGGCGGTCTCGATCCCGCGGCGGGCGAGCGCGGCGCGGAACGGGCCGGCCGGGACGCATCGCTCGGGCGGCACGACCCCCGTCGCGCGGATCGTCCCGCTCGCGATCAGCTCCGCGCCGACCGCGCCGGCGACCCCGACCGCGTACTCCGTCGCGACGACGTGCCAGTCCCGGCGGGCCGGGAATCGCGCGATCGCGTGGCGCACGACCGGCGTCCCGCCCCGGCTCCCGCGCAGCTCGATGTCGCAGACTTCCCAGTCCACCGCGTCCACGCCCTCGGGCACGCCGAGCAGCTTCTCGCGCTTCACGAGCGCGAGGGTGAACTCCTTCGGCACGACGGAGAGGCCGCGCACCTCGAGCGGACGGTCCGACCCGAGACCCAGGAGCGCCATCGTGCGGAGCACCTCGATGCCGGGACCTCCCTCCTTCCACTCGCAATGCCGGAGCCCCTTCGCCTTCAGGCTCTCGGGGAGGGTGGCGGGTTCCGAGTGGAGGGTCCGATAGACCCGGGTCCGGCCGACCGGAGGGGCGAACTCGAACTCCTCGGCCCCGGTCATCGGAGGATACTCGCGATACGCTCCGTCCTCGAAGACCACGGCGGGCAGGACCATCTCGTCGAGGAAGGTGCTCGGGGACCAGGTGAAGGAGATCTCCGGACCCCCCACGGTGAGGTCCCGCCACCCGTCCCGGATCACGATCGACTCCACCCGGTCGAGGTCCTCTGCGGCCGCCATCGCGAGGACGTTCGAGATCCCCGGGACCTGCCCGAGGCCCGGGATCGCGAGGATCCCGGCCGCGCGGAACTCGGGGTCCATCGCCAGCTGACGCCGGGTCATGTGGAAGAGACCGCCGAAATCGAGGTACGGGACCCCGGCCTCGAGGGTCGCCTGCATCACGGTGAGGTTGAATCCGTACTGGACCGCGTTCACCACGACATCGGCGCCCTTCAGGAGGGCGACGAGCGCGGGGCGGTCCCGCACGTCGAGCGCGCTCGCGGTGGCCTTCGGACCGGCCGCCTTCGCCGCCGCTTCGGCAAGCGTCCGGTCGAGATCGGCGACGGTGACCGCGTCGAACGTCGAGCCGCCGGCCAGGTCGCGGACGGCGCAGCGCCCGGTGAGGCCCCCGCCGCCCAGCACGACGACCCGCCGCATCGAGGGTTCCCGGGCCGTCCGAAGAGGGCGGTCTATAGGAAGGTTCGGACCCCGGTCCGTCTACGACGCCCGGGTACGGTTCCGCGCGCGAAGCGCGCTCGGGGCCGCCGGGGGGTCCGGAGGCGGGCTCGGCGCGCCCGGGCTCCCCGACGTCCGGGCGAGCAGGTCGCGGAACGTCTCGAAGTGGCGGAGGAACGGGTCCGCCCGGCGTCGTTCTTCGAGCTCGAGGAGGGCGATCTCGAGCTGCGCCTTCGCCTTCGGATCCCCGGTCGCCGCCTTCACGAGATAGACGCAGAGGACCTGGTAGTGCGGGAGCACGAACGCGTCGGGCCGCGGCGTGCTCATGTCTCCCTTCCGCGGCCGATAGATCCGGTCAACGGGCACCGCGGAGGCGACGGCCTTCCGATGGGAGAAGCCGAAGTACCGCCCGGGTCCGAGGATGCGGGTCACTTCCCGGACGTTCCCGCCGAGGTTGTTCGTCAACCGGTCGCATTCATGCCAGCACCAGAGGCCGAACCCGTAGTCGCCGTCCCGGTACGCCTCCCACGCCCGACCGTAGAGCTCCCGCTCGTTCTCCTCCTCGGAGTGCGCGGGATCGAGGCCCGCCCGCCAGTCGGAGACGATCGCGTCGGTCCGCATCGAGGCGGAGAACTCCTTCAGCGGGGGGACCTCGGACCCGGCGGCCACGTCCCGGTACGAGACCGGACGAGGTTAGACCGTTTTCCCGTTCCCGCCGAGCCCGACTCGGCGACCCCCGACCCAGGTCTCGCGCACGCCGGCCGCCCCGAGGGCGATCGCCCGCTCCACCGTCGGCGCGCCCACCACGAGGAGATCGCCCTCCGCGCCGGGTTCCAGGTGGCCCAGGGTCGGCGACCCGAGCGCCCGGCCCGCCTCGACGGTGTAGAGGGCGAGGGCCTCCTCCGGGCGGAGCCCCTCTGGCGCCGCGTTGGCGGAGGCGCCGTCGCGGCCGGTTCGGTGCACGGCCGCCGCGAGCCCCCGCCAGGGATCGGCCGGATCGTACGGGGCATCGCTCGAACCTGCCAGGAGGTGCCCGGCGGCCCGGAGCGTACGGAACGCGTACGCCCATCGGGCCCGGTCGATACCGAGACGGTCCCCCAACCAGCGGTCGCTCCAGACGAACCCCGGCTGCACGACCAGGGCCGGACGCACCCGCTCGAGCGCCGGCCAGACGGCCGGCGGGGTGAGGGCGGCGTGCTCGATCCGGGGCGGCCGGCCCCCGACGCGGGGCGCCCGTTCGAGCACCCGCAGCGCCTGGCCGAGCGCCCGGTCCCCGATCGCGTGGAGGGCGATCCCGAGGCCCCGGGCCGCGACGGCGACGACGAGCGCGTGGAGATGCTCGTCCGAAGCGACCGACATGCCGGCGTTTCCGGGGTCGTCTGCGTACGGGGCCTCGAGCCACGCGGTCCGCGGGCCAAACGCCCCGTCCGTGAACGCCTTGACCCCCACGACCGCGAAGCCGGGGGTCGCGGGGAGGAGCCCGCGCTCGGTCCATCGGGCCTCGTGCAGGTACGCCCGGGTCCGGATCGGCCACCTGCCGGCGGAAGAGAGGGCGGCGAGCGTATCGGCCTCCTCCGGCCCGACGCTCATCGCGCCGACGGACGTGAGCCCGAGCCCGAGGGCCCACGCGCCGGTCCGCTGGAACGCCTCCGCGGAGGGGAGGTGGAGATCGTCGGGGCGTGCGACGAACGGTCGTAGGGCCGCCTCGAAGACCCGGCCGTCGAGCTCGCCGTCGGGTTCGCGCCCGAAGCGGCCCCCGGGCGGGTCGGCCGTCCGGCGGTCCACCCCGGCCCGGGCGAGAGCCGCCGAGTTCGCGACCCCGACGTGCCCGCTAACGTGCTGCACGAACGCCGGTCGATCCGGGACGGCCCGATCGAGTTCCCGACGCGTCGGCCATCGGCGTTCGGCACCGCGTTCGGGGTCCCACCCGCGGGCGAGCACCGTCTCCTTCGGATGGCGCTCCGCATACTCCGCGAGCGCCCGGACCACGGCCTCGACCGAGTCGAGTCGGGAGAGGTCCAGGCCCTCGCGCATCCGGGTCAGCTCGGCCACGTGCAGGTGGGCGTCGATCAGGCCGGGGAGAACGAGGGCTCCCCCGAGCTCCCGATGCTCGGCCCCGGCGGGCGTCGCCCGACGCACCGCCTCGCGGTCCCCGGCGGCGACCACGCGGCCGTCCTCGAGGAGCAGCGACTCGACGTACCGGCGACCCGTGAAGATCGGCCCGCCGGTGAACCGGGTTGCCTCGGTCACGGTCGGTCCGGGCCGCTCCCGAAGCGGGTGCGGCGCCCGCGCGGCGACCGATCGGCATCCTCCGCGAGGCGACGGACATCGACCCCGCGCCGCGCGGTCCGGCAGGAGCGGGCGAAGGGCGTCGGGATCGGGGCCATGGCTGTCCGGAGCCGAGGGAGGATGGGTACTAACCGATGCGCTCGGAGCCGGGAAGGGGTTCGCGCCGCGACGCTAGACGTCGAGGTACTGGTAGAACTCGTACGGGTGCGGTCGCAGGTTCAACTCGAGCTGCTCGTGCCGCTTGAGTTCGATGTACGTCTCGATCAGCGACGTGGCGAACGCCGGCTTCAGGAACGCATGGTCCGACTCGAGACAGTCGAGCGCCTCGCCGAGCGAACCCGGAAGCTCGTTGATCTCGAGCTCCTTCCGCCGCTCGGGGGTGAGCTTGTAGATGTTCTCGTCAACCGGAGCGGGGGGCTCGATCTTCTTCTTGATCCCGTCGAGACCCGCGAGCGCGAGCGCCGCCTCGGTCAGGTAGATGTTCGCGGCGGAGTCGGGCGTGCGGTACTCGATCCGCTTCGCGGCCGGGCGGGCCCGGTGGTACGAGGGGATCCGGATGCTCGCCGAGCGGTTGGCGCGGCTCCAGGCGATGAAGACCGGCGCTTCGAAGCCGGGGACGAGCCGGCGGTAGGAGTTCGTGGTCGGGTTGGTGATCGCGCAGAGCGCGCGGGAGTGCTTGATCAAACCGCCGACGTAGTACCGGCACGTCTGGCTGACCTCCGCGTACTTGTCGCGGTCGTCGTAGAACGTGTTCTTCCCCTTCGTCCAGAGCGATTGGTTCGTGTGCATCCCGATCGCGTTGTCGCCGTAGACCGGCTTCGGCATCAGACAGCCGACCTTCCCGTGCCGGTGCGCGACGTTCTTGATCACGTACCGGACGTCCTGGATGTGGTCCGCCATCGGGACGAGCTCGTCGAAGCGCACGTTGAGCTCGGACTGGCTGGCGGTCGCCACCTCGTGGTGGTGGGCGTCCATGACGATGTGGAACTGGTCGGCGAGGATGTTGCACATCTCGGCCCGCATCCCGAGGAGGGAGTCGACCGGCGGGCTCCGGTGGTACCCTTCCTTGAACCGGACCGTCGGCTGCGTGGGCCCGATCTGCCACGGCGCCTCGCTGTGGTTGATCAGGTAGCCCGCACCCGCCCACGGGTCGTGAACGCCCTGGTACGACGGGATCAGCTGGACGGAGTCGAAGACGAAGAACTCGATCTCGGGGCCCCAGTACGACAGGTCGAACCCCGCGTCGGCGAGGACCATCTCGGTCTTGCGGGCGACCCAGCGCGGGTCGTGATCGTACGGGTTGGTCGTCCCACCGACGCGCACGTCGCAGATGAACCGGGCCGTTCCGCCGGCCTCGGGATTCCAAGGGATCGTGGCGATCGTCCGGGGATCCGGGAGAAGGAGCATGTCGGATTCGAAGATCTCGCGGAAGCCGCGGACCGAGGATCCGTCCAGCTTTGGCACCCCTGAGGTGAAGGAGGACTCGTCGAGGGTGTGCAGCGGGACATCGACCTGGTTGAAGCCGCCGAAGACGTCGGTGTAGAACAGCTGCACCCAGCGGTACTTCTCCGCCTTCAGCTGCTCGAGGATCCGGGCACCTTCCGAGACGCTCTTCGACTCCTTCCGGGCCTTCTGCGGGGACACGATCTGAGCCTCCGGGGGAAGCGGACGGGCTCGACCTACATCAACGTTCACCCGCCGTTTTTGGATGTTTGTCCAGTTTTAGTTCAGAACAGTTTAACTTCATCCTATCCTTATCCATATCATGCGGCGTCCGTCCACCCTCGACGAACTCGACCGGGCGATCCTGGAGGAACTGAACACCGACGCGCGCCGCAGCCATCGGGAGATCGCCCATCGGCTGAAGATCTCGCCGACGACCGTGAGCGCGCGCGTCGGTCGCATGGAAGAGCAGGGCGTGATCCGGGGGTACATCCCGTTGCTCGACGACGAGCAGCTCGGCTGGGATCTCTGGGCGGCGATGGGGATCCGGATCTCGAAGGGACGCCTTCGGGAGGTCGAGGAGCGGCTCGCGCGCGACTCCCGGGCGTATGCCATCTATGACGTCACGGGCGACATCGACGCCCTCCTGATCGGCCGGTTCCGGGATCGCCGGGACCTCGACCGCTTCGTGAAGCACGCGCTGCAGGACCCCCACGTCGAACGCACGAACACCCAGGTCGTGCTCAACCGCGTGAAGGAGGACCGGCGGGTGCCGGTCTCGCGGCGGACGGTCGAGGCGCCGGCCGCGCCGGCTTGACGGACGCGCCGCGCGGGGGAAACCTCAAAGCGGCGCACCGCTGCTGCGTCGCCGAGGACGTGCCATGGACTGGGGCATGGAGAACCGCATCGCGCGGATGTTCTCGCCGACGAGCCGGAACACGGTGATGCTCGCGGTCGACCACGGCTACTTCATGGGGCCGACCCGCCACCTCGAGGACGCCCGGGCCACGATCGCGCCGCTGCTCCCGCACGCCGACGCGCTCGCCCTCACGCGCGGGATCCTTCGGCGATGCGTCCCCCCGACCTCCTCGATCCCAATCGTGCTGCGGGTCTCGGGCGGCGCCACCGTGTTGAAGGAGGACCTCTCGAACGAGAAGATCACGACCTCGATCGAGGAGGCGTTGCGCCTGAACATCGCGGCGGTCGCGATGAGCGTGTTCGTCGGGGCGCCGCACGAGCACGAGTCCCTCGTGCACCTGGGCGAGCTCGTCGATCAGGGCGAGTCGGCCGGCGTCCCGGTCATGGCGATCACCGCGGTCGGGAAGGAGCTCGAGAAGCGCGACGCCCGTTACCTCGCCCTCGCCTGCCGGGTCTCCGCCGAGCTGGGCGCCCACCTCGTGAAGACGTACTACTGCGACGGGTTCTCGAAGGTCGTCGAGGGATGCCCCGTGCCGCTCGTCGTCGCCGGCGGACCGCGGCTCGACAGCGACCGGTCGGCCCTCGAGCTGGCCCGGAGCGCGATCGACGAGGGCGCGCACGGCGTCGACATGGGCCGCAACATCTGGCAGTCCGACCACCCCGTCGCGATGCTGAAGGCGCTCCGGGCGATCGTCCACGAACGCGCGACCGTGAACGAAGCGCTCTCGATCGTCGCCGAGGAGTCGCCGACGGCCCGCGCTCCGATATCCTAGACCGACGTCGCGCGTCGCATCTCCCGGTCGAAGGCGCCGGGCCCGAAGCGCCGGCCGGTCGCGGCCCGCACCCGGTGGCGCCAGTCGGTACGGGCGCCGTGCCGGAACTGACGTTCCACCAGCCACGGCCCGACCCGCCGATTGGGCCAGAGCGGCCCTCCGAGGTCGGCGGAGATCGCCTCGCGCCACTGCGCCTGGATCAGCTCGGCGAGGACGTAGGCGACTCCGTAGAGGGGCAACTCGATCGCGAACGAATCGGCGAACGACCGGGGCCGGTAGGCGTCGTAGCCGAAGATCCGGCGGGCGAGCCGTTCCCCCTCCGCGGCCGGATCGCGCCCGGGGTGGAGGTACGTCGTGAGCTCTTGCCGGGTCCAGACCGCGAGAGCGCCGATCGCGAACAGGGCGCCCCGAACCGCTTGCGCCGAGGTCGAGCGCGCCTGCGCGCCGGAGATCCCGGGGCGGGCGCGCAACCACGGCTCGGACCAGGGGATCCGCTCGAACAGGCCGCCTTCGGCCTCCAGGAAGCCCCCGAAGCCCGGCGTCCGTTCCGGGTCCTGGAGCAGGTGCGTCGGCTGGCGGACGGTCCGAGCGGCCACCGCGTGCCCCGACTCGTGAAACAGCGCGAAGTACGGCCAGAACCCGCCGGAGGGGTGGATGATGGTCCGAACGTCGCGGGGCGGATCCGGCGTGACGCAGAGGCCCCCGGACGGTAGGTCGTGCCGGTCGATCCGGAACCGCAGCGCGGACCGGGGGAACCCCCACTGCCCGATCGCGCGGAGGACGTCGGACACCATCGTCCGCGCCGGAAACGCTCGGTCCGGAAGTCCCGCCTCGAGCTGCTGGGCGTACTCGAGGTCCCACGGGGCCCAGCCGCCCTCACCCGTGCGATCCCGGAACAGGTCGCGCCATCGGCGCATCTCGGATCTCGCATGCCGCAGGCTCACGTCGAGGAGCTCCTCGAGCCCCGCCACGGTGAGGCCGTCCGTCGCGAGGCGCCACTCCGGGAACGAGCGGAATCCGGCGGCCCGGGCTGCTGCGTTCCGCCGCTCCACCAGATCGAGTAGCCCCGGCTCGAGGCGGCGGTAGAGCGCGTCCTCGGCGTAGTACGCCCGCCGGCGCACGGCCCGCGACGGATCCGTTCGGAGGGCCCGCCACACGACCTCCCGGCCGACCCGGCGCCCGCGCCAGCGGGGGCGAAAATCGGCAGCGGCGGCCTGCAAACGGAGCCGGGGCGCGATGACTGCGTCCGATTGCTCGATCGACACCTCGAGGACGGAGCGCTCGAGCAACTCGGCCCGGCGGCCGAGCAACGTCCCCCGGCCGCTCCGCTTTCCCGCCCTCAACGCCGCCGCCAGAACGGGACCGGCGAGCAGCTCGCGGCGACGGGCTGGCCACGGGTTCGCGGTCGCGCGAGCCCGGCCCAGAGCGATCCGCCAGTCGGCGAGCTGCGCCGCGCGGTCGATCCGTCGGAGCTCGTCCTCAATCCGGGAGAGGGTCCGGCGGGTATCCGCGGACGCTGGCCAGCGCTCCACGGCGCACCGCGACTCGTCTCTGGAACATTACTCCGGCCGACCAACTGAATGCCGGAGGATTCTACTCCCGATCAGAATTTAGTGGGGGTCGCTCCACGCTCGTGAGTTACACGAACAGCATTTCGAACGGTGGGGGAAACTCTTAGTCCAAGAGCTATGGGAATCACGTTCCGCTAACCGGGTCGACAACTTATATGCACGTTTTCGCCCAGCCGGGGATCATCACTCAGAGGGGGCCGATCGTACACGCCGGAAGCGGTCCGGCGCGCCCCTAATACTCCCGAGACCCATCTGTTCGGGAGGGACGTAGGTGGATTACCGGTTTTCCGGCCAAGCCACGCCGACAAAACGTCAGGGGTCGAAGTCCCTTCGTGCTCCGGTGTCCGCGATTGGCGGAGTCGCTGTTGGGGTAGCGATTACGCTAGTGGTCACGTCGACCGCTGGACTCGGGGTACTCTCCCATGTGGACTGTGTAAGGGGACAGCCCATAGGAACGGCCCTGTATTGGACGCCGTTCTCTCTCGCGAACGCCCCCTACGGTGGTTCAACGACATACTCTGCCAACTTCACTCTATACGATCTATTCGGCCGAGACCAAATCTCGCTAAAGAGCGGAGTGGTAGCACAGGGTAACATCTCGGCTGGATATTTCCAGACGGAGAACTGGACGGTCTACACGCAGGCGAACTCCTCCGCTCTCGGCCCGGGAATGAACGAGCCCTGCGTGTCAGAGTTCGGAGCCACCCAGGCACCGACCAATTTCAGTGTAAGTGTCGATGGCGGAATCCTCCAAGGACCGGGCAACACAACAAATGCGGGTCAACCGACCTCCTTCGACTACGGATACCCCAACCGGAGCGCCGAGTTCTCTAACGGGTTTGTTTCTGCAAACGCAATGAGTATCTCCACCTGCGGGGTCCCAGCAAAGGTCGTGAATTTCACCTCGACTTCGTTCGAAGTCTCCCTTGTTCCTACCGGCTCGCAAGAGCCTACGCCTGTCGAAGTAAATGTGGCTTCTATGGAGACCTTCTCGTATCGCTTTCCCGCAAACGGTGGAGTTTGGATGGTTGACGACCTCCAGGAGAACTTAGGTTTGCGTGGTCCCGGACTTGCCTTTAGTTGGCGGGCGTGCTGACTCCCTTCTGACTAATTTGCCGCCCTAATTTGAAATCTCGTCCCCGGTATTCATCCAGGCCAGTCGAGGCGGCGCCATGGTTGCTTATCGAGGTTTCCGTGGCCCGACCCTGGGGCCCAATTTGATCCGTCACTGGGCCGGAAACGAGGTCAGGCCAGGACGTCGGGACCGTGTCTGGATTCGCAGTCGTTCGGGTGATCGAACCCCGTGGACGAGTAAGTTCGTAACTCCTGTGCCGATTCGATCGAGCCGATTGCCGTGAGAAGCGAAGCCGAGGGTCTAGAGCGCAATGTTGACCTGCTGTCCGGTGCGGGTTGGCCGTCCGGGTCCTACCGGGGCACCGCCTACCCCCTGAACGGCGGCTTCCGACTCCCCCCGACCAGTTCGACCGTCCGCCGCCGCCGCTAGGAGAGCAGACGGGTTGCAAAATCTCCTGGGACGAAGCTTGGCATCGACCCGGCTGGACCCGCGTGGGCGCGCCATGGCGCGCCACGACCCGTCCCCGGAACATTACTCCGGCCGACCGGCTCAACGCTGATATGGGGTGAGCGCTAGCCCGCCCTCGCGCGGGGATCGCCAAGCTTGGCCAAAGGCGCCAGATTCAGGGTCTGGTCTCGCAGGAGTTCGTGGGTTCAAATCCCTCTCCCCGCACCAAACACATAGAGGAACCTATGGCAAGACCCGGTGATATTCGAACCCACTGACGGTTCAAATCCGTTTTCGGCCTCGCCGGTACTCGAGCCGCGAGTTGGGTCCACGTGCTCAGTCCAACTCTTGCGCAATAGAACGTCTTCGTTTAGGACCAATGGACCCGGCCGAATAGGCCGATTTGAGTACGCTAGTTCGCAAGCTTCAATTGAGCCGATCCGAGCAGCCCCACGGAATAGGCGCTCTGGTCCGTCCTCACTTCGAGAGACTCACTCTGATATCTCGGAGCAGCTCGCGGTGGGGCAGGGACTCGTATCGAAAAGAACGCCATGGAGAGAGGCGCCCGGTATAGACATCTGGGGGTGAGCCTCTGGACCGACATTCGGAGGTTCGCCGAGGACCTCCATGGGGTTGAACCACATATTGAAATTAGGAACGTCTATGTATCCGCCAATGCCGTTTGACGCGCTCTCCGCTTGGAACTGAGCCCAGTACGGTGCGCCCATCGCCATCGTAGTCGATCCGCTGCATTCTTGGCTCGTCGTGTCATCCAAGACCATCGCCGTATAGTCATTCGGAGAGAGCCAGTAGACCTGGGAAAAAATAGCGTCACTCGGCGAAACAGACATTGGGCAGATCACACTATACTGCTGGTTTGGATAGAATTGGAGCCATGCTTGCACGGTGTACACGCATTCGTAAAAGAGCACGACCCAAACGCAACCTACTTGATACTGTAGACCGGATTGCGCGATTCCCTCTGGCGTGGGGTTTCCCGACTCCGTCGCAGTGAGCCCGGTCCAAAACGAGACTTCGCAGAGGCCGGCTAGGGTTTTCGTGGCGCCACAATAGTTGGACGGCGCAGTCGGTGCGGTGTCCAGAAGTTGCGAGTACGTGAGAGTAGGGCTTCCGCAGCCCGAACATTGCTCCACGGACCAACCCTCCCACTGATTCCCCGACCCCGACGTTTCGGGTTCTCCTACTGAGGCAATCGTCACACTCGCCACCGCGTAAGCCCCGGTAGCTTCAATGACGCTAAGTTGCCAAGCCCCCGTAGCGTTGGAGACATCGTACGCGACGTCCACCCTTTCGAGAGTTAGCGTACATGAACTCGCATGCACGCTTGTGATAGCGGACACAAACGGAGTCGAGAGCTGAGCGTTGGGACCGAACCCGCTCAATTCCGCTTGGAAAACTTGGCTGGAAAGAGCGGCGGTTATGGCCTGAGCCCAGTTTAGTGTCGAGTCGACGTGCGCGGTTTCATTCGCCAGTTCCAATGGAGTACATGTCCCTGATGAAGTTGTGGCAGTCGCAGCATTTGCCCGACCGGTCGCAGTGTTGGCCCCGACCAGAAGCAACGCGATAAGCAGACTGAAGAGCCCCCATCCGCTAAGGGACGAGCCGTCCGGGCCCCGACTCCGCAGAAGTGCACGCCGGTAGGACGGCCTCACTTTCGCACCTCGGATGCGACCGGCATTGGGTTCATTTTTACAAGTATCGGTTCGACCCGTCAACGTACCCCGACCCATCACTTAGTCGTGTTGCTTTCAGCAAGCTCGTCAATCAACTCACCACGGGGCTGGCGAAGTCGATGTGTGACGGAATTGCAGATCCGCAAGGCGAGTTCTGAGTCTCTCGCTCGGTTGAACTCGCGGCGCAGCAATCCCGATCCGCGAGTCGAAGGGCGCTGCCTTAGCGAGATCGAAGTCGCTGGCCACGCGTCGCAAGTGCACCCTGAAGCGCCGGAAAGCGCTAGAAACCTGGGATCGCGCGTCGGAGGTGGGGGTTCCGAATCAATAGCCTCATGGGCGGATTGAGAGCAAGAAGTTCGCCCATAGGGTCAAATCGACTGTTGACGGTACATCTTGGACGATGGCGGCCGCAGCCCCGGATACTTTCACGCGGGCACTCCAGCGTAGGCGAAAACGAGAGCGGGTCGCTGTAATGGGCACAATCGTCGCTGTAGCTGGTGTCATCTCCGTAGCTGGGCTTTTCCTCGCCTTGGTGCCCCGAACCGGCCCGGGGGTCTTAGCCATTGAAGTGGGACTGGCCACCGAGGTTTCCCGAGGGTCAGCTGGCTGTCGAGCCACGTTTGATGAACTGTGCTACCAGATGCCCGCAACTGCCATGACGAGCGGGATTCAGCTCGGCAGCCTCCATTTCACGTTGAGTAATGCTTCGAACGGTGTTTCGGGACCGTTCAGTTCTCAGTTCCCTGTCGGTCCCGATGCGGGCGTGACCGTTCTCGATGGACTGGGAGAGACGGTCGGTGTGTGGAACTGGTCTCTCAGTGACTGGACCTACGGGGCCGGTTGGGGGTTTTCCTTGAACACGACGTTGTCGCTAGTCTTCGACACGGGATTGTTAAACGGCACCTACCTACCATATCTGATCCTTTGGCTGGGCACCACCTCTCCTTTCGCGAGTTGGTCCGGCGTGACCCTGCACTGGGCGGAACCGTCCGATTCGTGACATGTCGTCAAACGTCCTGACTTGTGCCGTCGTGGCCAACGAGGACCCGTGCCGCTGAGAATAGGGGTGGGCCTCGCGTCGACGAAAGGTCGCAACAGATTCTTCTCGGCGACTACCATGATCCGTAGCACCGCTATCAGCTCAGGAGCTGTTCGTACTGACTTTGGTCTGGACTCTGCTGGAGTGGCTTTTCACGGTATTTGAACTGCCGGCGGTTCAGGTCCCTCTCCCCGCACCAAAGTGGTAGAGGAATCTATCGCTGTTTTACCGAACAATCGAACTCTCCGGCGGTTCAAGTCCCATGCCGGACTTCGAGGAGGGGGATCCCTTCGATTCTCGACCCACGTACCGATACCTCGGGCCCGGGTCCGAGGGTCCGCGGGCACTCGGCCGCCGCGCAGCCTATTAATCCTATTGGAGTAATGTCGGCCCATGGCCACCGCGGAAGAGCGCATGACGTCCATCACCCTGCCTCAGCATGTCCGCACTCGATTGCGCGACTACCAAGTCGGAGGGAAGAGTGCGGCGCAAGCCATTGAGGGCCTCATGGACGAGGTCCCCCCCGACTACTTCCGTCGCGACGTGCAACGCGCACTGCTCTTTCCTCGGGAGTCGCTGGAGAGCTTCCGCCGGAAACATCGGCTTTCGCGGTCTCGCTGAATGTACCGGCTGAAGTTCGCCGACCCGATCGCCGGGCGGAGCTTCGACCGACTTCCCCGTCGAGTGCAGCGCAGGTTCAACGAGGCGTTCGAGCTCCTCGCCGAACATCCGCGGTCTCCTTCTCCCGAACTGGATGTTCACCAGCTCTCGGGTTACCAGAATGTCTGGACCTTGCGCATACCCCCTTGGCGAGGAGTCTATGCCCTCGACGGGGATGAGGTCGTCCTGATCGTCTTTGGACATCGGGCGAGTGTGTACCCCCTGCTCCACAGCCTGCTACCTCCCGCGGGCCGTTACGTCGCTCGGCCGCCCAAGCGGGGGCGAGCGGTCCGAACTCGTGGTACCCAGGAGCAGACCGGGTGAAAAGGCACCCCGGGAGCGCCAATCCTCGAAGAGACAAGCCGCCCGTACCCGAATCTGCAGAATTGCACGCCAGTAGAACGGCCTGATCCTCGCGCCTCGGGCGCGACGGGGATTGGGTGCACTTTTACGGGTACCGGTTCGACCCGTCGACGCGCCGCGACTCATAATTTCGTCGTTGGGCTGCCAGCAACCTCGTCAACCAACTCGCCCCGGGACTGGAGAAGCTCGTCCACGTCCAAGTAGCCACCCCTTCGCTCGTGCTCTCCGGTAAGTCTGCGACGAGCACCCAAGGGCTTTTGGCCACTCTCCCTCCGTCAGCGCGCAGCGCGTCCATCGAAAAGCGAGTGGGGAGGACTCGCGCACGATCTCGAAGTCGATCGGGTCGGCGACGACCGCCAGTTTCCCGACGGGATGCACCGTCTGAGCGTGACTCTACCCGCGCGGACCGCTCACGTCCCGAAGGAACGCCTCCACAAACGCGAGTTCGCCCTAGGTCGTCGATGAAGACCGTCCCGTTCTCACGGTTCACGACCGTGCCGACCGTACCGTGACGGTCGGCGAGGATTCCCTGACTCGCGCGCGAAAGTTCACGCCCTGGACATGGCCGCGCGCGACGCAGAGCCAGTGAACGAGCGTGGTCAGGAGAACAGGATCGACCCTGTCAGTGGGAGTTCGCTTGTCGTCGACGTGACCTCCAGGGTGTCGCCGGTCACATTCCAGCT
>DATJNY010000018.1:0-10024 GCA_035507575.1 Thermoplasmata archaeon | reverse complement strand
TGGACGTCGCACGGCACCTCGAACTCCTGGAGGCGGGCCCGGACCTTCTCCGCGATCTCGAGGTCCGACTTGCTGCCGACCAGGACCGTGACCTTCACGCCGGGCCCGAGCGACGGTGAGACAAATAGTTTGGCCGCTTGGGCGCCGACCGATGGCGCTCCGTTTGCACCGGGGAGGTCGGTTCCGGACCTGGCTCGGCGAGCGCTTCGGGGGAGGGTTCGACCTGGGGGACCGGATCTGGCGGCGCCTCCTGCACGCCCTCGGGGCGGTCGTGCTCATCTACTACGCGCTCCCCGACGATTTCTTCGTCCTCGCGCCCAAGCTCGACATCCTTCTCCTCGCGCTCGCGATCGTGCTCGGGCTCGAGGCGCTGCGCCACGTCGTGGGACTCGAGCTCCCGACGATCCGACCGTACGAGGAGGGTCGCATCGGGAGCTTCGCGCTGTTCGCCCTCGCCCTCGTCGTCGCGATCGTCGTCTTCCCGATGCCGATCGCGAGCGCCGTGATCCTCGGGACCGCGGTCGTCGACCCCCTCGCGGGGGAGCTCCGGCGGGATCCGCGGTACCGGCGGATCGACGCGATCGTGCCGGTCTCGGTCTACGCGGTCCTGGCCTGGGTCGGGCTCGCGGTCTTCGGCGGCTGGCCGGCCGTCGGGAGCGTCCCGCTCGCGATCATCGCGGGCGGGGTCGGCGTCGCGGTCGAGCGCCCCAAGATCGCCGTGCTCGACGACGATCTGCTCATGACGCTCGTGCCGGCGGTCGTCCTGTATCTCCTCGGCGTGCTCGCGCTCGGCTACGCCGGCCCGCTCGGCGTCTAGACGATTGGGGTCAGCGTGGCGTGGGGCGGACCCTTCTCGGCGTCCGGCGAGATCGCGTAGATCGTCGTCCGGGGCCGGATCCCGTAGATGCACGGCGCGCTGTCGATGTTGATGATCCGGAAGTACGTGTCCATCATGTTCAGGATCTCGCTCGACACGAGCAGGCCGGGCTTCAGGAGACCGATGCCGAGGTTCCCGACGTGCTTCGTGCGCGAGACGCCCTGGAAGTACATCCGGATGGCGACCTGGTCGCCCATCAGGCTCTCGAACGTGTCGAAGGCGGTGTACTCCATGAACGGCTTGCGGTCCGGCCCGGCGACCGCCTTCTCGGCGGTGACCATCGCCCGCATCGCCTCGTCCCGCCCGAACCGGGCCATCGGCAGGATGTACGGGTCCTCGGTCTCGTTCGCCGTGTAGTCGGGGATCCGGACCCGCGTGTCGAACGTGTTCGTCGTCACGTGCCGGACCAGCGTCTCGCGGAGCTTCTCGGGCGACTCGCCGGCGGCGAGCACCGCGATGATCCCCCGGCCCTGGGTCAGGAAGTTGAGGAAAGTCGGCGTGAACAGCATGTAGCAGTCGTCGATGCCGACGTTCACGTCGACCTCGAAGGCGTTGAAGCTGCCCCGGCGGAACCCGCCTCCGAGCAGCTTGTCGAAGTCGGGGATCCCCGTCGAGTAGTACCGCTCGGGGTCGCCGATCGGCTTCCAGCTGCCGGACGCGCTCCCGGTCCCGGAGTTCGGGGCGATGCCGAGCGCCTCGAACCGCCCGCCGTTGAGCGTGACCGCGTACCGGGCGCGCCCGATGTTCGTCGCCCGGAGCTTCTCGAGCCGGAGGTGGCGGACTCGGCGCTCGTCGAGTTCTTCCCGCTGGATCGAGATCAGCCCATCCACGAGGTACTCGATCCCGCCCGCTTCGGGCTTTTCCAGGATCATGACGACGTCCGTGCTGGATCCCTCGACCAGGTCCTTCTGGAGGGCCATCACGAACTCTTCCATCTCGAGACCGTACTTGTGGGTCACACCCTCGAGGGAATCGATGACGAGCAGGGACTTCTCCGGGAGCGCCTTCTCGATCCGGTTGTAGACGTTCTCGACCTCGGGCATCGGGCTGCGCTTCAAGAGCGCCTGCAGGTGCGCGCGGTCGACGCGGGTCGGGGGTCCGCGTTCCTGGCCGAAGCTCCCGAGCACCTCGCGGCCCGCCCGGACCTTCCGCTGCTCGGCCTCGGGGAGTTCGGGCTCGCGGTTCTTCCCGCCGGCCTGGATCGCGTCGAGGAACAGCTTCGCCGCGTCGAGGACGCGCGAGCGCATCTCGGTCGCCTTGAGCCACGGGAACTGGCGGTAGAGTGCCTCGTCGCCGACGCGCGTCGAGAGGTAGTACGATCGATTCGGCTGACCGACGCGCTCCAGCAGCTCGAGCCCGAACGTCGTCTTCCCCGAGCCGGCGCCGCCCTTGACGATCAGCGATCGACCGCCCTTGCCGCTCAGGAACGCGATGACTTCGGGGGGGATCCCCCCGACCGTGCTTCCTTCGTTCGCAGTCATGGTGCTGGAGGCTGGAGTCTCGCCACGGGGGCTACCGGTACCCGATGAGCCGTTCCGTGCCGTGGCTCTGTCATGGACGCGATAGGAAGGTAAAGGTTTCTCTTCGACTGCAGGCGCCCGGAGCTTCAGGCGGCCGCTCGGCGGGCCGCCTCGCGGGCCGCGGTCCGGGCCTCCGCGAGCGGAGCGCCCGGCTCCCCGACGGCGGTCGCCGCCGCCGGGTTGCCGCCGCCCTTCCCGCCGAACGTCGGAAGGGCCGCCCGCAGGACGTCGTTCGCCGCGACGCGGCCCGACGTCGAGCCGACGAACAGCGTGCCGCGACCCTCCGCCTCGCCCGAGAGCACCGCGACGCGCTCCGGCTCCTTCGTGAGCAGCCGGGAGAGCTCCATCAGATCCTCCCGACCGAGCTCGAGCGCCGCACTGACGATCGTGGTCGCCCCGACCCGTTCCGTCGCGGACGGGTCCGCGAGGAGCCGGGCCGCGGTCGCCCCGAGGTCCTCCTTGCGGCGCGCCTTCGACTCCTTCCGGGATTCCTCGATCTCCGCGAGCAGCCGATCGATGCCGTCGGGGAGCTGGGGGACGGGGACGCCGAGGCGACGGGACGCCTCCTTCAGGATCTGCTCGTGCTCGTCGCGCAGGTCGAGGGCGCGCTCCCCGCTCGCGTAGGTGAGGCGCACCACTCCGTCCTGGATCCGTTCCACGTCCATGAGCGCGATCGCCCCGACCTCGCTCGTGTGGGTGCAGTGCGTGCCTCCGCACGCCTCCACGTCGAACCCCTCGATCTCGACGATCCGCAGCTCCTTGCCGGGCACCGCGCCGCCCTGGTAGAGCGTGAAGCCGAAGCGCTTCTCGGCCTCGTTCCTCGGCTCGAAGTAGCTCTTGACCGGCCGGTCCTCCCGGACGACCTCGTTGACCCGGCGCTCGACCTTGCGGAGCTCGTCGCGCGAGAGCGGCCGGTAGTGCGTGATGTCGATCCGGGCCGACTCGGTGCCCTTGTACGCCCCGGCCTGCCAGACGTGCGGACCCAGCACCTCCCGCAGCGCCCCGTTGAGCATGTGGGTCGCGGTGTGGTGCTGCATCAGTTGCATGCGTCGCGCGGCGTCGATCCGGCCGTGGACGCGCTCCCCCGCGCGGAACGGCGACGGCCGCTCGAGCCGGTGGAGCACCCACGGTCCCTTCCGGGCGACCTCCACGACCTCGAGATCCCCGAGATGGCCGGTGTCGGTGACCTGGCCTCCGCCGGTGGGATAGAAGTACGTCCGATCCAGCACGACGAACGGGCCCGAGCTCCAGACGACGTGGGCGTCGAACGCGAGCGTGTACGGGTCCAGATAGTAGAGGACCTCGCTCGACGGGGTTCCGGCCGGCGGCTCCGGGAGCCCCGCGGACATGTCGACATAGTCGTTCGTGGGGGTCTCGTTCTCGTGGCGCGCGGCAACGCGCGCGTAGAAATCGTCGGGGATCGGCGGGGGATCCTTCAGCTCCTCGACGGCGAGATCGGGAGGGATCCCGAGGGAGTCGTACCATTGCAGCAGGTCGTTCGCGCCCACGCGGCCGCCGGACGCCCGAACGCGCTCGTCCTGCCGGCGGATCGTCCCGCGCGCCCGCTCGATCGCCTCGGCGAATTTCTCGGCCTCGGCGGTGACGACGCGGTGGAGGTCGTCGCGATGGGCGCCGACCTCGGGGAAGGCGTGCGCGATCTCGCGCGCCGAGGCATCGAGGATCGCGAGGAGGTCCGGGGCTTCCGGCACGCGCCCGAGGATCCGGATCGATCGTCGCAGGAGCAGCCGGGCGAAGTACCCCTCCTTGCTGTTCGACGGGACGACCCCGTCCGTGAGCAGGAAGTTCAGCGCCCGCGCGTGATCGATCAAGATCGCCGCCTCGCGCGCCGGGAACGTCCGCCGCAGTTCGTCGTACGCGGCCCCGAAGACGGCCTCGTAGGCGGTCTTCGTGCCCTGGCTCATCCACGTGAACCGCTCGAGACCGTAGCCGGTATCCACGACCGTGAGGGGCATCGGCCGGAGCGTCTCGCCGTCGCGGACGTACTCCATGAAGACGAGGGTCGCGAGCTCGAGACCGAGGAGGCCGACGCTCAGCGACGGGCCGAGGTTCCCCCCGCCCTCCCAGACCTCTTCCTTGTACGTGATCCCTCGCGGGTCGGCGCCGAGCTCCTCCGTGAGCAGCTCGTGACAGAGCTCGGTGGTACGGTCCTTGAAGTAGACCTCGTGGTCGGGCCGGTTGAACGCGTGGTGGGCCATCATCTCGAACAGCGTGAAGTGCCGGCCGCTGCGGCCGACCTCCTCGAGGTCGATGAACCGCAGCACCGGCTGGCTGATCGTGAGCGGGTTGGCGGGGGGCGGGATCGCCCCACTCGTGACCCACGGCTGGAAGTCGTAGATCGATGCCTGGGTGAAGAACACGTCGTTGCGCCACCGGGCGACCGTCGGGTACCGGCGGATGCGCGTATGCCCCCGATGCTCGAAGAAGCCGAGATACGCCTCCCGCATCGCCCCGACCGCGAGCGGACGGGAAAAGCCGGGGTGCCCGAGGAACCCGTAGTCGCGGCAGGGCGCTTCCTGGCACCGGTCGTGGTCCCCCAGCGTCCAGAACGCCGAACCGCAGACGACGCAGGACCGGCGGTGGAAACCGGCCCGATGGAAGAACGGGAGATCGTATTCCGAGGAGTCCATGACGGCCGTCCGAGGTCCCCCGGCCCTTAAGCCGTTCGGGTAAATGCGGCCCCGCACCGGCGGCGCGGGGCGGCCGGGACGGCGAGGCGGATCAGTGGAGGGGGAGGCGTCCGGGATCGTCACGATCTCCCCGTCGGCGGTGCGCCGGTCCACGGTCCTCCTGATCGCGTTGCGGATCGGGTACGCGTACAACTGGTTCGACACCGGCCCGGCGCTGCCGGCGATCGGCGCCACCTTCGGGGTCGGGCCCGCCCAGCTCGGGCTCCTCGTCGCGATGTTCCTGGTGGGGGCGGGCCTCCTCCAGGTTCCGGCGGGATTCCTCGCGCTCCGCTACGGGGCCCGTAACGTCTCGATCGCCGGGGTGGCGCTCCTCGCGACGACGGGGCTCGCGAGCGCATTCGCACCGACGTTCGTCGTGCTGCTCGCGCTCCGCCTCGCGGCGGGAGTCGGGGCGGCGCTGTTCTTCTCGCCCGCGATCGGGCTCGTGGCGAGCCTCTACCCCCAGGGCCGACGCGGGCTTCCGGTCGGGACGTTCAGCTCGGCGTTCAGCACGGGCGCCGCGCTCGGCATCGTGGGGAGCTCGCTGCTCCTCCCTGAGATCGGATGGCGCGGCGCGCTCGCCGTCGGTGGGATCGCGCTCGGCGCCCTCGCAGTGGCGGCCCTCCTCGCCATCCCTCGCGCGGCCGGCGCCCCTCCGCCGCCCCTCCTCCGGGGCCGGACGTGGCCGGGGGCGCTGCGTCTCCGGGCGGTGTGGGTGATCGGCTTCGCCTTCGTCGGGGTCGAGGGCGCATCGTTCGCGACGGGGCAGTTCATCGTGCCGTTCGGCGAGGCGGTGCAGGGGTGGTCGATCCTCCTCGCAGGGCTCGTGGGGATGATGTTCGTCTTCCCGAGCACGTTCGGAGGCCCCGTCGGCGGCTCGATCGCGGAGCGGTTCCGGAACCATCGCACCCAGTTCCTCGTGGCGACGATCGCCGCCGCCGCGGTGCTCGCCGCGCTGCCGTGGGCCGGGCTCGCCGCGGCGATCGCGATCGGGATCGCGTTCTCCTTCGGCTACGGCTTCATCTACGCCGTGATGTACGTCGTCCCCCACTCCTGGCGGGGTCTGCCGGCCGAGGAGATCCCGCTCGCGATCGGACTGTTCAACTCGATCCAGCTGAGCGGCGGGGCGCTCGTCGCGCTCCTCTTCGGCTGGGTTGTCGCGATCCGCTCCTACGCGGTGGCGTGGGAGTTCCTCGTCGTCGCGATGCTGGCCGCCGTGGCGCTGCTCGTTCTCCTGCCGCCGACCCCCGCCGCCGGCCCCGCGGACGGTCCTCCGGGCGCGGCGGGTCCCGCCCCGCGCTGAGCGCGCGCCCCGTCGCGCACAGGTCCGCGATCGGACAGACGGGGCAACGCGGTCCGATCGGGCGACAGACGTTCTGCCCGTGCTGGACGAGGAGCGGATTGATCGGGATCCAGTACTCGCGCGGCAGCACCTCGCGGAGCCGCGCCTCGGTCTCCTCGGGGCGCTCCGTCCGGACGACCCCGAGCCGGTTTGCGATGCGGTGGACGTGGGTGTCGACCGGGATCGCGGGAATGCCGTAGCCGAAAACGAGCACGCAGTTCGCCGTCTTCGGCCCCACGCCGGGGAGGCTCGTGAGCGCCTCGAAGTCGCGCGGCACGACCCCGTCGAAGCGGGCGAGGAGCTCGCGGGCGCACGAGCGGATCGTGCGGGCCTTCGTGTGGTAGAAGCCGATCGCCCGGATCAGCGGCTCGATCTCGGACGGCCGCGCGGCGGCGAGCCGCGGGGCGTCGGGGAAGCGCGCGAAGAGCCGCGCGCTCGCCACGTCGGTCTGCTCGTCGCGGGTCCGCTGGGAGAGGATCGTGCCGATCATCACCTGGAACGGGTCCTCGGCGTGATCGCGCAGGTACGGGGTGCGCCAGTCGCCGGTCCGGTAGAACTCCGAGAGGCGATCGAGCACGGCGACCCAGTCGAACGGTCGGCCGGGGGTCATCGCGAAGCGCCCTCCCGCCCGGACGGCGAACGGGCGGCGCTCGGCGGGGGACCGAGTCCGGGGTCGGAGAGATCGGGCTCGTCGTTGCCGCCGTGCGCCTCGCGGAGGAGCTCGCCGACGAGGTAGTCGCTCCCGACGACGAGCGTGAGCCCGTCGACGGTCGTGGCCGCGCGCGCCAAGCGGACCGCTTCGGTCCCGCTCCGGGCGATCACGATCCGGGGGAACCGCCCGACGGCGTGGGGTCGCAGCTCCGTCGGAGGCGCCCCGCGCGCGGACAGCACGGGGACGAGCACGATCGTGCGGGCCAGCGGGGCGAGCGCGTCGAGGATCTTCGCCACGTCCTTCCCTTGCAACGAGCCGAAGACGATCGCGCTGGCCGCCGGGTCCGCGAGCGGATACATCTCGGCCAAGCTCTGCGCGACCAGCCGCGCGCTCTCCGGGGTGTGCGCCACGTCGTACAGGAGCTCGGGACGGCGGCCGATCCGCTCGAGGCGGCCGGGCCAGACGACGTGGGCGAGCCCCGCGCGGACCCGGGTCGGATCGAGCGGCCGGTCGGCGGCGTCCATGAACCGGACCGCGGCGGCGACGGCGAGCGCGGCGTTCCCGGGTTGGAAGCGACCATGGAGGGGGATGGCGAGGCCGGGGAAGGCGCGGCCCGGCACCCGCACGTCGAACCGCTGGCCGTCCTCCGAGAGCGCGCGGGCGTCCACCCGCACTTCGCTCCCGAGGTGCCAGAGCGGAACGCCGTCGGCACCGGCGACGGTTTCCGCGACGGACCGGGCCTCGGCGGGCAGTTCCCCCAGGATCCCCGTCATCCCCCGGTGGAAGATGCCGGACTTCTCCCGGGCGATCGCCCCGACGGTCGAGCCGAGCACGTCGGTGTGCTCGAGCTCGATCGTCGTGATCACCCCCACCCGGCTCGCGAGCACGTTCGTCGCGTCGAGCCGGCCCCCGATCCCGACCTCGACGACCGCGGCGTCGACCCGCTCGCGCGCGAACCAGTCGAAGGCGAGCGCGGTCGTGACCTCGAAGAACGTCGGGGCGTGGGGAATCGCGCCGGCGGCCTCGAGCTCGGCCGCGAGCCGGTCCACCCGGGCGACGCCCTCCACGACGGCTTCGGGCGGGATCCACGCCCCGTCGAGGCGCATGCGCTCCCGGTAGCTCTCGAGATGCGGGGAGGTGTAGAGGCCGGTGCGGAACCCGTGGGCGGTGAGGATCGCTTGCGTCATCGCCGCGACGGACCCCTTCCCCTTGCTGCCGGTGATGTGCACCGCTGGGAACGACCGCTCCGGGTTCCCGAGCCCGTCGAGCAGCGCCCGGATCACCTCGAGGCCTGGCTGCAGGCCGAAACGTCGCCGTCGGTACAGTCCGCCGAGCGTGGCGCGATAGGCGTCGCGGAGTTCGGGCTTCGGTTCCCGGACGGTGCGGCTCGTCATGGTCGTTCGGCGCCCCGGCACGGGCTCAATACATCGACCGCTCGCGGTAGCGGCCGTAGACGTCCTGGAACGCGCGCACGATCTCCCCGAGCGTCGCGTCGGCCCGCAGCGCGCCGAGGACCGCGGGCATCGTGTTCTCGGATTCGGTGGCGGCGACCCGCCGCAGGCGATCGAGGGCGGCGGTCCAGCGGGAGCGGTCCCGGTCCGCGCGCAGGCGCTTCAGGCGCCGGGACTGCCGCCGCCGGGCTTCCTCGGAGACCTTCAGGCGGGGGACCTTCACCGGCGCGTCGACCGTGTAGGCGTTGACCCCGACGACCTTCTCGGCGCCCGTCTCGACCGCCCGCTGGTAGCGGAACGACGCGTCCTGGATCTCTCGCTGGAAGAAGCCGCGCTCGATCGCCGGGACGACCCCGCCGATCGCATCGATCTGGTCGAAGTACTTCTGCGCCTCCGCCTCCATCGTGTCGGTGAGCCACTCGACGTAGTAGCTGCCGGCGAACGGATCGACGGAGTCGACGACGCCGGACTCCGTCGCGAGGATCTGCTGCGTCCGCAACGCGATCCGCACGGCGTCCTCGCTGGGGAGCTGGAGCGCCTCGTCGTAGGAGTTCGTGTGCAGCGACTGCGTACCTCCGAGCACCCCGGCGAGCGCCTGGATCGTCGTGCGCACGATGTTGAGCTCGGGCTGCTGGGCCGTGCACGAGCACCCGGCGGTCTGGGTGTGGAAGCGCAGCCAGAGCGAGCGCTCCTTCTTCGCGCCGAACTCCTCCCGCATCACGCGCGCCCACAGGCGGCGCGCGGCGCGGAACTTGGCGATCTCCTCGAAGAAGTCGTTGTGCGAATTGAAGAAGAAGGAGAGCCGCGGCGCGAACGTGTCGACGTCGAGGCCCCGCTGGATCGCCTCCCCCACGTACGCGCGGCCGTCCGCCAGCGTGAACGCGAGCTCCTGCACGGCGGTCGACCCGGCCTCGCGGATGTGGTATCCCGAGATCGAGACCGGATTCCAGCGCGGCGTGTGCCGCGTGGCGTACTCGATGGTGTCCGTGACGAGGCGGAGCGCGGGACGGGGCGGATAGAGGAACTCCTTCTGGGCGATGTACTCCTTCAGGATGTCGTTCTGCGTCGTCCCCCCGAGGCGGGAGGGCGCGGCCCCCGTCGCCGCGCCGGCCAGGAGGTACATCCCCCAGACGATGTTCGCCGGGGCGTTGATCGTCATGCTCGTCGTGACCTCCGCGAGGGGGATCCCCTCGAGCAGTCGCCGCATGTCGGCCAAGGACCCGACGTTCACGCCGCACTTGCCGACCTCGCCGAGCGCTTCGGGGTCGTCCGCGTCGATCCCGTAGAGCGTCGGATCGTCGAAGGCGATCGAGAGCCCCGACTCCCCGTGCTTCAGGAGGTAGTGGAAGCGACGGTTCGTGTCCTCGGGGGACCCGAAGCCCGAGAACATCCGCATCGACCAGACCCGGCCGCGGTACATCGTCGGATGGATCCCCCGCGTGAACGGCGGCTGGCCGGGGTAGCCGATCGCGTCGAAGGTCGATCGGGGCGAGCG
>DATJNY010000017.1:0-5426 GCA_035507575.1 Thermoplasmata archaeon | reverse complement strand
TCCTGGGCCTCGGTCCGTCCGGGGAGCTCCTGCTCCAGCAGGGGGCGGAAAGGGTGGCCATAAGAACTGGCGAGGTTCGCGTAGACGGGGTCGCATGAGCGAGGCGTTCGACCGCTGGTCGGTCCTGAAGCGGAAGGCCCGCGAGGGCGGGGGCGCGGACCGCGTCGAGAAGCATCGCGCGGCGGGGAAGATGACCGCGCGCGAGCGGCTCGAGGCGTTCTTCGATCCCGGTACGTTCACCGAGATCGATCCGTTCGTGACCCACCGCGTCGAGAAGTTCGGGCTCGCCGACCGTCGCCCCCCGGGAGACGGGGTCGTCACCGGTTGGGGGGAGGTCGACGGACGCCCTGTCTGCGCCTTCGCCCAGGACGCGACGGTGTTCGGCGGCGCCCTCGGGGAAGCGCACGCGATGAAGATCGTGAAGATCATGGAGACCGCCCGGAAGGCGGGCGTGCCGATCGTCGGGCTCAACGACTCCGGCGGGGCCCGGATCCAGGAGGGGGTGATGAGCCTCGGCGGCTACGGCGAGGTGTTCTTCCGGAACGTCACGCTCTCGGGCGTCGTCCCCCAGATCTCGCTGATCCTCGGCCCGTGCGCCGGAGGGGCGGTCTACTCGCCGGCGATCACCGACTTCGTGATCATGGCGGAGGGGACGGGCCAGATGTTCATCACCGGCCCGGACGTGGTCCGCGCCGTGACCGGCGAGGAGGTCACGATGGACGCGCTGGGCGGCGCCGACGCCCACGCCCAGCTGAGCGGCGTCTCCCACTTCACCGCGAACTCCGACGCCGACGCGCTCGCGCTCGCCCGCCACCTGCTCGCGTACCTACCGCTCAACAATCTCGAGGAGCCTCCGACCGCTCCGGCGAACGCGCCCCCGGACACGGCCGCGGCGGAACTCGTCCGCCTCGTCCCCGAGGACGCGAACGCGCCGTACGACGTCCACGAGGTGATCGCCCGGGTCCTCGACCCGGAGACGCTCCTCGAGGTCCAGCGCGAGTGGGCCCCGAACATCGTGGTCGGCTTCGCGCGCCTCGCGGGCCGACCGGTCGGGGTCGTCGCGAACAACCCGAGCGCCCTCGCCGGCACGCTGGACATCAACGCGTCGACCAAGGCCGCGCGGTTCGTACGCTTCTGCGACGCCTTCAACCTCCCTCTCCTCACGTTCGTCGACGTCCCGGGGTTCCTGCCCGGAACGGCGCAGGAGCACGGCGGGATCATCCGCCACGGCGCGAAGCTGCTCTACGCGTACGCGGAGGCGACGGTCCCGCTCCTCACGGTGATCCTGCGCAAGGCGTACGGCGGTGCGTACGACGTGATGTGTTCGAAGCATCTCGGTGGCGACCTGAACCTCGCCTGGCCGACCGCCGAGATCGCGGTCATGGGGGCCGACGGCGCCGTGAACATCCTCTACCGCCGCGATCTCGACGCGACGCCCGAGGCGGCGCGTGCCGCGCTGCGGGAGAAGCTCGCGGCGGAGTACCGGCAGGAGTTCCTCAACCCGTACCTCGCCGCGGAGCGCGGGTACATCGACGACGTGATCGACCCTGCCGAGACCCGGGCCCGACTCGTGGCCGGATTGAAGATGCTCGCCTCGAAGCGCGACGACCGACCGCCCCGAAAGCACGGGAACCTCCCGCTCTAGGACGGATCGGCGCCGATGGTCGGGATCACCGAGACCGTCCTGCGCGACGGCCACCAGTCGCTGATCGCGACGCGGATGCGGACGCGGGACATGCTGCCCGCGGCGGAGCGCCTCGACGCGATCGGGTACCGTTCGCTCGAGGTCTGGGGCGGCGCGACGTTTGACGTCAGCCTGCGGTTCCTGCGGGAGGACCCGTGGGAGCGACTCCGCCTCCTGAAGAAGGCGATGCCCCGGACGCCGCTGCAGATGCTGCTCCGGGGCCAGAATCTCGTCGGCTACCGCCATTACCCCGACGACGTGGTCCGCCAGTTCGTCGACGAGTCGGCGCGCCAGGGGATCGACATCTTCCGGGTCTTCGACGCGCTCAACGACCCTCGGAACATGGAGGTCGCGCTCGACGCCGTGAAGCGGACCGGCGCGCGCGCCCAGGCGACGATCTGCTACACGCAATCCCCCGTCCACACGCTCCCCGCGTTCGTGGAGCTCGGAAAGCGGCTCGCCGCGATGGGCGCGGACGAGCTGTGCGTGAAGGACATGGCGGGGTTCCTGCCCCCGACCGAAGGCGCCGCCCTCGTCCGGGCGCTCGTCCGGGACGTCGGCCTACCGGTCGTCGTCCATACGCATTCGTCGAGCGGCATGTCGACGATGACCTGCCTCGCCGTCGCGGAGGCCGGCGCCACCGCGGTCGACAGCGCGCTGAGCCCGTTCTCGGGGGGCGCCTCGCAGCCCCCGACGGAGACCCTCGTCGGGGCGATGCGGCATACCGCGCTCGACCCGAAGCTCGATCTCGAGGCGCTCGCCGACCTGGCGGGGTATTTCTCGACGGTCCTCGACCGGTACCGGCCGCTGCTCAACCTGCGTTCCCTCCAGACCGATCCGGGGATCCTCACCCATCAGGTTCCGGGAGGAATGCTATCGAACCTCCTCTCCCAGCTTCAGGAGCAGGAGGCGCTTGGCCGACTCACGGAGGTGCTCGCGGAGGTCCCGCGCGTGCGCGCGGACCTCGGGTACCCGCCGCTCGTCACGCCGACCAGCCAGATCGTCGGGATCCAGGCGGTCCTGAACGTCCTCACCGGCGGCCGGTACCGGCAGATCACGAAGGAGGTCCGGGATTACGTGGGGGGTCTCTACGGGACGCCACCCGCCCCGATCGATCCGGAGCTCCGCCGCAAGGTCTTCGAGGGCGGCGGGAGCGCGATCACCGGTCGTCCCGCGGACCTCCTCCCGCCGGAGTTCGAGAAGATGCTCGGTGAGGTCCGCCTCCTCGTTCCGGCCGCGGACACGGCCGAGGCGCTCTCGTACGCGCTCTTCCCGGCGGTGTACAAGTCGTACCGCGGCGCGATCGACCGGGGGCTGAACTCGGACGTGCTCACGAGCGCCGCGCTGGGCGTCGTCGGAGCGCTCCGCGCACCGGCCCCGCCGCCCAGCCCCTCATCGGTCCCGGGAGGGTCCGCGGGCGGGGTCTCTCCCTGGGCGCACGAGGGGCGCGCCCGATTGCAGAACCAGCGGAGGTGGATCGATGCGAGTCACCGTCGAACGGGACGGTAGGTCGACGACCGTGGACATACCTCCGGGTGGCGGCGAGGTCGTTCTCGGCGGGCAGCGCTACCCCGTCACGATCGTCCGCTCCGAGGCGACGCTCGTCGAACTCGAGATCGCGGGCGAGCGGGTCGTGGTCGAGAACTGGCCCGAGCACTTCCCCGAGCCCCCGGGTCCCGTGGACGTGAACGGCGAGCGCTGGACGATCGCCATCGAACGCGGGCTCGAGCACCCCGGTGCGCCGGGGTCTCCCCGCGCCCCGGTATCCGCCGCGACTTCGCCGCCGGCCGTCCCGAAGCCCCCGACGCGCGCGGGGACGCCAATCGTGCCGCCGATGCCCGGTAAGGTGATCGAGCTCCGCGTCGCCGAGGGGGACCGGGTCGCCGCCGGTGACGTCCTGCTCGTGCTCGAGGCGATGAAGATGCGGAACGAGATCACGAGCCCGGTCGCGGGCGTGGTCCGGGGATTGGCCGTCGTCGCCGGCGCGAACGCCCGAGCCAAGGAGCCGATGCTCTTCGTGGCGGCCGAAGGCCCGCCCGCCTCCGACGCTCAGGCGAAGTGAGGGAGCGCCCGCCCGCACGCCGGGCAGCGGGCGGTGCCAGGCTCGATCGGGGTCGCACAGTACAGGCAGAACCCGAGGGCGCTCGCGTGCTGGGGGCTCGCCGGCGAGACGAGGGGCACGTCGGCGGAGACGGACGGGCCCCGGGGCGGCGCGGTCCCGGTGACGGGGCGCGCGGCCCACGGCGAATAGATCAGCGCGAGGCTGCCGAAGATCCAACCGAGGAGGACGTAGAAGACGTCGGGCGCGAGGCTCGGGTACTCGATCAGGATCACGATCGTGATCCCGATCGAAGCGAAATTGAGGATCGTGAGCAGGGTCCGGAGTTGCATCGCCGACCTGCGGCCGACGAAGAGAGTCCCTCGCCGCGTATCTCCTTTGGCTCCCCTCGGCGGCGGGCCCGGTTCGCCGGCGAGCGACTATAATACGGGCCGCGGTTGGCGCCCCCCCATGCCGAACGTCCCGGCGCTCGTCCAGCAGGACGAGTTCACCTACGACATCCCGGCCGACGCGGTGCCGGGGATGCGCGTGCCGGGCCGGCTGTTCTCGAACGCGGCCCTCCTGGAGGGGGTCGCGGGCGACCCGTCCCTCGCGCAGCTCGCCAACGTCGCGACCCTACCGGGGATCCAGGGACATGCGCTCGCGATGCCGGATATCCACTTCGGGTACGGCTTTCCGGTCGGGGGCGTCGCCGCGTTCGACCTCGCGGAGGGCGTCGTCTCCCCGGGGGGGATCGGCTACGACATCAACTGCGGCGTCCGTCTGATCCGGACCTCCCTCCGGGTCGACGACGTGCGACCGCGCCTGGCGGCGCTCATCGAGCGGCTGTTCCGGGAGGTCCCCTCGGGCGTCGGGTCGAAGGGCGGTCACCCGCTGACGACCGCGCGCATCGACGAGGCGCTCGCCGGCGGTGCCCGCTGGGCCGTCGCGGAGGGACTCGGTCGCGCCGCCGACCTCCCGGTTCAGGAGGAGGAGGGCCGGCTCGCTCCCGCCGACCCGGCCGCGGTGAGCGACGGGGCCAAGAAGCGGGGACTGAAGCAGCTCGGTACCCTCGGCTCGGGCAATCACTTCCTCGAGGTCCAGGTCGTCGACGAGGTGTTCGATGCGGCGTTCGCGCCCGTCCTCGGCCTCGCGACGGGCCAGGTCGTGGTGATGCTCCATACCGGCTCGCGGGGCCTCGGGCACCAGGTCGCGACGGACTACATCCAGGAGATGGACCGGCACCTCGCGGGCGAGGGGATCTCCCTCGTCGACCGCCAGCTCTCGTGCGCGCCGATCGGCTCCGAGCGGGCCCAGCGCTATCTCGCCGCGATGGCGGCGGCGGCGAACTTCGCGTGGGCGAACCGTCAGGCGATCACCGACGCGGTCCGTCGGGCATTCGGCGCGGTCTTCGAGCGGTCGGCCGAGGATCTCGACCTCTCGGTCGTCTACGACATCTCCCACAACATGGCGAAGGTGGAGGAACACGCCGTGGACGGCGGGCGCCGCCCGCTGCTCGTTCACCGGAAGGGGGCGACGCGCGCCTTCCCCGCCGGGCGCGAGGAGGTGCCCGCCGTGTACCGGCCGTTCGGGCAGCCCGTCCTCATCCCGGGGGACATGGGCACGGCGAGCTACGTCCTCGCCGGCCTACCCACCTCCCTCGATCGCTCGTTCGGCTCCTCCTGTCACGGTGCCGGCCGTCGC
>DATJNY010000016.1:0-2319 GCA_035507575.1 Thermoplasmata archaeon | reverse complement strand
CGGGGGCCTTGCGTCGGGGCGGCCACCCGCGCTCGAGCGTGCCGTTCGCCACGAGCGCGAGGTACGCGGCCCCGAGGATGACGAGGACCACGATCGCGACATCGATCGGGAAGAAGTAGTGCGTCACCACGTCCCAGTGCGACCCCAGCGCAATCCCGGCGTAGAGGAGCGCGAGGGTCCATGGCAGCGATCCGACCAGCGTGTAGAGCCCGAACCGCACCGGGCTCATCTTCGCCGTGCCCGCCGGGTAGCTGATGTAGCTCCGTACTCCCGGGATCACGCGGGCGGCCGCGACTGTGATCTCGCCCCGCCGCGCGAACCACGTATCCATCCGCTCGAGGTCCCGCTCTTCGATCCGCAGTTGCCCGACGCCGAGTCCGGCCAGTCGGGAGCGCCACCACCGACCAACCGCGTACGCCGCGAACGCCCCGAGGAGTCCGCCCGCGACGGCGAAGGCGATGGTCCCCCCGAGCGGCAGGGTGCCGTCCGCGACGAGGAAGCCGGCGAACGGGAGGATCACCTCGCTCGGGATCGGAGGGAGGCCAAAGCTCTCCACGGCCATCAGCGCGAGCAGCCCGGGCAACCCGACGACCGTGAGGAGGGTCGTGATGAGCGTGACGAAGCTGCCGAACAGGGAGAACGTCATCGTCCTCGGGCGGTCCTCCCGCGATCGCGATCCGGACTCACGTCGCGACCGACCCGTCGAAGACCAGTCGGAACGGTTCGCTCAGCCGTGCGTTGGTCCGAGCGGGGATCCCCTCGAAGTCGAGGGGGGTCTTGCACCCCCCGCAGGACACCGAGGGGCGTCGGCGGCCGAGCGCGATCGACAGAGCGATCCCGACCTCGATCTCGCGGACGCCGCCCGGGGCCTCCGCGACCGCGCGCCGGAGGGCGTCGAGCAGTCGATCCTCCTCAGAAAGCTCCCCCTCGGACGGCATCGTGCGTACGACCGGAGGCGGACTATTAAGGAGCGGGGTCGGACCCCCCGCAAGGCCCCCTAGTCGTCGGCGGGGGGTTTCTTGTCGCCGGGCGTCTTGGGTCGCTTCAGGATTTCACCGGAGATCTTGTCGAGCTCGGCCATCAGCGAGTCGATGTCCGGCTCGCCCTCCCCGGCCGCGGCTGCGCTGCCTGCGGCGGCTCCCCCGGCTGCGGCGCCCGCGGACGCCGGTGGCACCTTCGGCATCGGAGCGGTCGGCACGGACGGGAGGGTCGCTCCGACGTCCTCGGGGGTCTCCAGGTAGGCCGGAGCCGCGGCGGGCGGAGTCGGAGGAGCGCCGCCTCCAGCGGGGCCGGTCGGGCCGGCGGCCGCGGGCGGAGCACCTCCGCCCATCGGCGGAGTGCGGCGACGGCGGAGGAGGATCAAGGCGGCCCCGAGGGCGGCGACGACGACGATCGCGATGGCAGCGAACACCCACCACTGGATCCCAGTATTGGCCGGGCACTGGCCGTACTCGCAGTTGCCCTGGGCGGTCACGGCACCGGTGTTCGGGGCGAGGCCGGCGGCGACGATGACCGCGATCATCGCCACGCCGAGCGCGATCGGGACGATGCGGCCAGCACGGGGGGTCGAACTCATCAAAGGCGGCGCACGGAAGGTGGGCCTGATTCGGGATGAGCCGGGGGTCGCTATAAACCTGACCATTTCCGAGGGAGCTTCGCGCGAGGTGGCGCCGGAGGACGGTTATACGACCCCCGCACGGCTTACGAACGCCGCCACAATACCGGGGCGTGGCCGTCCCGTTTGTCCCCGTCTTCCTCGCCCTCCTCCTGGCGTACATGGTGTACTCGGAGTGGGCCCGACTGGACTCCCGGTACCTGATCGCCGGCGCGCTGGCCCTCCTGGTCGTGACCGCGATCGTGGATGCCGCCGGTGCGACGACCGCGGCGAATACGCTCGCGGAGTTCGTCTTCTTCCTGCTCGCCGGGGGCGTCGTGCTCCTTCTGGTCGATCACGTGCGGGAACACCCCCGTGGGGGACCGGGACGCACGTGGGGATCAGGAGTGCGGCGGTGGGACGCCGATCCGACCGATCCGCCGGAGGAGGGGCAGCGGACGGCCGACGAGTCCCTCCACGGCTCCCAGGAGCAAACGGTCCCCCTCATCGACGCTACGGGTGAGTAGCACCACGACCACGAGCAGGGCCGCGATCCCGAGGGCGACGACCGGCAGGCTCCACAGCGGGTAGTGGATCGGCACGAAGAGGAGGAACGCCGCCACCGGCACCGAGGTGACGAGGAGCGGCACGACGAAATGGGGCCGGAACGGATGGACCCGGGTCAGGACCGCGAGTTCGAGGAGCGACAGCGCCGTGTAGATGGC
>DATJNY010000015.1:0-5344 GCA_035507575.1 Thermoplasmata archaeon | reverse complement strand
GCGACGTTCTCGGAGGCCGCTCACGCGTACTTCCGCACGCTCGTCGTGGTGCCCCCCTCGCCCGAAGCCGCGGAGGCCGAGCGCCTCCGTCGCAGCCAAGAGCGACTCCAGCGTCAGCAGACCGAAGCGATCGCGGAGTTGACCGCGTCCATCGAGCGGCTTCGCCGTTCGGCCGAGGCGATCTTCGCTCACTATGCGGAGGTCGAAGCCGCGCTCCATGCGGCGCGGCAATCCGGTGCGGTCGCGCGGAAGCTCTCGCTGGTGCTCGACGGGAACGAGGTGACGCTCGGCACGGACGGGACCCCGCGCGAGGCGGCCCAGGCGCTCTACGCCGAAATGAAGCGCCTCCAGGCGAAGCTCGCCGGCGCCCGAACCGCGCTCGCCGAGACCGAGCGCCGCCTCGAGTCTCCCGCTCGGAGTCTTCGCTCCCCGCGACCGCGCTCGGATGACGAGCGCCCGGTACGTTCGAAGACGCACTGGTTCGAGCGGTTCCGCTGGTTCATCAGTTCGGAAGGGGCGATCGTGATCGCCGGCCGCGATGCGTCGTCGAACGACCAGATCGTCCGCCGCCATCTGCGCGACAACGACCGGTACGTCCACGCCGATCTGCAGGGCGCAGCGAGCGTCATCGTGAAGCATCCCGCACCGGGCCGGCCCCCGATCGGCGAGGCGACGTTGCGCGAAGCCGGCCAGTGGGCCGTGGTCTACTCGAAGGCCTGGCGAGCGGGGCTCGCCTCGGCTTCGGCGTTCTGGGTGACGGCGGAGCAGGTCTCGAAGGCCGGCCCGAGCGGGGAGTTCGTCGCGAAGGGCGCCTGGGCGATCCAGGGGACCAAGCACGTCCTCGACGACCTCCCGACGGAGATCGCGCTCGGCACGATCGACTACGAAGGCGCGACGCTCTGGACGGCCGCCCCGCCCGCCGCGATCGCGGCGCGGGGCACGGTCCGGGTCGTTCTCGTCCCCGGAGCGGAGCGGGAGCGGGACGCCCTCGAAGTCGAGCTCACGGGCGAACTCGGCCTCACGCGGACCCGGCTCCAGGGGCTGCTCCCCGCGGGCGGCATCGCCCGGCGCCGCACGTAGAGACGCTGGACGTCCTCCGCTCGGAAGCGGTCCCCCGCCAACTTCCAGGTCTTGCCGTCGGCGCGGATCCCCACGACGACGACGGAATCGGCGTCGACCCGGATCGCGTCGCCGATCTCGACCTCGGTATCCGCGTCCGTGACCCACCGCGCCGGCCGCGTCCGAGCCCGCTCCACGATCGACACCGGCACGCGGAGCGGGCCGACCACCGTGGCCCAGATGGTCGAGACCGACTCGGAGGGCGCCGCGGAGACGGAGTCGCCCGCCCGATCATCGAGCCGCCGGATCCGGAGCTCCGCGTCGCTCTCCGGGAGCCCGGAACCGACCTCGAGCCGCCGCTGGGCCGGGATCCGCAGTCGGCGCCGGGTCGAGCGCGGCCCCTCCGAGACGACGAGCGCGACCTCGACGAACGTCGCCGGGACCTGCTGGAAGGGGTGGGTCCACCGGCACTCCTGACACCGGGCGATCCCCGACAGGCGCCCCCGCGACCCGGAGCCGGCACGGTCCCAACGCAGGATCCGATGCCCGGTGACCTTGCCGCAGTTCTCGCACGGCAGGCTCGCGAATCGCAAGCGATCCGCGAGGTGCGCGGATCCGTCCTCGGACATGAGCGGAGGAGGACCGCGGCGTGGCATGAGCGTTCCGCGGCCCGCCGGGACCGACCTCCGAGGGGGCGGGGAAGATATGAAAGCGTCCGCGACGCTCCCCGTCGAAGATGCGGGCGGGTCCGGCGGTGCGGACCGATCCCGGGTCCCGAGCGAGGGAGGGCGCGAGCGACCCGTGAGCGCCCGACGATCCGGCCCCGCGATCGGGATCGTGGGCATCGGGTACATGGGCATCGCCACCGGACTCGCCTTCGCGCACCGGGGGCGGCGGGTGGCGGGGTTCGACATCCGTCCCGGGGTCCGCGCGGCCGTACGCCGTGGCGCGAGCCCGTACGCGGAGCCCCGCCTCCCCGAACTGCTCCGGGCCGAGACCCGCTCGGGGCGGTTCCGCGCGGTCGATTCGATCGAGGAGGTCGCCGCCTCGAGCGACTGCATCTTCCTGTGCGTCGCCACTCCTCCCGCGCGCAGCGGAGCGGTCGATCTTCGTCCGTTGCGCGCCGCCGCGGCGGCGCTGGGCTCCGCGCTCCGCGGAGTGCGGGGATACCGGGTCGTGGTCGTGAAGAGCACGGTCGTCCCCGGGGTCACGACCGAGGTCGTCGAGCCGATCCTCCGACGCGGAAGCGGGAAGGGCCCGGCCGAGCTCGGGGTGGCGGTCAATCCCGAGTTCCTTTCCGAGGGGCGGATGATCGCCGATGCGCTCGAGCCGGCGCGCATCGTGCTGGGGGTATCGGATCGGCGGGCCGAACGCGTCGTGCGCCGGGCCTACGCCGGGTTCCGGGCGCCGGTCATCCCCCTCTCGCCCAGCGAAGCCGAACTGGTGAAGCACGGGTCGAACGAATTCCTCGCGCTCAAGGTCTCCTACGCGAACGAGCTCTCCCGATGGACCGAACGCCTGGGCGGGGACGTCGACCGCGTCGCGGCGGCGATTGGCGCGGATCCCCGGATCGGGCCCCAGTTCCTCCGGGCGGGACCGGGGTTCGGGGGGAGCTGCTTTGCGAAGGATCTGCGGGCGTTCGGGCACCGCGGGTCGGAGCTCGGTGTCGGGGCCGAGCTGCCGCGCGCCACCCTGGCGATCAACGCGGAGCAGACCCGACATGCGATCGAGCTGATCCGGCGTGCCGTGGGTCGTCTGCGGGGCCGTCAGGTCGCGTTGCTCGGACTCGCGTTCAAGGTCGGTACGGACGACGTGCGCGAGTCCCGGGCCCTGCCGATCGCGGAAGCGCTCGTCGTCGAAGGCGCTCGCGTCCGCGCGCACGATCCGCAAGCCCGCACGACCTTCGCCCGGGAGTGGGTTCACCAGCCGCCCTCGATCCGACGGCGGCTCCGCGTGGTCCGTTCACCCTCTGCGGCGGTGCGGGGCGCCGACGTCGCGGTCCTGCAGGCCGAGTGGCCGGAGTACCTTGTGTGGCCGACGGAGTGGACGCGGGTCATGCGTCGGCCGCTGCTCGTGGATCTTCGGCGCGGGGTCCCCGACCGGGTGGCGCGGCGCGCCGGGCTCACCGTGCTCGCCCTCGGGCGGGGACTCACGACCGGGACATCGCCGCCCCGGCCGGTGCGACCGCGAAAGGGGGAGGCCCCGTGAAGGTCGTGATCCCGGCGGCCGGTCTCGGCACCCGATTCTACCCCGCCACGAAGAGCCAGCCGAAGGAGATGCTGCCCGTAGTGGACCGGCCCGTGATCCAGTACGTCGTCGAAGAGGCGGTCGCCTCGGGCGCCGACGACATCCTGATCGTCACCGGGCGCGGGAAGCGGGCGCTCGAGGACCACTTCGATCTCAGCCCCGAGTCCGAGCCGTCCCATCGACACCCGGAGCTCGAACCGCTCGCCGAACTCGTCCATAAGGCGCAGATCCATTTCATTCGACAACGCGAACCGCGGGGCCTCGCGGACGCGATCGGTCTCGCCCGACAGCACACGGGCTCGGAACCGTTCGGGGTCCTCTTGGGGGACACGATCAACGTCTGCGACCCCCCGCTCCTGCGGCAGCTCTGGGATCGCTACGAGAAGCTCCACGCCCCGGTCCTCGCCGTGGAGCCGGTCCCGGAGGCCAAGGTCCACGACTACGGGATCGTCGAGGGGGACGAGGTCGAACCCGGGCTCTACCGGTGCCGGCGCCTCCTCGAGAAACCCGAAACCGGCGATACGCCGAGCCGTCTCGGCATGACCGGCGCCTACGTGCTGACGCCCTCGATCTACGCCGCGATCGACCGGATCGCGCCGGGCGCGCGGGGCGAGCTCCAGATCACGGATGCGCTCGCCGTGCTGGCGCAGACCGAGCCGGTCTACGGCGCGACGTTCCATGGAGTCCGGTTCGACATCGGAGACCGCGACCTGTGGCTCCGGGCGAACCTCGAATTCGCGTACCGGGACCCGGCCCACCGACGCCACCTCCGACCCCTTCTCGAGCGACTGCTGACCGCGGACGACGGGGCGGCGAGGGCGTCCCCGGGCTCGGGCTCCGTCCGACGCCGTCCCCGCCGGGGGCACCGTGACGGGTGAGCGGGACGCGCGACGGGTCGCGCTCGTCACGGGGGGAAGCCGCGGGATCGGCCGGGCGATCGTGCGTCGGCTCTCGGACGACGGCGTCGAGGTCGCCACCTGCTCGCGCCAGCCGTCGGGGCCGGGTGCGGGGGAGGTGTGGCACGCGCCGGTCGATCTCGCGGACCTCGACGCGATCCCTCCGTTCCTGGCGGCGCTCACGACCCGGTTCGGACGGCTCGACATCCTCGTGAACAACGCCGCCTTCGCGTCGGAGCAGGTGACCCCGATCGAGCGTGAGAGCGAGGAGACCACGCGCCGGACCCTGGTGACGAACGTGCTCGCTCCGATCTCCCTCGTGCGCCGACTGCTCCCCGCCCTTCGGGCCAGCCCCGGCGGCGGAGCTGTGGTCAACCTCGCCTCGCGCGCGGGTCTCGCCCCGATCCCCGGGCTCGCGAGCTACTCGGCGAGCAAGTCGGCTCTCCTCAGCTGGACGCTCGCCGCGGCCAAGGAGGAGAAGGACTCCGGCGTGTTCTTTGCGACCGTCTGCCCGGCGGGAGTGGCCACGGAGATGAGAGGACGGCTCTACGGGCGCGACGACGCCACCCGTCAGCTGACGCCGGAGCGCGTGGCCGCGGTGGTCGCCGAGCTCGCCCTCCACCGAACGGCGGACGCGCGACCGACGCGGTCGGGGGGGGCGGTCCTGCTCACGATCGCGGGAGGCGCCCGGGTGCTCGAGTGGCTCCCCGACGAGCGGGGCGTCGAGACCCTCAACTGGCGCTGACGCGCGAAGCGCTAAAGGCGTAGGGAGGTCCGGGAGGGACCATGTCGTCGCCCCCGGACCCCTCCGCCGGAACGCCGTGCCGGTTGTGCGGGACGCCGGGCGCGGTCCGCCGGTTCCTCGACCTCGGTCCGCAGCCGCTCGGCAACGCGTTCCTGCCGCCGGCCGAGATCGCGGGCGAGGCCGAGTACCCGCTCGTGATGGGCGTCTGTGCCGCGTGCCATCTGGTCCAGATCGTCGATCCCGCCCCGCCGGAAGCGACGAACCGGGTGTACCGGAACTATTCCTACGTGCCGACCGGTGAGACGCTGACCCGACACTACCGCGCTCTCGCGGCGGACCTCCTCGAGGTCGTGCGTCCGCCGAGCGGGTCCCGGTTCCTCGACATCGGGAGCAACGA
>DATJNY010000014.1:0-2603 GCA_035507575.1 Thermoplasmata archaeon | reverse complement strand
TCGGGCACATAGGCCCCACCGAACCGGCCGAAGCGCCTAGGCATGCGTGGATTCGTACTCCGTGACCGCGCGCACGAAGGCGCGCATCTTCTCGAGATCCTTCACACCGGGCGCGCTCTCGATCCCCGAGGAGACATCGAGGCCCCACGGCCGCACCGTGGCGAGCGCATCCGCGGCGTTCTCGGAGCTCAATCCCCCGGCCAGCACGAACTTGCGGCCCGGATGGGCGTCGACAATACGGGCGCAGACTTCCCAGTCCGGTCGGACCCCGCTTCCGCCCGGGAGCGGTTGGCCCGCGGCATCGAGATGGATGCGCGGGTAATCCTCGGCCGGCGGGACCGTCGGCTCGGGGAGCTGACCACCAGGGGGGCCGACCGCGATCGACGGGACGAGGTGGTGCACCTCGAGGAACTCGAGGCCGGCGGGCACGGCACCGTAGACCTGGATCCGGTCGACTCCGACCTCCTCGAACAGGCGGTGGATCAGCTCGGCCGAGGGTTGGACCACGACCGCCCACGCCTCGGCTTCCGTCGGCACCTCGTCCATGAGTTGGCTGGCCTGCTCGGGCGTCAAGTTCCGGGGGGAGTTCGGCACGTCGATGACGAACCCGGCGGCTCCGCCGGCGGGGACCTCGTGGATCGCCTCCGCATCCTTCAGTCCACAGAATTTCACGAAGGTCTTCATGCGGGGCGTCCTCCCTCGGCGCGGCGCAGCGACCGCAGGAATCGCGCGGGGTCTTCGGCGCGGGCCACCGCGCTCCCGACGAGGATCCCGTCGACCCCAAGCGACCAGAACCGCAGCGCGTCGTCCGGCGACCGTATGCCGCTCAGTCCGAGAAGGGGCCGAAGCTCGGACGCCGCGCGCAGCGTATCGGCCGCCACCTCGGGCTCCATCGTGAGGGTGTCGAGATTCCGAACGTTGACGCCGAACATATCGGCGGCCACGTCCCCCGCCCGACTTAATTCTGTCCTATCGTGGAATTCCAGCACCACCTCGAGATGGCGATCGTGCGCCATCCGAGCGAGGCGCGCGAGCGGGGTCCGGAGATGTCCCCCGGTCTCGAGGCGCGCGATGAGGAGCACGGCCGAGGCCCCGGCGCGGGCGGCGGCGTCCAGTTGGATGGGATCGATGATGAAATCCTTGAACAGCACGGGGCGACGCGTGGCGAGCACGAGCGCGGCGACGTCGCGGGGCGACCCGTTGAATCGGGGCCCCGTCGCGAGGCACGAAAAGCCGGCAATACCAGCCCGCTCCGTGAGGCGGGCAAACTCCGGCACGCTCCGTTGGGGGAGCTCGGGTCGGTCCGACCCGGGGGAGACGCGCTTGTACTCGACGAGGAGCGCGCCGGACCGCGCGGTGCGCACCGACCCGGCGAGCGAGCTCGGGGCGGACGTAGCGGGCTCGATCTCGGAGAGGTACGTCGGAGCCTCGATCTGGCGACGGACCTCAGGGAGAATCTCGGCCAGGAAGCCCACGTTCACTCCTCCTGGCTCCGCGGGAGGGTGCGTGCGAGATCCCGCAGGCGCGCGAGCACCGATTCCGCGCCGCCGGAGTCGAGCGCGATCCGCGCTGCCTCCACGCCCGCGGCGACGGTTCGCGCTCGTCCAGCGATCCAAAGTCCGGCGCCCGCCGTGAGCAGAATCGATCCCCGACGCGCCCCGCCTCCGCCGGCGAGGAGGCGCTCGAGCTCTTCGGCGGCGGCGGGGGGCGGGAGGGGGCCCCACGAGCCCGTTCGGTCCTCTCGGTCGAGCAGCTCGCTCGGTCGTAGACGGAGGCGAGCAGCGATCCCATCGCGCCAAACGAAGGCCGTGGTGAGCGATCTCGGAGAGAACTCGTCGCATCCGTCGTCGGACGTCATCGTTAGGCCACGACGTACTCCGAGCGCACGAAGGAACTCGGCGGTGGCTCTCGCCCCCGCTTCATCGGCGGCCCCCGAAACCTGGTATCGCGGTCGCGCGGGATTGGAGAGTGGTCCGAGGCGGTTGAAGATCGTCGGCACCCCCAGCTCGAGCCGCACGGGGGCGACCGCGGCGGTCGCCGGATGGAAGATCGGGGCGTGGAGGAAGGCGATCCCGAAGCGTCGGTAACTCGCCCTCGCGAAGGCGGGGGATGTCATCACCGGCAGTCCCAGCGCCGCGAGGAGATCGCTCGACCCGCAGACGCGACGACTTCGGTTTCCGTGCTTTACGACCGGCACGCCCGCGGCGCGGACCACGAGCGCGGCCGCGGTCGAGACGTTGTAGGACGGCACCCGCGCTCCGCCGGAGCCGCACAAGTCGATGGCCCGGTCGCGCGCGGGCACCGGGAAGGGAACCGCCCGTCGCCGCATCTCGCGGGCGAAACCGACGACCTCGCCGGGCCGGTCCCCTCGGGCCGAGAGGGCGATCAGCATCGCCGCTCGCTCGGCGTCGCCGGTCGGGACCGCCGTGAGGACGTCGAAGGTCGATCGGATCTCCCCACGCGTCAGCGGCCGGGGATCGAGGAGTCGGGCGAGCTGCGTCGCGCTCATCGCCGTACCCCCCGGAGGAAGTTCCGGAGCAACCGCGGCCCGGCCGGCGTGAGGTACGACTCCGGGTGGAATTGGACGGACTCCACGGGACGGT
>DATJNY010000013.1:0-4446 GCA_035507575.1 Thermoplasmata archaeon | reverse complement strand
CGGTTCGCCCTCTACTTCGGGCGCGGGATGATCCCGATCCTGATCTCGCTCGCGACGGTCTCCGCCGGCATCCTCTACGCGGTCGTGCTGTTCGGCGTGCAGATCGCGCCGTCCTCGATCCCCGGCCTCGCGGTCTCGGTCACCCTCACCGCGTTCGCAATGGTCGGCTTCGGCCTCCTCCTCGGCGGCGTCGCCCTGTACCTGCGTACGTCGATCATCCTGGGGAACATCTTCCTGTTCGTCGGGCTTCTCCTCTCCGGCGTCAACTTCCCGACCTCCCAGCTACCGCCCGTCCTCCAGTGGGTCGGGTACGGGCTGCCCCTCACGTGGGGCCTCGACGCAGTCCGGGCGGCGGCGGCGGGGGACCCGCTCGGGACGCTCGGCGTCCTCTGGCTCGCCGTCGCGCTCGCCGGCGCGATCTCGCTCGGCCTCGCGATCGTGCTCTGGGAGTACTTCGAGCGCCGGGCGCTCGCGACGGGGAGCATCGCCCGATTCTGAGCTCGCCTAGACGAGGGCGTGGAGGGGTCGCGTGAAGAGCGACCACGTGCCGGTCGCCGCGTCGTACGTCGAGTTCACGAAGCACCGCCACCGCTCGTCGTCGACCTTCGGGTAGTCGGAGCGGTAGTAGTAGCCGGGCCAGCGCGTCTCGGTGCGGTACCGCGTGTGCTGGAGCACGGCTTCCGCCGTCAAGACCCGGTGATCGAGCTCCCAGCAACGGCCGAGCTGATGGAGATCGCTCGCCCCCAGATGGGCGAGGTCCTCGCGCAGGTGACGGAGCTGGGTCAGCCCTCGGGCGAGCAACGGTTCGCTCGTCGCGTAATTGGCGCTGACCCCGCCCCCGTACTCGTCCATGATCTTCTCGAGACGGTGGAGCGCCTGGTCGGGGAACAGCAGGTCGGGGTGGACCACCCCCGACGTGATCTTCGGCCGGGACTCGAGGTAGCGGGCGAGCGGCGCGAAGATCGTGGCCCGCAGTCGATCGAGCTCGGCCGGTGCCGGCTCGGGTCGCTCGGGATGGTCGGTCGCGAACCGGATCGCCGCCTTCGCGGCCAGCCGGCCCTCGGTGAACGAACCGCTCGAGAACTTGTGGGCAGAACCGCCGACGGTGTCTCCGGCTCCGAAGAGCCCGGCGATCGTGGTCATCCGGTTGTACCCCCATCGGTAGTCCTCGGGGCTCAAGTCGGCGGGGCCGCTCGTCCATGCCCCGGCGCAGACGGCGTGGGAGCCGAGGACGTACGGCTCGGAGAGGATCAGCTCCACCGGCTGCGTGCGCGGGTCCGTCCCCTGGGCGGCCCAGGTGACCGCCTGGCCGACGGTCATGTTCAGGAACGCCTCCCAGGCGACGGTCTCCTTCTCGGGCGTGTCGAGGGCCCGCTCCGTGTGCATGAGGATCGGGCCGCGGCCTTGCTGGATCTCCCGGAACATCAGGTCGTTCCGGAGGCAGGTCGGAAGCGGCGTCGCGTCCGCGTAGGCACCGACCCGTTCGCGCAAGGCGGCCCGCTGCGTGGTCTCGTAGCTCTCGCCGGCGGCGTTCGTGGCGATCGCCTTCAGGTAGAGGAAGAAGGCGCCGACCGGTCCGTACCCGTCCTTGAACCGGGTGACGACGAGTCGGTTCTCCATCTGCGTCATCTCCGCCCCGGCTCGGATCAGGAGGGCGTACGCCGAGCCCGTCGACCATGGCGGATACCACGTCCGGCCCCAACCCTCGCCGGCGGAACGGGGGCGGAACAGGTGCGAGGCACCCCCGGCGGCGACGATCACCGCGCGAGCCCGATAGACCCGGAACGTCCCGTCCCGGACGGAGAAGCCGACCGCCCCCGCGATGCGCTTCGGATCGGCGGCGGACGGGAGCAGGTGGGTGATGATCACGTGCTCGTCGACCTGCGAGGCGGCGGCGCGCGCCGCCTCGGCGATGATCGGCTTGTACGACTCCCCATGGATCATCACCTGCCAGCGACCCTCGCGCACGTAGCGGCCGGTCTTCGGGTCGGTGAAGATCGGCAGGCCCCACTCTTCGAACAGGTGGACCGAGGAGTCCACATGACGCGCGACGTCGTACACGAGGTCCTCGCGCGAAAGCCCCATCAGGTCGTTCCGGACGTACCGTACGAAGTCCTCGGGGCGATTCTCGCCCCAGCGCATCCCCATGTAGCAGTTGATCGCGCTCAATCCCTGCGCGACGGCGCCGCTCCGCTCGATCGCCGCCTTCTCGACGAGCACGATCTTGAGGTCGCGACCCCAGTACCGGGCCTCGAATGCGGCGCCGCAGCCGGCGAACCCTCCCCCGACGATCAGGATGTCGCAGTCGACGACCTGCGGCGACGGAGGGATCCCGTCCGGCATGGCGATCCCGAGGTTCCTACGGTCCGGCCCCGAGCGTCGGCAGCGCGTCGATCGCGAGGTAGTCGGGCTCGAAGGCGAGCAGCTCGCCGGAGATCGCGTCGGCGGAAGGCAGCGGCTCCTGGGCGGGAGACGCGATCGAACCCCACTTCCCCTTCCGAGTGGGGAACGAGAACTCCTTCACCGTTCCGTCGCGGAGCCGGATGGTCCAGTAGATACGATCGGGAGTTCGGTTCGGCACGACGCGGTGACCCAGCGGTGCAAAGTCCGCGTACCCCCGCACGTCGATCGCGCCTTCGGGGCAGGCTTTGACGCAGGCAAAGCACTCCCAACACATCGCTGGCTCCACGTTGTACGCGCGGCCCTGGTTGGGATCGATGTGCATGATGTCGGACGGGCAAAGGTCGACGCATTGCATGCAACCCTTGCACTTTTCGGGGTCCACAAACGTCGGCACGAGGCAGTACTCCGTTGGTCGACCCGGCGGACCCGAGCGATTCAGAAAAGGCTTACCCCGGCGCCTCGCCGCGCGGGAGGGCCCGTCCGGTTCGCGAGGACGACTACCGCGCCCGACGCGCTCTCTCGATCCGCGCCGAGAGACTCGCACCGGTATCGGCGGTCGGGTGGGCACACTTCGCATGCTCGCGGAATCGGGCCTCCAGTTCGGCGGGGGACGTCGCGCGCACTTGCCACTCGCAGGAAAACCCGAGATCCCGACACTCGAGAGCCCATCGCGCCGGATCGCTCGCGCTCATGCCGCGACCACGACGAATCGGCGGCGAATGTGACGCGGAGTTTCGAGCTCGTCCACGACGGCCACGGCGTAGTCCTCCGTGGAGATGCGACTTTCACCACGACCGTCGACGAGCAGCTGCTCGGCTCCGGCCCGATAGTGACCGGAGCGGGTGCCCGGCTCGACGATCGCCGCGGGCGAGATGACCGTCCACTCGATCTCGGGATCGGCGCGATAGATCTCGAGCGCGGCCCGGTGCGCTTCGGCGACCGGCTTTCCCTCGGGGGGAAACGACGGCGTGTCGAGCAACTGCACGCCCGGAGCGACTTCCAAACTCCCCGCGCCCCCGACCACGACGAGGCGAGAGACTCCCGCTTGATGTAATCCGTGGAGGAGTCCCCGCGCGGCGGCCGTGAGCACACTCGGTGGTTGCCCCTTTCGCGGGCCGATCGCGGAGATGACCGCGTCGGCCCCCCGCACCGCCTCGCTCACGCTCGACGGATTGGTGACCTCGGCGACCACCCCAATCAGCGGGGCCTTCGGCGGCGAGGCCGGAGCGCCGACCTGAGAGACGACCTTCACGGTGTGCCCACGGCGGACCAACTCTCGCGTGACACACCCGCCGATGGCGCCGCTCGCCCCGAAGACCACGACCCTCATCCGCGCTCGGCGGGGACGAGGTGAAGGCCCTTATTTGAGCCCGTCCCGAACGGCCTCCGTACCGCTCGTGCCATCGCATCGGTAGGGGTGGCCGGATTCATACACAGACGGGCCTTTGCGGAACCATGGACGCAGGCCCCCCTCCTCCGCCCTACACGGCTGGCGCCGCGAGCGAATCCGCCGTAGCGGCGGCGATCACGCATGCCGTCTACCTGACCGGCGGACTCGTGCTGCTCGCGATCGGCATGCTCGAAATCGCCGGATCCCTCGGCGAGATCCTCGCGTGCGTCGCCAATAATTCTGCCTGTTTTGGCGATCAAATCTATTACGAAGCCGGCCCGACGATTGCGGGCGGAGTGGTGCTCCTCGTCATCGCGGTGGTCCTCTTCGTGCTCGCGAGCCAGGCCCTCCGACGGAACCAGCGTCGAATGTAGCGCCCGACCGGTGGTCCCTACCCGGGCTTGAACGCCCCTCCCCGGGAACTCTTTGACCGTAGCTCGACACAGCGCTCTTATAGGCGGAGATGGTCGGAGCTGCTGCAGCTGCCCGCGCGTGCGCGCGCGGGTCCGGGTGATGGGGGCTGCGTACGCTGCGCCGAGACAGCCGATACCGTAGCCGCTTGGAGATCCTCCGCGACTTCTTGGAGGCGACTCGCGCCTCGGGGAAGAAGACCCGGATCATCGGCCTCGCGAACCTGAATCCGTCGTCGTTCC
>DATJNY010000012.1:0-14882 GCA_035507575.1 Thermoplasmata archaeon | reverse complement strand
TGTAACACGTCGGAACTGTTGACCAGCCCTGGATCGAAGGTGGCGAACCGGGGCTCGAGAGCATCCGAGGTGTTGTTGGCTCCCATAATCTGACCGCCCGCTTCGGCGTATGTGCTCGGGTTCTCGAACTGGATCGAATATCCTTGCGAGCACGTGACGCTCTCTCCGGCGCCGAACTCAGTTGAGTTTCGAACCGAGTAAATCGAGACGTTTACCGTAAAGAACGCGCCGAGAGACGCGCCATTGAGAGCCCCGGCACCGAATCCGACGGCAAAGACCCCTTGTGGGGGCGGGCCGTTGGTCGCCCCGGGAAAGGTGATGGGGACCGTCCCGTTGCCCCAGCCGCTACCTCCGTAGGGAGAGTTCACCAGGACAGCGGGTATCGGATAATTGGGCAGAAAGCCCACTTCGGGTCCAAGCGCGCAAGTAGAGTGGTACACGATACCCACCCCCGTGAGCGCGGGTATCACAAGAATGACTACGGCAAGACATGCGCCCAGTATCGGAAGGGCGACGAGAAGAACTGAGCGATGACGCCACATCTCCGCCCTAGACCACCTATGTCGCTGCTCGACGTTGCTTGTTTGTTCATCGGCAGCGGCCATGCGTCGGGCCAAATCTCCGACGCCACGTATGTTTCTTGCGGCGTAGCACGTCAACTCCCCGCCGGTTCCCCCGCGGTCGAGTCATATTGACTCTGGCAGGCATCGGCCTCTTGGTATAGGGACTCACGCCGTGAAAACAAGGTTGACGACCCATCCTTGCCCGGGTGTGTCCGCCATCAATCAGGTGCTCAGAGGGAGAGTGAACCCTCGACGGTGGCGGAGGAGACGGTAGATGTCAGATACAGAACGTCGCCCGTGAGATTCCATGAGTCGGGAACTACGATGACTACCTGCTGGTGGCTCACGAGAGCGGTGACCGGCTCTGACCACCCGGTCCCTCCGCCCGGAAGTGCACCGTAGCTGTTGAGCCAACCCCCGCTATCCGACAGAATGACTGCGTACCACCCCGAGCCAGTCGCCCCACAGTCGCTGACCGTCGGTACCCATGCCCGACACCCGGGGATCGCGAGCGACGCGTGCTCGCTCGACCCATTGAGGAGATTCCAACTCGTCATCCAGTTCGCGAGTCCCCACATGTCGGTGTACTCCCCTCCGTTGGCCAAGGCGAAGTCGACCGCGGTTGAAGTGTCTACCCAGGTGGTGCTCGACCCATCGGAGGTCGTAGCGTTAGCGAGCACCAGCTGGTAGGAGCCGACCACCGCCCCGGAAACTGTCTCGGTATTCCCCAGATAGCAGTTAGCTGTCGCGTTGAATCCGCTCCCTCCCGGGTACGAGCCATTCTTGTTCGCTCCGGAGTAGTAAGTCATACCGTAGCCTGCGGTCCAGTCTCCCTCGTAACCGGTGAACCCGGCCAACCCACAGCTCACAAAGTCGACTCCCAATCGTCCGTTGGGTAGATCCTGCGTGGCCGCCAGCATCGCGGGCCCGGAGGTGAAAAGTTCGACCAGCGGCAAGTGGCTGTCAAGGTACCCGGTGTCGACATTATTCCACACGGACTGCGCCGCGATCGGGCTGTTCGGAGGAAGGGAGGAATTGGAGTAAATCTGACTCGTCCAGTACGTAGGGTCTAGCTCGAAGTCTCCCCACGCGTTGGTGCAATTGCTCTGGAGTGCGAACGGAGTAAAGAGCTGCGGCGCTCCCATTACATCCGTTCCCACTAAGACCTCTTTGCTGGTGCTCGAGTAGTACGCGAGTTGCCAAAACGGAGCGGTGCCCGAATTGAACGTTCCGTCGAAAACGGGTATCGACCCGTTGAACATGGTCAGCCCGTTCAACGCCATCTGGCACCCATTAACCGGCGCGCTGTTGTTGAAGCTGACGTACCCCTTCACGTTCGGGCTGTAGTACTCCTCGGCTGCGATCCCCATCACCGAGAAGATCAGCCAGGGCCCCCCGCTCTGGTTCGTCACTGACGAGTTCAAGCTCGCGAGAGCCTGATAGAAAGTAGTGCCATCGTCGCGGGTGGTCGGAGCCGTTCGAGAACTCCCGGCTCGTTCAAGCCAGTACCATCCTCCGAGTAGGCCCGCAAGGACCAGGATGGTAACGACTACCAGAACCGGCAACCGTCGCGTCCCGGCTACGTCAACCGTGGGTTTTTGCATGACCCACTGTGAAATTGCGGGGTCCAACGAAATAGTTTCCGGCCCCTATGTACAGGTGGGGACTCCGTTTACGACGGAGCCTGACCAGTAGTAGATGGCGATCATGTCGGCAGTGTTTGCCGACAGGCTTCCGCCCTCGCCAAACCTCAAGCTTCTCCAGCGGCAGAATTGGTACGGCTAATCGTCATGGTAGAATAGTCGCCGCGAGTTGAGCCGAGGCGGAAGGGGTTTGAGTCCAGTTCCGGCGGGGGAGGCCAGGGAGAACTGGGTGGGATTGACGAGGCGCAGGGCGACGTCGAGAAGGGGCAGGTCGACCGCAGGGTCGAACTTCACCGGAGCGATCCTTGGCGAGATTGGGGCCGTGGCCTCGCGGGGGCGGGCGCGGAGGGATTTGAACCCTCGACCCCCGGGTTAGGAACCCGATGCCCTATCCAAGCTAGGCTACGCGCCCCGCGAACGACCCACGGCCGTACATATCAGGGCTTCGACGGCGAGGGCGTGACGGACGCCGGCCGCACGCTCGCCCGGAGCAGTTGCGCCCCGCAGAGCAGGAACCAGAGTAGGATCGGTGCGACGATCAGGCGCTCCATCCCGCCGGCACCGAGTCCGACGTCGTTCCCGCCGATGAAGAGGGCGAGCGCGATGACCCCGACGACTCCCGATCCGGTCGAGTAGGCGGCCCACGAGGGGCCGAACTCCGGCGCCCGATACAGCCCGATCGCGACGACGATCAGGCCGACGCTGCCCGCCGCGAACGCGATCAGCGCGAAGGCGGAATGCGCGGCGTATCCGACGTTCTCCGGGATCGCCCCCGCCGCGAGCACCCCGAGCGCGTTCACGACGAGGAGGGCGGCGCCGAGCGATCCGAACCGGGCGGGTCCGAACGCGGACCGGGCGCGCAGCAACCCCGCCGTGATCATCGCGCCAAAGACCACGAGCGTCCCGTCGAACACGTACCACCAGGGCGAGCACGCGTACCGGCCCGTGCCGTCGACGACGCCACAGGCCGTGACCCCGAGGTCGGAGATCAGATTGTTCGAGAGCGAGTAGGCGCTCCCGTAGCCGATCTGAGCGACGACCATCCCGACCACGAACTCGAGGGTGCCGACTACGAGCAGCACCCCGGCCCAGCGGAGAGAGGAGCTGGCCGCCCCGCTCGGGCGTGCTCCGGCGGATTCCGACATGCGCGAGGCGAACCGCGCTTCGGTATTACGGCTGCCGGCCGACGGACGGGGCGGGGAGCAGCAGTCGCTCGTATCGATGGTCGACCGGCGAGCTGAAGCCGGTCGCCGCCTCCTGAAGGATCTCGATGCCTTCGAGCGACTCCCGGAGCGTCGGGAGCACCGCGCGCCGGTCCGGGTCGGAAGAGGTCCCGGGAGCCCCTCCGCCGAGGGCTCCCAGCAGCCAGCGGCTCGGGTTCACAACAAAGAGGAACGGGAAGACCCGGCACTCGTGCGTCAGGGTCGAGAAGAGCAGCTCGGGTCGGGCCCCGGGTTTGGGGGTTCCCGAGATGAGCACCACCTGGTCCGCCGATCGACCCTGGTACGCGGGTAGGCGCGCCGGCTCGAGCAGCGTGCGATGGGTGATCCAACCTTTGGCCAACACCCTCCGCTGGGAGAACGGTAGCCCGAACGGTCCGACGAGATGGCCGCCTCGACCCTGCTCCGCCGCGGTGAACGGGCGTCGGAGGAGCTCCCCGATCGCCCACTGCTGGTGGGAGGAGAGCGGCCCGGCGCTCGGCTCCCCGTCGTCGGACGGCAGGCCGAGTTGGCCGCCGAGCCCGTGGGGATACGCGAGCGTCCCCTCGAGTCCCGCCAGGTGGCACCAGAGCCCCTCGAAATCGAAGTAGACGGGCACGGTCGGGCCGTCCGCGCTGATCGTGAGGACCAGCGGGGACGCTAGGAGCCGGTCCCGCTCCAGCTTGGCGACGAACCGGGCTCCGTCGGGAGCGCTCGGGTGGAAGAAGACGGCGACCGACAATTGGGCCCCGGACCAAAGTACGACGTTCCCGTCGTTCGCGGAGACGGTGCGCGTGAACTCCTCCAACCGGTCCGCGTACGGTCGGGCGACCAGGAAAGTGACAAAGGGTCGACCGAGCGGCGACGGGTGGGGGACGTACCGGTCCCGGAGCCACCCCTCGCCATAGGCCCGACGGCGGACGGCGTGATACGTCGAGCGGGGGATGGCGATCTGGTGGAGCCGCTCCCGCTCCCGATCCGGTCGCGCGGCGAGCAGCACCGCGATCACCCGAGCCTCGGAGTCCGTCAGCGCCCGCACTCGGAGCGTCCCTCCCCGTTGTCACGCCTTAGCACGCGGTCCAAGCGGACGCGTACCCGGACACACGTTCGTTTATCTTCCGCAGCCAGCATGATTCTCGGCGCCACGGGTTGGGGAGTTCACGGTCATGAAGGTTCGGCTCAGTGCGTCCGGTGCCGCGATCGTGATTGTTTCGGCCCTGGTTCTGGTGACCGTGCTGCCCGCCGCCGCATCGGCGGCCCCCACGGCCGACCTGACGCCGGGATCGACGTACACGCTGTGGGCGTACGGGGTGGTCCAGACCGTGACGTTTTCGGGCACCAGCTCGAGCCACTACACGTACGAGGGCAGCGCGATCTACGGCTATTCGGTCATCCTGAATCAGACGAATCTCACGTCCACGGAGTTCGAGCTGTCGGCGAATCGCACGATGGCCGTCGACCTTCAGGTCACGTACTGCTACCCCGATTGCCGGGCACCGACCGTCACCGCCACCGTCGTCCACGATGCGTGGGAGTCGGTCGATGCCTGGGCGAACTTCACGACCGAGGCGAATGTCTCGGAGAACGGCCAGAACGTCTCCGCGATCGGCCTGCTCAATTCTCACACCACGGTCCACGGCAGCCTCGTGGACCTGGCGAACGGGCTCGTCCGCGACGCGTTCCTCGACGCGAACGTCTCCGCCGACGCGAGCGTCACCTTCGCGACCCCGCTCGGACTGTTGCCCAACGAGCTGACGGCCCCCTCGAACTGGACGTCGTCGAGCGCGTTCATGGCGAGCGGCTCCTGGTCGATCGGCTACCACTACCACTACTCGGGCCCGAAGGGGAGCGTCGACATCGGACCTTCGAGCGTCTCGGGGGATCTCCAGTCGTCCGGGAACGTCAGCGTCCTGGGGGGCGTCTCCGTCGGTCCGGGCGGGAGCGTCTCGTTCGGCGGCGTTCCCTACCTCAACGTCTCGCTCACCATCATCGGACCGTTCGTGGCGCGGGAGGGGTTCATCCTCGTGCCCGAGGACGTCGACCTCTTCGGATCGAGCGCGAGCTCCCCGTGGGGATCCAATGACACGGGCGGCGCCACCGTTCAGATGACCTCGCTCTACGTCCGACCCGACGACCCTGCGCACCTCGGGATCGGCGGCTCCGAGTGGCTCTACGCTTCGAGCGCGATCAACCCCGCCGTGAATTCGGTGCTGCCCGCCGGCCCGTCGCTGCCGAACGTCGACGAGGTCGCCGCCGACTCCGACCAGGTCTCGACGGCGCCCGTGCAGGGCACGCCCGTTTCGGTCGCGCAGGCGCAGTCGTACCAGAACTGCCTCCTCTCCGGGGTCGCCTGCCCCTCGGGGTCCGGGGGGGGCCGGGCCGGGGTGCCCGGCGTGTTCCTCGGCATCGTCGCCGTCGTGATCGTCGCGGTCGTGGCCACGGTGCTCGTCACCGAGCGCCGGCGGCTTCCTCCTCCGTCCTACCCGAACGCGCTCCTCTACCCGCCGGGAGCGACCGCCTCCGCGGCCCCGCCCGACTCGACCCGGTCGGGGGGCGTGCGGCGGCCCCCGCCCGCCGAGGACGATCCGCTCTCCAATCTCTGGTGACGCCGGCGCCTAGCTCGTCGCGGGCTTAGTCGCCGGGCTCGCTGCCGGTCGGGGCGGCAGCGGGTACCGAAGGATCGCGGCGATCCCCTGGAACCCCTTCGCGAGCATCTCCCCTTCCTCGCTCTCGGTCGAGACGAGTCGCACCGAGGCGTTCCCTGCGACGGCCCGGCGGAAGAGGCCCTCCACGTAATCCTCCGACGCGACCTCGTTGACGGTCCGCTGCCCGCAGTTCGGGCACGGGCCGTCAAGGACCGCGTCGACCGCCTCGTCGGGGAGAGTCCGGACGAACTCCTGCTGGCAGGCGCTGCAGCGGAAGGTCACCCGGCGCTGCCGGAGCCCCTCCGAGACGAGGAGGGTGTCGACGGAGCCGAGCTCGAGGGCCCGCTGCACGTCCGCTTCCCCGTAGGCCGCGAGCCCGCTGTCGCCCTTGCGGATCTCGCCGAGAAGCCGCTGGATCAGGCGCTTCTCCTCGGTGATGTCGAGTCCGTGGAGCGTGCTCGACGCCTTCTCGACGAGCTCCTTGAGGCCGTACTCGTCGGTGTATCCGACGTCGAAGAGCGGCTGAACGACCTTCTGCTGGAGTTCGTGATGCAGGTACCCTTCCTTGTAGAAGTACTCCTTCGTCGCGCCCGGTCCGCCGAGGAGGATCCCCTTCAGGGTCTCCTTGCGAGGGAGGAACAATTCTGCGGCCATCTCGGCGCACCGTACGAAGAAGTCGTGGGCCGCATGCTCGATCAGCCGCTCGAACCGGTGCGCCGATTGCCCTCCTCGGCCGTGCTTGCTCGGGACGAGCGACTGCTTGTTCCGGAGCGGTTCGACGCGTTTTCCGCGAAGCAGTCCGAGCGTCACCTCCGCGCGGTCCATCACGATGAGCCCCCAGACGTCGGGCTCGTGGACCATCGCCAGCAACGGGTCGAGGAAGAACGTCGAGTCGCACCGGTAGAGGTACGTGTTCAACGGCTCGGGCGGCTCGACGATGAAGGTGACCGACTCGGACTTGTCGGCGCCCACCGCCTTCGACCCGACGAAGAACGCGACGCCGTTCGGGGGAGGCGTTCGGTACTGGCGCACCCGACCGATCAACGACTCGATCGCCCACATCACGTTCTTGCGCGTGGTCCGGCTCTTGATGTTCGAGCTCTGCGCGTACTCGTTCCGCAGGTATCCGATGACGTCCGGGATCTGCCGCCCGGGGGGCACGTACAGACTGACGAGTTCGGTCGCGCGTCCGCGGACGGCCCCGATCTCGTCGAGCTTCCGCTGGAAGGAGTACCGGGCGAGTTGCTCGTCGGTCGGGGTCGGGCTCATGCGCCGCCCCCTACGGCGCCGGTACTAAAGACCGAGTCGCGACCCACCGACCGCGCGCCGCGCGTCGAGCGGCGCCCGTCCCCGGGGCGGAGGAGTCAGAGCAGCCGGCGGACGTGCTCGTCGATGACCTCTTCGGGATACGCCCCGACGATGCGGTCAACGAGCTTGCCCTGCTTGTAGAAGAGCAGGGTCGGGATGCTCATGATGCCGAGGGCACCGGCCTTCTCGCCGTTGTCGTCGGAGTTCATCTTGCCGAACGCGACCTTGCCCTTGTACTTCTCGCTGAGGCGATCGACGATCGGCGAGACCATCCGGCAGGGGCCGCACCAGGGCGCCCACACGTCGATGACCACCGCCGAATTGTCCTGGGCGAATTTATCGAAGGTCGGTCCACCGACTTCCTGAACGGGCATGGAAACTCCTCGTCCCTTCGAGGGCGGCCGGCTATTAAATCCCTCGCGCACCCGGTCGTCACCAACGGGTCTTCGACGGGCGTCGCGCGAGTCCGGCACTCCACCGGTCCCGGTCGAGCCCATCACGTTCATACCGTACGAGGACCTATCGTCGGCCGTGACGCCGGTACCGGGGACGCCGGCCTCGTCCCCCACGGCGGCCGAGCTCACCGCGAGCGGGGACGCCGTCCCCGCCTACCTGGCGCGGGCGACCCGCCTGCCCTCGCTGTTGACGCCGGCCGCGCGCAAGGCGGTGCGGCAACGGATGCTGCTCCTCCGGCAGGCCGCGCTCGACCGGATCGCCCGTCTCACCCGGGTAACGCCGGCCGAGCTGCTGGCCGCCCGGCGCGACCTGCGGGCGAGCGATCTCCCCGACACTCTTCTCGAGCGGGGCGCCGGCCTCGCGTTCACGCGGGAACTCCCGCAAGGGGCGTTGCTCTACCTCATCGTGCGATGCGCGCGACCGACGTTCGTCCTCGAGACGGGCGTCCGTCCGGGGTACTCGACCGCCTGGATCCTCCAGGGCCTCGCGGACAACGGCGTCGGGGCGCTCACCTCGCTCGGACCCGGACCGATCGCGGGTCGTTCGGCCGGCGTGCACGACGTCGGGGTCGGCCAGTTCGTTCCGCCCTCCCTGCGCTCGCGATGGACCCTCGCGCTCGGCAACACGCCCGATCGGCTGCGAGAACTGCTGAGCGCGGCCGGTAAGGTCGATCTCTTCCTCTACGACAACGGTCCCGAGCTCGCCCGCGCCCGCTTCGAGCTGCGGGCAGCCTGGGACACGCTCTCCCCGAACGGGATCCTGCTCGCGCATCACATCGAAGCGAACGTCGCCTGGTCGGAGCTCTGCGACGGGCAGGGTTTGCCCCCGCAGGTGCTGGACCCGGGACCGCCCCCCATGGGCGCGCTCGGCGTGCGGCCCATCTAGCCGCGGCTCAGCGTTCGAGCTCTTCCACGAGGTGGATCGCCGCGGGGAGGATCAGCCGCTCGAGGGCGGTGCGGACCGCCCGCTCGCTCCCGGGCAGGGCGAAGACCGGCTTGCCGCTCACCAGGTAGAGCCCGGCGCGGCTGATGATCGCGAGGGGGCCGACCTCCTGGAAGCTCACGGAGCGATACAGCTCGCCGAACCCGTCGATCCGCTTCCCGCCCATCGTCTCGAGCGCGTTGACGGTCAGGTCCCGCGAGCTCACGCCGGTCCCGCCGACGGTGACGGCGACCTCCACCGCGTGCTCCTTGAGCCACGGCTCGAGCTTCTCGCGGGCGTCGGCGATGGAGTTCGCGACGAGGGCGTAGTGGACCACCTTGTGGCCCGCCGCGATGATCAGGTCCCGGGCGAGATGGCCCGACGGGTCATCGTCCTCGGTGTGCGTGTCCGAGACGGAGAGCACGCCGAAGCCGAGCGCCCGGCTCCCGCCCAGATGATGGCGTCCGGACGCCGGGGTCGGGGATGACTCGCTCATCGTGTGTCGGGCGCTCCCTTCACCTTCGCGGTGACGCGAATCGGCCCGAGGGATGTCCGCGGATAAAGTCCGCGGTCGTCCTTCTCCAGGTACTTCACCATGTCCCACACGGTGAGCAGCGCGATGCTCGCGCCGACGAGCGCCTCCATCTCCACGCCGGTCCGGTCGAACGCCTCGGCCGTGGCCCGGACCCGCACCCCGCGGGCCCCCACGGAGAGCTCCACCGCCGACGCGGTGAGCGCCACGGGGTGACAGTGGGGGATGAGATCGGGCGTCCGCTTCATCGCGAGGAGCCCGGCGAGCTCGCCCGCCGAGATCGGGTCGCCCTTCTCCACGCGGTGGGCGCGGATCGCTCGCCGGGTCGACGGCGCGATCGCGAGCCACCCCTCGACGACGGCCCGTCGATGCACGCGCGGCTTCGCGGCGACGTCCTTCTGCCGGACCATGCTCCCTACGAGCCCTTCGCTCCCTCGGTCGCGAGGTGGGCGAGGACGGCCTCCAGTTGCACCCGCTCTCCGGCCCCCTGGGCCAGGCGGAAGTCGATCTCCGCGAGATACTCGACGAGTCGGACCTTCTCGCGGGCGGGCAGGGTGGCGTCGGGGATCTCCGGTAGGTAACTGTGGATCGCCTTCAGGATCTCCTCCCCCGCGGCGCCACGATCGGTGAAGAGGGCGTACAGGCGAGCCCGCGCTCCGAGGAAATCGCCGGAGATCGCCGCCCCGAGCATTCCCTCGACCTCGCGACGGAGGGGAATCGTGGCGTTTTCCTGCACCGTCTTCACGGTGACGTGGTCGGCGTGGGTGGCCGTGAGCTGCAACAGGTTGATGGCGCGACGCATGTCGCCGCCGGAGGCCGCCAGGATCGCGTCGTACGCCTCGCCGTCGACCTTCTTCCCCTCGGCCTTCGCGATCCGCTCGAGTTGGGTCCGCACCGCCGCCGGCGCGTAGGCCCGGAAGCGGAAGACCGCGCAGCGGGACTGGATCGGCTCGATGATGCGCGACGAGTAGTTGCACGAGAGGATGAACCGGCATGAGCCGGAGTACCGCTCCATCAGGCGGCGCAGGGAGGCTTGCGCTTCGGAGGTGAGATTGTCCGCCTCGTCGAGGAGCAGGACCTTGAACCCGACGCCGCCCAGCGGCGCGGTGCGGGCGTACCCCTTGATCGTCGTGCGGACCGTGTCGATGCCGCGCTCGTCGCTGCTGTTCAGCTCGAGGAAGTTCTGCCGCCACTCGTCGCCGAAGAGGTCGCGAGCGAGCGCGATGGCGGCGGTCGTCTTGCCGGTGCCGGGGGGACCCGCGAACAGGAGGTGCGGCATCGAGCGCTTCTCGGCGTACGCTCTCAGCAGCGGCACGATCGTGTCGTGGCCGACCATGTCGCGCAGGCTCGTCGGCCGGTACTTCTCGACCCAGACCGCCTCCCCCGCTCGACCGGCCATCGCCGCCCCGGCCTCGTGGTCCGGCGGCGGCTCTTTAGCGTTTCCCGGCGGGACGACCCGGCCGGTTCGGCGGCGCCAGCCGGTACGTTCCGGCCTCCTCGCGACGGTGCCGCCCGAGCGCCTCCGCGAGAAGGCGGCCGTACTGGCCGAGGGCTTGTCGATTTCCGCCGTGTCCGTCGCGCTCGACGACGTGGAGCAAGCTGTCCAGCTCGTCGAGCGAGGCGAGGAAGTGCTCGTGGTCGGCTTCCAGGTCGTCGGGGGTCGAGCGCCGGTGATGGCCCCGAACGGCCCCGCCAGTCGGAGCACCGCGCTCGATATGCGCCCGCACGGCGCGATCGAGCGAGGCCACCGCCTGGCGCAAGTCGCCCGGGGAGTACTCCTCGAGCAGCACGAGATTCTCGCAGAGCGCGTCAAACCAGGCGATCTGCGCGTCCAGGTCGGTCGGGGGTGTCCGCGCGTCGATCGCTCGCCGGACGAGCACGAGAGGGCGGACCGGCGTCCTTCGGAAATCCGTTGCGGCGCGGCGACCCTGTGGGGCACTCACCGGACGTGAGCACGGTGCGTAGGGCGCCGGCGTGCGTTCGGTCCATGGACCCCCCGGCACTCCCGATATTGATGAACGCCTTGGTACCCCGAACCGCGGTCGAGTGCGCCACGTTGAGCCGAACGATCCCCTGGGAGCCCGCTCCGTCGGAACGCGAGCCGGCCCGCTCGCGCCTCATCGAGTGGCTGGTCGAGCGACGCCCGGTCCGCTCGCGGCCGACCGAGGTCCCGTAGGCGAGCGGGCGCTCAGCGCGGCGCCGCGCCGGCCGGCACCCGGGCCGTCGCCCGCGCCGTGAGCGTGCGGTGGAGCCGGTAGAGCAGGTAGACGAAGAGGGCGCTCACGAGGAGGATCCCGGGAACGCTGAACTCTACGATCCCGTCCCAGACGAAGAGGATCCCGAGCATGCCCGTCGCGAAGTAGAACTTCGACCGATCGAGACCCTCGGCGCCGGTCCCTCGCACGGCGACGATCAGTCCCCCCGCCGAGAACGCGAGAAGCAGCAGTGCCGCAGCGACCGCGGGGAACCGGCCCCCCGTCGCGGCGAGGATCAGCACGAGCGTCCACCCGAGGAAGAACAGCGCGCCTCCCAGGGCGATCCCGACGCGGCCGAGCCGCCGCGGCCCCGGCCGAACGGAGAGGAGGTCCCTCGGCACCTCGTAGGCGAGCAGGAGCAGCGCCGCTTCGATTCCGAGGAAGAGCGCGAGCAGCGCCGGCGACGGGCCGTGGCCGACGACGAGGGAGAACAGCACCACCACGAAGGCATACACGCCCGCCGTCAGGCCGAGCGCGCCCCGATCGAGCCAGCGGACGTTCCGGGTCTCGGGCCACCAGAGCTGGGTCAGGAGGATCGGGAGCGCGATCGAGTAGACCGCGTGGAACATCGTCAAGCCGAGCGCCCAGAGCCAATTCACTCCGAACGCGTGCCCGTACGCGCCGAGGAGGCCGACCGGGGCCTGCCCCGCGGGTTCGAAGAACGTGTGGACCGCGAGCCCTTCCTCCGCGATCCCGTAGGCGGCCCCGAGGAGGAGGATCGTCGCCCATCCCTTCCGGAAGTAGGCCGCGAATTCGCGGATGAGCAGGGCGCCGGTCCCGTACAGGCCGACAATCCCGGCGAACATGATCAGGAACTGAAGCGGATCGAAGAACAGGACCGTGATCGGCGTCGATCCGGTCAGGAGCTCGGGGATCGAGGGGGCGAGGAGCAGCAGCGCGAGGACCGGCCAGCGTGGGCGGATCAGGATGCGCACGGAGACCCCTCGGCGGCCCGCGTACATTAATCGTGGCGTCGCGCGCGCAGGCCGGGATTATATCTGGCTCCCGTCTCCTGCGTCCCCGAAGGGTCCATGCGCGAGCTCCTCGCCCACGTCAGTTTCCGCGGAGTGATCCGGGAGCGGTCCGTCGAACCGTATCTCCGGATCCTGCGCGCGCTCCGGGAGCGCCGCCGGGTGAAGGGGGTCCTCCTGGACCTCTCGAGCGGCGGCGGCGAGTCGATCGCGTCGACCGATTTCTATCTCGCGGTGAAGCGGCTCGACCAGGCGAAGCCCGTCATCGCCTCGATCGGCTCGATGGGCGCGTCGGGCGCCTATCTCGCGGCGCTCGGGGCTCGCCGGCTCTATGCATACCCCGAGTCCGCGGTCGGATCGATCGGCGTGATCCTGCCGCACGTCGCGGTCCGGGACCTCCTGCGGAAACTGGGGGTCTCGGTCGAGCTCCTCCACGTCGGCGAACACAAGGACGCCTACCAGGGCTACCGTCCCCTCACCGACGTCGAGCGCGGGAAGCTGCAGGCGTTCGCCCAGGCGAGCTACGACGCGTTCGTGGCCACCGTGGCCCGGGAGCGGCGCCGGCCGATCGAGGAGATCCGGCCGCTCGCGACCGGCGAGTTCTGGAGCGGCACCCAGGCGCTCCAGCTGGGCCTGATCGATGCGCTCGGCGACCGGGACGGAGCCCTGGACGAGCTCTCGAAGCTCACCGGCGTGCCCGTCCAGAAGACCGTCCGGGTCACCCCTCCCCGCGCGCTGTTCGATCGGATCGTCAACGGGGGCGCGAACGCGCTCTCGACGGCGCTCGCGGACCGGATCCACGAATCGATCGAGGACTCGCTCTTCGACCTCGGCGGCCCCGGGCTCTGGCGCTAGCGGCGCGGCCCCGTCCGGGATAACGGGTTAAATACGGGCCGCGCGGTCGCGCGGTCGTACATGCCCGACAGTCGACGCTCCGGCTTCTCCAGCGCGGCCGGTCTCATCCAATACTACGACATGGAGGAGACCCGGGCGCTGAAGGTCAACCCGTACATCGTCATCGCGCTCGGGATCGGCGCCGCGATCTTCGTCGAGATCCTGAACTGGCGGCTCGTCTAGTTCAGGCGACGGCGCTCGCCATCGGGAGCGACCGCTCGGCGGGCGACTGGCCGGGCAGGAAGCGCCCGTCCACGCGCGCGCCGAGCAGGTAGACCTTCGACTCCGGCGACTCGTCGAGCAGGAGGTAGCCGGTCCGGGCGGCGAGGCGCCGCGCGAACTCGCCGATCTCCTCGTGGGACGGGACGTGGTCGCGGCCGAGGCGCTGGCGCGACTTGCCCATGTAGACGTAGCCCTTCGGCTCCACGAAGTCGGGTCGGGCGAGCAGGTCGAGCTCGGCATACGCGTCGACCCATCCCAGGTTCCAGCCCTTGACGAGGGTGTGGCGGACGACGCGTCGGGTCTTCAGGTCCCGCACGATCTGGAGCGACTCCCGCAGCCGGTCCCAGGCGTCCTCGTAGGCCGGCAGCGTGAGCCGGCGGAAGACCGCCTCGTTCGGCGCGGTCACCGAGACGTACAGCTGTGTCGGGAGGGGATCGAGCGCCCGAAGCGCGTCGGGGTTCGTGCCGTTCGTGACGAGGAAGGTGGTGATCCCCCGCTCGTGGCAGATCTCGAGGAACCGGTTCATCTTCGGGTAGAGGGTCGGCTCGCCCGTCAGCGAGATCGCGATGTGCTTCGGGGTCTGCGAGGCGTCCCACCGCTCGATCGCCACCGCCGGATCGCCCTTGAAACCGGAGAGGATGCGGCGCTGGGCGTCGATCGACTGGTCGAGCAGGGTCTCGGGGTCGTCGTACTCGGGCATCACGGCGTCGTTCTCCCAACCCTGGTTCCGCCAGCAGAACCGGCAATGCAGGTTGCACGAGTCGATCGCCGGCGACATCTGCAGGCAGCGGTGGCTCTCGATGCCGTAGAAGCGCCCCTTGTAGCAGTCCCGGCCCCGCACGAGGGACTCGCGGGTCCAGTAACAGATCTTGACGGCGCTATGCCGACCGACGAGCTGGTAGCCCTGCCCGACGAGCTCGGTCGAGAGGTCCTGATCGCCCATCGTCGCTCGGCGCGACGGGTCCGGGCCGCTTAACGCTTTGTTTGGCGGCCCGACCGGGGCGTCCTACGTGAACTCTTCGCGCTCGAACAGCGCGAGGCCCCCGCCGGTGGTGCCGAGGAAGTACGCGAGCATGATCGAGATCCCCTCGAAATAGGTCGGATTGTCCTGGATCGCGATTCGGCCGATATGCTCCGGCACCCCCGAGAACGGGTAGGCGATGACGGTGTTGGCGTAGGTGACGATGAACCACGGCTCGATGCCGACCAGGCCCTCGAGCAGGTCGATGATGAGGCTGAACCCGAACAGGAACATCACCGCGACGACGAGGAC
>DATJNY010000011.1:0-39190 GCA_035507575.1 Thermoplasmata archaeon | reverse complement strand
TGCTCCCGGAAGCGGCGGCGGCTCTCCCCACCGGTGATGATGACCCGATAGGGGCTCGCCCGGCCCGAGGCGTCCGGCCGGCCCTCGGGGGAGGCGAGGATCGAATACACCCCGACGGACAGGAGCAGGTCCGAGTAGTCGCGAGCCAGCCCCTCGGAGCTCGTCCTCAGGCCGAGACCGCGAGGACCGTCGAACCCGCCGGCCCGATACGCCCCGCGGAGGAACTCGATCCGCGACGCGAGCGTCGCGTGCAAGACCGGTCCCGGGACCCTCTTGTCCGGCGCGTCTCGGATCGCCTCGGGGAAATTCTCCCGGAGGTACGGGAGGACGTCGCGGCTTCGACCGCAGAGCGCGTAGACCGACGATCGACGCCCTGCGCGCGGCGCCGGGAGTGGGTCGGCCGGCTCCGCGCGGAAGAGCGCGCGGACGAGGGAACGCGCGTCCTCCATGACCCGGCAGTCCGAGGGGCCGACGCGGAGCTCGGAGCCGCGGGTGCGGCCGGGCTCCCACCCATGGCCCTCCCCCACGAGGTAGCCGAGGAGGCGTCCCAGCTCCGGCGTGATCTCGTCGGGGAAGACCCCGTCCGCCGGCCCGGTCCGCACTTCGGGGGGCCGCAGCACCGCTTCGTTGAGCGAGCGGGGATACGCGGAAACCCCGGGGGCGAAATTCCCCGCCTCGACGGATTCCGCGGGAGTCGTCGTCCACCGCCCCCCGCGCCAGACGAACAGCGGGTGTTCCGGAGTGACGACGATCGACCGACCGCTCGCATACCGGACCCGGACGAATTCGGACGGGGCCCGGTGGCGGCTGACCCGATCCACCGGGACCGGGAAGAGACGCTGAAAGTCCGAGGAGAGCACGGAGAGCTCGCCCGGTCGAAGCGGCAGGATCTCGCAGTCCCGGCCCGGGATCGTCCGCTCGGGGTGGGTCGCGAACCAGCCGTCGACGAATGCACCGATCGGTCGTCGCTCGCCGTTGGCGAGCATGATCTCGAAGTCGGGATGGTAGCTCTGTTGCTCCAGCGCCTCGTGCATCGCGGAGCGGTCCTCGGGGGTCATCTTGTCCAGCTCATCGATGACAGCCATGCCCCCGTCGGCCAGCACCAGCATGCCGGCCTCGAGGACCCAACGTCCGCCGGCGAAGTCGTCCTTCACCGCGGCCGCGGTCAGTCCGGCCGCGGTGGCGCCCTTGCCGCTCGTGTAGACGCCCCGAGGGGCGACGTCCGCGATGTACCGCAGCAGCTGGCTCTTCGCCGTGCCGGGGTCGCCGACGAGGAGACAGTGCACGTCCCCCCGCACCCGCACCCCGTCGGGGTGACGCTTCTCCACGCCGCCGAACAGCTGGAGGGCGATCGCCTCCTTCTCCTCCTCCATCCCCTTGATGCTGGGCGCGAGGGACATGACGATCTTGTCGACGACCGTCGGGTCGCCCCGGAACCCGAGGAACAGCTGCTCCTCCTCGGGGGTGATCTCGATCTCGTCGTACTCCTGCTGCTTCCACTCGACGGAATTGCCGAGAACGAGCAGGTCGAAGGTCGTGTTCCGGATCACGCCGCCGCGCGACGCGCTCGCGCGCTGGAAGCTCTTCAGCACGCCGTTCAGCACGACCCGGTTGCCGGGGAGGACCTGGCCCGCGAGGTCCTCGGTCAGCATCACCGCGAGCCCCTGCGGATGGGCGCCGTGCTTCAGCGTCTCGGGGTTCTCCTGGACCTCGATGCGCTGGGAGTCGACGTACGTCGACTTCTCCGGGAGCAGCCGGAAGCGCGTTCGCCCCTGCGGCTTGCCGCAGCCGCCCTGCGATTCGGGGCACTCGAGCGGCTCGCGAAAGACCATCGACGCTTCGTCCTGAGGCTCGTGGAACTCGGTGCGGCAGGAGACGCACTGGAAGACGGCGTCGCGGATCTGCGGACGCACCTCCGTGACGCGGCGGACGATCCCGTCCAGCGCGATGAGCCGGTTCAGGTCGCTCTCCCGGATCTCCCGGATCAGCCGGTGGGCCGTCGCGGGCAGGCCGACGACTCGCAGCCGAAGGGCCTCCGTCGCGGGGTCGACGGTCGGGAGGAGCTCCCGCATCGCACGCTGGCCGGCGTGGAGCACCTCCTCGGGGCGTTCGATGAGGAGGTCGGCGAGCGCCGTGTCGGCGCGGTCGAGCTCGGAGAAGGAGAGCGTCAAGGAGCGCTCCTCCGGGAGCCGGTCGCTCAGCGCGAGGATGTCGATGCGCCGACCGGCTTCCTCGAGGACCGCCGCCCAACGGCTCTGCAGCTCGGGGGGCGCGGGGAGGGTCCTCTTTACGGCGGCCATGGAAAATCCACCTTCACGGGTCGAGGCGGTAGCGATCGCGAGGGAAGAGGCGGGCCTCCCGTATATTGGAGAGCCCCGCGAGCGAGGCGACGAAACGGTCGATGCCGAACCCCCAGCCCCCGTGAGGCGGCATGCCGTAGTGGAACGACTCGAGGTACCCTTCGAAGTTCGACGGGTCGAAGCCGGCGGACGCGAGGTTCTCCCGCAGGCGGTCCTCGCGGTGCTCCCGGGGACCGCCGCTCGCGATCTCGAGTCCCTGGAATTCGAGGTCGAAGTACCCGGTCCGCTTGGGGTTCGCGTCCTGGCGTTGCGCGTAGAACGTCTGGGCCTTGACGGCGGTCGGGAAGTCGGTGATGTAGTAGAACGGAGTGCCCAGCTCCTGGGCGACCCGGGCCCCGATGATCTTCTCGTCCTCGGACCCGAGGTCGCGCTCGGCTCCCGGGCGCCCGAGCCACTCCTCGCACTGGTCGAACGGGATGCGAGGGAACGGCGGCGTGGCGGTCGGGATCTGGTCGGCGAGCGGGTTGGCGTGGCCGCCGAGCCGGTCCCGGGCGTAGCGGAGCGTCTCCGCCACGATCGACTCCAGCATGACCCGGAGCTCTTCGGCCCCCTCGATGTAGCCCATCTCGGCGTCGAGACTGATGAACTCGGTCATGTGGCGGACCGTGTCGGACGGCTCCGCGCGGAACGCCGGCGCGATCTCGAAAACGCGCTCGAACCCGGCGCCGATCAGCATCTGCTTGTACAGTTGGGGGCTCTGAGCCAGGTACGCCGGTCGGTCGAAGTAGTCGACCCGGAAGAGGGTCGCCCCACCTTCGGCTCCCTGGCGCAGAAGCTTCGGCGTCTCGACCTCGAGAAAACCCCGCTCCGTGAAGGAGCGGCGGAATCCCTCCAGCACGGCCGCCCGCAGCTCGAAGACCGCGCGCACCGCCGGCTTGCGGAGGTCGAGGACCCGATGGTTGAGCCGGGTGTCCAGGTCGGCGCCGACCTTGTCGACAATCCCGAGGGGCAGCGGCACCGCCGCCCTCGAGAGCACGCGCACTGCCGTCGGGAACAACTCCACGCCGCGGTGGGACTTCTCGGATCGTCGGGGCGTCCCGTCGACCTCGATCACCGACTCCCGGGGCAGCTCGCTGAGCAGCGGGAAGAATCCCGGGTCCGCCGTGCCTTTCTTCAGCGTGACCTGGGTCGTCCCCGATACGTCCCGGACGAGGGCGAAGGCGACTCCGCCGAGCGCGCGATATTCCTCGAGGTGGCCGGCGATCCGGACGGGGGTCCCGTCCAGGTCCCGCAGCTCACGCGAGAGGCGGCGGGGAGGCGACAGAGGTCGCGACCTCCTGGCGGGCGAGCGCGGCCTCGACGAGCGCGGTGAAGAGGGGATGCGGCGACTCCGGCCGCGAGAGGAACTCGGGGTGGTACTGCACGCCGAGGAAGAACGGGTGCTGCGGCATCTCGAGCACCTCGACGCGTCCGTCGACGCTCATCCCCGTGATCGCGAGGCCGAGGGCGCGGAACCGGTCGAAGTACTCCGGGTTGATCTCGTATCGGTGGCGGTGGCGCTCCCAGATCTCCGTCCGGCCGTAGATCTCGGCGATCTGCGAGCCGGGCGTGAGCACGACCCGCTGCGCGCCGAGCCGCATCGTTCCGCCCAGCTCGTTCAGCGTCTTTTGCTGCTCGAGCAAGCACACGACCGGCTCGGGGGTCGCCGGCTCGACCTCGCTCGTATTGGCCTGCTCCAAGCCGAGGACGTGGCGGGCGAACTCGACGGCTTGCATCTGGAATCCGTAGCAGATGCCGAGGTACGGGATGCGTTGCGTCCGCGCGATCTCGATCGCCCGGATCTTCCCCTCCACGCCCCGGGCGCCGAAACCCCCCGGAACCAAGATCCCGTCCGCCCGCTCCAGCCGGGCCGCGAGCGTCGGGTTCTTGGGGATGTCCTCGGAATCGTACCACTGGAGCCGGATCTCCTTCCCGAGGTGACCCTGGACGTGGTGGAACGCCTCCGTGTGGGAGAGATAGGCATCGCGCAGCTCGGTGTACTTCCCGACGATCGCGATCTCGACCGACCCTTCCCCGCGCCGGTACGTCGCGAGGAACTCCTTCCACGCCGAGTGGTCGGGCGGTCGGTCGGGGAGGTTGAGCAGGCGCGCGAGGAGCGGTCCGACGCCCTGGGCCTCGAGGACGAGCGGCACCTCGTAGATCACCGACTGGTCGGGGACCGAGATCACCGCCTCGGGAGGCACGTCGCAGAAGAGCGAGATCTTCGCCTTGATGTCCGGCGCGAGCGGCGCCGGCCCGCGGGCGATGATGAGGTTCGGGCGGATCCCGATCGCGCGGAGCTCGCGGACCGAGTGCTGGGTCGGCTTGGTCTTCGCCTCCCCGACCGGCCCGACGACGGGGACGAGCGTCGTGTGGACGAACGCCATGTGCCCCTCGCCGAGCTCGTAGGAGAGTTCGCGCAGCGCCTCGAGGAACGGCATCGACTCGATGTCGCCGACCGTCCCGCCGACCTCGACGAGCACGACCTCCGCGCCGGCGGCCTGGGCGACCTCGCGGATCGTTCGCTTGATCTCGCCGGTGACGTGAGGGATGATCTGTACGGTGTTCCCGAGGTAGTCCCCCCGGCGTTCCTTCTCGATGACGGACCGGTAGATCTTGCCGGTGGTGAGATTGTGAGTCCCGACGAGGCTCTGCCCGAGGAACCGCTCGTAGTTCCCGAGGTCGAGATCCGCCTCGGTGCCGTCGTCGAGCACGAACACCTCGCCGTGCTGGTACGGGTTCATCGTGCCCGCATCGACATTGAGGTACGGGTCGATCTTGACGATCGTCACCGGGATGCCGCGGGCCTTGAGCAGGCGGCCGAGGGAGGATGTCGTGATCCCCTTTCCGAGCCCGGAGATCACCCCGCCGCTGACCGCAATGACCTTCATCGCCAACGCCGCGGAGTCGTAGCGGGTGGGTGCCATAAAGGCTGTGGCACGCCGAAGCCGTCCGGCGTTCGCCGGCGCGGATCGGGAGGCTCAGCGCCCGCCGAACGGCACCCGGCGGCCGGACGGGTCGCGGTGGGAGGCACCGAACTCGGGCAGTCCCAGCAGCCGGTCGGACGGGAACACCGGACCGTCGACGCAGACGTGGAGCGGCCCCAGGGCGCAGGCGTCGCACATCCCGAGGGCGCACTTCATGTGACGCTCGACCGAACAGAACGTCGGAACACGGGATCGGGCCGCCGAGAGCGCGACCTTGCGCATCATCACCTCGGGCCCGCACGTCCAGACCGCGTCGAACGACCCGTCGGCGAGCAACCGGTCCGCGAGCGGAGTCACGAACCCCTTCGTTCCGTCGGACCCGTCGTCGGTCGCGACCTCGACCTGGGCCCCCATCTCTTCGAACCGCCGCCGGAACAGAAGCTCCGGGGCCTGGGTCGCGCCGAGGGCGACCGTGATGCGGCTTCCGGAGGCGGCCGCTGCCTCGGCGGCGGGGGCCAAGACGGCCGCTCCCGACCCGCCGGCGACGACGAGGACCCGACGGGCCGTCACGTCGAATCGGTTGCCGTACGGGCCCCGGATCCCGACCCGGGTTCCCGCCGGAAGCGATTGGACCCGCTGGCTCGTCGCGCCCATCGCCTTGATCGTGACCCCCTTCGACGACCCTCCGGTGTAGGAGAGGGACATCGGAAGCTCGTCGTCCCCGGGGAACCAGATCATCACGAACTGCCCGGGCTCGGCGCGTACGGGATAGTCGAAGCGCAAGGTCACGGTCGAGGGCGTCTCGGGCACTCGCTCCGTCACCGTCACGATGGTGTGCACGCCCGGGGTACCTCGTTCGAAATATAGCGGCTCGGTGGATTCCGTGGGCTCATCGCGGCGACGCGTGCGCCGCGCCGACCGCCGCGGTGACGCTGGCGAGTCCGAGCGCGTCGAGCCGACGGGCGAGCCCCTCCGCGAGCCGACCGAACACCGCGATCCCCTGCTGCGTCACGGCCGTGCCGATCTCCACCGCGCAGGCGCCGGCCATTAGGTACTCGAGCGCATCCTCCGGGGTCGAGATCCCCCCGACGCCGATCACGGGGATGCGCACGCGCTCGTAGATCTGCCACACGCACGCCAGCCCGACCGGTTTGATCGCCGGCCCGCTCAGGCCGCCGAGCCCGTGCGCGAGCACGGGTCGCCGCAGCGTCGTGTCGAGGGCCAGGCCCCGTACCGTGTTGATCGCGCTGATCGCGCCCGCCCCGGCGCGCTCCGCGGCGACCGCGAGGGCTCCGGGATCCGGAGTGTTCGGCGTCAGCTTCGCGATGACGGGCACGTGCACCTCCCGGACCACCGCCCGCACGATCGCTTCGACGTCGCGCGGGTCGCTCCCGACCTCGGTGCCGTATCCCTCCGCGTGGGGGCAGCTCAGGTTCAGCTCGATCGCGGCGACCCCGGTCTCGCCGATCCGGCGCGCGAGGGTGGCGAATTCTTCCGGGGTGCCTCCGAAGACCGAGCCGATTACGGTCGCCCCGCGGGCCCGCGCGACGTCGATCTCCTTCGGATACTCATCGATCCCTGGGTTGGGGAGACCCATTGCGTTCAACAGCCCCCATTCATCGAACGTTTCGACCGTGGGATTCGGGTATCCGAGACGCGGGACGCTCCCGATCGACTTGGTGATCACGCCGCCGGCACCGGCGTCCCACGCTCCCGCGAGGGATTCGCCACTTTCCCCCCAGATGCCGGAGGCCAGCAAGAACGGGTTCCGGAGCGCCAGCCCGCCGATCCGGGTCCCGAGATCCGCCACGACGCGTCGTCACGGGTAGGAACCTTAAATCGGCTCGGACCGCTGACCGGGGGAGATGCATCTCGATCGGCTGACCGACGCCGCCCGGACGGCGGTGGAAAAGGCGTTCCAGCGGGCCGCGGAACTCCGTCACGCGTCGGTGGAACCCGAGCACCTCCTCGCCGCCCTGCTCGCGACGCCGGACGGCCCCACGGCCGCTCTCCTTCAGTCGCTGCACGTCCCGATCGACCGGCTCGGGGACCGGGTCGACGCACGACTCCGCGACCTTCCCACCGCCGACCACGTTGCGCCGTCGGACCAGTATCTCTCCCGAGGTCTCTCCCAGGTCGTCGACGCCGCCGAGAAAGAGGCGGAGCGGAGGAAGGACCGGTACACCACGGCCGACGAACTGCTGATCGGCCTGGCCTCCGTCTCCGGCCCCGTCCGCGACCTGCTCGAGGAATTCGGCGTGCGTCGGGCCGCCCTCGAGACGGCCTTGAAGGATCTCCGCGGCTCCGATCGGCCGGTCGAGAGCCGGGGCGAGGAGGCCCAGTACAAGGCCCTCGAGAAGTACGGGAAGGATCTGACCGAGCTGGCGCGCGCGCGCAAGCTCGACCCGGTGATCGGGCGGGACGATGAGATCCGCCGGGTCATCCAAATCCTCTCTCGCCGTACGAAGAACAACCCGGTGCTGATCGGGGATCCCGGGGTCGGCAAGACCGCGGTGGTCGAAGGGCTCGCGCTCCGGATCGCCGCGCGGGATGTCCCCGAAGCGCTGCGCGAGAAGCGGATCGTCGCCCTCGATCTGGGGTCGCTCCTTGCAGGGGCGAAGTTCCGGGGCGAGTTCGAGGAACGGCTCAAGGCGGTCCTGCAGGAGGTCGAGCGGTCGGAGGGTCAGGTGATCCTCTTCATCGACGAGCTCCACACCCTGGTCCACGCCGGGGCCACCGAGGGCGGCGCGCTCGACGCCTCGAACCTCCTAAAGCCGGCGCTGGCCCGCGGCGTCCTGCACTGCATCGGGGCGACCACGACGGCGGAGTACCGGAAGTACATCGAGAAAGACGCCGCGCTCGAGCGCCGATTCCAGCCGGTCACAATCCAGGAACCGACCGTCGAGGACACGATCTCGATCCTGCGCGGGCTGCGCGAGCGGTACGAGCAGCACCACGGGGTCCGCATCCTCGACTCGGCCCTCGTGGCCGCGGCGACGCTGAGCGCGCGGTACATCCCCGACCGGCACCTTCCCGACAAGGCGATCGACGCGATCGACGAGGCCGCGTCGATGGTCCGTCTGACGCTCGACTCCCGCCCGACCGAGCTCGACCAGCTGTCCCGCAGGATCCGACAGCTCGAGATCGAGCGCACCGCGCTCACCCGCGAGAAGGACCCGGCCTCGCGGGCCCGCCTGGGCCAGCTCGAGAAGGAGCTCGCCAACCTCAAGGAGCGCGAGTCTGGGCTTCAGGCCCGCTGGAAGAAGGAGAAGGAGCACGTCGAGCAGCTTCGGGCGCTGCGCACCCAGCTCGAGGCGGCGAAGGCCGAGGAGGACCAGGCGGAGCGCGCCGGAGACCTCGAGGCCGCGGCCCGCCTGCGCTACGGAACGATCCCGGAACTGCAGAAGCGCGTCGAATCCATGACGAAGTCCGTCGAGGGGGCCCGCCAGACCGGACTGCTCCGCGAGGAGGTCACCGAGGAGGACGTGGCGCTCGTGATCGCGAAGTGGAGCGGCGTCCCCGTCAGCCGGATGCTCGAGGGCGAGACCCAGCGACTGCTCCACATGGAGGACGAACTGAAGAAGCGGGTCGTCGGGCAGGACGAGGCCGTGGCCGCGGTCTCGAAGGCGGTCCGACGTTCGCGCTCGGGCCTCGGCGACCCGAACCGGCCGATGGGCACGTTCCTCTTCGTCGGCCCGACCGGGGTCGGGAAGACGGAGCTCGCGAAGGCCCTGGCGGCGTTCCTCTTCCACTCAGAGCGGGCGCTCGTCCGGATCGACATGAGCGAGTACATGGAGAAGCACACCGTCGCACGCCTGATCGGGGCGCCGCCGGGGTACGTCGGATACGAGGAAGGGGGGCAGCTGACCGAGCAGGTGCGGACCCACCCGTACACGGTCCTTCTATTCGACGAGGTCGAGAAGGCCCACCCGGACGTGGTGAACGTCCTGCTCCAGCTGATGGACGACGGGCGACTCACCGACGGGCAGGGACGGACCGTCGACTTCCGCAACACACTCGTGATCCTGACCAGCAACCTCGGCTCCGAGCTGATCGCCGACGCGAAGACCGACGACGAGCGTCGCCGGGTGCTCGAGCCGGCGCTCCGGGCGCACTTCCGACCGGAGTTCCTCAATCGGCTCGACGAGATCGTGATCTTCCACGCGCTGTCGGAGCGGGAGATCTTGGCGATCGTGGACCTCCAGCTCGCGCAAGTGGAGGCCCGCCTCGCCGATCGCCGGATCCGGCTCGTCGCGTCCGACGCGGCGAAGCATCGGCTCGCCGTTGCCGGGTTCGATCCGCAGTTCGGGGCCCGCCCGCTCAAGCGGACGATCCAGCGGCTTGTCGTCGACCCGCTGACCGCTCTCCTGCTCGCCGGCGAGGTGAAGGACGGGAGCGAGGTCGATCTCGACGTCCGCAACGAGGAGATCGTCCTGACGGTGGGGCGGCCGAAGGCCGCGAAGGGACCACGATGACGACCGGTGTGACCGTCGCGGTCGTGGGGACGAACGAGCTCGCGAAAGAGCTCGGGAAGAAGGGCACGGCGTCCGACCTCACGCTGTTCAACGCGGTCCGCGACGGCCACGCGACGACCCTCGTCGAGCCGACGCAGTTCCCCGAAAAGATCGTCCCCCTTGTCGACGCGCTCGCGATGGCCGACCGGTGCCTGCTCGCCGTCCCCGAGCTCTCGCGGTCGGTCGCCGAGGCGATCGCCACCGTCGACGTCGTCGAGGTCCCGACGACCGTCGTGCTCGGCCCGGGAGTCGGGGAGGGCGAGATCGCCCGCGCCCTGAAGGGGAGCCGGCTCGAGTCCGCGGACCGGCTCCCCTGGGACCTGCCCGCACTTCGGGCGCTCATCGAGGGCTGGACCGCCCCCGTGGTCGACGGGCCCGTCCGCGTCCCGCTCGACCATGCCTTCCCGGTCAAGGGGGTGGGCACGGTCGCCCTCGGCGTCGTACGTCAGGGGGTACTGCGCGCGCACGACACGCTGCGGCTCTGGCCGACGGCGAAGAGCGTGGAGGTCCGGTCGATCCAGGTCCACGACATCGATCGCAAGGACGCCGGCTGCGGGGAGCGGGTCGGCGTCGCCCTGCGCGGGGTGGAGGCCGACGAACTCGCCCGCGGCCAAGTGCTCGCGCCCGAAGGGTCGATGCGCGCCGAGGCGACCCTCCGTGGTGGCCCGCTCACCCGCTGCCGGTACTACCGGGGGGACGTGCGCGCCGGGGCCCAGCTCCACGTGGCGGTGGGGCTCGCCTCGGCACCGGCGTCGCTCGACGCCGTCGGTCCCGAGGGGGTTTCCGTCACCGCCGACCGGCCGATCCCGTTCGCCCCAGGATCGCTCGCGTACCTGCTCGACCTCTCGGTGCCGGCGGGCCCACGAATCGTCGGGCGCTTCCCGCTCGCCCGCGACGCCTGACGCGCCGTTCAGGCGAACATCGTGACGGACTCCTTGCGGAGCTCTTCCTCGCCGATGACCTTCTCGATCGCCCGGTCGAAGTCGGCGGCCGTCACGCTGTCGCGCTCCTCGCGGATCGCCCACATGCCGGCTTCCGTGCAGATGGCGCGGATGTCGGCGCCCGTCGCTCCCTCGCACCGCGAGGCCAGCGCCTCGAAGTCGACCGTCTCCCGGATCGCCATGCCGTGGGAGTGGATCCGGAAGATCTCGGCCCGTCCCTGGAAGGTCGGGACCGGGATCTCGATGATCCGGTCGAAGCGGCCGGGGCGCAGGAGCGCGTCGTCCAGGATGTCCGGCCGGTTCGTCGCGGCGATGATCTTGACGTTGGAGAGCGGCTCGAATCCGTCCATCTCCGCGAGCAGTTGCATGAGCGTCCGCTGGACCTCGCGGTCCCCGCTCGTGGCGACCTCGAGGCGCTTCGCGCCGATCGAGTCGACTTCGTCGATGAAGATGATCGTCGGGGCCTTCTCGCGGGCCAGCTGGAACAGCTCGCGGACGAGGCGGGCGCCCTCGCCGATGTACTTCTGCACGAGCTCGCTGCCGACCAGCCGGACGAAGGTCGCGTTGGTGTGATGCGCCACGGCCTTTGCGATCATCGTCTTGCCCGTGCCGGGCGATCCGATCAGGAGGACGCCCTTCGGCGGGTCGACTCCGACCTTCTTGTACAGCTCGGAGCGCAGCAGCGGATACTCGACCGCTTCGCGGATCTCCCGGATCTGTTCGCCGAGACCGCCGATGTCGTTGTACGCGATCGTGGGCTTGTCGACGATCTCGCTGGCCGTGACGAGCGGATCCAGCGAGGCGGGGAGCACGCCCATGACGGCGAGCGTTTGCTTGTTGAGCGCGACGCGGCTCCCGACGGTGATCTTGCCGTGCTCGACCGTCTCGGCGGAGTTCACGACGAAATCGGGGCCGGTCGAGGACTTCACGATGACCCGGCCGTCCGTCAGCACGTCGCGCACGCTGCCGACGATCAGCGGCGGGTACCGGAGCCGGTCGAGCTCGGTCTTGAGCCGCTTAACCTCGCGCTGGAGCCGGAGGATCTCGGCCTCCATGTAGTGCCGCTCGCTCTCGACGCGCTTGATCGCTTCCGCGAGCTGCGTGTTCCTCAGCTCGAGGAAGTTGAGGCGGTCGAACGCGTCATGCGGCGTCGCCGGAGCTTCCGAATCAACCATGGGGTTCCGAACCGGCCGCTCTCGGCCCTATCGGATACTGACTAAGCGTGCCCCGCTTATAAGCAGTCGTTCCACTTCTCCGCCGGGAAGATATTTCGTGAGCGGTCCGCGCGTCGTTCGGGCCCGGGCGTTCGCTCCGGGCCACGTCACGGGCATCTTCGCCCCGTCGCCCGCCGCGCGGGACCCGCGGGCCCGCGGCTCGATCGGGGCCGGGCTCGTCCTCGAGCTCGGCGTGAGCGCAGCGGCCGAGTTCCGCGCGGGGACCGGCCGGACGACGCGCGTCCTCGCCGACGTGGACCGTCCGCTCCCGATCTCGGAAGAAGTCGCGCGACGGTTGCGACCGGCCCGGCGCGGCGCGCTCACCGTGCGCCTCGTGCATCACTTGCCGATCGGGCAGGGCTTCGGTATGAGCGCGGCCGGGGCCGCCGCGACCGCCCTCGCCGTTGCCGCCGTGGCCGGACACTCGCGTCGGGTCGCACTCGAAACCGCTCACCTCGCGGACCTGTTCGGGGCCGGCGGGCTCGGCGGAGTCGCCGCGATAGCGGACGGAGGCGGTCTCGAGCTCCGACGACGGGCGGGGCTGGCGCCCTGGGGCCGCGTCGAACACGCCCGCTTCGACGGCGCCGTCTTCGTCGGCGTGGCGGGTGCGCCTCTGCCCTCGCCCCGCCTCCTCGGTCGGGCGTCGTTCCTCGAACGGGTCGCGGCCGCCGCCGGACCGCTGCCGGACCTCCTCCGGCACCCGAGCCCCGTCCGGTTCTTCGACGCGAGCGAGCGCTTCACCGACCGGCTCGGACTCGCGCCCCCACCGCTCCGGCGGGTCGTGACGGCCCTCCGCGCCCGCGGAGCCCGGGCCGCCCAGGCGATGTTCGGCCGGAGCTTCTTCGCCTACGCACCAAACGCCCGGGCGCGACGGCGGGTCGTCGCGTGGCTCACCGACCACCGGCTCCCCGCTCTCGAGCTGCGCACGGCCTTGACCGGCGCCCACCGCCTACGCGCCGCGCAACCGTTTTAATGGGCGACCGGTCTCGCGCGGCCCCATGACCCGAAAGCCGGCCCGGATGTACCGCAAGGTCGAGGGCCAGATCTACACCCGTCGAGAGTACATGGGCGGCGTCCCGAACTGCCGCATCTCGCAGTTCGACACCGGCGATCTGAAGACCGCCTTCCCGGTTGCGCTCTCGCTCGGGACCGAGGAAGCGGCGCAGGTGCGCGACATCGCGCTCGAGGCGGCGCGGATCAGTGCAGTCCGGGTGATGGAGAAGGCCGCGCTGAACCAGTACCACCTCAAGGTCCGACGCTACCCGCATCAGATCCTCCGGGAGCACAAGATGGCGATGGGCGCGGGGGCGGACCGTATCTCCGACGGAATGCGCGGCGCGTTCGGCAAGCCCGTCGGGCACGCCGTGCGCGCGGAGATCGGCAGCGAGCTCCTGACGGTCTACACGACCGAGGCGCACGTCGACGACGCGAAGGAAGCCCTGCGGAAGGCGTCCCACAAGCTGCCCTGCCCGACGCGCGTGGTCGTTACGCGGCGGGATTCGTAACGCCCGTCGGGCGCACGACGAGCACCGGACAAGGTGCGTGGTTCACCACGGCGCTCGACACGCTTCCGAGCAGCAGCCGCTTCGCCGTCGAGAGGCCCCGGGAGCCGATCACGAAGAGGTCGGTCGGGTGCTGCTCCAGGTGCGTCAGGATCTCGTCGACGACGACCCCTTCGTAGCTCACGCCGGTCACCGAACGGAGGCCCGCGGCCTCCGCCTTCTTCACCGCCGCCTCGACGATCTCCCGGTACTGGCCGATCTCGCTGGGGGGCACGCCCGCCGGCACGTACGGCTCGGTCGTCGAGATGTACACGGGAACGATCGGCGCGACCGCGACGATCACGAGCTCGCCGGAGTACTTCAGCGCGAGATCGATCGCGCAATCGAGGGCGGTCGCCGCGTTCGGCGAGCCGTCGATCGCGACGGTGAGGCGATGGAGCCACGAGCTCGCCATCTCGCCGCGGGGACGGGGTGGTGGCTACAAGTCGGTTGCGCTCGGCCCCGATCTTCCGGCCGTAGCGCGTCGCGCTGACGGGTCGGACCCCCCCGTCCGGCGCACGACCGGCGACGCAATGCTTTTCTACGGAGGGGGGGCCTCTTGTCGGCGGAAGGGTGCCCCGTGCCTCCCGTGTGCAGCAACTGCGGAGCGAGCGACTTCGTCTGGGCGAACGAACTCAAGACGGGCTCGATCGGGGGCGGCACCCTGTCGCTCCGTTCGCGGGGAGAGCTCGCGATGGGCACGCGCATCTGCAAGGCCTGCGGCCACGCGGACCTCTTCCTCAAGGATCCCTCGATCCTGCGTCAGCCCCACACCTGGCGGCCGGGAGAATTTGTGCCGATCCCGTCGAGCTCGGCCCACTCGGGCCATCACTCCACGCCCGCGAGCGCGCCCGCGGCTCCTCCGGTTCCAATGCCCGCGCCGAGCAACCCCGCGCCGCCGATGACCCCCAGTCCTCCCATCGTCGCGCCACCCCCTCCGCCCCCGCCGCCGCCGGATCCCGCGGGGGCGCCGCCCGCGGACGACCCGGGGACGTCAGAGGCCGCTGCCCGCAAGTCAACGCGACGCAGGCCGAAGTCCAAGGGCGCAAGCGGCGGGAACTAGACCCGGCACGCGCGGAGCGCCGCCACGCGCCGCCCGCACCTGCGTGCGACCGCGCGCACGGAAGAATCCCGATAGCGGGGCATGGATTTGAACCATGGATCTACGGGTTATGAGCCCGTCGGGATTTCAGGACGGTCGGCGACGCCGGCCGCTTTCCTGACTACCCTACCCCGCTGCGGGCCGACCTAGCCGGCCTCGGTATATGGGCGCTTCGACCGCGCCCCCGCCGGTGGCGGTGAACGCTCCCTAATACCGGCGGGCCTTCCTGCTGGGGCGATGTCCGCGACGCTCCATCCGCACGATGTGTTGCTCTTCGTGAAGTCGGAGAGAACCATCCGGCTGATTCTGCCGGAGGATGCCCACGACCATGCGCTCGAAGGGCTGCGGCAGAACGGAGTGTACACGTTCGTCCCGGGGACGTATGCCGGGCACAGCGGGGGAGCCGCCCTCTGGAGCACCGGGGAGTATGCCCACAAACCCGTCGAGGGCGAGGACCTTCCCGAGGACGAGGAAGAGGCGGTGCGTCGTGCGGGCGCGCTGGTGATGGCATCGGGTCGCACGGTTCACGTCGTGGACGTGGGAAAGGAGACGGCGTTCCACCGGGTGATCTCCGAGCACCTGCACCACTTGCGGAAATTTCCGGTGCTGTGCCGGCCCGACGGACGCCGGCTCGAAGGCGTCGACGCGTTCACGGAAGACAATCTCCGGCGCATCCTGGCGGATTGAGCTTGGGCCGGAAGGACCGGACGGCGACTCCTCCCCCGCGGCTTCAAAGAGCCGCGGGAGGGATTTGAACCCTCGGCCTGCTCCTTACCAAGGAGCCGCTCTGCCAGCTGAGCCACCGCGGCGTCAAGCCCGACCGGACACGTCCGCCTTCTTCCGCTTTCCGGTGGCCGACGTGCCGTTCCCCTCTCGGGACCAGGGAAAGCCGACGGATTCCTCGGCCCACTTCGCCCGTGGTCGGGCCACGAGCGGGCGCTTCGCGAGGAAGGCGTCCATGCCCTCCTTCTGCCCGTCCGTGCCGAACAGTCGGGACCAGAGATCGAGTTCGTAGGCGAGGCCCCGATCGATGTCGGGGTCGATCGCGTGGAGCAGGGCGTACTTGCTCGCGGCGAGGGCGAGAGCGGATTTCGTCGCGAGCTCCTCGGCGAGCGCGAGCGACGCCGGAAGGAGTTCGGCTCGCGGCACCACCTTCTCGACGAGCCCGAGCGCCTGCGCGGCCTCCGCGCCGACGGGGCGGCCCGCGAGGATCCATCGACGGGCGTTCGCGGCTCCGATGCGCCGCGGAAGGCGACGGGTGCCGCCCCATCCCGGCATGATCCCGAGATTCACCTCGGGCTGACCGAATTGCGCGTCGCCGCTCGCCACGATGAAGTCGCACGCGAGGGCGATCTCGCAGCCTCCCCCGTAGCAGACCCCGTGGACCGCGGCGATCACCGGAAGCGGCAGGCGTTCGATCTGGCGCGTGATCGCCTGGCCGCGCGCTCCGTGCTCGAACGCCTCCGACGGACCCATCGGCGCCATCTCGCGGATGTTCGCTCCCGCGGCGAACGCCTTCTCGGCGGCGCTGGCCAGCACGACCGTTCGGACCTCCGGGTCGTCCGGTGCGCCGCCGAGACGTTCCGCGAGCGCGTCGAGGACCACCCGGGAGAGGACGTTCACCGGAGGATGGTCGATCGTGAGGACCAGGGCGTGGTCGATCCGCGCGGAGCGCACGACGTCCGACGGGGGGTCCATCGCCGGCGCGACCCGTGCCGCCCTATTTATGGGACGCGCCTTCCGTCGCGGGAGAGGCCGGGGAACGATGGTGCGCACGATCGTGTCGACGTGGTACGGCGCGTTCCTGCTCGAGGAGGGCGAGGTCGTGCGGGGACGCCGATCCCCCGAGGACGGCCCGGCGATCGCGGACCGCATTCGAGCGCGCCTCGCGGGCCGCCGGACCCCGGAGGAGGAGGAACTGCTGGCCGCCCGCGCCGACGAACCGTGGACCACGCGGGACCGTCGCCTCTCCGGCGACCACGTGCGGTTCGATCCCCACGCACCGATCGCGTTGCCCGCCTCCGAGCCGGAAGGCGATCGCGTCGCCCACCGGGCCGCGCTGCTCGACGTGGCGGAGACCGCGCTCGCGGACTCATGGGATCCGTCGATCCACGTGGAGGAAGCGGTCCGCGCGACGGCGGATCTCGACCGGGTGCAGAATCTGGTCGGCGAGCGCCTGACGAGCTGGGCCTCCCGCGACGCGCCCGAGCTCGACGGGGCCGAACCGGCCGCGGCGGCCCGACGGCTGCTCGCTGCCGGCGAAGACTCCCCGTACGCCCCGAGCGATCCCGCGGTGCGGGCGGCTCGGCGGCGCCTCGCGGAACTCTATGCGGCCATCGGCGGAGCTCGCGCGGAGCTCTCGGCGGCGGTCGAGGGGGCCGTGCCGGCGCGTACGCCGAACCTGAGCGCCCTCCTCGGTCCCGAGCTCGCCGCGAAGCTGCTCGCCCAGGCGCGGGGCCTCGACCGGCTGGCCCGTCTGCCGGCGAGCACGATCCAGGTCCTCGGCGCCGAGCGGGCGTTCTTCGAGCACCTCCGGGGTCGGGCGCCGCCCCCACGCCACGGCCTCCTGTTCCTCCACCCCGCGATCCAATCGGCCCCCCGGGGGGAGCGCGGGAAGATCGCGCGCACGCTCGCGGGCAAGGTCGCGATCGCGGCACGGCTTGATCGCGCCGGCGCGCCGGTCGATCCGTCGCTCGCCCGAGCGGTCGAGGCCCGGCGCGCGCGCCTCAAGTCCGAGCGCCGGCCCGGTAGCCGGCGTCGCCGCTCAGGCGCGCCACTTGACGCTGCAGCCGGCGACGGGTAGCTCCGACGGGCGGACCGGCGCGCCCGCGAGCGCCTGGTCGAGGGCGCGCTCGAGGAAGTGCTCGGTCGCCCGCTCCGCGTGCTGGTGATCGTTATCGATCCGGCCCTGGAAGAGGAGACGGCGGTCCGGTCCGAACAGCATCGGATGCGGCGTGACGAGCGCGCCATACGCGTGAGCGACCGACTGGGACTCGTCGTGGAGGTAGGGGAACGGGTACTGGTGCTCCCGCGCCCGCTGGACCATTGACTCGAACCGGTCCTCGGGATACGCGCGTGCGTCGTTCGCGTTGATCAGGAAGAACCGGACTCCCTTAGGGCCGTACTTCCGCCCGATCTCGATCATCCGCGACTCCCACGCCTGCACGTACGGGCAGTGATTGCACCAGAACGTGACGACGACGAACGGATCGGCGGAATAGTCGGCGAGGCGGTAGGTCTTGCCGTCGACCCCCGGCAGCGCGAAGTCCGGGGCGACGGCCCCGGGCCGGAGGGCGAACGTGGTGAGTTCGGCCATGCGGCTCCGAGCCGGGGCCGGCTCTTACCATTTTACACCGGAGCGTCTCTCGCGCGTCATGTCGGGCCGCGCGGGGGGGTCGGACGCGCCGACCCCGGGACCGACCGTCGTCCTGGACGGGGTGGAGGTCGGGGAGGAGTTCCGCGCGGACGAACGCCTCGTGCGGACCGGCGCGCTCGCGATCCGCGTCGTGCGCCTGCGGGGGCGAGCCGTGTCGATCGGCGCGGGGATGCGGCTCGACGTCCCCTCGCTCGATCGGGTCCGGGGCGCCGGGCTCCCGATCGTGCGGCGATCGTCCGGCGGGACCGCCGTGCTCCACGAGGACGGGGACCTCGCCTGGTCGGTGGTCCTTCCGCGCGCCCACCCGCTCGTGGGGCGGGACTTCGTCCGGGCGTACGCCCGGATCGGGGCCGGGGTCGTGCGGTGGCTCGCGGAGTCGGGCGTGTCGGCCGACTGGGTACCCGCCCCCGGCGTGGCGCGCGACTTCTGCGTGCTCAGCGCTCGGGGGGAGGTGCTGCGCGCCGGCGGTCGGATCCTGGGCGGTGCGGCCCAACACCTGACGGCCGGCGCGCTCCTGCATCAAGGCATGGTCACCCGCACCGTCGACCGGGAGGCGATCACGGCCTTCTTCGACGTCGCAAGGCCCGACGCGGACCGACGGCTGACGAGCCTCACGGAGCTCGGCGTCCCGACGACCTCCGGGGACGCTCGCCGCTTGGCCGACGCGATCGAAGCCGCGGTTCGACCGGTGTAGCGCGCGCTCAACGGGAGGAGGGGCGGGCCGACCACAGCTGGTCCGCCGCCGTCTCCGCGGCCGCGCGGACGTCCTCCCAGTCGGCCCGGACGAGCCGTCGATTCCGCACGACCGGGAGACCGCCCACGAACACCGAGTCGATCGCCTCCTCGGCCGCCGAGTACGCGAGATGCGCGACGATCGCCTCGGGTCGCGCCGGCACGAGCGTCGGATGATCGAGGCGCAGCATCGAGAAGTCGGCGAGCTTGCCGACCTCGATCGACCCGAGGTCGGACGCACGTCCCAGGACCGCCGCCCCTTCGATCGTCGCGAGGTCGAGCAGCTCCTGCGCGGGGAGCGCCGACGCATCCCACCGATGGTTCTTCTGGACGAGCCCGGCGAGGTGGATCTCACGGAGCATCGAAAGGGAGTTGTTGCTCGCCACCGAGTCGGTGCCGAGCCCCACGCGGGCGCCGGCGGCGCGCAGCTCGACGATCGGTGCGACGCCGCCCGAGGCGAGCTTGAGATTCGAGCTCGCGCAATGGGCGATCCCCACGCCGCTCTTCGCGAGCCGCTCGATCTCTCCTCCGGTCAACCAGACCGCGTGGGCGGCGACCATCCCGGGACCGAGGAATCCGATCTCCGCGAGCCAGTCGGCGGGCCGACGGCCGGTCTTCGCCTCGTGCTCGTGGACCTCGCGGCGCGTCTCCGACAGGTGAAAGTGGCAGAACGTCCCATGGCGTTCCGCGAGCGCCTTCGCGGCGAGCCACGTCTCCGCCCCGCAGACGTAGACGCCCTGGGGAGCCACGAGCGGTGTGACCGTGGCGTGACCGGCCCATCGGCCCAGGAACCCCGCCGCGTTGTCGATCGGTCGCCCCGATTGCGTGGTCAACTCCGGGTCGAGGACGGCCCATCCGAGGAACCCCCGCGCCCCGAGCTCCACGGTCGCGCGCGCGATCGCGTCCTCGAAGTAGTACAGGTCGAGGAACGACGTGGTGCCGGAGAGGAGCATCTCGGCGATCCCGGCCCGCGCCCCCGCGCCGACGTCCGCTTCCGTGCGATGGGCGTCCACGGCGAAGAGCGTCTCCAAGAACCCCGAGAGGTCGCGATCGTCGGCGATCGCGCGCAGCGGCGTCATCGCCACGTGCGTGTGGGTGTTGACGAAGCCGGGGACGAGCGCGAACCGATGGGCGTCGACGACCTCCGCCCCCTCGCGCGGGGCGCGGGGCCCGACGTGCGAGAAGCGGCCCCCGTCGACCCGAACGTCCGCCCGGATCACCCGGCGCACCGGATCCTGCGTCACGACGAGCGCGTCGGTGAAGACGAACGGGACTCCTCCGCCGGCCGTCGACATGGGTCCCGCCTACGGGCCTCGGGGTCGGAGCGGTCGGTCGCTCGCCGTCGCGTCCGGGCCGACCTCGGGGAGGTCCGAGAGCCCTTCCGCCGTCCGGGACTCGAAGCTCGGGAGGGCGCGGAACGTTTGCCGGACCCACGGTCGGGTGAAGACGAGAACGAGCGGGACGATCGCGAGCACCACGAGGATGACGTCCACCCACACTCCGGGTACCCAGGCCGCGCTCGGCATGCCGAGGATGGTCGCTCCCGTGTTCGGGATCAACACGACGACGCTGACGAGGGCGATGACCAGCGCGACGTACGCGACGCCGAGCATGCGCACGTTCGAGGTGTTCGCGAGGGCCGCGATCCCGTTCGATACTTCACCGAGGCGGTTCGCGGCCGCGGCGAGCTGGTTCGATTCGACGGCGTTCCGGATCGCCACGAGGTCACGCACCGCCTGGGCCTGACCCTGCGCAACCTGGTCGACGTGGGTCGCGGTGCTCCGGAACTCGGGCAGGAATCCGGGCAGGCCCGGAAAGCCCTCCCCCAGGGGACCGTCGAGTTCCGCGACCAGGACCTCGAGCCGGACGATCTGCTTTCGCGCGCCGGCGAGGGCGTGGAGTAGACTGCCGAGCTCCGGTAGGGGCGCCGGGTCCGGTTTCCCCTCCAGCGCGTCGATCCGCTCTCCGAGGGACTCGAGGCGCTCGATGTACGTTCGATACGCCGCATGGACCAGGTCGACGAGCCGGAGCGTCGGGGCCGCGAGACGCTCCCGGCCCGGCACGAGACTCGGGCCCACGTCGGGCCCGAGCGCCCGGACCCCGCCCGCGTCGATCCAGAGCCCATGCCAGATCGGGGCCCCGTCCGGGTCAAAGGTGGCGAGCGTGATCAGCGTCGCGTCGGCGCTCCGGAGGACGGGGCGACGCGAGGACGTGAGGCCGGGATGGCCGATCGCGGTCAGCGCTTCGGAGAGCGACGTGACCTCGACCACAGGATGGGGTCCCGCCTCCTAGACGTCGAGGTTCGTCACTTCGACCGCGTGCGCCTGGATGTACTCGCGTCGCGGCTCGACTTCCTCGCCCATCAGGACCTGGAACAGCATGTTCGCCCGGGCGGCGTCCTCGACGGTGACCCGGAGCAACGTCCGCTGCCCGGGACGCATCGTCGTCTCCGAGAGCTGGCCGGCGTTCATCTCGCCGAGTCCCTTGTACCGCTGCATCACAACCCCCTTCATCCCGCCGAACTCCTGCAGGATCTGGTCGCGCTCGTCGTCCGAATACGCCCAGTGGAACTTCTGGCCCTTCTGCAGCCGGTAGAGGGGAGCCTGGGCGATGAACACGTGCCCCTCGGTGATCAGGAGCGGCATCTTCCGGTAGAAGAGCGTCAGGAGCAGCGTCCGGATGTGGGAGCCGTCCACGTCGGCATCGGTCATCAGGATGATCTTGTGGTAGCGGAGGCGCGTGATGTCTGTCTCGTCGCCGATGCCGATGCCGATCGCCGTGATCAGCGCGCGGATGTGCTCGTTCTGGAGCATCTTGTCGAGGCGAGCCTTCTCGACGTTCAGGATCTTCCCGCGGAGGGGCAGCACGGCCTGGAATTCCCGGTCGCGCCCCTGCTTCGCGGTGCCCCCTGCGCTGTCCCCCTCCACGAGGAACAGCTCGCACACGGCGGGATCCCGGGAGTGGCAGTCGGCGAGCTTCCCCGGTAACCCGCCGCCCTCGAGCAGCCCCTTGCGCCGGGTCAGCTCCCGGGCCTTGCGGGCGGCTTCGCGCGCCTGGGCGGCCTGGACGGCCTTGGAGATCAAGGCTTGCCCGACCGCCGGGTGTTCCTCGAGGTACTCGGCGAGTTTCTCGTTGACGGCGCTCTCGACCTGGCCTTTGACCTCGGAGTTCCCAAGTCGGGCCTTCGTCTGGCCCTCGAACTGGGGCTCGAGGACCTTCACCGAGAGGACCGCCGTCAGGCCCTCGCGGACATCCTCGCCGGTGAGGTTCTCCTTGTCGCCCTTCACGAAGCCGCGCTTCCGCGCGTAATCGTTCAGCGTCCGCGTGAGCCCCGAGCGGAGTCCCACGACATGGGAACCGCCATCGATCGTGTTGATGTTGTTGACGAACGCCAGCGTGGTCTCGTTGTAGCCGTCGTTGTACTGAAGCGCCAATTCGATGTCGGTCGTGTCGCGCTTGGCGTGCAGGTAGATCGGAGGGCGGAAGAGGCTGTTCGACGAAGTGTTGAGGTCCTCGACGAATTCCGTGATCCCCCCGGCGTGATGGAACGCGACGTGGGAGCCGTCGCGCTCGTCCTGCAGGTCGATCGTGACCCCGGCGTTGAGGAACGAGAGCTCCTTCAGCCGACGCTCGATCGTCTCCTTGTCGAACGTGCCGGTTTCCATGACCGTCGTGTCGGGCTTGAAGCGCGTCTCGGTACCGGTGCTGTCGGACGGGCCGACGATCTGGATCGGCGCGACGGGCGCCCCACGCTCGTAGCGCTGGAAATACTCGTGCCCATTGCGACGGACGCGAACCTCGAGCCACTCGCTGAGCGCGTTGACGACGTGAACGCCGACCCCGTGCAGCCCGCCCGAGACCTTGTAGACCCCCTTCTCGAACTTCGAGCCGGCGTGAAGCACCGTCATCACGATCTCGAGGGTCGGTCGATGGTACTTCGGGTGTTCCTCGACCGGGATCCCCCGGCCGTTGTCGCGGACGGAGCACGAGCCGTCGCGGTAGAGCACCACCTCGATCTGGGTACAGGCCCCCGCGAGCACTTCGTCGATCGAGTTGTCGACGACCTCCGAGACCAGCTGCTGGAGACCCCGTGCATCGGTCGAACCGATGTACATGCCCGGGCGCTTCCGGACCGCCGAAAGTCCCTCCAGCACCTGGATGGAACTCGCGTCGTACGCGGGCGCGGAAATCGTCTCCTGAGCCATGGGATTTACCGCCGGTAAAACCGACGTACCGTACCGAGCCGGGCAGGCGTTATAACGCTTCGGTTGCGGACGAAAAATGACCCCCCGGGAACCCTCGAAAATCACCCGTCCCAAGCGGGTCCGGCGGACCGTTCTGGGGCGACCCGGAGTCCCGCGACGAGGGCCGGTCGCGGGGTCAGCGCTTTTACGGCCGACCCGCCTCCCGAGCCGAGCTGCATGACCGACGTCGCGAAGGACGCCCCGCCCGAGTCCGAGCCCGTCCCGACGGCCCCGGGGGAAGCCCCGCCCGAGCCGACGGCCAGCCCCCCGCCGGAAGATTGGGCGACCCGCTACAAGTACCTCCTCGCGGACTTCGAGAACTACCGCCGCCGCGCGGAGCGCGAGCGGGAGACTCTCTCGCGGCAGGCGCGCGGGGCGATGTTGCGGGAGCTGCTCCCGATCATCGAGGCATTCCGGGGAGCGCGCGAAGCGGTACTCCGGCTCCCCGCGGACGACCCTGTCCGTCGGGGCATGGAGCTCCTGGATCGCGAGTGGCTGACCCTCCTCCGGCACGAGGGCGTCGAACCGGTCGCCAAGGTCGGGGGAGCGTTCCGACCCGACGAAGCGGAGGCGGTCGGCGAGGCCCCCGCGACGCCCAGCGTGGCCCCGGGCCACATCGCAGAGATCGTGCAGCAGGGCTACCGGTTCTTCGGGGGACTGCTGCGCCCCGCCAAAGTGATCGTCGGGCGGGAGACCACGCCCGAGGCCGCCGTCGACGCGGACCCAACGGAGCGAGCCTCGTGAGCGCGGAACCGACGGCGCGTACTTCGGAGCTCCCCGGTTTCTACCGCCGGCCGATCGCCGATCGGCGAGCGTTCCTGAAGGAGTGGGCGGGACTCACCGACGCCGAGGTGCATTCGCTCGAGTTCCCTCCGGGCGTCGACCCCGGAACGATCGACCGGATGATCGAGAACGTCGTGGGCGTGATGCCCCTCCCCCTCGGCATCGCCACGAACTTCCGCATCAACGAGCGGGAGTACCTCGTCCCGATGGCGATCGAGGAGCCGAGCGTCGTCGCGGCGGCCTCGAACGCGGCGAAGGTCGCCCGGGCGAGCGGAGGGTTCTTCGCGCAGTCGACGGCGCCGGTCATGATCGGACAGGTGCAGATCCTCGACGTCCCCGACCCCGTGGCCGCCCGACTGCGGCTCCTCGATCGCAAGGAGGAGTTGTTGGCGGCCGCGAACGCGAAGGACCCCGTGCTCGTCAAGTTCGGTGGGGGCGCGAAGGACCTCGAGGTGCGCATCCTCCGCTCCCCTCGGGGCGCGATGATCGTCGTCCATCTGCTCGTGGACGCCCGCGATGCCGGCGGGATGAACGCCGTGAACACGATGTGCGAGGCGCTCGCCCCCGAGTTCGCGCGCCTCTCGGGCGGTCGCGTCGTATTGCGGATCATCTCCAACCTCGCCATCCACCGGCTCGCGCGCGCACACGCGGTCTTCCCGGCGGCGCTGCTCAAGACCGACTCGGCCTCCGGTTCCGAGGTGGTCGACGCCATCCTCGACGCCTACGCCCTCGCGGTCGCGGACCCGTTCCGCTGCGCCACGCACAACAAGGGGATCATGAACGGCGTGTCGAGCGTGGTGATCGCGACCGGGAACGACTTCCGCGCGATCGAGAGCGGCGCCCACACCTACGCCGCGTGGCGCGCCGGCGAGTCGGACTCGGGCACGGTCGTCCTGCCGCTCACGACGTACGAGAAGGACAAGGATGGGAACCTGGTCGGCTCCATCGAGATCCCGGCCCCCGTGGGCCTGATCGGGGGCGCGACCGCCGTCCATCCCACCGCCAAGACGAACGTGAAGATCCTCGGCGTGAAGAGCGCCCGGGAGCTCGGCGAGGTCCTCGCCGCGGTCGGTCTCGCGCAGAACTTCTCCGCCCTGCGGGCGCTCGCGACGGAAGGGATCCAGCGAGGCCACATGGAGCTCCACGCCCGCAACATGGCGGTCAGCGCCGGCGCGCGCCCCGACGAGGTCGACCGGGTCGTCGAACGGCTCGTGAAGGACCACCAGGTGCGGTTCGACCGCGCGAAGGAGGTTCTCGAGGAACTCCGCCGCGGCGGCTCCGGATGAAGGTCGGCGTCCTCGCCCTCCAGGGCGACGTGCCCGAGCATCTTCGGTTCCTCCGGGAGCTCGTCCCCGACGTCATTCCGGTCCGGAGAGCCGCGGAGCTCGACGCGGTCGACGCGCTGTTCCTTCCCGGCGGGGAGTCGACCGCGATCGCGCGCCTGATCGCCGAGATGGGGCTGTGGGCCCCGCTCGAGACCCGTCTCCGCGCGGGCCTCCCGATCCTCGCGACGTGCGCCGGGCTGATCCTCCTCGCCCGGGAGCTGGCGCCGAGCGCGTCGGGCCGGGATCCGCCGACGTTCGGCGTGCTCGACGTGCGGGTCCGACGGAACGACTACGGCGCCCAGCGGGAGTCGTTCGAAGCCCCCGTGACCGTGGAGGGCCTCGTCGGACGGCCGTTCCCGGGCGTGTTCATCCGGTCCCCGCGGATCCTCGCCGTCGGACCCGGGGCCGTGCCGATCGCCCGTCGGGGCTCGGAGGTCGTCGGGGTCCGCGCCGGCCCCGTCTGGGGCCTGACGTTCCATCCCGAGCTGGGGACCGATCTGCGGCTCCACCGGCGATTCCTCGCCGAGATCCCCGCAACGCCCTAGCGGACCGCGAGCGCGAAGACGACGATCGCCATCGCGAGGAGGGCGGCCCCGATGAGGGCGAGCGCGAGCCGCGCCCGGGTCGAGACGCCGGTCCAACGGCCGAACAGGATGGGCACGGGCCCGATGAGCACGAGGCCCCCGACGTGCGTCGACTCCCCGGCGCCGTCCCGCTCCGTCTCCGCGGGCCCGACGTCCTCGGTATCCTGCCCGGCGAGGGGCAGGGTGAACAATCCGGCCAGGAGCAGCAGCACGCCGGCGAGGAATTCGAGGGACCGGCCGTAGACGACCGGCACGATGACGACGATCGCGAGCGACGCTCCACCGGCGAGCACCGAGAGACCCACGAGCACCCCCCCGGCGACGATCAGTCCGAGGGGCACCAGCGCGAGCGGCCGCACGCGCGGAAGATGGGCGCGGGCGGGGCTTCTCGGTTTCGGTCGGGCTCTAGTGGTAGGTATCGAACCGGTACGGCGCCAACGGCAGCTCGCCGAGGGCCATCAGGAACTCCGGCGGGGTGAGCATCGGCTTCGCGTAGAGGCCTCCGTCGTCCAGCGCGATGCGTGGGCAGGCGGTGTTCACGTACGCGTCGACGGCTCGCCCTTCGAGGTCGCGGGGGTCCAATCGGTCGAAGACCAGGATCTCGGCCTCGAACCCTCGGGCCAGCGCGCGTTCCTGGAGCGCGAGCGCGGTCGCCATCCGGTTCTGGCCGGCGAAGGAGCTGACCAGGATCCCCCATCGCCGCGCGTCGCGGGCCGCGGCGACCGCGAGCTGCCGGCGCGCGATGAGCGCGGCCCGGTCGATCGGCGCTTCGAGCGTCCCCTGCAACGGGTCGAGCGACCAGACCGGGCAATCGACCGCGAACGCGAGACCGATCGGGTGGAACCGCCCGGTGCCGACGAACAGGAATCCCTCGACGTCACCCGCGACGGCCTCCGCGCCGGTGTAGTTGCAGCCGAGCGCCTGCGCCGGGTAGGCGAGCCGTCGGTCGCCCGAGCCGACGCGGACCACGCGTCCCGTGCGCTCGAGGGCCGCCGAGAGCGGGGCGACCAGATCCAGGTGCTGGATCGAGACGACGAGGCCGATCCGCGTCGGAAGCCCCGCCCGATCGACGAGCGCCGCGAGGCCCGCGGGGTCGCCGCCCGGCTCTCGCATCTCCACGAAATACGTCGGGCGGGCGAGCCGTACGTTCGGGATCGGGGAGTGACCCAGCACTACGGCGACATCGGCCTTCGGAGCCTCGTCTCCCGACGGGAAGTCGCACGCCCCGAAGCACGCGCGCGCCGAGACGGTGACCCGCGCGCCCGTCTCCGAGCGAAGCTCCGCGGCGAGGTCGTGGGCCCCCCGCACCAGGCCGGCGGGAACCTGCAGCACGATCCGCGGCGGGGCGCGGGCGCGTAACGCCGCGAACAACGGGGGGCCCCAGGTCGGAAAGACGAAGGCGGGTGGATCGTCGGTCCCCGCCACCGCGCTCGCGCTCATACCGTCCGTCGCTTCACCGGCGACCGGCGCTAAACGTTTGGGGCGCGCCGCTCGGCGAGGCGCCGGACCGCCGCGCGGTTGTCGTCGAAGTGGAGCCGGCGCACCGCCTCGTCCGCCGACACCCACTCGAACGCCTCGTGCTCCCGGCTCAGGGTCGGTCGGAACGTCCGCGGCACGCGGACCGAGTACGCGTGGAGTCGCCAGACCTCCCCGTTCTCCGCGCGGAACTTCACCTGCCAGTCGAGCGAGTCGATGGACTCGGGCCGGGTCAGCCCGGTCTCCTCCCGGAGTTCGCGGCGGAGCGCCGCGACGAGATCCGGATCGCTCGGTTCGACCTTGCCGCTGATCGGGACCCAGATCGCTCCGCGCGCGGGATACCGCCGGAACAGCAGGAACTCGAGCGGGGGATCGGCGAAGAGGTAGCCCTCGACGCACTCGCGCACGACCGGTCCGACCGGCTCCTCCACCTATCGGCCCCGGGAGAGGATCTTCATGATCGCTTCCGCGGGCTCCCCTTTCGACTGGAACAGCGCTTCCAGCGCCTCCTCGCGCGAGACGTTCGCCTGCTCCATCACCAGCCGGATGTCCTCCTCCGGCGGCCCGCTCGGGCCGGGCGCCGCCGCCCCGGGCGCCGGCAGCGCGACGGCGCCGGCCGCCCGGGGTCGGATCACCGGCTGGCCGACGACCTGGTAGGAGCGGACCCCCTGGACCGTGAGGACCGAGACCTCCGGCTTCTCGAAGACGTGCTCTTTCGTGCGCGTCCGGACGATGACCTCCTCCACGTCGGCGATCGGCTCGTTCGTCATGCCGAGGCGGCGCATCATCTGCGCGACCTCACGGGGGTTCCGCGGGCCGCCCGGGATCATGACGCGTCCTCCTCGGGATCGTCGTCCCCCGTGGCGGTCCGGATGCGACGCTCGAGTTCGGGGTCGTCCACCGGGCTCTCCTCGACCGTCGCCCGCGAGCGCGCGGTGCGAGCGCGTCGCCGTCGGGCCTCCCGCACCCGCCGCGTCTGGCCGTCCAGCTCCTCGAGCAGGTCGGAGACCCCGGCGAGGAGGTTCCAGCCGGTGTGCGACGCGTAGAAGATCCCGTCGTCGGAGTGCAGCCGGGCCTCGATCGTCAGATCGCTCGTTCGGTGGGTCGCGTGAGGCGCGAAGTGGACGCTCAATAGGGTCGGTCGCACGTGCTGCGCGATCCGCCGCAGCCCCGCGGCCACGAGGTGGTCGATCTCGGCGAGGAGACCCGGGTCGCCGGAACCCCGCAGGCCGGTGATCTCGACATACACGTCCTCGATCCGCCCGCGGGGGCCGCTCGCCCGCCCCTTCCCGACGACGAGCTGCAGGAGCTCCGCCATCCCCACGGTCCGGGGCGATCGGCCCTCCTCGACGACGAAGACGCTGGAGACCTTCTCCTCGGACATCCGGCGCGCCGCGGCGGCCGCCGAGGTGCCGACGGGGACGGTGACCGCGGGCGAGCGCATGATCGACCCGACCTTGACGTCGAGCGTTCCCCCCCCGGCGTGCACGTCCCGCTTCCCGCCCTGGGTGGGGCGCCAGAACAACCGCCCGAGATCGGCGACGCCGACCGCGCCCACGAGCCGCTCCTTCCGATCGAGCACGGGCAGCGGGTGTTCCTCGAGCACGCGCACCTGACCGATCAGGTGGCGGCAGAGATCGTTCTCGTGCACCACGAGCTCCGGGGCCCGGGCGATCTCCTCCACGCGGGCCGTGCGCGCCTCCAGCGCGAGCGGCAGCGCGCGGACCAAGTCCGTGCGGCTCACGATCCCGAGCAGTTCGCCCCGCGCGCCGACCACGGGGGCCGCCCGGAGACCGTTCGCGAGCAGCTCCTCGGCGAGGTCGGGCAGCGAGGTGGAGGGGGTGACGAGCGGCGGCAGGATGAGCAGGTGTTCCACCTTCGTGTCGAGGGGGCGGCTCGCCCGACGCGCGATCGACTCGAACGTGATCATCCCGATGAGTCGGGACTTCCGGAGCACCGGGATCTCGTGGAATCCGCGCGTGCGCATGAGGCCCAGCGCGCGGGCGACCGGCGCGTCGTGGGGGAGCGTCATCGGCCGGGCGGTCATCAGCTCGGCCGCGGTCGGCCACGGGGGTGCCATCGACCCGATGCAGGGACGGGAGGCTTTAGCGCCTGCGCCCGCGCCCCCGTTCAGTCGACCGCGCGGGCCATCTGGTAGCCGTTCTCCCCGTCCGAATAGTAGGCGCGGAGGAGGTCGGTGACCGCGTACCGGTACCGCGTGTAGAAGCGGATCGCGGTGGCATTGGACACCCGTACCTCGAGCGTGACGCGCGCGAAGCCGCGGGCCCGGCATCGTTCCAGGAACGCCGACATGAGCAGCGTGCCGACCCCGGCGGTGCGATGGCCCCGGTCGACCGCGAACATCAGGATCCGGGCCTCGCGTTCGACCTGATTTACCCCGAGCAGGAAGCCGACCGGCACGTCGCGAGGGTCGGCCGCGACCAGGAAGCCGTCGGCCCACTCCGCGCTGAGCGAGTGATACAGTGCGGGGTCGTAGTGCTCGTGCAGCGCGTCGGCGACGATCGCGGCGATGAACGGCACGTCCGTGGGCCGGAATCCCCGGAGGGCGACGCCGGGACGATCGTCCGGCCAGCGGACGATCGGGGCGCCGGGCGCGGTGTCAGCGATACATCTCACCCGGCCCTTCGGTCTCGGTGGACCGCATGTTCGAGATCGATTCCCGGGTCTGCTGCAAGGTCTTGCGGACCTCGGCCTCGATCTGACGGGCCTTCTCCCGGAGGGGCTTCGTGTCGAGGAGGAGGAGCGGGACGAGCGGGTTGACGGTCTCGATCACCTTGGCCGCCGCCCGGGCGTCCGGGTAGTCCTTGTGGGCCTGCGCCACGAGGCAGAGCACCGGCGTGGTGCGTCCGATCGCCCCGAGCAGGAGGCCGCCCGCGAGGCCCGTCACGACCCCGTTCGCGGCCGGGAACTGGTACTTTTCGAGCAGGGGCGCGGCCGCCCGGTTCGCCATCGCGACGACGCGCGCGTCGCCGCGCGTCTCGTCCTCGATCGGCTGCCCCTCGACTGCGACCACGAGCTGGACCCCCTTCGACTCCGCCCAGTCGAGGAGGACGCGGCCCATCTGGTTGAGCATGCTCAAGGGGGGCTGGATGTCCGCGATGACCACGACGAGCTGGTCGCACGAGCGATCCACGCCGCACACGAGCTTGCTCGCGTAGAACCGGACGGGGGCGCCGACGACCCCTTCCTCCATGATGACGGTCGGCGGGAACTCCTCGCTCACCATGTACGCCACCTGGCTCATGTCGAGCGTGTGCACCAGGTAGGACGCGGCGACGGATCCGACGAGGCCGTGCGTCGGGAAGCCGACGACCATCATGGCTCCCTTGAGCGGCTCGTCGCGGGTATCGACGATTCGCACGTCGTCCGATTCCATCCGGCCCTCGAACGGGAACGTTCGCCCGGGAGCGTCGGGTCGGCTTAACAACTTTGTCGCGCCGTCCGCACGGGGGGGCCGGGTCCCCCACATCTTATGGGAGGAACGGCGCATGGTTGGACCGTGCCGGGCGGAAAAGTCCTGATCACGGGGGTCGACGGATACTCCGGCTGGCCCCTCGCCTTGCACCTGCTCCAGCGGGGACACGCCGTGGTCGGTCTCGACAACTTCATCACGCGCCGGCGGGTGCGCGAGGTCGGCAGCTGGTCGGCCACTCCCCTCCCGTCCTGGCCCCGCCGGCAGGCCGCGGTCCGCGAGGTCCTCGGCCGGGAGCTGACGTTTCACCGGGGCGATCTCGAGGACTACGATTTCGTGCGCCGGGTCCTCGACGCGGAGCGGCCGGACACGATCGTGCATCTCGCCGAACAGCGTTCGGCGCCCTACTCGATGATCGACGTGCACCATGCCGTCGACACCCAGGTCGGCAATCTGACCGGCACGTTGCATCTGCTCTACGCGATGCGCGAGTGCTGCCCCGACGCCCACCTCGTGAAGATGGGGACGATGGGCGAGTACGGTACCCCGAACGTCGACATCGCGGAGGGGTTCTTCGACGTCGAGTTCCACGGCCGGAAGGACCGGATGCCGTTCCCCCGGCAAGCCGGCTCGTGGTACCACTGGAGCAAGGTCTTCGACTCGGGCGACGTGATGTTCGCCGCGAAGATCTGGAATCTCAAGGCGACGGACGTGATGCAGGGCGTGATCTACGGGATCCGAACGCCGGAGATCACCGACGATCGGCTGCTCACCCGGTTCGACTTCGACGAGACCTGGGGCACGGCGTTGAACCGGTTCATTGTCCAGGCCGTGCTCGGCGTGCCGATCACCCCGTACGGAAAGGGCGGCCAGCGGAGGGGCTTCATCGCCCTCGAGGACTCGATGCAGTCGCTCCGGATCGCCGTCGAGCATCCGGCGGCGCCGGGGGAATACCGCGTCCTCAACCAGTTCGACGCCGCGTACTCCGTGAACGAGCTCGCCGAGCTCACCGCCCGCGTCGCCGGAGAGTTCGGGCTGCACCCCGTGATCGAACACCCGCCGAACCCGCGCGCCGAGGCCGAGGAGCACTACTACAACCCGATCCACGACCGCCTGATCGAGCTGGGGTACCGACGCTCGCGCGATCTTGAGGCCGTGATGCGGGAGATCTTCCATGACCTCCTGCGGTTCCGCCGCCGCCTCGAGGCAAAGCGCCACGTCGTCGCCGCGGCGGTCCAGTGGGCGAGCGCCGACAGCCGGCCCGCCCTCGCCGCGCGCGCCCCACCGGCCCCGGCCGCCTCCCCGCCTCCGGCTCCGGTCGACCCGTCCGAGCGATCGACGGCGTGACGAGCGCCGGGGCCGCGCGGCGGACCGGCGCCGCCGGTTCGCCGTTCAGCGGGCTTTAAGACGCGTCCGGCGATTCCCGAGGCGCGAACGTTCACGGGCAACCGTACCGAACGGCGAGAGGTCCCGATCCGATGAAACGCCAGATGGTCGACATGCTCGGCGAGCTGATCAAGATCCCGAGCGACCCGTTCTCCGACAAGCAAGAGGTGCTCGACTACGTCCAGTCGTTCACCGATCAGATCCACATGCGGAACACCCTCTTCGGCGACCCGCAGACCCCGTCGCTCCTCGCGGAGTACGGCCAAGGAGGGGTCGTGCTGTCGGGGCATCTCGACACGCCGCCCGTCGGGGATTACTGGAGCTTCTCCCAGAGCCAGCTCGCCTCCGGACGGATGTACGGCCGCGGCGCCGCCGACATGAAAGGGACCGTGATCGCGATGCTCGAGGCGGCCCAGGACCTCGTCGCGCGCAAGATCCCCGTGGTGCTCGCGTTCACGACGGACGAAGAGACGTCGATGCAGGGCGCCATGGCCCTCGCGAAGACGTTGCCGCTCCGCCGGGCGAAGGCGGTGATCGTCGGGGAACCGACCGGGCTCCGGGTCGCGTACGCCGAGAAGGGGGTTCTCGACCTCGCGATCGAGACGCGCGGCAAGGCCGCGCACGGCGCGATGCCGCACCTCGGAGAGAACGCGATCGGCAAGATGATGCGGATCCTGCGAGGTCTCGAGTCGTTCAAGGGCCGGATCGCCCACCCCGAGCTCGGGAGCGTCACCCTCAACATCGGCACGTTCAACGGGGGGACCCGACTCAACGTGGTCCCCAACAAGTGCACGGCCGAGGTCGACATCCGGTTCCCGCCGCCGTACACCCCCGACCAGTTGTACCACGAGATCGAGGAACATCTGCGCCGGATCAAGACCCCGTTCACACTGCGCCGGATCCTGTCGATGTCGGCGGTCCAGATCGACCCGAACGCGGAGCACGTCAAGCTCCTCCGCGACGTCGCCCAGGCGGAGACGACCGTCCTGGTCCACGCCTCCGAGGCGGTCCACTACACCCAGGTGAACCCGCGCGTGGTGATCTTCGGCGCCGGCGAGGAGGAGCTCTCCCACCAGGCGAACGAGTACGTCAAGATCGAGTCCGTCGCGCGCGCGACCGAGGTCTACAAGAAGTACGCGCAGCGCCTCGCGGCGATGAAGACCCTCGCGTGAGCCGGGTGCGGGCCCGCCGACCGCCTCAAGTAACGGGAGCGGTACATCGCCCCTCGTGAAGGTCGCGCAGCTCTCCACCCGCTACCCGCCGGGGCCGGGCGGGGTCGAGCGACACGTGGCGGAGATCTCGGCCCGGCTCGGCCAGCGGGGCCACGCGGTCGACGTCTACACGAGCGACCTCTACCGCGAGTTCCCGATGGAACGCCTGGCTCCCGAAGTCCCCCGCTCCGAGCGCACGCCGTTCGGCGCGGTGCACCGGCTCCCCGTCTGGTCGCTCCCCGGGGAGCTCCATTACCCGTTCTTTCGCGGCCTCGAGCGCGCTCTCGCCCGGGACCGTCCCGACGTGGTCCACGCCCACACGTACGGGACGAACCAGGTCGCCGCGGCGCGGCGCCACGGGCGTCGGACCGGCACGCCGTTCGTCCTGACGGCCCACTTCCATCCGATCTGGTCGATCCACGGCGGTTGGCTCCGACACCGGATCCGGGGATTCTACGATCGCCGGCTCGCAGGGCCCGTCCTCGCGTCGGCGGCCCGCGTGATCGTCCAGACCCACGAGGAGGAGCGGCTGCTCCGGACCCTCGGGGTCGCCCTGCCGCCGGTCGACATCGTCCCGCCGGGCTACTCGCCGCTCCCCGAGCCGCCCGCGGCACCGGGGGCGTTCGCCGACCGGTACGGGATCCGGGGGCCGTACCTGCTCTTCGTCGGGCGGCTCGCTTCGAACAAGGGGCTCGTCGAGCTCGTGCAAGCGTTCGCCGCCCTCGCGCGCGACGATCCCGCGCTCCAGCTCGTGCTCGTCGGCGCCGACGGAGGGATGCGCGCGTCGATCGAGGCGCGGGTCCAGGGTCTGGCGCTCACGGATCGCGTGCGGTGCCTCGGCCACCTCGCCGACGACGCCTGGCTGGCCGCGGCGTACCGCGACGCGCGCTGCACCGTCCTCCCCAGCGAGTACGAGGCGTTCGGCCTCGTGCTGCTCGAGTCGCTCGCCCAGGGCACGCCGGTCGTGGCGTCGCGTGTCGGAGGGATCCCCGAGTTCATCGACGACGAGCGGACCGGACTGCTCGTGCCCCCCGGGGACGTGCCGGCGCTCACGACCGCCCTGCGGCGCCTGGTCGCCGACCCCGAGCTCGCCCGGCGGCTCGGGCGCCACGGGCGGACCGACGTCGTGCCGCGCTACTCCTGGGACCGGCTGGTCGACCGACTCGTGGGCATCTACGCCGAGGTGCAGCGCCGGTGAAGGTCGTCCAGGTGACGCTCCGCTTCGACGCGCCGGGAGGCGTCGAGACGACGGTGCGCGAGACCTCCCGCCGGCTGCGCGCCGGGGGGGACGACGTGCAGGTCTTCGCGAGCGACCTGTTCGACGAGGGGAACTGGATCGTGCGGAACGACTTCGCGAGCACGGTGGACGGCGTACCGGTCCGACGCTTCCGCGTGCAGAAGCGGCTCCTCCCCGGGCTCAACATGCCGCTGATGATCGGCTTGGTCGACGCGCTCGCCGAAAGCGACGCGGACGTGATCCACGCCCATTCCCACCGGTACGGCCACGTGCTCGAGGCCGCGGCCGCCGCCGAGCGGACCGGGATCCCGCTCGTCGTCTCCACCCACTACCATCCTGCGGACCCCTACGATACCCCCGTGCGTCGGGGCCTCCTCCGGGTCCAGGACGTCGGATTCGGGGCGACCGCGTACCGCGTCGCCCGGGCCGTGATCGTCGAGACCGAGCACGAGGCGCGGCTCGTGCGCGAGTTCGCCCCGTCGGACCGCCTCCGGACCGTCCCCCCGGGCATCGATCTCGCCGCGTGGTCCGATCCCTCCCGGGACGCCCCGGCACCTTCCGGCCTGCCGGCGGGGTACCTGCTGTTCGCGGGCCGCATCGATGCGACGAAAGGGCTCGACCTCCTGCTCGACGCGCTCGCCCGATTGCCGCCGGAGCGGCGCCGTCCGCTCGTCCTCCTCGGGCCCGATTGGGGAGAACGATCGCGGCTCGAGGCGCAATCGGCCGCCCTCGGGCTCACCGGGCTCGTGCGGTTCCTGGACCGCGTCGACGATCCGGGGGTGTACCGTTCGGTGTTTCGGGGCGCCCGCGCCTTCGTGCTCCCGTCGCGGTACGAGGCGTTCGGTCTCGTGCTCCTCGACGCCATGGCGGCCGGCGTTCCGATCGTGGCTACGTCGGTCGGCGGCGTCCCCGAGGTCCTCGACGGGGGCCGTCGCGGCCGACTCGTTCCCGCCGAATCGGCCGCTTCGCTCGCGGCGGCGCTCGCGGAGGTCGACGGGGATCCGGACGGGATGCGCCGACGGATCGCGGCGGCCTCAGAAGGCGTCCGCGGCTACGACTGGTCGGTCACGACCGAGCGCCTGAAGGCGATCTACCGCGAGGTCGCCGGGTAACGCCGCGCCGCCCCAGCCGGACGAACTCCTGCCCGATCGCATCGAGGTCCCGGCCCACGTCGCCGGGCCGGAACCGCGCCACCACGCGCAAGAGATAGCCGATCCCCCGGACCATCACGCGCGCTCGACCTCCGCCCCGTACGCCGCGAGGAGATCGAGGCCCTTCTCCAGGTTCTCGCGCGACGCCGCGAACGACAGGCGCAGGTGGTGGGCCCCGAGCGAGCCGAACGCATCACCGGGGGTGGTGATCACGCCCCGCCGGAGCAGTTCGATCGCGATCTCGGAGGAGCTCGGGGTCCAGTCGAAGCGGGGGAACGCGTAGAACGCCCCACCGGGCGGTACAACGGAGACCCCCGGTATCTGGCGCAGCCGCCGCAGCACGAGGTCGCGACGCGCCCGGAACTCCCGGACCATCGCGCGGACGGTGCGCTGGCTGCGCGTCAACCCCGCGAGCGCTCCGATCTGGGCGGGAGTCGGGGGACAGGCCATGATGTGGTAGTGCATCTTGTTCAGGTCCGTCGCGAGATGGCGCGGCGCGACGAGGTAGCCGATCCGCCAGCCCGTCATCGCGAGGGTCTTCGAGAACGAGTTGACGACGATCACCCGGTTCGACCGACCCCAGAACGAGGCGAACGTCCGCTCGTAGACGATCTCCTCGTAGACCTCGTCCGAGACGATCGTGAGGTCGTGACGCTCGGCGAGATCGACGATCGCGTCGACGGTCTTCGCCGGAAAGACCCCGCCTGTCGGGTTCGACGGGCTGTTCACCACGATGGCCCGGGTGCGACGGGTCACCAGGTGCTCGAGCTCGTCGAGATCCGGGAGGAATCCCCGGGCCTCGCGCAGCGCGTACGGCACCGGGACCGCGCCCATCAACCGGGCGTGGGGCGCGTACAGGACGAATCCGGGGTTCGGGACGAGCACCTCGTCGCCGGGATTGTAGAGGGCCATCGCGACGGCCATGAGGCCCTCTGAGCCGCTCCCGGTGACGAGGACGTTGTCGCGGCCGGTCTTCGGATCCCGGTCCCGGTACCGCTCCGCGATCTTGTCCCGCAACGCGACGAGCCCGGCCGACGGGCCGTAGTGGTTCGCCCCGTCGCGGACCGCCGCGCAGATCGCCTCGATCACCTCGGGAGGCGGCTCGAAATCCGGCTCGCCCAGGCCGAGATTGATGGCGTGCGGCGGAGCGGCCTCGAACATCTTGCGGATGCCCGAAATCTCCACGGTGCGCACCCGGGCCGCGACCATTCCGCCGCCGACCGTCGTGCTCCTCTTTACCGTTGTGCCGACCGTGCGTCACCGGCGCGTGCGACCCTCCGTACGGGCCCCGGCGCCACAAGGGACTTCTATCCGCTCGGCTCCCGGAGCGCCGGAGACTCGTGTGACCGTCCGCATCGTGCTCGGGGCGCAGTTCGGGGACGAGGCGAAGGGCAAGATCGCGGACTACCTCGCCGCCTCGGCGCGGTTCGTCGTGCGGAGCGCCGGCGGCCCGAACACCGGCCACACCATCGTGCTCCCGGAGGGGCCGGTGGTGCTGCACCAGCTCGCGTGCGGAGTGCTCCGTCACGGGGTGATCGGGGTCAGCGGCCCGGGCATGGTCGTGCAGCCGTTCAAACTCGAGGAGGAGCTCGACGGGATCCGCGAGCGGGGGCTGCTCCGCGGCGAGGTCGTGGTCTCGGACCGGGCCCACGTCCTCCTTCCGCTGCACGAGCTCGAGGACGTCTGGGAGGACGAGCTGCGCGGCCGGCAGCGGCCCGAGGCGTCGCTTGGCACGACCAAGAGCGGGATCGGCCCCGCGTACGCCGATCGCGCCGGCCGATTCGGGCTGCGCGTCGGGGAACTGAGCCGCCCGGCGGTCCTGCGGGAGCGCCTCGAGCTGCTGTACGCGACCAAGGCCCATCTGCCGAACCTTCCCCCGATCGACGAGCTCGCGAGCCGGCTCACCGAGGTCGGCGCCCGGCTCGCGCCGCTCGTGCGGCCGACCGAACCGATGCTGTGGGACGCGATCGCTCGCGGGGAGAACGTGTTGCTCGAAGGGGCCCAGAGCGCCCTCCTCGACGTCGACTTCGGCACGTACCCCTACGTCACGAGCTCGCACCCGACGAGCGCCGGGGCGCTCGTCGGCAGCGGCATCCCGCCCACCGCGCTCGACGAGGTCGTCGGCGTCGCGAAGGCGTACTGCACGCGCGTCGGGGCCGGGCCGTTCCCGACCGAGGACTCCGGCGAGCGCGGCGAATACCTGCGCCGGGTGGGCGGCGAGCGGGGCGCGACGACCGGACGACCCCGCCGATGCGGCTGGCTCGACCTCGTCCTGCTGCGGTACGTCGCCCGACTCAACGGCCTGACGTCGCTCGCGCTCACGAAGGTCGACGTGCTCGGGGGGCTCGACGAGATCCCGGTGTGCGTCGCGTATCGCCTCCCCGACGGATCCGTCACCCGGGACGCTCCCCCGACCGACGCGGACGATCTCCTGCGCGCCGAGCCGGTCTACGAGTCCGCGCCGGCCTGGCCGGAGATCCACGCCCGCCTGAAGGAGCGGATCCGCCGGGAGGGACCCGCCGCGCTCCCGACCGAGCTGCGTCGATTCCTCGCGTTCGTCGAGGACGAGACCGGCGTTCCGGTCGAGTACGTCGGCTACGGCGCCCACCGCGACGAGACGGTGTGGCTCGGGCCGCCGTCCGCCCGTCGCCGCCCCGCCGGCCTCGCGGCGTGGAGCGCTTGAGCCCGCCGTGGCGGCGTTCGACCCGCTCCTCTACATCGCGTTCGCGATCGGTTTCCTGCTCGGACGGCTGGTCCCGGGGCGCAGCCCCTGGATCGGACGCGCAACCCAGGCGACGATCGTCGTCCTCGTGGCGCTGCTGGGGGCGACGCTCGACACGGTCCCGGCCGGGGCGCTCGCCGAGACGATCCCCGTCGCCGCGGGCTTTGCGCTCCTCGTCCTCGGACTCACCGCGGGCGCCTACTTGCTCCTCGAACGTCTCCGGCCCGGACCGGCCCCGTCGTCGGGCCCGGGTCGGTCGCCGGAACGCTTCCCGCTCAGCGTCCTGCTGCTCGCGGCGCTCGTCGCGGGGTTCCTCGTCGGCCGGCTCGTGAGCGTGCCGGCGGCGCCCGCCCTCCCCTGGGTCCTGTACGTGCTCCTCGCCCTGGTCGGCTTCGATATCCACCTCGAGGTCGCGGCGCTGCGGGGGGTGTGGCGTCCGCTCGCGGCGGCGGCGTCGGCCGCGGTCGTTGCGGCCGTCGCGGTCGCGTGGGTGGGCGGGCTGCCCCTCGGGGCCTCCCTCGCGACCACCCTCGCCTTCGGATTCTACTCCCTCGCCGGCCCGCTCGTGGCGGCTCGCGCGGGGGCGGTGCTCGGGCTGCTCGCCTTCCTGACGAACTTCCTGCGCGAGGACCTCACGATGCTGCTTTCCCCGTACGTCGGGCGACGGCTGCGGGGACCGGGCCTCACGGCGCTCGGCGGGGCGACCTCGATGGACACCACGCTCTACTTCGTGACGCGGTACGGCGACGGGGACTCGGCGAGCCTGGCGCTCGCGAGCGGGCTCGTCCTCACGATCGCCGCGAGCCTGCTCCTCCCGGCGGTGCTCTCGCTGCCGGTCTAGCAGACTTATTTGACCGGGCCGCTCGCCCTTCGACGCGGGCTCGTGGTCCAGCGGTTACGACGTCGCTCTCACACAGCGAAGGTCGCCGGTTCGAATCCGGCCGAGCCCACT
>DATJNY010000010.1:0-3314 GCA_035507575.1 Thermoplasmata archaeon | reverse complement strand
CGGAACCGCGATTGCGCGCTCGCGACCGGTGGGGGAGGTCGAGCGGTCCCTTTCGTTCGCATCGCGGGCCGCTGGAGCCGTGGCCCTTTATAGGGGACGTTCCCTCGCGGGCTCAGGTAAACTCCCATGCCGTACTACGAGTGCCCCAAGTGTGGGGGCGGCTACGTCATCGACGTGCCGCCGAGCGCGCGTCCGGTCTGCGACCGCGACGGAGCCCGCTTGAAGAAGGCGAGCGACGCCTCCTACGAGCGCAACGCCCGGCGCGATTAGGAGGAGTCTGTTGGACGCCGAGCCCCCCGCCGCCTCGGCCGCCTCCCGGGAGCGGTACGGTCCCCTCGTGCACCGATCGGTCCGCCACGGCGCGTACCTTTGGATCGCGGGGGTCGCGATCTTCCTGATCGGCAACATCGTCACCCAGATCGGGTACGGCTCGGGGTACAGCCTGCTCCACAACTACATCAGCGATCTCGGCGCCGTCCACTGCGGGATCCAGGCCGGCCACTACTTCGACAACGGCTACGTCTGCTCGCCGTGGCACCTCGTTTTCAACGTCTCGATCGTCCTGATGGGGATCTTCCTCATTCTGGGCGTGCTCCTGATCCGGACCGGTTTCCCCCCCCGCTCCACCCGGACGATCGGCCTCGCGATGCTGGCGATCGCGGGGATCGGAGCGATCGGCGTCGGCCTCTCGCCCGAGGACTTCGACCTGACGATCCACGCGCTCTCGGCCGCGGTCGCGTTCATCATCGGGAACCTCGCCCTGATCGTCCTCGGATTCGCGATGTTCCGGGACACGCGGTGGGACGGCCTCCGGGCGTACACGATCCTGTCGGGGCTCGTCGGGCTGGTCGCCTTCGTCCTGTTCTACACGAAGAACTACTTCGCGTTGGGCGTCGGCGGCATGGAGCGACTCATCGTCGCGCCGCTGCTGCTCTGGGCGCTCGTCGCGGCGATCCACCTCGCGCGCATCCCGACGTACGCGGCGCCGCGAAGTCTCCCCGGCACGTCAACCTGACCGGGTGATCTCGGGATCGTCGAGCTGAAGGCGGGCGTGGCACCGCGTGCATTCCCGGTAACAATGCACGTCGCCGCTCACTTCGGGGCCGAGCCTCCCGCCGCACCGGGGACACGCTCCTGGGGAACGGGAGCGCGGCCGGCGCCCCCCTCGGGCGCCGGCCGCATGGCGCGGAAGCGGTTAGACGTCCTTCCCGAATTCCTTGATGTCGGACGGCCCTTCCTTCTTCTGGACGGGTCCGGCGCCCTGCACCTGGACGCGGATCTGCTCCACGACCTCGGGGTTGGCGAGGGTCGTGATGTCGCCGTAGTCCATCTGGTTCGAGATCGAGGCGAGCACCCGGCGCATGATCTTCCCCGACCGCGTCTTCGGCATGTCGGGCACGATCCGCACGACGCGGGGTCGGGCGATCTTCCCGATGACCGTCTCGATCGCTTTCGAGACCTTCTCCGCCACGCCCTCCGGCTTCACGCCGGGCTTGAGCGCGACGTAGACCTCGGGGACGCGCCCCCGCTCGGGGTCGACGACCGGGACGACCGCGGCCTCGGCGATCTCGGGGACCGTCAGGCAGGCCGACTCGATCTCCTTCGTCCCGAGCCGGTGGCCGGCGACGTTGATCACGTCGTCGACGCGCCCGAGGATCCGCAGGTAGCCGTCCGCCGCCCATACCGCGCCGTCCCCGGCGAAGTACGGCCAGTCGTGCCAGTCCGTCGAACCAGCCCTCTTGTTGTACTTCGCGTAGTAGTTCTTCACGAACCGGTCCGGGTCACCCCAGATCGTCTCGAAGACGCCGGGCCACGGGTTGCGGATGCAGATGTTGCCGGCCTTGCCGGCGCCGGGCGGAATCTCCTTGCCCGTCTCATCGTAGATGATCGGATAGATGCCGAGCATCGGGGGTCCGGCGCTGCCGGGCTTCATGGCGTCGAGGCCCGGGATCGTCGTGCACAGGAAGCCGCCGGTCTCCGTCTGCCACCACGTGTCCGTCACCGCGGCCTCGCCGCGGCCGACGACCTCGTAGTACCACCGCCACGCCTCGGGCTCGATCGGCTCGCCGACCGTGGTCATGCACTTGAAGGAATAGTGGTACTTCTTCGGCTCGTCGGGACCCAGCTTCCGGAGCGACCGGATCGCCGTGGGCGACGTGTGGAAGATGTTGACACCGAGTCGCTCGGCGATCCGCCACGGCCGGCCCGGATCGGGGAACGTCGGCACGCCTTCGTAGAGCACGGTTGTCGCCGCCAGCGAAAGCGGGCCGTAGACGATGTACGAGTGCCCGGTGATCCAGCCGATGTCGGCCATGCACCAGTAGATGTCCGTGGTATGGATGTCCTGGACGTACTTCGACGTGCCCGTGACGTAGGAGAGGTATCCCCCTGTCGAGTGCTGGCAGCCCTTCGGCTTTCCCGTCGAGCCGCTCGTGTACATCAGGAATAGTGGCGCTTCGGCCGGCATCGACACCGGCTCGACCTTCTTCCCGCGGAACGCCTTCAGGCCGTCGTTCACGATGAAGTCGCGGCCCTCGACGAGGGGCGTCTGCGTCGCGGACTTGTCGCGGAACCGCTTCCAGATGAGGACCTTCTCGACCTTGGTGCCGTCCGACTCGGCCTTCTTCACCGCGATGTCGGCGTTGACCTTGTGGTCGAGGAGCTTCCCCGACCGGTAGTAGCCGTCCATGGTGATCAGGACGCGGCTCTGCGAGTCCGAGATCCGCGCGCCGCACGCCTCACCCGAGAACCCGCCAAAGACGACGGAGTGGATCACGCCGAGTCGCGCGCACGCGAGCATCGTGATTGGCAGTTCGGGGACCATCGGCATGTGGATCGTGACCCGATCGCCGGTCTTGAGGCCGCAGAACTCGCGGAGGTACGCGGCGGTCTCGTTGACGCGGACGTACAGCTCCTGGAACGTCAGCACCTGGTCCGGTTCATTCTCGTCCTCGGAGACCCAGATGATCGCCGCCTTGTTCGCGTGCTTCGTGAGGTGCCGGTCGACGCAGTTGTAGCTGACGTTGAGACGTCCCCCGACGAACCACTTCCAGAACGGCGCCTTGCTCGTGTCGAGCGTCGTCGTCCAGTACTTGTCCCAGACGAGCAGGTCCGCGTACTCGCGGAAGCACTCCGGGAAGTTCTTTTCGGAAAATCGCTCCCGGATCGCCGGGTCGGAGATGTTGGCCTGACCGACAAACTTGCTCGTGGGTCGGTAGACGGCCTCTTCCTTCCAGTGGACCGCGATTTCCGCCTCGGACAGTCGACCTTCGTCGTCCTTCGCCATCGGCGTGCTGTGAGCTTCTGCCATGTTG
>DATJNY010000009.1:0-6628 GCA_035507575.1 Thermoplasmata archaeon | reverse complement strand
CCGAACGGCCGACTCGTCGAGATACCCGAGCGAGTGCAGGTATTCGTGCGCCAGGATGACGTAGACGAAGCTGTTGAACTCGAGCGGGCTCTTCGCGTTCGCCCGCATCGCGGCGACCAGTCCCTCGTTGAGCACGATCAGATTCCCGGTCACCTGCCAGTAGGCCCCCACGTACGGCGGCAGATTCGAGAGGCCCAGCCCGAGCCCGGGCCGTTCGATCCCGAGCACATGGTGCACCGCGCCGCGGACGACCCGGAACACGGCATCGTAGTCCGCCGGACGGGCCAGCGCGTCCGAGAGGGCGAACGCGGCCGTGGGAGGAGGCGCGGCGCGAGCCGCGCGCGGGACCGAGGGGGCACGGCCTCCGGGGGCGAGCCAGGTCAGCGTCATCGACGCTAATCACGTCGGACCTACGGATATAGACGCGGTGGCAGTCGCACCACCACGCCCCCCTCCTCGCCGCCTCGGTCCCGCCGTTGCCCGAGACCCTATGAGACCGGCCGCGTAAGGAGACCGGATGCCCCGCCCCGAAGACGTCGTTTTCCCCCGTCGCCGCGAGCGGACGGAGGACCGCGGCAAGGAACGCGAGCAGCGTAAGCTGCTCGACGAGTTCTTCGACCACGCAACGCTCCTCGCGGTCTCCCGGCTGATCAACCAGGGCCAGTTCGAGTCGATCGACTTTCCGGTCTCGACCGGGAAGGAAGGCGGCGTCTTCCGGGCGACCAAGGGCGACGAGTTCCGAGCCGTGAAGATCTACCGGATCGGGAACACGACGTTCCGCCACCTTCCGGCGTACGCGCTCGAGCAGCTCCGCCAACAGACGAGCGTCCGGAACTACGGCGGCCTCGTCATCGCGTGGACCCGCCGGGAGCATACCCTCCTCGGACGGCTCACCGACGCCGGAGTTCGAGTGCCCCGCCCGTACGGCCACCTCCGCAACGTACTCGTCATGGAGTTCGTCCAGGACGCGGGCGGCCCGGCGCCCCGACTCCGGGACGCGGTCGTGGAGCATCCCCGGGAGCTGTACGACGATCTCGTCGAACAGATCGGGAAGATGGTGCGAACGGCCCATCTGGTTCACGGTGACCTATCCCCGTACAACACGCTCTACTCGGACGGGCACGTCGTGCTGATCGACGTCGCGCAGGCGGTGCCGACCGACCACCCCCAGGCCTTGGAGCTCCTCGTCCGGGATCTCGAGCACTACGCGAAGTTCTTCGGGCGGCTCGGCCTCGAGGTCACCACCGAGGAGTTCGTCCACGCCGTCGGCGGCGACACGATGAACCCCCCGGCGGAGGCGTGACGATGCCGGTGCTGTACGCCCGCATTCCCGAGGACCGGGTCGGGGTCCTCATCGGGCCCGGGGGCCGGACGAAGCGAGAGCTGCGCAGCCAGACGGCGACCGAGATCGACATCGATACCGCCGAGGGCGAGGTGCGCATCGCGGGGCCGGACTCGGACCCGATCGGCGCGATGAAGGCCCGCGACATCGTCCTGGCGATCGGTCGCGGCTTCTCGCCGGAGCGGGCGTTCCGCCTCCTGAAGGACAACGCCTACCTCGCGGTGCTGGACATCAAGTTCACGACGGGGAAGCGCGAGAAGGACGCGCTCCGCCGGATCCGGGCGCGGGCGATCGGGAGCCACGGGAAGGCGCGGTCGCGGATCGAGGAGCTGTCGGGGTGCTCGATGAGCGTCCACGGATCGACGATCGCGCTGATCGGGGACGAAGAGCAGCTCGAGCGCGCGACCCACGCGGTCGAACTGCTCCTGAAGGGGAGCGAACACTCGACGGTCTTTCACTTCCTGGCCCAGGCCCGACGGAACGCGGCCCTCCAGGAGCTCCTCGGTCCGGGGGCGGAGGCGACGCCCGGCACGGACCCGGACCTCGGGTGAGGCCGTGGCGAAGACGGTCGCCCTCGACGCCCCGACGCTCGCGTGGGCGCGCCGGCGGTTCCAGGAATACTACCAATCGCAGCCGATCGAGCCGCCGGACCGTCTGACCCGGCGGGAGTTCGCGGCGTTCCCGTTCGCGACCGAGACGTTCATGCGACGCCACGCCACGCTCCGCACGACGGAGGAGTTCCGCGGGTTCCTCGCCCAGGAGGTCCCGCGTCACGTCTACTACTCGTCCGCCTACTATCGTCATCCGGCCGAGACGTCGATGGCCGCGAAGGAGTGGCTCGGCGCCGACCTCGTCTTCGATCTCGACTCCGACCACCTGCGCGGCGCCGAGGCGCTGGACTACGCCGGGCAGCTCGCGCTCGTCAAGAAGCGGCTCATCGCGCTGGTCGACGACTTCCTCTTCGGGGACTTCGGGATCGATCCGGCGTCGACGGCCCTCGTCTTCTCGGGCGGCCGCGGGTACCACGTGCACATCCGGGCCGAAGGGTTCGTCACCCTGACGAGCCCCGAGCGTCGCGAGCTCGTGGACTACGTGCTCGGAACCGGCGTGGATCCGATGCGCGCCGTCTCGAGGCACCAGCCGGGGGTGGAGGCGCTCGCGGACGACGGGTCGGGCGACGCGCCGGCCCCGCGGCGGGGCGGGGGCCCGCGCGCCCGCACGCTCGTCCCCCCGGAGACGCCGGGCTGGCGCGGCCGCACCACCCGCGCGGTGCTGGACGTGCTCCGACGCTGGGAGGAGGGAGGTCGCGATGTCGCCGCCCGCGAGATGGTCGGCTACGGGATCGCCGGGCCGAAGGCGAAGAAGTGGGCGAAGCTGCTCGTCGACGACGGCGGGGCCGAGCGGATCCGCTCCCGACTCTCGCTGGACGTGTTCCCGAAGGACGTCCCGGAGGACCTCCTCGCCGCGATCGTCTCCCACGCGACGATCGAGGTGCAGGGCGAGACGGATGCGCCCGTGACGACGGACATCCATCGGCTCATTCGCCTGCCGGGCTCCCTGCACGGCGGCACGGGGTTCCGCGTCGTGCCGCTCGCGCGGGAGCGCCTCGAGGAGTTCGACCCGTTCCGGGACGCGCTGCTCGCGCCGTTCGACGGCCCGATGGCCGAGGTCGCGCTCACGGAGCGGATTGACTACCCGTTCCCGGGGGGCGGAGTGCGAGGCAGCGCCGGCGAGACGCTCGAACTGCCTACGCCGGCGGCGGTGTTCCTGGTACTACGGGGAGAGGCGTCGGTTCGGCCTTCACCGGGATGACCAGCCGCCCGACCTTCTCGATCTGCCCCTCGATCGAGTCGCCGACCTTGAGCTTGCGGGCCGGGTTCCCGTACTCGTAGCCCGGCACCCCGCCCAGCGTGCCGAGCGAGATGATGTCGCCGGGTTCGAGGGTGATCCCCGTGGAGAGGTGCGCGAGGATTTGCGGGATCCGGAAGATGTAGTCGTTCGTGTCGCCGGCCTGCCAGAGCGTGCCGTTCACCTTGAGCTCCATGCGGAGCGGGTAGACGTCGCCGATCTCCTCCTTCGGCACGACCCACGGGCCGATCGCCATCGTCGCGTCGAACCCCTTCCCCATCACCCAGTCGACCGCCCCGCCGCCCGCCGGATACTGGAGGTCGCGGTAGCCCATGTCGAACGCGACGGTGTAGCCGGCGACGTGCTCCATCGCCTTCTCCGCCGGGATGTGCTTGCCCTGCTTGCCGATGACCGCCACCAGCTCGAGCTCGACGTCCGGGAACGTCGCCGCCGAATTCAGGACGAGGGACTCGCTCGGGCCGACGAGGCTGTTGAAGAACCGGGTGAAGACGTACGGCTGCTTCGGCAGCTCGCGCTTCTGCTCGGCGACGTGGCTGCGGGAGTTCCCGGCGAGGCAGTAGATCTTCGCGGTCCGGACGACCGGTGCGAGGAGCTTGATCCCCTCCTCGCCCTTGAACAGGAAGCGGGCCCCCGTCGCGGCGCGCGGGGTCCACCCCATCTTGCGGCGCCGGTCGATGTACTCGAGGATCTTCCGGGTGATCTGGACCGAATCGGCCCCTCCCTGGAAGAACTGCTGCATGTCGCGGAACCGGCTCGGGTCCGCGCCTTTGACGGGATTGACGCCGAAGTAGTCGCGGCAGGCGGTATCGAGGTCGATGAACTCGTTCGCGTCCGTGATCATCCCGAAGTGGAACTGGTCGGCGAGCGTGAAGTGGACGAGCTTCATGGCCGGGCCTCGGGCGGCGGGGAACCGCGGTCGGGCATAACGGATGCGCCCGCCGGCACGTACGTGGCCACGTGGCCCTCGCCGACGCGGTCGAGGCCGACGAGCCGCAGGCCGACCATGGTCTCCGGAGGCTCGGCGTCCGGCCCCTCGGCGACGGACGGTGCGGACGTCCCCCCGATCACCCGCGGGGCGTAGTAGATCGTCCACCGGTCGAACAGCCCTTCGCGGAGCACGCTCGCCAGGATCTCGGCCCCGCCTTCGATCATCAGGCGGCGGAGTCCGAGCTCGTGCAACCGGACGAGCAGGGCGGCGAGATCGACCCGTTCGACCCCCGCCACGACCATCTGGATGGGGGCCGGGAACGTCCGCTGGCACCGCTCGGCGACCGCCACGATCGTCGGAACCGACCCGTCGAGGACCCGCGCGGTGGCGGGCGTGCGACCGACGGAGTCGACGACGATCCGCGTCGGGCTGCGGCCGGGAGGCTGGCCGAGGAGGTCCCAGTGGACGCGGAGCGACGGATCGTCGGCGACGACCGTCCCCACCCCGATCAGGATCCCGTCGGCGTTCGCGCGCAGCTGCTGGACCCGCCGGAGGTCCTCCGGGGAGGAGAGCAACGCCCGACGGCGTCCGGCGTAGGCGATCCGCCCGTCCGCGGACGCGGCGCAATTCACCCAGACCGCCGGGCGGACGACGCGTTCGGGAGCGGGGGCCGCCGACACGAACTACCTCGGAGCTCGGAGCCGCTCGAGCTCCGCCTCGACCTCCGTGGTCGGTTCGCCGGCCGCCCGAAGATCGTCGAGGTTGATCGCGACGTTGGCGAGAGCCCCTTCCGTCGCGGCGCGGAACAGCGCGAGGGAGGTCACGAGATCGCTCGCGAGCGCGGCTTTCGTGTGCGCCCGGACCGACTCAAGGCGGACCGCGAGATCCTGGGCGAGTCGCGCTGAGCCGAGCGGCACGGCCGCCGCGTTCCGCAGGGCGGCGAGGTAGGCCGCCTGCGCCGCGGCGTCGCCGGGTCGCTCCTTCCGGGCGCGCCGGGCGGTGCGGACCGCCTCGTACGACGCGGCATCCTCCTCGACGAGCGCGAGCAGTCGCCGACGTCCGTCCGTGAGGAGGTCGCGGACGGTGCGCAATTCCTCATCGGGCTTCGCCGGGTCGATCGAGTACGCGAGGACCATCTCGCCGAGCGCGGCGGCGAGGGCTCCCGCGGCCGCGGCGGCGCTGCCGCCCCCGGGCGTCGGCGTCCGCGCCGCGAGGCGGTCGGTGAACGCCGACAGACTCTCGCCCGCGGCCCGGCGGTCGATCGACCGGATCTTCCGCTCGAGGATCGCGTCGCGTCGGAACGCGTGCAACTGCAGGTAGTACTCCGCGGCGTCGAACAGCGCGTCCTCCGGGACGAGCCCCACGATCTCGGATTCTTCGATGCCCACGCCGTACCGCTGCGCCTCCCGGCGGACGGCCTCGAGCGCCCGGTGGACCGGCGTGGTGCGGTAGTCGGTGAGGTTCATCGACACCTGGGCCCGCCCCCGCTCGGGGATGTCGAAGCCGAGCGCCTTGACCTCAGGAAGACCCCCGTCGCGGGCCCGTACCGCCCGGGCGATCTTCTTCGCGATCGCGACGTCGGGTGTCGTGAGGTAGGCGTTGTAGGCGATCAGCACCGGCCGAGCGCCGATCGCCACCGCTCCGGCGGTTGGATGAACGCGGGCCGGGCCGAAGTCCGGCGCGCGCGACGGGTCGGTGCCGATCGAGTCCCGGATCCCCTCGAACTGGCCCTCGCGCACCTTCGCGAGGTCCGCGCGCTCGGGCCGGCGCGCCGCCGCCGCGTAGAGATAGACCGGGATCCCGAGCGATTCCGCCACCCGCGCTCCGAGGCGCTCCGCGAGCCGAACCGCGTCCGCCATCGTCGCGTCCCCGAGCGGAACGAACGGCACGACGTCCGTCGCCCCCATCCGGGGATGCTCGCCGCGGTGGTGATTGAGGTCGATCTCCTTCGTCGCGACCTGCATCATCCCGAAAACCGCCTCGAGGAGGGCCTCGCCCTCGCCCGCGAGGCTGATCACGCACCGATGGTGTGCGGCGTCCCGCTCGACATCGAGGACCGTGACCCCCGGCACCGCCCGGGCGGGGGCGGTGATGCGCTCGATCCGGTCGGCATCCCGACCCTCCGAGAAGTTTGGCACGCACTCGAAGACCGTCATTCCGGCGGACCCCCGAACGTCTCGAGCAAGGTCTGATGGCCCCGGGCTTCGATCGGCGTCTTCGTCGCGGGCGGCCGGCGACGGGCCCGGGCGATGGCGGCCCGGACGCGGTCCTCGGAGAAGCCGTGCCCTTCCACGAGCAGGCGACGGACGGCGTCCTCGTCGACGGGTCCGAAGGCGGGAGCCGGCACGTCCGTCGCGTCGGGATGACGGAAGATCTCGGCGACGGCCTCCGCCTCCGACGGATCGATCCCGACCTTCTCCATCGTCGGTCGGAAGCCGAGGTGCTCCTGCACGACCTTCAGGGCCTTCTTGGGCCCGTAGCCGCGCGCG
>DATJNY010000008.1:0-25955 GCA_035507575.1 Thermoplasmata archaeon | reverse complement strand
CCTCGAACGTCTGCGATCCCGAAGTGAAGTTCCCCGGGTACGTGCCGAACGAATAGAAGCCGCCCGGCGCCGTGGCGCTCGAGTAGATGTAGCCGTTGTAGCCGTCCCAGACCGTGACGTTCCCGCCGTTCGGGACCGGGGCGTTGTGGTTCGCCGCGAGGTAGACGGTGCCCGAGATCAGGTAGCTGTTGATCACCGGGTTGATGGTGACCGTCGTCGGGGAGGAGATCGTCACGGTCGAGAAGTTGTACGCGGGGCTCGGGCCCGGGAGCGTCGTCTTCAGCACCCACGTCCCCAGCGGCACCGCGATGGAGTAGCCGCCGTTCGCGACGGTGGTGTTGTTCGCCAGCACGAAGTCGTCGTACTGGGGGTCGAGGAGCTGCACTTCCGCCCCGCCGACTGCCTTGCCGGACGACTTGACGGTGCCCGAGATCGTGCCGGTGTAGGAGTAGACGTTGATGTTCGAGAGCACGACCGGATACGTGGTCGTCGTGAGCGCGGAGGCGTTCAGGTTGAAGAACGGCGTGTTCTGGCTGGAGGGGAACACCCCGAACGGCGCGCAGAGCCGACAGCCCGGGACGCTCAAATTCCCCTGCGGCGGGATCGCTACTCCCCACCAACCGGGGACGAGGGCGCCGTTGGTCGACGTCGAGTTGAACGTGAACTGCCCACCGTTGCCGTAGACCGTGGTCGTGAAGACCGCGCCGGTCGCCCGGGAGATCAGGTCGACCGTCGCGCCCGCAGGGACTACGCCCAGGGAACCGGGCTGGCGAGCGTAGCCGGTTAGGGTATAGTTCGGGCTGGCGGCCTGGGCCGTAGCGATCGTTGCCAGCGTTCCGGCCAGCAACAACAGCACGACCACCCACAGGGCGGCGCGCGGCAGATTACCCAACTGTCTCACTTCTCCCGTTCGGTGACCCCCTATCGGGGGCGGCGCGCCGAACCTTGCCTTACTACATATAGCTTGCCCGGGAGTCACTCTCGACCGGCGAGAAATCGAGCGTTCCGGTCAGCGATAGATCGCGGTCCCCGGCTCGTCGCGGCGCCGCGCGACCCGCTCGCGCAAGAGCCGCTTTTCGAACTCCTCGTAGAACTTCAGGACCTCGGGATCGCACGACGCCCGGACCTGCTTCAGGGCCGCGTCGAAGTGCGCGCGCGTGACCTTGGACGCCTTCAGGCTCTCCCGGATCGCGGAGAGACCGGCCTCCCGGCAGAGCGCGGCCAGATCGCTGCCGACGTAGCCCTCCGTGCGCTGCGCGATGTCGGCGAGATCGACGTCGTCCGCGAGCGGCATCTTCCGGGTGTGGACCTTCAGGATCTCGAGCCGTCCCGCCACGGTCGGCGGCTCCACGTACAGCATGCGGTCGAATCGGCCGGTCCGCAGCAGGGCCTCATCGATGATGTCGGGCCGGTTCGTCGCCGCGATCACGAGCACCCGCTCGAGCGTCTCGAGCCCGTCGATGGACGTGAGGAGCTGGTTCACGATCCGCTCGGTGACGCCGCTGGACGTCTGGAGTCCCCGGCGGGGAGCGATGGAGTCGAGCTCGTCAATGAAGACGATCGACGGCGACGCCTGACGCGCCTTCTTGAAGATCATCCGGATCGCCTTCTCGCTCTCTCCCACCCACTTGCTCATCACCTCGGGGCCCTTCACCGAGATGAAGTTCGCCTGGCTTTCGGTCGCGGCCGCCTTCGCGAGCATCGTCTTCCCGACGCCGGGGGGCCCGTAGAGCAGGATCCCGCGGGGCGGCTCGATGCCGATGTGGCGGTAGACCTGCGGATTCTTGAACGGGAGCTCCACGGACTCCTCGAGGATGCGTCGCACGCGCTCGACCCCGCCGACCTCGTCCCAGTGGGTCGTCGGGACCTCGACCGCGACGTCCCGCAGGCTCGACGGCTCGATCTGCTTCAACGCCTCCCGGAAGTCGGTCTCGGTGACCTTCATCCGCTCGAGGAGCGAGAGCGGGATCGGCTGGTCGAAGTCGATCTCGGGCAGGTACCGGCGGAGGGCCCGCATCGCCGCCTCGCGCGCGAGGGAGGAGAGGTCGGCGCCGACGAACCCGTGGCTCAGGCTCGCGAGCTCCTTGAGGAGCTTCTCCCGTTCGCGCTCGGTGCCGTCGATCGGCATCCCGCGCGTGTGGATCTGGAGGATCTCGAGGCGCCCCTCCATCGTCGGAACGCCGATCTCGATCTCGCGGTCGAATCGGCCGGGCCGGCGGAGGGCCGGATCGATCGCTTCTTCCCGGTTCGTCGCGGCGATGACGATCACGTTGCCGCGACCCGACAGCCCATCCATCAGCGTCAGCAGCTGGGCGACGACGCGCCGCTCGACCTCGCCGACGACCTCGTCGCGGCGGGGGGCGATGGAATCGAGCTCGTCGATGAAGATGACGCTCGGGGCGTTCTTCTCGGCCTCCTCGAACTTCTCCCGCAGCTCCTTCTCGCTCTCCCCGTAGTACTTGGAGATGATCTCGGGGCCCTGGATCCCGATGAAATGGGCGCCGGCCTCGTTGGCGACCGCCTTCGCGATCAGCGTCTTGCCGGTTCCGGGCGGGCCGTACAGGAGGACGCCTTTCGGCGGGGTGATCGCCAGCCGATCGAAGAGCTCGGGGTGCTTCAGGGGGAGCTCGATCATCTCGCGGACGCGGCCGAGCTTCTCCTTGAGGCCGCCGATGTCCTCGTACGACACCCGGGGCGCGGCGACCTCCGACTCGCTGACCGTCTCTTCCTTGATGGTGATCAGGGTCGCCGGGGCGACCTGGACGATCCCTTTCGGCTGGGTCGCGACGACCATGAACGGCAGGGAGCCGCCCATCAGGAACACACCGGGGATCACGAAGACGTCCCCCCGAACGAACGGGCGCCGGGCGAGCGCTTTCGCCACGAAGCTCTCGAGCCCCGGCCCGAGGTCCATCCGGGCGCTTCCGGCGTAGATCGGGGCGATCGTCACGGAGTCGGCATTCGGGCAATCGACCCGTTGCACCTGCAATCGGTCGCCGATGCTCACCCCGGCGTTGCGGCGCACCACGGCCTCGATCCGTACGAGCCCCTTCCCCTCGTCGTCGGGCTGGGCGCGGCTCACGATCGCCGGCGTGACCTTTCGGCCCCGGATCTCCACCACGTCGCCGAGTCCGACCTTCAGCCGCTGCCGGGTCTGGACGTCGAGCCGGGCCGTGCCGAGACCGATGTCCTGCTGGAAGGCCTCGGCGACCCGGAGCGTGACGGCTTCTCCCATCGCCGAACGGTATTGGACCGGGGTGCGGACTAAAAGCGTTCCTCTCGTGCGGCGCCGCTGGGTGACGTCTCTCCGAGCGTGCGCTGACCCGGACTGCGGGCGGCGGCGGAGAGATCCGGCCGCGGCGCGCCGAGCGACTCGGAGATCACGGCGACCGTGGCGGGCCCGAAGCCCATGAAGTGGTTGTTCGAGTAGCCGTAGATCGCGCCGACGGACCGGGCCTCGTTGCGGAACCGTTCGCGCATTCGTTCGACGTCCGCGCGACGATCCCGCTGAATCCGGTCGAACCGAGTGAGGGCGCGGTCACCGACGAACCGGGCGTAGACAAAGTCGGTCGTGACCCACGGCGGTGGCTCGGTCCCCGGGACGATCGACCAGACCAGCGCGGCACGACGCGCCTCGAGAGCAGAGCGGGTCGACGGGACCCACCACGAATCGTGGCGAAGCTCGACGGCGAGCGAGTATTCGACCGGCACGTCGCCGAGCCACCGCTCGAGCTTCGGCGCGCCGGCCGGCGCGCGGAACGAGGCCGGGAACTGGAGGACCAGCGGTCCGAGCTTCCCCGCGTCCCGAAGCGGAGCGAGGCTGGCGAGGAAGCGACGGAGGACCTCCGCCCCCGCGGCCTCATCGGGTTCATGGGTGACATCCCGGGGCACCTTGAGCGCGAATCGGAAACCGGCGGGGGTGCGGTCCGCCCAACGCCGCACGAGGAACGGTGTCGGCGCACGATAGAAGCTGGAATCGACCTCTACGGTGCGAAAGACCCGCGCGTACCGCTCGAGGAACTCGCCGGCGGGCGTGCCGGTCGGATAGAACGGACCGACCCAGTCGTCGTACGCCCAACCCGAGCAGCCGAGCCAGATGTCGGGCATGAGGAGGGAGTTCGCGGCCGGGATGATGAGGGTTGTCGTTCCCCGGGGCCCCGCAGGCTGCGGGAGGAGCGGAACCGAAATATCCCACACCCCGGTCCAATCGGTGATGAGCCGGGTCGCGCCGCCCTCGTCGGTCCTTGGCCGCCTCCTCGAGGCCGCAGGGTATCGCATCGAGGGCCGGGGCGAAGCGACGCTCGCGGTGCGCACGAACGATCACCGGGCGGTCCTGATCGTTCCGGCGACCCGTTCCCCCGCCGAGGTCGACCGCTGGTTCCCCGGCGACGCGATCCATCGAACGCTCGTGTACGACGACGACCCCGGCGGGGCGGCCCGGGCCCTGGCAGCGGACCGGGGGATCGAGGTGCTGGAGCCGTCCACGCTGGGCGCGGCGCTGGCCGAGCTTCTGCTTCCCGCCCCGCGCGAGCCGGCCCGCTCGTCCGAGAGCGGGCTCGACGATGCGGGATTGTTCCCCCCGCTCGCGGTGCTGCCGGACGGTGAGCGGATCGTTCGACCCCGGATCGGGCGTGCGGAAGCGGAGTCCCTCGCTGGGATCGACGCCTCGCGCTACACGCTCCGTCTCGTCCCCTTCTACGTCGCTCCCTACCGAGTTCGCCCGTCGTCCCCGTATGGCGCCCCGGGAGCCGTCCTGCACCGTCTCGTCGCGGTGAACGCGGTGTCGCGTCGGGCGGAGGTCTGGGAGGAAGCGGACCGCGAGCTGGTGGCGGAGGTGGACGAGCCCCACCAACGCCTCCTACCGCAGCTCGGAGAGTCCCAGGCGGTCACGATCGCGACAGAGACGATCCGTCGCCACCACACGGTCGACGTCGAGCACACGGAGCAGCACGGCGGAGCGCTGGTGATCGAGACGCGCCGGATCCTTCCCTCCTCGGACGACCTTCGGCTGGGGCCGATGTCGTTGCTCTACGTGCCGTACTGGTACGCGGAGGGCACGGACGGGCGCGTCGTGTTGGACGCGGTGACCGGCCGCCGCGCGGCGACCCCGGACGGCGCGCCGGGCTGACCGCCGCCCCCACCGTCAAATACGCACTTCCGCTCCAAGCGACCGTGCTGCTCGAGCAGTTCCGCGTCGGCCCGTACCTCAACTTCACCTACCTCGTCGCCGACGAGGAAGGCGGCGACGCGGTCGTCATCGACCCGTCGTTCGGCATCGAGCCGGTGCTCGCCGCCATCGACACGCGCGGGGTCCACGTCCGGTACATCCTCAACACCCACAGCCATCAGGACCACGTCGCCGGCAACCAGGACGTGCGCCAGCGCACCGGCGCGAAGATCGTGGCGCATCGGGTCGCCCCCCTCCATCAGGACGTCTCCGTCGAAGACGGCGACGCGTTCACCGCCGGGCGCCTCAAGTTCGAGGTCCGGCATACTCCGGGGCACACGAAGGACAGCGTGCTGTACCTCTTCGCGGGGAACGTCGCCACCGGGGACACCCTGTTCGTCGGGGAGTGCGGACGCACCGATCTCCCCGGTGGCGACCCTTCGGAGATGTACGAAAGTCTGCATCACCGGGTGCTCGCGCTCGACGACGCCCTCGTCGTGCTTCCGGGGCACGATTACGGATCGACCCCGACTTCGACGATCGGTCGCGAACGCCGAGAGAACTACACGCTGGCCCCTCGCACCCGCGAAGAATTCCTCGCCTTCCTCAAGGAGTGACTCCGTGCCGCCCCTTCCCGCGCCCGAGGTCCGTACCCTCCAGGCGGTCGGCGCCCGCCGCCGCCAAGCCGGAGCGCCGACCGTCGGGGAATTCGTGCGGACCCTGCGCGAACTCGCGAAGGAGTCCCCGGCGCTCGTCGCGGTGTTCGACGCCCGAGCGATCGCCGGGGAGCGGCACCTCTACTCCGCGTGGGCCCATCTCGGCCGGGCGCGAGGCCGGGGCGAGAGCCGGCTGCGGGACCGCGGGGCGGAGCTCGCGCTGTACGTGGCCGGGGACGACCAACTTCCGCGCGCACTCGAGAAGGTCGGGGTCTCCGACGCGTCGGACGAATTCGTGGTCGTCGTCGAGCGCCCGCTCGACCCCGCGGCCGTACTCGAGCGGTTCTCGCTCGAGCTCGCGCCGGCGGCGTTCCCCCGGCCTCCCGACGCGACCACCCTGGATCGGCTCGGCATCGCCGCGCCCGAGCGGGCGAGCGTCCCGACCTCTGCGTGGGAGGGGCTCGTCCTGGAGCGGGTCGCGCTGCTGGAACTCAGCGCCCCGTCCGGGCGCGCGGCGTCGGAAAAACATTAACTCCGCGCAGCGGTCCTCGCCGGCGACCGCGGACGGCCGTGCAGGTGTAATCTAGCGGTAGGATGTCAGCCCTCCAAGCTGACCACCCGGGTTCGAATCGGCGGACCGGACCGGTCCGCCGCGGAACTCCCGGCACCTGCACCTCCCGGCCGCCCCCGGTCCGGGGCGAGGGTTTATTCCCGACGCGGCCGCTCGGGCCCCTCGCGCTGAGGTAGCCTAGCTCGGGAAGGCGCCAGTCTTGAAAACTGGTGGCGGTCTCGCCGCGGGAGTTCAAATCTCCCCCTCAGCGCTCCCGGCGAGCCCGGGATTATATGCGCCCCCCGGCTCGGTCGTTCTCCGATGGCCGCCGGGGGCGCGTCGACGCCGTTGCTCGACCAGTACGAAGGCGTGAAGTCCCGCTATCCCGGCCACCTGGTGCTGTTCCGGGTGGGCGACTTTTACGAGACGTTCGGGGACGACGCCCGACTTCTCTCGCGCGAGCTCGATGTCGTGCTCACCGCCCGCGGGCCCGATGCGGCGGGGGACCGTATCCCGATGGCCGGGGTGCCCTACCACGCCCTCGACACGTACCTGGGTCGGCTCGTGCACAAGGGGTACAAGGTCGCCGTCTGCGATCAGGTCGAGGACGCCCGCCACGCGAAGGGGCTCGTCCGGCGCGAGGTGACGCGGGTCGTGAGCCCCGGGACGGTCGTCGAGGAGCGGATCCTCGGCGGTCCCGATCACAGCTTTCTCGCCAGCGTCGTCGCCCCGGCGGAAGGGCCGGGCGCCTACTCGATCGTCGACATCACCACCGGCGAGTGGTTCCACGGATCGGCGGACGGTCCGGGGGCGGACGGTCTGCTGTCGGCGATCGCTCCGTACCAACCCCGGGAGATCCTCTGGAGCGCCGGGGGTCCTGCCGATCGGGGGGCGAGCCTTCTCGGGGCCCTCCGTCGGGAATTCCGGTCGGCCCGGATCGAGGCGGCCCCGGCGGCGGTCGCCGACGTCGTGCGTCCGGCGGGACCCCAGGGAGAGAACGCCGAGGGCGGGCCGATCGGAGACGCGGATCGGCGGCTCGTCGCCTACCTCACGATCGCCCAACCCCGGATCCTCCCGCATCTCCTGCATGTGGAGCGCGACGCCGGAGGACGCCGACTGGCGCTCGACGCGAAGACGCTCCGCCACCTCGAGATCCGCCGGCCGATGAATCCGGACGACCCGAAGGGCGGCACGCTCTTCGAGGCCTGGGACGAGACCGTCACCTCCGCGGGCCGCCGGACGCTGGCGTTCTGGCTGACCCATCCCCTCGCCGAGGTCGATCGGATCCGGGCCCGGCAGGATGCTGTGGAGTCCCTCGTGGGCGCCGGCGCCGCCCTGGACGCGCTCCGCACCGGCCTCGGCCGCGTCGCGGACCTGGCGCGGATCGCGTCCCGGATGGCAGGCCGGCGCATTCGTCCTCCGGAGCTCGGGCAGTTGCGCGATGGACTGCGTGCGCTCGAGGAGGTGCGGCGCGCCCTCGCGACGTTATCCCCGGTCCCGATGTTGGCCTCGGTGGGCGCGTCGCTCGACGCCCCCGCCGGGCTGCGGGCCCTTCTCGACGGGGCGTTGGCGGAGTCCCTGCCCGCGACGGAGGAGGCGGGGGGGCTGTTCCGCCCCGGACACGCGCCCGACGTCGATCGCGCGCGCGCCGCCGAGCACGCCGCATTGCAGGCGCTCGAGGAGCTCGAGCGCACGGAGCAGCAGGCGACCGGGATCAAGACGCTGAAGATCGGCTACAACCAGGTCTTCGGCTACTATTTCGAGGTCACTCGTCCCCACCTCGCGCGGGTTCCCGAGCGGTTCCGGCGTCGGCAGACGGTCTCCGGCGCCGAACGGTACACGTCCGAAACGCTCGACGCGCTCGAACGGACGGTCCGGGAGGCCCGGGAGAGCGCTCGGGCGGCCGAGGACGAGCGCTGGGAGGCGTTCCTCACGGAGCTCGACGCCTACGTGCCCGATCTCTATCGGATCGGCCGCGGGGTCGGCGAGCTCGACACCCTCGGCACGTTCGCCCACCTCGCGCAGCGGCGGGGATATGTCCGACCGACCGTCGATGATTCGACTGTCCTGGTCCTGCGCGACGGGCGGCACCCGGTGCTCGAGCGGGGTCTCGCGGAGCGGTTCGTCCCGAACGACGTCGAGCTCAATGCGCAGGCGGCCCGATTGCTCGTCCTCACCGGGCCGAACATGTCCGGGAAGTCGACGTACATGCGCGCGGTCGGTCTCCTGGTGGTGCTCGCGCAGGCCGGTTCCTTCGTGCCGGCGAAGTTCGCGCGGGTCGGGCTCGTTACGCAGCTGTTCACGCGGATGGGGTTCACCGACGAGATCGGCCGCGGCAAGTCGAGCTTCATGGTCGAGATGACCGAGGTCGCCGAGATCCTCCGGGCGGCGGACGAGCGCTCGCTCGTGCTGCTCGACGAGGTCGGCCGGGGGACGAGCACGTTCGACGGGCTCGCGATCGCCTGGGCGACGCTCCGCTACCTCCACGACGCCTCGCGCGCGCGCAGCATTCTCGCCACGCATTACCACCAGCTGACCGAGATGATCGAGGGCCTGCCGGCGGCCCGGAACGCCCATCTCGCCGTGCGGGAGGGACCTGACGGCATCGTCTTCCTCCACCGCCTCGTTCCCGGGAGCACGGACCGCAGCTACGGGCTCCACGTGGCGCGCCTCGCCGGCCTCCCCGAGGGGGTGCTCGAGGAGGCCGAACGTCTCTTGAAACGGCTCGAGGCGGAGGGGCTTGACACGCCCGGCCCCCGGGGTCGCGCCCGACGGGGCGCCCGGTACACCCAGGCGGTCTTACTGGCCGACGCCGCTCCCGCGCCCGCAGTCGAGCCCCTGCGCGAGGAGCTGGCGGCCCTCGATCTCGATCGGATGACCCCGATCGACGCCCATCGAAAGCTCGGCGAGCTGCGGGAGAAGGCGCGCTCGGCGCCCCCGGCCGCCGACGGGGACCGGCCGTGACGGGGCCGCGGCTCGAGCGTCGACCGATCCGCCGACTCCGACCGACCACGATCGAGCGGATCGCGGCCGGCGAGGTCGTCGAGCGACCCGCGTCGGTCGTGAAGGAGCTCCTCGAGAACGCCCTCGACGCGGGGGCGACCGCCGTGACGGTCCGGCTCGAGGGCGGGGGGCTGCAGGGAATCGAGGTCGCCGACAACGGTGCCGGGATCCCTCCCGAGGAGCTCGAGCTCGCGATCGAGCGGCACGCGACGAGCAAACTCGCGCCCGAGGGGCCGGTCGATGCCGTCGAGTGGCTCGGTTTCCGGGGGGAGGCGCTCGCCGCGATCGCGTCGGTCTCTCGCCTCCACCTTCTCTCCCGACCTCCCGACCGCGAGGTCGGCGAAGGGATCGCGGTCGCGGGGGGCGCCGTGACCGGTCGGTACAGCGCGCCCCGGGCGATCGGGACGACCGTGACCGTCGAGTCGCTGTTCTTCAACACCCCGGCCCGGCGCAAGTTCCTGAAGAGCCCGGCGGCGGAGCAGCTCGAGGTGGTGCGCACGGTGGAGCGGACGTACATCGCCCATCCGGCGGCGTCGATCCGCATCGAGGGCGAGGGGCGGGAGCTCGTGGCGCTGTCCGCCGCGGTGCGCGTCGAGGATGCGGCGGCGCGGGTCCTCGGGCCGGGTCTCTTGACCGACGGCTTTCCGGTCGACGGCGCCGTTCCCGGCGGGCGCGTGCGGGGGGTGCTCGGTCGACCGGCGACGGCCGCCGCGACGAGCAGCGGGCTCTTCCTCGCGGTCAACGGCCGGGCGATCGCCTCCCGCGCGCTCCTCCAGTCCGTGCGGGCCGCGTTCACCGACACGATGCCACGGGGCCGCTTCCCGGTCGGAGTGCTCTATCTCGAGCTCGACCCGACGCGAGTCGATGTGAACGTCCACCCCACGAAGCGCGAGGTGCGCTTCGAGCGGGAACGCGACCTCTTCGAGGCCGTTCGGCGGTGCGTGCGCGAGGGGTTGCGGGCGAGCCCCACGGCGGCCGAGCTGGCGCCGGAGCGCGGGCCGGAGCGAGCCGGGGCGTGGCCGCCCTCGACCCCCCCCTCGGGGGATCGCCCCCGCGCCGGGGCCGTTTCGGCGTCGCCGGTGCAGCGTCGCCTGGAGACCGACGCTCCCGCGCCGGCCGAACCGGAGGAACGCCCCCAGTCGGCCTCGGAGGCGTCCCCGGCCGGCCTCGTCCTGATCGGCTGCGTCCGCGCCACGTACTGGATCGCGGAGTCCGGCGACGCGCTCGAGCTGATCGACCAGCACGCCGCCAGCGAACGGGTCGTGTACGAGGAGCTGCTCCGAACCGGCCAGCTCGCGCGCCAGACCCTGGTCGCCCCCGTCGCGATCTCGCTGACGGCGAGCCAGCGGTCGGCACTGGGCGTCCACGCCGAAGCGATCCGCGCCTCCGGCTTCGAGATCGAGCCGTTCGGACGCGAGCGGTACCGGGTCCGCGCCGTGCCGTCGTATCGGGGACGGCGCGCGCGGCCCGAAGCGATCCGCTCCCTCCTCGACGAGCTCGTCGAAGGCGGTCGCTCCGTTCCGGGAGGGGGGCTCCGGGAGCGCACCGCGGCGTCGATCGCGTGCCACGCCGCGATCCGCGCCGGCGACGCGATCGCTCCGGAGGAGTTCCGCCGCGTGCTGCGCGCGCTCTCCGAGCTCGATCCGCCGGCGTTCTCCTGCCCCCACGGGCGGCCGATCCGCGTGCGGTTCTCCCGCTCCCGCCTCGATCGATGGTTCTTGAGGACCGGCGCGTGACGCCCGTCCGCCCGCGCGAGTCGGAGATCGTCAGCGTGGCGCGGGCGCATCTCGAGGCGCAGGGCTACCGGGTCTGGGTGAACCCGGACGGTCGGGACTACTTCGACCTCGTGGCCCGTCGCGGCGACGAGGTCGGGCTCGTCGAGGCGAAGGTCGCCGGGACCCGCACGGTGCTCCAGCAGGCGCTCGCCCGACGGGCCTGGGGCGACTGGGTCGCGGTGCTCCTCGCGACGGAGCGCGCGGCGTGGCGACTCGCGCACCGGACCACCCGCACCCGCGCCGCGCCGATCGGCGTATGGTGGGCGCGGCGGGGCACCGGCGTGACCGTCGTCCGACCTGCGTCGCCCTGGATCGCCCCGGGGTCGACGGACCCGTACGCCCCGCTGCGGGCGCGCTTTCGCCGACTCCTGGAGGCGCTCGAAGCGGGCACGATCCCCGACGCCGTCGAATGGGACGGGGTGGTCCGGGAGGTCCGACGCGCGTCGGGCGGGCGCGGATTCAAGGAGTGGCGGCTCGACGAGCCGCTCGTCTGACGTTCAGCCGGCGCCCCGGTCGGTGGCCGCGCGGACGGTCTCGGCGACGCGCGCCGGATCGAAAGCGGCCGCGTAGCGCGCGCCGGCGGACGACAGGGCCCGGCGCGCGGCGGGGTCCGCGAGGAGCTCGGCGAGGACGGAGGCGAGCTCGCCGGGGTCGTCGCTCGGCACGGCGCGGACCGCCGACGCGGGGTCGACGGGCAGGCGCACCGCTGGGCCGACGAGCACGCACCGGCCGGCGCGCAGCGCGAGCACGGCCCCGGGGTCGAACCCCGGAACGCGCCGCGGCAGGACGACGAGGTCCGCGGCGGCCAGGGCGCGGGCGAACGTTGCCCCGTCCCGGGACTCCGCGACGGCGACCCCGGGCTCGGCCGGTGCGGTCGCGCCCGCGACGATGAGCCGCGCTCCGGGAAAGAACGAGCGCACCCGGCGGAACGCCTCGCGCGCCCGATCGACGCCGGACGGCTCGGGCCGATCGAACGCGGCCAGGGCCGCGACGACCGGGACGTCCGCCGGGATGCGGAAGCTCGCGCGCGCGTCCTCGCGCGACGGGGCGTCGGGGAGCGCCGGCACGGGAGGCAGCGCCGGGCGGAATCGCCGCTCGGGCAGGCCGTACGTCTCGGCGAGTTCCCGCGGGAGGCTCGCGGCGTCGTAGAAGAGCCGGTCCGCCTCGGTGAGCGCCGCCGCCTCGAGCCGCCGGACGGCGCGGCGGTCCCGCCAGGTCTCGAGGCGATCCCGCCAGCCGGCGGCGGAGCGGCCGCTGCGTTCCCGATCGAACGCCGCGAGCTCGACGTCGCGGACGAATCCCGCGATCACCGGTCCGTCGTGCCCTCGACGGAGCCCGAGACGGCCGAGCCCGACCGGGTCCCGCAGGACGAGGTCCGCCTCGCGACGGATGCGGCGGCCCACCACGGCGGCGAGCTCCGCGGCCTCGCTCGCGGCTCCCGGCCTCCGGATCGCGAGCGCCACGGGGACGTCGACGACCGGGGTCGGTGCGGGGGGGGACGGGGACTCTCCCGGATGGACGACGGCGACCGAGTCGCCGGACTCCGCCAGCGCGGCGGCGAGCGCCCAGGCGGGCGCCGCGGGATCGTAGGGATCGGCCGAGCGCGGCCCGGTGGCGACGACGTCGACCGTCCGGGACGCCATCCTCGAGGCGCTAGCGGCCACGGGCGAAAAACGTTGGGGTGCGGGCGCACCGTCAGGTGGCGAGGCCGAGACGCCGCCCGAACGAGCGGCCTCCGAGATCGGCCGGCGCGCTGACGCCCATCCCTTCCAGCACGGTCGGCGCCACGTCGAGCAGGCTCAGCGGGCCGCCGTCGCCGCTGGGGAGGACCCCGTCGCCCGCGCCGATCAGGATCCCGTTCATGCGGTGCGTGCCGCACCCGAAGAAGAACTCCGGGCGATCCCGGATCAGGGGCGTCGGGTAGCCGAAGTCCATCCGCGGCTCCGTGCGCATCTCGTCGACCCGGATCAGGAGCGAGGGCGCCGGTCCGAGGGTTCGACCGCGGTAGATCGCGCGCGGCTCGAGCACCTCGACCTTCGCGTCCGGGTACCGTTCGAGCCGCCGCCGGATGTCGCGGAGCGCACTCTCGCGGCGCTCGGGCGTCAGCCCGGGGTTCCACGAGTTGAGGTAGATCCCTTCTGGGACGGGGTAGGAGTACGCGACGGTGCGCTTCCAGTCGATCCGCTCCGCGACCTCCTCGAACGAGGAGGCCCCGTTGAGCAGGTGGGCGATCCGATCCGCCTTGCCGCCCCGGAGGAACTCCGCCACGGGCTTCGCGATGAGGCGGCCCAGACCGAGGCGCTGGGACCAGAGAAGGAGTCGGGCGATGAGGTTGCGACCGGACATCTCGCCGTCCTGGCGGAAGACGAGGTAGCCCGCGTCGGCGAGCCATCGATTCGTGAGGAAGTCCGAGCGGATCGCCCCGTGGCCGTGGTCGCTCACGACGAGGGTCACCGCCGGTCCGCCCGCGGCCCGGAACGCCGCGTCGACCTCCCGGCACGCGGCGTCGACGGCCCGCCAGAAATGGCGGAGGTCGTCCGGGATCTGCTCCACCGGCCGCTCGAGCTCCGCCCAGAACTGGTGCTCGATCCGGTCGGTCTCGCGGAAGAGGGCGAAGAGGAAATCCGGGCGGTGGTGGGCGGCGAGGACCGCCGCGGAGCGGCCCCGCTGCACGACGTTCTGGGTCGCGAGGGCGAGCCACGAGGCCCGCTCGCTCTCCCGGTACACCGGCAGCTCTGACGGGTAGGGCCCGCCGAGGGACCCCTCGACCTCGGCCCTCACCTCTCGAGGGTAGGTCGCGGTCCCGGTGGTGAACATCCCCGGCACGACGAAGCCGTGGATCGGGTAGCCCGAGAGCAACGGGAAGTTCAGCACGCCGACCTTGAGGCCCTGCCGGCTCAGCCGGTCCCACATCGCCTCGGTCGGCCGGAAGGTCGAGACGAGCTTCGAGCGTCCCGGCTCGGCGGTCGGCTCCGTGAACCCATAGATGCCGAGCTCCCCGGGGTCGCGACCGGTGGCGAACGAGTACCACGCCGGGATCGTCTTCGCCGGATACACCGACGTGAGCGGCGCGCGCACGCCGCGCGACACCATCGACTTGAGGAACGGGAGGTCGCCCGCATCCATCAGGGGGTCGAGCAGGTCGAACGTGCCCCCGTCGAGGCCCAAAATGAGGAACCGCCGCCGGGAATTACTCATCGATTTCGTCGCGCGCCCCTAAGCCAGACCGGTCTAAATGCCCGGCGGCCGCCGGCTATAAATCGTTTGGTCCAACGAAGGCTCGGGACCGCGTTGCCGGCCTAGAGGACGCGGATCGCTTCGAGGTTGTACGGGGCGCGCGACTCGAGGTTGAACCGCTTGTGCAGGCTCGACGACAGGTCGACGGTCTTCGATTCCTCCCCATGGTTGAGGATGATCGTACGAGGTCGCGGGTCGAGCGAGGCGACGTAATTCATGAGCTGCACGCGGTCGGAGTGACCGGAGAATCCCTCGATCGTCGCGATCTCGAGGCGGACCGGGACCGAGGCGGGGCGCGGGCCGTCGACGAACGACGCCTCGGAGAGCCCGCGCTGCAGGCGCTTTCCGAACGTCCCCTCGGCCTGGTACCCGACGAAGAGGAGACCGTTCCGCTCCTCGGGCGCCCACCCGCGGAAGTACTCCATCACCGGACCGCCGCTCATCATCCCGGAGGTGGCCAGCACGATGCACGGCTCCTTCGAGTCGACGATCCCGATCCGCATCGCCGCGGAGTCGACCCGACGGAAGACGTCGGAGAGGAACGGATTGTCGCCCTGCTGGAAGATCTGCGTGCGGAGCTGGCTGTTCAAGAACTCGGGGTACGCCGTGTGGATCGCGGTCGCCTCGAAGATCATCCCGTCGAGGTAGACTGGCACCCGCGGGATCTTTCCCTCCCGCATCCGCTCCTCGAGGACGAGCATGACCTCCTGGGACCGGCCCACCGCGAAGACCGGCACGATCAGGTGGCCGTTCCGGGCGAGGACCTTCGTGGCCAGCGCCGAGAACTGCTCCGTCGCCTGCTGGCGGCTCGGCTGGATGTCGCGGAAGCCGCCGTACGTCGATTCGAGTACGAGCGTTTCGAGACGGGGGAACCGGTTCGTGGCGGGGTTGAACAGCCAGCTTCGCTCGAACTTGATGTCGCCGGAGTAGGCGAGATTGTGGTCCCCGTCTCCGAGATGGAAGTGGCAGATCGAGGAGCCGAGGATGTGGCCGGCGTTGTGCATGGTGAGCCGGATGTCGGGCGCGATGTCGGTCGTCTCGCCCCAGCGGAGCGGGATCGTTCGCCAGACGAGCTCCCGCACCTGGGCGGAGTCGTACAGCCCCCGCCGCGCCTCCTGGTTGACGACCTTGATCGCGTCGAGCAGCATGAGCGTCATCAGGTCGCGGGTCGGGGCCGTGCAGTAGATCGGGCCCTTGTACCCGTACTTCAGCAGGACCGGGACGAGCCCGCAGTGGTCGAGATGGGCGTGCGTGACCACGACGGCGTCGAGCGAGTCGAGGGGAAGGAGCTCGGGGGCGTTGAAGAACGGAGTGCGGTCGGAGCCGGGATCGATGCCGCAGTCGATCAGGACCTTCGAGTTCTGCGTGGTCAACAGGTGCGCGCTCCGCCCGACCTCCCGATAGCCGCCGAGCGCCGTGTTCCGCGCCCAGAGCTTCTCGGGCAGCGGGTCCCGCGCGATGCGGATACCGACCTTCTTCAGGAACGAACGACGGTCGTCGAACGAGTTCCGCAGGTGGATCCGGACCTCCTCTACGGTCTTCGAGGGGATGGGGGGCGTTCGGACGACGGTCGGGACCCAACCGATCCGTCGCTTGAGGTCGTTGAGCACGGATCCGCCGCGGCCGATCGCCGCGCCGGGGTTGGCCGCCTCGATCGTCACTTCGCCGGTCTCGGGCTCGAAGAACAGCTGGTTGATCTCGGCCTCGGGCGGGATCAGCTCCCGGACCTGCTTTTCGGCCTCCTTCTGGTCGATCAGCGTCGCGGGATCGCTACGGACCACGACCCGGCGGTGGAGACGCTGGGCGACCTGGCGGAGGAGGTCCCCGCCGGAGAGGAACGAATCGAGCTGTTTCGTGTAGAGCACGATCTGCGGGCCCTCCAGCTCGATGTCGGTGACTTCGATCGTTTCCGGAAGCACGCTCTTCAGCGCGTCCCGCGTTTGCTCGATAAGCGAGTCGAAACTCATTGACTTCGGACGAAGGGGTTTTCCCGGAAGGGGTTCGCCGTGCGCCCGACCGCGGGCGCGTCGCTAAGGAAGAACCGGAGGCAGCGGTATCTTGAGGGCCTTCAGACGCTTATTAATTTCGTCGTCCGTCATCTCGTGGTAATCTTTGGCCGAAATGACGTGGCAGAGGTAGCCGTCCCCACTCGCGCTGTCCCGCCGCATCGCGACGGTGAGGCCCCGCAGGGCGAGGTCGACCCCGTCCGAGGTCGACAGGTCGCGGGAGTAGCCCTCTTCGAGCACGCCGTACGCGAACGTCGAGCCCGACCCCACGGAGCAGTACCGGTCCTCGATGCAGCCTCCCGCAGGGTCGACCGAAAAGACGTGCCCGCCCTTCGCGTCCACGCCGCCGAGGATCAGCCACGCGTAATACGGGTAGAACCGGCTGCCGCTCAGGATGTTCGCGAGGAGCGTCGCCGCCCCCTCCGCGCTGACCGGACCGTTCCGGCGCAGTCGGTAGAGCGAGACCTCGGCCTTGAGGTACCGGGCGAGCACCTGGGCGTCGCCGACCATGCCGGCGATCGTGATGCCGATGTTCTGATCGATCTTGAACAGCTTCTGGGTCTGCTTGTTCGCGATCATCGTGCCGGCGGTCGCGCGGCGCTCGGTCGCGAGGACGACGCCGTCCTTCAGCACGAGGCCGATCGTCGTCGTGCCCTTCAGCAGGCGCTCCTCGTCGGCAGCGTTCACGGTGTGCGGCATCATCGTACGAACCTCGAAAGGTCAGGGACGAGTGGCGGACCCGGGGTCGCTATATAACGGCTCACCGGGCGATTACGCCCGCGTCACCGAGGAACCTCCGGGGAGGTGGTGGCGGGAGTTCCGGCCCCCCGGAACCGACTCCGATGCCGCGCGCGGTGCCATGAGTTAAGTCCCGGTGCGCCTCGGCCCGTCCGCATGCAGCGCCACGATGTCGTCGTGGTCGGCGCGGGGCTCGCGGGACAGCGGGCGGCCCTCGCCGCGATCCAGGCCGGCCGCGACGTCGCGGTCGTCTCGAAGCTGCACCCGCTCCGGTCCCACTCCGGCGCTGCGCAGGGCGGGATCAACGCCGCGCTCGGGAAGGAAGACTCCGTCGACACGCACATCTACGACACGGTGAAGGGGTCGGACTACCTCGGCGACCAGGACGCGATCGAATTCTTCTGTACCGAGGCCGGGCCGACCGTCGTCGAGATGGAGCACTTCGGGACGATCTTCAGCCGGGGGGACGACGGCTCGCTCGCCCGTCGCGCGTTCGGGGGCGCCGGATTCCCGCGCACGATCTACGCCGCGGACCGCACCGGGCTCGCGCTCCTCCAGGGTCTCTGGGAGCGCCTCGGAACGGAGCGCTTCACGCTGTACGAGGAGTGGGACCTCACCGATCTCGTCGTTCGGGACGGACGGGTGCACGGCATCGTCGCCTTCGATCGGAAGAGCGGGGAGTTCGAGGAGATCGCCGGGAAGAGCGTGGTGCTCGCCACCGGTCCGTTCGGTCGGGTCTACGGCCGCACGACGAACGCCCACAGCTGCACGGGCGACGGCGTGGCCGCGGCGTACGCGGCCGGAGCGTTCCTGAAGGACATGGAGTTCGTCCAATTCCACCCGACGGCCCTGCTCGAATCCGGTATCCTCATCACCGAGGGCGCGCGCGGGGAGGGCGGGATCTTGAAGAACGCGCTCGGCGACCGATTCATGGCCAAGTACGCCCCGCACGTCCTCGAACTCGCGTCGCGAGACGTCGTCTCGCGCGCGATCGTGACCGAGGTCGCGGAGGGACGGGGGTTCCCCGGGCCGTACGGGGCCTACGTCCATCTCGAGCTGATGCATCTCGGGCGGGAGAAGGTCGAGAGCCGACTCCAGGAGATCGTCGACTTCTGCCGGAACTTCGCCGGCATCGATCCCGTGACCGAACCGATCCCCGTCTACCCCGGCCAGCACTACATGATGGGTGGCATCGGCACGAACATCCGGGGCGCGACGAACATCCGCGGGCTGTTCGCGGCGGGGGAGGCCGCGTGCGTTTCGATCCACGGGGCGAACCGGCTCGGAGGGAACTCCCTGCTCGAGACGCTCGTCTTCGGCAAGCAGGCGGGTCTTGCTGCCGCGGAGTACGCGGCGACCGCCCCGGCCCCCGAGATGCGCGCTTCCGACCTCGATGCGTCCGTCGCTCCCCTCCGCGCCTGGTCGAGCCGCTCGGACGGGGAGGATCCTTCGGCGCTCCGCACGGAGATGCAGCAGACGATGGAACGATACGTGGGGATCTACCGGAACGAGGCCGACCTGCTCGAGGGGCTGCGACGGATCCGCGCGCTTCGGGCGCGTTTCGACCGGATCCGGGTGGTGGATCAATCCCGCGTGTACAACGTGAACCTGACCGACGCGCTCGAGGTCGGGCACATGCTGACGCTGGCGGAGACGATCGTCGTCGGCGCGTACGCCCGCACGGAGAGTCGGGGGGCGCACGCTCGGACCGACTACCCGAAGCGCGACGACGCCCGCTGGATGCGGCACACGCTCGCGCAACGAACGGCCCAGGGCCCGAGCCTCTCCTATAGTCCGGTCACGTACACGCGCTGGGAACCGAAGGAGCGGGTCTACTGATGGCAGAGGAATCGGTCTCGGCGACGTTCGACGTCTATCGGTACGACCCGGCGAAGGACGCCGCGCCGCGCTATCAGTCGTACACGCTCGAGGTCGCGCCCCACACACCGATCCTGAGCGCCCTTCTCCGGATCCGATCCGAGCTCGACCCGTCCCTCACGCTTCGCTACTCCTGCCGCAGCGCCATCTGCGGGTCGTGCGCCATGCGCGTCAACTCGAAGAGCCGGCTCGCCTGCGAGACGCAGGTCGGTCCCGAGCTCGCGCGGAACGGCCGGATCGTCGTCGAACCGATGCGGAACCAGGCGGTGCTGCGCGATCTCGTGGTCGACCAGGAGCCGTTCTGGCGCCAGTATGACCTGATCCAACCCCACCTGATCCTCGATCCGCGCCATCCGATGCCCGAGGGCAAGGAGACGGCGATGACGCCGGCCCAGGTCGAGCGCTTCCACGAGACCCCCCGCTGCATCGCCTGCGCGGCGTGCTACTCGGCGTGCCCCGCCGTCGAGGCGGATCCCGGCTTTCCCGGGCCGATGGCGCTCGCGAAGCTGTACCGGTTCGTCGTCGATCCGCGCGACACGGCGCAGCAGGACCGCTTGCTCCGCATCCAGCCGAACGGTCTCTGGACCTGTCTGCGGTGTCACCTCTGTACGGAAGCGTGCCCGAAGGACGTTCGCCCCTCGGAGCGGATCCGGGACCTGAAGGAGATGGCGATCCGGGTCCAAGGCGGGACCGAGAACGGATCCCGCCACGCGATCGGCTTCAAGGAGAACATCCGCGAGCGCGGACTCCTCATCGAATCGAAGCTCGTCCGCCAAACGTCGGGGATCTCGGGCCTCGTCGGCCAGTTGGGGCAAGGGGTCCGGATCTACCGGAAGAAGCCGGAGATCCTGAAGAGCCCGCACAAGATCGAGGGGCTCGACGAGGTCGAGCGGATCTACGCCGCCCTCGACCATCCCGAGGAGGACGGCGCATGAAGCTCGCGTACTATCCCGGGTGCGTCGCGCAGGAGTCGGGCAAGGAGCTCGACATGGCGACCCGATGGGTCTGCCGCGCGCTCGAGATCGAGCTCGTCGAATTCCCCAACTTCTCCTGCTGCGGCTCGGGGTTCGTGGACGAGGCTAACGAGGTCCTGAACGTCGCGCTGAACGCCCGGAACCTCGCGATCGCCGAGCGGGCGGGACTCGATCTGCTCACGATCTGCTCGACGTGCCAGGGGATGCTCTCCCTCGCGAACCTCCGTCTCGGGGACCCGAAGGTGAAGGCGCGCGTCGACGGGGCGTTGAAGCCGATCGGCATCGAGTACCGGGGCACGACGAAGGTCAAGCACCTCTTGCAGGTCCTCACCGAGGACGTCGGGTTGGCGGCGATCCGGGCGAAAGTGCGCCGGCCGCTCGGGGGACTCAAGGTCGGCGCGTTCTACGGCTGTCACCTCCTCCGTCCCGCGGACGAGCTGCGGTGGGAGAGCGCGGAGGAGCCGCACTCGTTCGAGGATCTGCTCGACGCCCTCGGCGCGACCCCCGTCTACTACCGCGGACGCGTCATGTGCTGCGGGTTCCCGATCCAGTTCGTGAAGCCGGACACCGCGAGCCGGATCGCGGGCCACCAGATCGACGAGGCGAAGGCCCATGGCGCAGACGCGATGGCGACGCCGTGCCCCCTCTGCCACATCTCCCTCGACGCCTACCAGAACCAGGCGGAGAAGGCGGTCGGCCACTCCCTCGACATGCCGGTCTTCCACCTCCCCCAGGTCGTCGGGCTCGCCCTCGGCGCGTCGCCGGACGAGCTCGGGCTGCCCCGTCACCTCGTCCCCACGGAGGCGGCGCTTGCCAAGATCGGCACCAAGGCCCCGGCGTAGCGCGCGGGGGGCCGGCGCCCGCCAGCGGTACGCGAGCGGCTCCCGCTGGGAGCCGGTCGTCGGATATAGCCGGGCGCTCCGGGTCGGCTCCCACGTCTACGTCTCGGGGACGACCGCGTTCGGGGCCGACGGCCGGATCATCGGGGTCGACGACCCGTACGCGCAGACCGTTCAGATCCTCGACAACATCGAACGCGCCCTGACGGCCCTCGGGAGCGAACGCGCCGCGATCGTCCGGCTCCGCATCTTCGTCACGGACCTCCCGCGTTCCGGGGAGGTGACGCGGGCGCTCGGCGAGCGGTTCCCCCCGATCCGACCGGCGATGACCCTCGTGGGGGTGCCGGGCCTGATCGAACCCGAGATGCTCGTCGAGATCGACGCCGACGCGGAGGACCTGCCGGCCCCACCGTCGCCGAGACGCCGCCCGTCGGGTTCATGAGCCGGTGCGACTGACGACGGCGATTGACCGACGGAAGCTCGAAGCCGCTCGAAGACGGCCCGGGGAAGTCGACCGCGACGGACGCCCCGCCTCCGAGTTCGGAGTCCGCGTCGTCGGGCTCCTCGAACTCGCGCGCGAACCGGCACGTGCGACGGATCGATGTCTCGCTCCAGGGCGAGGACCTCGGCCGGATCATCGCGCTCAGCGACGGGGTCTTCGCCTTCGCGATGACCCTCCTGGTGCTCTCCCTCGTCGTCCCGTCCACCGCCCTCGTCGACTCGAACGGCCAGCTCGGCGCCGCGTTGAACCACGACTGGCCGACGTTCTTCGGGTACGCGTTCGCCTTCGTGATGATCGGGGTCTGGTGGGTGGTCCACAACCGGACCTACCAGTACATCGCCCGGTTCGACAGCACTCTCGTGTGGCTGAACATGATGCTGCTCGCGCAGATCGCGGTGATGCCGTTCGTCCTGAGCGTCTACACCGCCTTCGGGACCGGCGCAGACGGGGGCCCCGGTTTCCCCTACGCGGTCGACCTGTTCGCCTCGATCCAGATCACGCTCGGCCTCACGATCACCGGCACCTGGGAGTACGCCCGGCGCCGGGGGTTCACCAAGCCGAACATCCCCGCGGACGTCTCGCGCTACTTCACGCGCCGGGGGATCTACACCGCGGCGGTCTTCGGCCTCTCGATCGGCATCGCCTTCGTGAACGTCGCCTGGGCGCAGTACAGCTGGGCGCTGATCTTCGTGGTCCAGCGGATCCTGACGATCGAGGGGGACTAGCGCTTCTCACCCCGCGGGCGGGGTCGGGGAGAGTTTCACCGAGGGGCGGACGGCCCGGAGCCGGACGGGGCCAGCACCTTCGCGCCTTCGCCGCGCGTCACGTAGACGTGCAGCCGATCGCACGTGCCCCGGAAGAACTCCCGGCCGTTCGAGCCGAACGTCGTCCGGAGCCGGTCGTCGATCTCGGAGTCGGTCAACCCCGGCTCGACCTCGGGCGTGAACATGCACCGGAAGACGAGGAATCGCTTGCCCTCGAGGTCGATCCGCTCCGTCTCGGGGGCGCCGCAGAACGGGCACGCCAGCACGGGCGAGCGAGGAGCGCGCGGCGTTAAGCGTTGGCGGGCCGCCGCTAGGGGGGTGGCGGGGTCGGGGGCGCCGGCGGGCCCGAGGGCGACGGGCCCGGGGCCGGCGCCGACGGCCGCTTCCGACGCACGAGCGCCACGACGAGCAGCACGACCGCGATCGCGACGACCACCCCGACGACGATCCAGAGCGTGGTGTCCGAGTTCGCGGTCGGTCCCGGACCGGGGGGCGGGCTCGACTCGGTCACGGTGAGGGTCGCGTTCGCTTCGGCGGTGTGGCCGTCCGCGTCCGTGGCGGTGACCGTCACCGGGAACGTCCCCGCCTCGGTCGCCACGCAGGGAAGCCGGGCCTCGTTCGCGCTCGTGCAGCCGTCCGGGAGCCCCGAGTACGCGAAGCGGATCGGCGCGACGCCGCCCGAAGCGCTCACGGTGAAGTTCGTGGCGTTGCCCAGCACGACCGTCGCCGGATCCACGGCCAACGTGACGGAGAGCGCGCTCGCGCCGGGGGTGAAGGTGACGTTCACGACCTCCGGTCCCCCGCTCACTTCGAGGGAACCCGTGGACGGACTCGCCGAGTAGCCGGCGACGGGCGTGACGTTGAACGCGTACGAGTCGTTCTGCTCCGTGAAGCCGATCGACGAGGTGGAGGAGTGGTTCGAGGTGCCGCCCAGGGTGACCGTCCAGGTCGTCGAGGCCGGCAATCCGGCCTCGTTGAACGTCACCGGGTACGTCGCCGGGGGCGGGGACGTCGAGGAGCTGGGCGTGAGCACCCACGTGCTCACGGCGCCCTCGGCGATCGGCTCGTTCAGGTCAACGACCTCGGTGTCCGCCGCGTCGTACGCCAGCTGGCCGTACGTCGCCTGGGGGTTATCGGGGACGAGCGACGTGTTGTACTGCGTCCACGTCCCGCCGAGGAACAGCCAGGTCGAGTAGAAGTCGAACGACGCCGGCTCGCCTCCGTACAGGACGACGGAGTCGAGGTCGGTGTCGAACGCGAGTCCCGCCCCCGCCCTCGCCCCCGGGTGGACCGCCGTCGTGTCGTTGTGCCACGTCCCGCCCGAGAACGTCCACGTGTCGTTGAGGTACGGGCCGGCGCTGAGGCCGCCGAACATCACCATCTCGTCATCCGCGGCGTCCCAGGTCATCTCCTGGGCGTGCCGCCCCGGCGGGACGACGGTCGGGGTCAGGTGGGTCCAGGTGTGGCCGCTGAACGACCAGGTGTCGTTCCCGTACTCGTGGGTGACCCCTCCCGAGACGTTGATGCCCCCGAAGAGGAGGACCGAGGAGAGCGTGGGGTCGTAGGCCATCGAGAACCAGAACCCCGCGGGGGGCGACGCGCCCGTGATCAGGGACGTGATGTTCGTCCAGACGCCCCCGGCGTACGTCCAGGTGTCGTTCAGGTCGCGCCCGTGCGCGCCCACGCCGCCGAACAGGACGACCTCATCGTTGGCCGGATCGTCCGCGAGTCCCGCGCCGTGGCGGGCCGGGGGCGCTCCCGCGGCGGTCAGGTTGACCCAGGCACCCCCCGCGAACTTCCACGTGTCGTTGTAGTACGTCGTGGTGAAGGTCGACTCGTTCAGGTACTCCCCGCCGAACAGCAGCAGATAGCCGTCCGTCGAGTCCCAGACCATGTTCCCGTCGTTCCGCGGCGGCGGCTGGGCGGCCGAGCTGAGGCTCAGGTTCGTCCAATTCAGGGTGAGGGCGCTCCCGTGCGCGGCGGGCGCCGCGGACCCCGGAACCGCGTACGACGCGGCGCTTGCGGGTCCCAGGCCGACCGCGACGAGCGCCGCGATCGCGAGCACCCCGAGGACGAGCCAGCGACCGGACCGGCGCGCGGAGGCCACGCGGCCGGATGGGGCCCTCTACTTAGAAGGTCTCGCCCGGCCCCGAGCGCTCAATCGATGTACCCGAGGGAGCGAAGGCGCTCCTTCAGGGCCTTCTCGTCCGCCTCGCTGAACACCGCGTCGTGGGTCTCGTCCGTCAAGCGCGCCAGCACGAAGGAGACGAAGGCGTCGATCGAGCCGAACGACGAGCCCTGGATCCGCCGTTCCAGGTCGCGGGCGACCTCCTCCGGGATCTGGATCGTTCGCGTGGCGGTCGGGGACGGCTCGGCCATCGACGGCGTCGGAGGGCGCCGGGTAGATAGGGTCTTCGCGGCCGCTATTCCCACTCGATCGTGGCGGGCGGCTTGTCCGTGATGTCGTACAGCACGCGGACGACCTCCCCGCTCAGGTCGCGCGTGATCCGCTCGGCGATCCGCTTCAGGACCGGGCGGGGGACCTCCATCGCCGTCGCGGTCATCGCGTCGATCGATTCCACGATCCGGACGCTGACGGCCTCTCCGTAAACGCGATTGTCCCCGGTGACCCCGACGCTCCGGGTCGGCAGGAGGACCGCGAAGTACTGCCACGGCTTCGCGATCGTCCCCGCCGCGACGGCCCGCTCGACCTCCTCCTCCACGATCGCGTTCGCGACCCGGGCGCGACGGACCCGCTCGGGCGTCACGGGGCCGTTCACGCGCACCGCGAGTCCGGGTCCGGGGAACGGCTGCCGGTCCGCCGCGGGAATGCCGAGGTGGTGGGCGAGTTGGCGAACCTCGTCCTTGTAGAGGTCGCGCAACGGCTCGACGAGCACGAGCTTCGAATCCTTCGGCACGCCGCCGACGTTGTGGTGGGTCTTGATCGTGTCCCGGAGCGATCCGCCGCTCTCGATCCAGTCCGGCGCGATCGTGCCCTGGACGAGGCGGTCGGTCCCGAAGCGGTCGGCCTCGGCCTCGAAGAGCCGGATGAATGCCGCCCCGATCCGTCGCCGCTTCTCCTCGGGTTCGGTGACGCCGTCGAGCGCCGCGAAGAACCGGTCCGCCGCGGGAAGGACCTCGAAGTGGAGCCCGCTCGAGCGGAAGAACGCACTGACCCGCTCGACCTCTCCGGCGCGCAGGAGGCCGGTATCGACAAAGATCGCCCGGGCCCGGTCGCCGAGCGCCCGCTCGACGAGGAGGGCCGCGGTGGTGGAGTCGATCCCTCCCGAGGCCGCGACGATCGCCGTCCCCGGCACCGCCGCCTGGATCTTCCGTATCGACTCGGTGACGAACGCCGCGGGGTCGTTCACGCCGAGCTCCCGGCGGTCGGCTCCTCGCGCCACTTCGCCCGGTACCGCTCGAGGGCCGCGGTGAGCGCGGGGTACTTGAGGGCGAGGATCGCCGTCGCGAGCAGCGCGGCGTTCTCCGCCGCGTCGAGCCCGACCGCGGCGACGGGGATGCCCGGGGGCATCTGCACCACCGACAGCAGGCTGTCGAGGCCGAGACCCCGGTGGAGCGGCACGCCGATCACCGGCTTCAGGGTCCTCGCGGCCACGACCCCGGGCAGCGCCGCCGAGAGCCCGGCCATCGCCACGAAGACGTCGGTCTCGGGGTCGCGGACCAGGCGGTCGACCTTGTCGGGGTTCCGGTGGGCCGAGGCGACGTGGACGTCGCACGGCACCTCGAACTCCTGGAGGCGGGCCCGGACCTTCTCCGCGATCTCGAGGTCCGACTTGCTGCCGACCAGGACCGTGACCTTCACGCCGGGCCCGAGCGACGGTGAGACAAATAGTTTGGCCGCTTGG
>DATJNY010000007.1:0-10912 GCA_035507575.1 Thermoplasmata archaeon | reverse complement strand
GCTTCGGAGTACCTCGGCACGAGCCGAACGGTACCGGACCGCCAGCTGAATTCGCTGTCGGACCTCGAGGCGAAGATCGGCACGATCGACGACATCCTCGGCCCGATCCCGCGCCAGGAGGAGCTCCTGACCGAGATCAAGTCGATCGAGGACGAGATCAAGGCCGAGTCGGACGAGTCGACCTCGATGGTCGGCTCCTACTCGGGGAAGGGACCGAAGGCCGTGCCGGAGCCGGTCCTTCCCGAACCGGACGAGATCGCTCCTCCGCCGCCGTCCCCGGCGACGCGACCTGCTTCCCCGAGCGCTCCGTCCACGACGAACACCGCGAGCTCCCCCAACGATCCCCGACGGCGACGCCCCCCCACGGACGCCGGGACCGGGTCGACGCCCTGAGTCGACGCGCGCGACGCCGGTAGCTATATCGTTCGGCGGTCCGTCCCCGCCCGGCGACGATGTCCGAATCGATCCAGACCCACCGGGCCGGTTCCGTCCTCGAGATCCGCATCAATCGGCCGGACCGTCTGAACGCGATCGACGTCCCCACGTTCGCCCACTTCCGCCGCGAGCTCCAGGCCGCCGCACTCGACCGGTCGGTGCGGGCGGTCGTCCTCACCGGCGAGGGCCGCGCGTTCTGCGCGGGCGGGGACGTCGCCACGATGGAGGAGCACCGGGCCGCCGGAACCCTCCCGCTTCTGTTCCACGACCTGACCGCTGGTCAGGAGCTCGCGATCCGCGAGATCGTCGGGATGCAGAAGCCCGTGCTGGCGTCGCTGCCCGGCGTCGCCGCCGGGGGCGGTCTTTCCCTCGCGCTCGCCGCGGATTGGCGGATCGCGGCGGAGAACGCGGTCCTCGTCCCCGCCTTCCCCGGACTCGGCGCGGTCCCGGACGGGGGCCTGACGTACTTCCTCCCCCACTTCCTCGGGATCGGTCTCGCCCAGGAGATCCTGTTCACGAACGCCCGCCTCCCCGCGACGCGGGCCCGCGAGCTCGGACTCGTGCACGAGGTCGTACCGCCCGACGACCTCCGGCGCCGGACGGCGGAGCGGGCGCAGGAGCTCGCCGAAGGGCCGACCTTCGCGTACGGGTGGATGAAGCGCCTGATGGTCTCGGCATTCAGCGAGAGCCTGGAAAGCCAGATGATGCTCGAACGCCGCGGCGCCGTCGAGGCGGCGCAAGGACGCGAGCTTCCGGAAGGGATCCGCGCGTTCCGGGAGAAGCGCCCGCCCCGGTTCGCGTCGGACTAGGCCGGCGGTGTCCAGGGCCGTTCGAGCGCCTGCTCGAGCCGACGACGGACCGACGGCCATTCGTCGGCGAGGATGCTGAAGTACACCGAGGAGCGACGGTACCCGTCCGGGATCCGAACGTCCTCCCGCAGGACCCCCTCTCGAACGGCGCCGAGCCGGGCGATCGCTCGTTGCGACCGCTCGTTCCGCAGATCCGTCTGGAACTGCACGCGATGAACGCCCTCCACCTCGAACGCGTGGCGCAGCATGAGGAGCTTCGCCTCGGTGTTGATCGCGGTCCGCCAGTACGCCGGGTCGAGCCAGGTCCCCCCGATCTCGACCCAGTCGTTGATCCGGTCGATCCGCAGGTACCGCGTCATGCCGATCGGCGTGCCCGCCGGCAGCCGGCAGGTCGTCAGTGGGAGGTCCGTGCCGGCCGTCTGGTGCTCGAGCAGGTCCCGGATCATGCGCTCCAGATCCCCCGCGTCGCGCATCGCGCCGATCCGCAGGTACTGCATCACGTCGGGCCGCCGGGCCACGTCGAGGAGCGGGGGGCCGTGGGCGAGTTCGAGCGGCACGAGCGCGATGTACCGACCCCGGAGTTCGAGCGGGGGCCGGAAGCTGTCGGATCGCATGGCCGGGCGCCGACGGATTCGCCTCGCATAACGGGACCGGAGGGGTTCCGGGCCTCGGCGCACGCCGCGCCTCCCCCTGAGGTTAAATAACGTCCGGAGGTCACAAAATCACTAACCGCCGAGCGGGAGGAGGAGACGGTGGAAGCGGGCACCACGACGTTCCTCGTTTTCGCGCTGGTCGCGGCCGCGTTCGGCGGTGGATCGATCGTCGCGAACCGCATGCTCGGGGCCAAGGCGCGGCGGTCGTACCTCCAGCGCACCACGTACGAGTGCGGGGAGGAGGCGGAAGGGGAGGCCCAGATCGATTTCCCGACGCAGCACTATACCTTCGCGATCGTGTTCGTCGCCGTCGACGTGCTCGGCTTCATCCTCGCCCTCTGGGGCCTCACGTTCCGCGGGGTCAACTCCGGCTGGTACCCCGTGTTCATCGCCGTCGCCTTCACGGCGCTCGCGATCACGGGCATCTACTACGCGCTCTCCGGCGAGAAGAGGTGGGTCGTGTGACGACGCCTCCGCCCCAGCTCGTGCCGCCGAAGCCGGCGGGCGCCGAGGCGTTCCAGCTCGAGAAGGAGCTTCCCATGGCCGCCGAGGCGGCGGTACCGTTCATCGAGATCGAGACGCTCCGGGCCAAGGAGTTCATCCCGGCGGCGCGGGAGGCCCTCAGTTCGCTGATCCTGGAGCAGGGCCAGGCGAAGGTAATCCGCCCGGTGTTCAACTGGGCCGGCCGGAACTCGCTGTTCCCGCTCCACTGGGGGCTCGCGTGCTGCGCGATCGAGTTCGCGGCCGCCTTCGGCGCCCGCTGGGACGCCGAGCGGTTCGGCGTCGTGCCGCGCTCCTCCCCGCGCCAGTGCGATCTCATGATCGTGAACGGCACGGTGACGTGGAAGGTCGCGCACAAGCTGATCACGCTCTACGAGCAAATGCCCGAGCCGAAGTGGGTCATCGCGATGGGCAACTGCGCGACCGGGGGCGGCCCGTTCCGCACGGCGTACTCGGTCGTCCCGGGGGTCGACAAGCTCGTCCCCGTCGACGTCTACATCGCCGGCTGCCCGCCCCGTCCGGAAGCGATGCTCGACGGGATCCTGAAACTCGAGACGCTGATCCGGGAGCGCAAGGAGTAGACGGCGGCCGGCCGTTCGCGTCGAAGGAGTTCCTCGTGCAGCCCGACGACATCTCCCGCGCGCTCGGACCGAAGTTGGGCGACGGCCTGCTCTCGGTCGAGGCGTTCCCCGGGACCGCCGGACGGGTCCGCTTCCATCGGGAGGCCGCCCTTCCGCTGTTCCACGCGGTCCACGACGAGCTCGGCTTCGAGCACCTCACCCTCGTCGGCGGGATCGACTGGGTCGACCACCGGGAGGTCTTCTACGTCCTCTGGTCGGACGCCGCGCGGCAGTACCTGTTCCTCTCCGCCGATGTGCCGGCCGGGACGCCCCACATCGAGTCCGCGTCGTCGGTCTGGCCGAGCGCGAACTGGCACGAGCGCGAGACCTGGGAGATGGTCGACATCACGTTCGACCACCACCCCGACCTCCGTCATCTCCTGATGCCGGACGGCTACACCTTCCACCCGCTGCTCCGCTCGTTCAAGCTCCACGAACCCGAGGAGCTGGAGGTCAAGTCGCGCCATGTCTGAGATGTGGATCAATATGGGGCCCCAGCACCCCATGACGCACGGCCTCTGGAACCTCCGCGTGAAGATCGACGGCGAGATGATCCTGGACGTCGACCCCGAGATGGGATACCTGCACCGCGGGATCGAGAAGATCAGCGAGGATCGGCACTACAACGAGGTCATCACCCTCATGGACCGGTGCTGCTACGTCGCCGGCTTCGCCTGGGAGCACCTCTACATCCTCAGCGCCGAGGAAGCGCTCAACATTCGCCCGCCCGAACGCGCCGAGTACCTGCGCGTCCTTTGCGAGGAGTTCCAGCGGATCGGCTCGCACCTGATGTGGTACGCGGCGTTCGTCCAGGATATCGGACTGATGAGCCCGTTCCTCTACGGGATGCGGGATCGGGACCTCGTGCTCGACCTCTTCCAGGCCTATACCGGCGCCCGGATGACGTACGAGTACATGCGCGTCGGCGGGGTGCGGAACGACGTCCCGCCGGGCTTCACGGACAACGCGCGCCGGGTCCTCGACTGGCTGACCCAGCGATTCCCCGAGTACGACCAGCTCTGCCTCGGATCGACGATCTTCCGGGAGCGGTGCGACGGCCTCGGGATCCTGTCGGCCGCGGACTGCGTGAAGCACGGGGTCACCGGACCGATGCTCCGGTCCGCGGGCGTGAAGCGGGACCTGCGGAAGGACCGGCCGTACTCCGCCTACGACCGGCTCGAGTTCGACGTCGCCGTCGCGGACGCCGCGGACGTGACGGCGCGCTACCTCGTCCGCATGGAGGAGATGCGCCAGTCGGTCCGGATCCTCCGCCAGGTGCTCGATTGGCTCGATCGCCACCCGGGACCGGTCCTCGCGGAACGGCTGCCGCGCTGGCTCGGCGCCCCGTACGCCCCGATCGGCAACGAGGGGTACCTGCTCAAGCGGAACTACCCGAAGGGGGTCGGCTTCTCGGCGATCGAGGAGCCGCACGGGGAGGCGAACGCCTACGTCGTGAACGACGGCGGGGAACACCCCTACCGGGTGAAATTCCGGTCGCCGGTCTTCGCGAACATCAGCGCCGCCCGCCAGTACCTGGTGGGCTACCACGTCGCGGACATCCCCCCGATCATGGGGAGCGTTGACATCTGCGTCGGGGAGGTCGACCGATAGCGGGCCATGGCGAGCGCGACCCTCTACTCCGTCTCCTACGACCTGTCGAGCGCCCTCCTGAACGGGCTCGGCGCGATCCTCCCGACGCCCGCTCGCGACGCGATCACGAACGGGAACGTGGTCGTCGGCCTCTCGGTGCTGATCTTCGCCGCGATCCTCCTCGCCGCGAGCATGATCAACACGATCGTGCTGATCTGGTGGGAGCGGAAGCTCCTCGGCCGGTTCATGGACCGCCGGGGCGCGATGCACGTCGGCTACGCGGGGCTGCTCCAGAACTTCGCGGACGGGCTGAAGCTGTTCCGAAAGAACACGTTCCAGCCGAGGGACGCCGACCCGATGGGGTTCTACCTCGGGCCGCTCGCCTACATGGTGACGTCGCTGATCATCTTCGGCATCCTTCCGATCTCGACCGGCTGGAACTCGGGCCCGCTGCCGCTGACTCTCCTGCTGGCGCTCGCGATCTTCTCGTTCGCGCCGCTCTTCATCTTCATCAGCGCCTGGTCGAGCAACAACAAGTACTCGCTGATGGGCGGCATGCGCTCGGCGGCCCAGATGATCGCCTACGAGGTGCCGATTCTCCTTGCGGTCGTCGCGGTGGTGATCGTGGCGGGCAGCTTCGATCTCAGCACGATCGTCTACGAGCAGCAGAACTACTGGTTCTGGGGGCCGCTCGTCGTCGCACTGATCGTGTTCGTCGCGGGGATGCTCGCGGAGATGGAACGGATCCCGTTCGACCTGCCCGAGGCGGAGGCCGAGCTCGTCGAAGGGTGGAACACGGAGTACGGCGGGATGCTCTTCGCGTTCTTCATGCTCGCCGACTACCTGCGTGCCCTGGTCGGCAGCATCCTCGTCGTGCTCCTGTTCCTCGGCGGGTGGACGATGCCGACCTGGGTGCCCAGCGCGGCGACCTCGTTCCCGCTCGCGGGGATCTTCTGGTTCATGCTGAAGACCTACCTCGTCTTCGGCCTCTTCGTCTGGGTGCGCGCCTCGCTCCCCCGGGTCCGGACCGACCAGCTGCTCCGCGTGGGCTGGAACCGCATGATCCCCCTGAGCCTGCTCTCGATCTTCCTCGCCGCGGTCCTCGTCACGGTGAAGTGCCTCCCGATCTTCGGCTGCCTCCCCTCGATGGGAGTGTGACGGAGTACCGATGGCCGCCCCCGTGACCGCGAAGGAGAAGCCGAACGAGAACCCGGTGCTGTTCGTCGCCCGTCCGATGGCGACGGCGGCGCGTCAGTTCGCGAAGAGCCTCTTCCGCCCGTCGACGATCGTCTACCCGTTCGAACGGCTCGAGGACCCGAAGTTCCGCGATGAGGTCGCCGTCGCGCCCGGGAAGCCGATCGGCGTGGGCCACGTCTGGGACAACTACCGGGGGGTCCACGCGCTCAACATCGCGACGTGCATCTCCTGCAACCTCTGCGCGTTCTCCTGCCCGGACCTCTGCATCGAGATGGTCACGGTGCCGGGCGGGGACCCGAAGCACCCGAAGAAGTGCCCCGAGATCGACTACGGCAAGTGCAGCTACTGCGGGTTCTGTTCCGACGCCTGCCCGGAAGGCTGCCTCACGATGACGACGCGCTACGAGCTCTCGACCACGAAGCGCGCGGACATGGTCTACTCGCCCGAGCGGCTCTACGAGGTCTATCGGACGAAGCTCCCGATGAACCCGATCCGGGTCGAGCGCCCCGAGAACGAGGACGCCATCCTCCTCGACCCGCCGCTCTGCATCGGCTGCAACGCCTGCTCTCGGGACTGCCCGACGAACTGCATCACGATGCTCGACATCCCCAAGGTGGACCCGAAGCCCGGGGAGAAGCCGGCGAAGCGGATCTGGAAGGAGCCGGTGATCAACGACTCCGACTGCGTCCGGTGCGGCACGTGCATCAGCGTCTGTCCTAAAGAGTGCCTCTTCTGGGGGACGCGGAAGTGAGCCTCGAGGAACTGGCGTTCCTCGCCCTGGCGCTCGTCGCGGTCGGGACCGCGGCGGCCGCCCTGCTCGTCCGGGAGCTCGTGCACACGATCCTGTGGGTCGCGATCTTCTTCGTCGACCTCTCCGCGATCTACTTCCTCCTTGACGCGCCGTTCCTCGGGGTGCTGCAACTCGGGGTGTACGCCGGCGCGGTCACGATCCTCCTGCTCTTCGGCATCATGACCACCCGGAAACGGATCTTTTCCCGCGAGGCGGTGACCGGGATCGGCTCGGTGCCCGTGGCGCTCGCCCTCGTCACGTTCATCTTCCTCGTCTCGGCGATCGGCGAGTTCCCCCAGAGCGAGACGCCGATCCAGTCGTACGACCCGACGGCGCTCAGCGCGAACCTCTTCGGCGTCAACGGCCCCTGGCTGCTCCTGCTCGGGCTGATCATGCTCGCCGGCGTCGCCGGCGCCATCTACCTCGTCCGGGAGGGGCGCGATTGACCGACCTCTCCGTCACGGGGTTCCTCGGACTCTCCGCCGCGCTCTTCGGCATCGGGCTCTTCGGGATCCTCACGCGTCGGAACTTCATCCTGCTCCTGATCTCGATCGAGATCGCGATGAATGCGGCGATCCTGAATTTCGTGTACTTCGCGGCGTTTCCCCCCGGGTCCAGCGGGCTCTCGGGCCAGTCGATCGCCGTCGTGCTCGTCGGGTTCGCGGCGACGGAGGTCGCGGTCGGACTCGCGATCGTGCTCGCGCTGAACCGGCTGAAGGGGACGATCAACGTCGCGCGGGCCAACGAGCTGCGGGAATAGGGGGGATCGGGCACGCTCTCTCTCAACGGGCTGTTCGCGTGGGCCTTCCTCGTTCCGCTGCTCTCGGTGATCGCGTTCGCGATCGTCGGCTTCACCGGCCCCCGGCTCGCCCGCCTCGAGTGGGGCGGCTGGATCGCCGTCGGGTTCTCGGGGGCGGCGATGGTCCTCGGGGTGCTGATCGCCCTCGGGGAGATGTGGAGCCCCGGCACCTACACGAACGTCCAGTTCACCTGGCTCCACCTCGCGCCGGCCCCCGGCCCGTTCCCGAACGGCTTCTCGCTCGTGATGGGGACGCTCGTCGACCCGCTCTCGTCGCTGATGCTCGTCGTGGTGACGGTCGTCGGATTCCTCGTGATGCTGTACTCGATCGGGTACATGCACCACGACCACGGCCTGCCCCGCTACTACGCCGAGCTCTCGCTGTTCCTCGCGTCGATGACGGGGCTCGTCCTCGCGAACAACCTGCTCGAGTTCTTTCTGTTCTGGGAGCTCGTCGGCGTCTGCTCCTACTTCCTGATCGGCTTTTACTACGAGAAACCCAGCGCGGCGAGCGCCGCCAAGGAGGCGTTCCTCGTCACCCGCGTCGGCGACGTGCTGTTCCTCCTCGGGATCTTCCTGTACTTCTCGGTCTACGCGACCGCGGGCCCGAACGGCGGCTGGGCGGCGAACGGCTTCGTCTTCGTGAACGGGACCACCCCGTTCCTCCCGGCGATCGGGGCGAACACCACGACGCTCACCATCGCCGGCCTCCTGATCCTCGGGGGCGCAGCGGGCAAGAGCGCCCAGTTCCCGCTCCACGTCTGGTTACCGGACGCGATGGAGGGTCCGACGACCGTCTCCGCCCTCATCCACGCCGCGACGATGGTCGCGGCCGGCGTCTACCTACTCGCGATCACGAGCGTCTTCCTCGGCTTCACCGCCGTCGACCAGCTCGCGATCGTCGCGATCGGCGGCTTCACGACGTTCTTCGCGGCGACGATGGCCGTCGTCCATCCGGACATCAAACGGGTGATCGCGTACTCCACGATCAGCCAGCTCGGCTACATGGTCCTCGCCATCGGCGCCGGCTTCGCGATGGTGGGGCTGTACCACCTCTTCACCCACGCGTTCTTCAAGGCCCTCCTGTTCCTCGCCGCGGGCTCGGTCATCCACGCCGTCGGGACGCAGGACCTGTTCAAGATGGGCGGGCTGCGCAAGCGCATGCGGGTCACTGCGGCGGCGTTCGCGATCGGCGGTCTCGCGCTCGCCGGGATCCCTCCGTTCGCGGGATTCTGGTCGAAGGACGACATCCTCTCCGCCGTCTACTCGCAGCTCGGCGCGCATCCGGACTACTGGCCGTTCTTCCTGCTCGCGTTCGCGGCGGTCTTCCTCACAGCGTACTACATCTTCCGGGCCTGGTTCCTCGCGTTCGGCGGCGACCGGCCCCGGGACGCGACGCTCCCCGAGGCTCACGAAGGGCCGTGGGTGATGCAGGTCCCCCTCGTCATTCTCTCCGCGTTCGCGGTCGTCGCCGGGCTGTTCGTCTTCGTCCCGGGATTCCAGCACCTCCTGCTCGGCGGGAACGGGGTCGCGGGCATCCCGCCGACGTTCACGTCGACGGATCTCCTCCTCTCGTCCGTGAGCGTGGCGCTCGGCGTCGGCGGGATCGGGCTCGCGTACTCGCTCTGGGGCAACGGCCGGGTCTACGTCCTCGCCGAGACCAGCGCGCTCCAGCCGGTCCGCCGCCTGCTCCTGAACCGGTACTACTTCAAGGTCGGATTCGACGCCTTCGGGCTCCGCGTCGTCTACACCGTCGCCCGCGCGGCGGACTTCTTCGACCGGTTCGTCATCGACGGCACGGTGAAGGGCCTCGAACGGCTCTTCGCGGCGGCGAGCAACCGGCTGCGATCGATCCAGTCCGGGGTCGTCTCCGACTACGCTGCCTACGTGGTCGCCGGGCTCCTCGCGGTGTTCGTCCTCTTGCTGATCGTCGGGCCGTACCTGCTCGCGCGGTTCGGAGGGGGGTAGATGCTGCCGTTCCTCTCGATCGTCCTCGCGACCCTGTTGGTCGGAACCATCGCGACGTTCGCCGCGGGGGCGCGGGCCCGGTGGGTCGCGCTCGCGACCTCGATCGCCTTCCTCGCGGAGACGGCGGCGCTCCTCGCGGGGTATCCGGGCTGGCCGGGGTACATCGGCGGGACGGTCCCGGGATTCTCCTACACGGAGACGTACACCTGGATCTCGGTCGCCTGGATGCACGTCGACTACGCGGTCGGCGTCGACGGGATCAGCCTGATCTTCATCCTCCTGACGGCGATCCTCCAGATCGCCACGGTCGTCTACTCCTGGGGCGAGACCCAGCGGCCGGGCGCGTACTTCGGGCTCATCCTCCTGACGTGCCTCGGATGCTTTGGGGTGTTCATCGCCCTCGACATCCTCCTGTTCTTCCTCTTCTGGGAGGCCGTCCTCGTCCCGATGTTCTTCCTGATCGGCTACTGGGGGGGACCGAACCGGCGCTACGCCGCGCTGAAGTTCTTCATCTACACCCACGTCGCATCGATCGTCATGCTCGTGGGCCTGCTGGCCCTCGTCTTCTACTCGGGCGCCACGTCGTTCGACTTCTCGGCCGTCTACGCGGCAGCGGGCGGGCTCGCGCCGGTCGTCCAGACGTTCCTGTTCCTGGCGCTGTTCTTCGGGTTCTCCGTGAAGTTCCCGGTGGTCCCGTTCCATACCTGGTTGCCCGATGCCCACGTGGAGGCGCCCACCGGCGGCTCGGTCCTGCTCGCCGGCCTCCTCCTCAAGCTCGGCGGGTACGGATTGATCCGCTGGGCGGTCGAGATCCTCCCCCACGGCTTCCATTCCGTCCAGCCGCTGCTCTTCGTTATCGCGTTCCTGACGATCATCTGGGGCTCGGTGCTCTCGCTCGCCCAGCGCGACATCAAGCGGATGGTCGCGTACTCTTCGATCAACCACATGGGCATCGTGCTCCTCGCGATCGCCCTCGATTCCTCCCTCGGGCTCCTCGCGGCGGTGCTCCTGATGTTCGCCCACGGGGTGGTGAGCGGGCTCCTCTTCATGGCGTCGGGGAGCATCCACCACACGTACGGCACCCGCGACATCGCCTCGCTCGGCGGGATCACCCCGACCGCGCCGGGGCTCGCGACGATGCTCATGGCGGGATCGCTCGCCTCGCTCGGGCTGCCGGCCCTGATCGGCTTCCCGGCGGAATTCACGGCATTCCTCGCCACGTACAACGGGCTCGGCTACTGGGTCCTGATCCCGCTGCTCGTGCTCGTCGTCACCGCCGGGTTCTACCTGTGGATGATGCAGCGGGTCCTGTTCGGCCCGAAGAAAGGGGTGCCGGAGGCCGCGCACGACCTGCCGTGGTACGAAGGGGTCGGCATGGGGCTCCTCGTCGCGCTGACCGTGCTGTTCGGGATCCTGCCGAGCCTGCTCGTGAACGTGATCGTGAACTCGCCGATCAAGGGATGGCCGGGGACGTGAGGAGATGACGTTCACCGCGTTCGCCGGACCGTTCCTCCCCGAGATCGTGCTCCTCGCCGGCACGCTCCTGATCT
>DATJNY010000006.1:0-81299 GCA_035507575.1 Thermoplasmata archaeon | reverse complement strand
GCGCCACGCGCCGTCCCGGCCGATCCGCCAGTAGCGGTTCGCGGCCTGGCGGCCGAAGATCGGGCGCTTCCCGTCGAGGGTGCGTCGGAGCGTGAGCAGCCGCCGGCGCTCCGGAGCGAGGGTCGCGCGCCGGGGTGCCTTCGGTTCGTCGGCGTCCGCCTTCTTCGCGGCGGGCTTGGCGGGTGGGGCCTCTTCCTTGGGGGCCGCCTTGCGGCGGCGCTTCGGGGCCGCCGGGGCCTCCGCGGCCGTCGTCGCCGGGGTCGGGGCGTCCGCCATCAGCTCGCCTCCTTGAAGTGGGCGCGCTCGACGAGGTAGATCCCATCCTGGAAGACCCGGGGATCGTAATCCCGGATGTGCGTCACGCGTTCGATGTTGGCGGCGCTCTGGCCGACCTGCTCGACATCGTGGCCCGAGAGGATCACGAACTCGCCCTCCACGACGGCCTGGGTGCCGGCGACGAGCCGCGTCGTCCGCGGGAACTTCTCCCCGAGGAAGTTCTCGATGACGAGCTCCTCCCCGCGGACCGAGACCTTCATCGGGAAGTGCGCCGCGACGACCTTCATCTTCGCCTCGACGCCGGCCGTGAGCCCGGTCGCGAGGTTCCGCACGTGCGCGACCCAGGTCTTGAGGAGCGACTGGGAGCGCTTGCGGTCCGCGGGGATCTGGAGGGCGAGGGTGACGGTGCCCTTTCCCGCGGTGAGGCGCAGCACTTCCGAAGGGAACGGCCGTTCGATGCGCCCGAGCGGGCCCTTCGCGGCGAGACGGCCCGGGGCGACGGTGAACGTCACGCCGGCGGGCACTTCGACGGTGGCGCGCGAGCGGTCGGGTTCAGTAGACATAGGCGAGCAGCCGACCTCCGATCTTCAGTTCGCGGGCTTGCTGGTGCGACAGCACCCCGCGGTTCGTGGAGAGGACGAGCAGGCCGAAGTCCTGGGCCGGTAGGAACCGGGCCTCGTACCGCTCGAGTCCGTTGTACGGGACGGCGAGCCGCGGCTTGATGACGCCGCAGGAGTTGATCCGTCGCGCCAGGCGGACGTCGTACTTGCCGCCCCGGCCCGTCGGGACGAAGGTGAACTCCTCGATGTAGTGGTGTTCCCGGAAGATCCGGAGCACCTCCGCGATGAGCTTCGAGGTCGGCGCGAGCTCGACGTTGGGCCGGCCCTCGAGGTCCGCGTGGCGGAGGGTCACCAGCGCGTCGTTCAACAGATCGTGTTGCATCGAACCTCCCTCCTCACTGGTACTTGCGGAACCCGAGGTCGACCGCGACCTCGCGGAAGCACTGGCGGCAGACGTGGAGCCCGTACCGGCGGACGATCCCGCGCTTGCGGTCGCACCGCAGGCACCCCTCCTTCCGTCCGAACATCTTCTTGGGTTTCGACATCGCTCACTCCAGGATCGTGACGTGGAACTGGCTCTCGAGGAACGCCCGGGTCTCGCCCGCGGTCGAGCGGATCGATCGGGGGATCGGCCGCGCCTGCTGGCGCCGCTGGCGGACGCGGAAGCCGGCGCGGCCGACCTCGACCGCGACGTCCATCCCGTGGATGCCGATCTGGGGGTCGTACTTCATCCCGGTGAAGTCGGTGTAATCGGCGATCCCGAACGAAAAGTTCCCGTACCGGTCGATCGACGCGATGTCGAGCTGCCGGTCGCGGGCCTCGAAAGCGCGACCGAGGAAGTCGAGGGCGACCGAGCCGCGGAGGGTGACCTTCGCCCCGATCTCCTGCCCTTGCCGGATCCCGAAGTCGCGGTTCGTGGAGTGGGCACGGGTCGCCACCGGCTTCTGGTGCGTGATCATCTCGAGCACCTTCTCGGCCTTGGTGCGGTTCTCTCCGGACTCCCCGACCCCGGCGTTCACGACGATCTTGATGATCCGGATCGCCCGGTGCGGGTTCGCCGACGGAGGAGTCGGGCTGGGCACGACGGACGCCGGAGCCGCGCTCATCGGTCGACGCCCTCCGCGATCGTGACTTCGGGCGCGTTCTGCCCGACGACGAAGACGTACTCCTTCACCGTCGCGAACCCTTCCTTGAAATGGACGAGGTTCGGCTGCGACGAGTTCCGGACCTCGACCCGCTCGACACGGGCCAGTTCGCCGACATGCGAGCCGCCCGCCACGTAGGCGAGCGCCCCGACCGCGAGCGGCAGGTGCTCGACGACCTTCTGGCTGGGGAGCTCCAGCTTCAGCGAGTCGCCGACCTTGTACGCGGAGCTCGGCGCGACGAGGAGGTTCCGCCCGTCGTGGAGGGTCACCTCGATGCGGCCCTTCCGGACGGCGTGCTTGTAGCGGACCCGACCGAGCTTCACGGTCGCCTCGGCGGCCGGGATCGCGATCAGGACGAGCTTGCCGCGCCGGTTCTTGACGACGCGGTAGTGGGCGTTGAGCGGCGCCGCCAGCGAGACCGTGTCCATGAGTCCGACGCCGCGGTCGAGGTCCTTCGCGACCTTCCCGTCGATCTGGACGACCCCCGTTCGAAGGAGGATCCGCGCCTCGCGGGCGCTCTCGACGACATGCCGCAGGTCCCGGAGCACGAGGAGGAGCGGGATCGACTGGTCCTGGGCGTGGGGACCCGGCCCGGGTCGCTTGATCCACTTCGTCCCCTTCCGGGGCACGGTCCAGCTCCGGGGCGCCGCGCGACGCTTGAGTCGGAACGTCATGCGTCCTCCGCCTCCTTCGCGTCCCCGTCCGCCGCGGGCTCGGGGGTCGCCGCGCGCTTCGCCTTGGCCGGCGTCGGCGCCTCCGCGGCCGGCGCGGGGGCCACCTCGGCCTCGGTCGTCTCCTCGCCTTCGGTGGGTTCGCCCCGCTCTTCGGGGGTGACGTCCTCGTCCGAGACCTTGAGGACCCGGCGGCGCCAGGGGTCGGAGAGGTTGAGCCGGGTGATGACGAGATGCGCGGTGCGGATCGGGAGGGGTTTGAGCTTGTCCTCACCGGTCTTGAGCGTGACGTTGTCGAGGATCACCGAGTAGGCGCGCCGATCGACCTTCGCGACGCGCTCCTCGCGCCCGACGTAGCTTCCCGAGAGGACCCGGACGGTGTCGCCCTTGCGCACGGGCAGCGAGCGGGCGTGGAAGCGGCCCCGAAGGTCCTTCGAGAGGGGGACCGTCATGCGGCGGCGTCGCTCGAACGGCCGCGCCGTGTAGAGCGCCTTCCTCTGGCGGCGGGGAGAATGCGGAGACGCGCGCACGATTCCGGACCTCCTAGACAATGATCGACGAGGCGGCCGCGATCCGCGGCCAGCGCTCGGCGGCCTCCTTGGCGACGGGGCCCTTGATCTGGGAGCCCTTGATCTCGCCGGTCTCGGTCGTGATGACCGCGGCGTTGTCCTCGAACTGGAGCCGGGTCCCGTCGGGACGCCGGAACGGGGCGCGCGCACGCACGATCACCGCGTGGACGACCTGCTTGCGCATCTCGGGCGTCCCCTTCTTGACCGATACGACGACGAGGTCGGCGAGGCCGGCCCGCGGGTAGCGGCGGTGGGTGCCGTGCCAGTTCATGACGGAGATGATCTCGACGATCTTCGCCCCGGTGTTGTCGACGCAGTCGAGGCGAGCGCCCTTCGGGAGATGGCGGCCGCGGCGTCCCGCGAGACCCTTCATGCGGTCTCCTCCGAGGGAGGCGTCGCGCTCGGACGCGCCACGGGCTCCTCGCCGTGCACGCGCATCGCCGCCTCGCCGAGATCCTCGACGATGCAGAACGCGACGAGCTTGGAGAGCGGCCGGGTCTCGGCGATCCGCACCCGGTGCCCGACCGGCACGTTGAGGCACGGGGGGGCGTGCGCCAGGTAGCGCCGCCGGCGCTTCTCGTACCGCTCGTACTTCGAGACGAAGTGCAGGAGGGTGCGTTCGACCACCGCGGTCCGCTGCATCGAGGTCGACACCACGGTCCCCTCGAGCACCTGCCCGCGGAGCGGGAGACGGCCGTGGAACGGACAATGCCGGTCGTCGCACCGGGCCTTCGGCGCCCGAACGTCGAGCCCGATGTCCCGCGCCCGGCGAGCGGTGGATGTACGGGTCGGGGTCATCGGAACCTCCGAGGACCACCGGTCAAGAGCCGCTTCGTGCGGTCCTCGGGACGCACGCGAAGGAGCTCGCCTCTTAACGGTAACTCTCCGGCGTCCAGGACGATCGTGCCCTCGAGGCCGGCCTTCGGAACGCGGACGAGACGGGCGCGTCCCGGGACGCGAACGACGAACGTGGAGAGGGTCTCATCGACGATCGTGCCGTCGATCGGCGCGGCCCGAGCGCGGGACGCCGGGAGGGCCACCGTGGCCCCGATCAGCTCGCCCGCCAGCGCGTCGCGCCCGGCGCGGCCCAGTTCCCCCGTACGATCCCCGCCGCCCGACATCGGTCCACCTCGACGCCTCCTACGGCTGCCGAGCCTCCCGGCCGGCCGCGGCGAGCGACCGCTCGTTGAGGACGGTGAGGGCGCGGGCGACGTTCGTCCGGAGCGCGCGCATCCGCCCGGGGCTCGGCGGAGCGCCACCCATGGCGGCGACGCCGCGCTCGCGCAGAAGGTCGTTCTCCGCGTCGGAGATCCGGCGGCGAAGATCCGCGTCGGAGAGCTCGCGGAGCTCCTTCATCCGGAGCAGCGTCATGGGCCTCCGGCGGCGTCCGGGAGATCGACCGGCGCGACGGGGCCCGGGACTTCCTCGATCGGGGGGAGCTCCACCGGGACCGGCTTCGGCCGTTCCTCGACGCCCTTGACGACGATCTCGTCGGGCAGCTTCGCCGTGGGGCGCATGATCCAGACGTTGACGCCGATGACGCCGGGTTTCAGGCGGGCCTGGTAGAATCCCTTGTCGATCCAGAGATGGACGGCCTCGCCGCAGTACTTGATCGTGCCGGCCTTGAACCGCTCCGTCCGGTGGCGCTCGCCGGTCAGCTTGCCCGAGAGGATCACCTGGCAACCGCGGGCGCCGGACTCCATGATGCGGCGGACGGTGGAGTGTCCGGCGCGGCGGAAGTGCCAGCCCCGCTCGAGCGTCGAAGCGAGCTTCTCGCTCATCAGCTGGGCGTTGAGGCTCGGTTGGCGCTCCTCCTGCACTTCGATCTGCGGGTTGTCGAGCGCGAACCGGTGCTGGATGTCCTCGGTGAGCCGCTTGATGAGCTCCCCCCGGTGGCCGATCAGGATCCCGGGGCGCTCGCAGATGAGCGTGACCCGCGTGCCCATGGGGGTCCGGGTGATCTCGAGGCCGCCGAAGCCGGCCCGGGCGCTCTCCTGGACGAGGTAGTCCTTCAGGAGCACGCGGCGCATCGCCTCCTGGATGACCTTCTGTTCCGCGCTCATGCCGCCTCCTTCCGCTCGGCGAGGACGATCTCGACGTTCGTCGTCTGTTCGTTCCACTGCGTGGCGCGGCCCTGCGCGCGCGGCATCGAGGCTTTGCGGATCTGCCCGCGCGAGCAGGCGGCGACCTTGACGAACAGCCGGTCCGTGTCGAGGCTGTCGTACTCCGCGTTCTCCTCGGCGTTCTTGAGGACCTGGAGCACGTTCTTCGCGACCTTGATGGGGAAGCGGCCCGGGCCGGTGCCGCGGTGGTGGGCGGTCTCCTGGTTGTACCGGCGGAACGGGATCGCCTTCTTCATCGCCAGGACGTCCTCGAGGATCTGCCGGGCCCGGTCGAGCGGGAGCCCGCGGATCGCGTTGAGGACCTCGTAGGTCTTCTTCGGCGACATCGGGATCTCGACGCCTCGCGCCCGACCGACGCTGACGCCGGGCTCGTCCCGGTACGTGTAGCCCCTCATCGATCGATCCTCCTCACTTCAGGGGCATGAACTTCGACGAACGCGTGGCGCCGACTCCCGGCCCGGAGTGCTTCTCGAAGCGTCGCGTCAGTGAGAACTCCCCGTAGTAGTGCCCGACCATCTCGGGCCGGACCTCGATCTCCTTGAACTCCTTCCCGTTGTGGATCGCGACCCGCCGGCCGACGTGCGCCGGCAGGACGAGCGCGTCGCGGCAGTGCGTCCGAATGACCTTCTCCTTGGGCGTGGCCGCCATCCGCTCGAAGAAGCTCGTCGTCTCGGCATTGAATCCCCGCCGGATCGAGCGCCGCGTTCGGCTGGGGGCGACCTTCGCGAACTGCTCGAGGCTCATCGCTTGCAGATCGGCGAGCGAGAGCCCGCGGAACGAGAACTCCCGCTTGCGTCGCGCCTCGACCTTCTTGGTCCGCCGAGCCTTCGCCATGGTCAGCTCGCCGCCCCCTTCTGCTCGCGCAGCCGCTTCTTCACGCGTACGGACCGGGAGAACCGACCGACCTTCGCCCCGGGCCAGGTGCCGGAAGCGACGGTGCTGGGGCGCCCGACGTGCTGGTGGGCGCCGCCGCCGAACGGATGGTTGACGGGGTTCATCGCGACGCCGCGCACCTTGAACGCGGCGCGGGCGAGGGATCGGGTCGCGAGGACTTTCTTGCCGGCCTTGATGATCGGTCGCTCGAGCCGCCCGCTCCCGCCGACGGCGCCGACCTGGGCCCGGCAGGTGCTGAGAAGCTGCTTGAACGCGCCGCTCGGTAGCTGGATCGTGACGTCCCGCTCGGTGTGGGCGACGACGAGCGCGCTGGCCCCCGCGGAGCGCACCAGGCGGCCGCCGTCGAACGGCTTGACTTCGATGTTGGAGATCAGCGTGCCGTCGGGGATCTTGTCGAGCGCGAGGATCGCCCCGCGGTCGACCCGCCCCTCGTGGAGCGTCACGGAGTCGCCGGTCGCGAGCCCGGCGGTCGCCAGCACCTGGAGCGTCGTGCCGTCGGGAGTCTTGACCTCCGCGACGGGGGCCGTGCGGCCCGGCGCGGGCAGGATCTGGAGCACCTTTCCCTCGCCGACGACGGTCGGGGGCGGGAGGTAGATCGCCCCGTGGTGGCGGTGGCTCGGGGAGCGATAGGTGCCGGTGCCGCTGCCGCGACGCCGGGAGATGATGCGCTTTCCCATCAGAACACCCCGGCCCGGCTGCCGATGTCCTCGGCGGAGAACTCCTTGGTGAACGTGACCGTCGCGATCTTTCCGATCCGGACGATCTTGGTGTTGACCTTGGCGACCTTGCACTGGTAGAGGCCCTCGACCGCGCGCTTGATCTCGGCGCGGGTCGCCCGCCGATCGACCGCGAACTCGAGCTTGTTGAGCCGCTCCATCTCGTCCATCGACTTCTCGGTGACGTACGCGTGGAGGACCACCCGGTGACGCAGTTCGCTCACGGGTGCACCTCGCCGAGCCGGGACCGGAGCGATTCCACCGCCGCCTGGGAGAAGAGCGTGAGCCGTCCCGGGTCCCCGCCCGGTGCGAGATCCTCGGTGCCGAGCCGCACGACGGGCACGACGTCGACGCCCGAGAGGTTGCGGAAGCCGCGCGCCTTGCCCGGGGCGCTCGTGACCACCAGCAGGCTCCGAGGGGTTCGGCGGACCCGACCGCGGCGCCGGCCCCGACCCGCGCGGAGGTGCGTACCGTCCTGGGAGCGGGCGATGTCGGCCCAGAGCTTGAGCCGGCGCAGGAGTTCCCGTGCGGCGGCGGACGTCGCGATCTCCTCGACAGGGTCTTCGAGCACGAGGGGGAGATGCAGGCCGGTCGGAACGTCGTGGCCGCGCGCGGTCGCGAGGCGCGTCTCTCGGGTCGCGGCGAGTGCCGAGGCGAACGCCGCCCGGCGCTCCTTGCGATTGATCTTCTTCGACCAGATCCGCTCCACCTTCGGCGGATGCGCCGGGCGCCCGCCCACGGTGTTCGGCGACTGCGCGCCCCGCATCGAATCCATGAGGCGAGGGGTCCGCGCGACGCCGCGACCCTTTCCGGACCACTCGACCGAGTGTCGGGCCCCGGCGGTGAGATGCGTCCCGTGCGGCTGGATCCGGTGGCTCCGCGCGGCGAGGACCGCTCGCTGGATCAGGTCGGGCCGGATCGGGCTCGAGAAGGCGAGGGGGAGATTGACCGTCGCGGAGGACTTGCCGTTCATCCCCACGACGGGCACGCGGTGATGCGGCGTGGCGTGTTCCTTCGGGGTCGGCGGAGACTCCGTCGCGTCGGGCGTCATCAGACCCCCTGCTTCGAGCGGGTGCTGAAGTAGCGCAGATCGACCTTTTCCACCGCGGCGACGCGACTGCGCATCGGGGTGCGGAATCGCAGGAGCCGCTTCGCCGGTCCGGGGAGCGAGCCGTGGAGCACGAGGCACGCGCTGCGCACCTCGCCGTAGTGCGGGAACCCACCGGCGGGCGTCACGGGGTCGCTGCGCGGATCGCGAACGACCTTCAGCACCCGCATGTTGAACTGAGTCCGGCGGTGGTACCCTTGCTGCCCGGCCTGCGGGATCCGGTAGGAAACGAAGCTCGGATTGTGGGGGCCGAGCGTGCCGATCATGCGGCGGTGCTTGGAATTCTTGCGCGGCTGGAGCTTGACCCCCCAGCGCTGGATGTGGCCCTGGAAACCGAACCCCTTCGTGACGCCGATCACGTCGAGGAACTCCCCCTCCCGGATGAGCTGGTCGGCGGAGAGCTCCTTCCCGAGGTGCTCGACGGCGAATGCGCGCCGCTCCTCGAACTTCTCTCCCGACACGCGCACTTCGAACAATTGAGGGGTCTTCGAAGGGGTTCCCGTGACGAGTTGGGGCTGCGTATGGACGATCAGCCGGACCTCGTCGCCCGCGAGCGCACCGAACCCCGAGAGCGCATCGGCGCCGCTCGCCGGATGTGCGGGGATGCGGCGGGTGAGTTCCTCGGCGGAGCCGGTCCCCCAGACTTCGCCGGCGACGCGGGAGCCGTACGGACCCCGCCGATACACGCGGGCCCCGGCGACGCGAAGGGGCGGGACCTCGACGACCGTCACGGGGACCGCGACCTCCTGACCGGCGGTCGTCGATCGCTTGCGGTAATCCACGATGAACGCGTGGGTCATGCCGACCTTGAAGCCGGCAAATCCTTCGATCGAGGGCTTCGCGGGGCCGGCCGGCCAGGACCGGACCCGGGGGACGGGTCGCGCGGAGCGCGAGCGCGGAGAAAAGGCGAGGGAACCCCGCCGCGGGCGATGACGTCGTGCCATGGGTCGATAGGGGGTCCTGCCTCCAGTGGGGACGGGGGAGAAACGTACCCTATATAAGGCCTGCCGAGAAAAAATCCCGGCGCTCGCCGGGGACGCGGATTTCGAGGTGGAGTCGCCCGCGTCGCGTCCGGTTTCTCGAACGCGCGCGTAGAGAAAGGGCCGGCCGGGAACGGGTTCCGATCCGTCCGCCGTCGAACGCTCAGGACCCGCACGTCGGCGCGACCGGTCGGCCGGCGAAAGCGGAATAAGGGACGAGCGGCGGTGGGCGTACCGGTAGGTCGATGGCTTCGAAGCCCGCGTTGCCGATCTCGCTCGCCGACGTCGAGGCCGCCGCGCGCAACATCGCCGGCAAGGTCGCCCCGACGCCGCTGCTCGAAGCGCCGAGGTTCCCCGGCCTTCCGGACGTGCCGATCTACCTGAAGCTCGAGAATCTGCAACGGACCGGCGCGTTCAAGCTTCGCGGGGCGACGCATCGGATCGCGCAACTGACTCCGGAGGAGGCCCGGCGGGGCGTGGTCACGGCGTCCGCGGGCAACCACGCCCAGGGAGTGGCGTGGGCGGCCCGGGCGCGTGGCGTGCCGGCCACGATCGTGATGGCAGAGAACGCGTCGCCGCTCAAAGTGAGCATGACGCGGGCCCTGGGCGCTCGCGTGATCCTCGAGGGCTCCGATTACGACGAGGCGCACGACCGCTCGGTCCGGCTCGCGGCCGAGGAGCACCTCACGTACATCCACCCGTACGACGACCCCTTCATCATCGCCGGCCAGGGAACCATCGGCCTCGAGATCCTGGACGCGATGCCGAACGTGCGACGGATCCTCGTCGCCGTCGGCGGTGGGGGGCTCTTCTCGGGAATCGCCGCCGCGGTACGAGGTCGGGGGAGCTCGGCCGAACTGATTGGCGTCCAGCCGAAGGGCTGCGACAACCTCCGACCCTCGCTCGAACAGGGACGGGTCGTGCTCGGCCCGCGGCCGTCGACGTTCGCCGACGGGCTCGCGACCCGCCAGATCGGCGATCTCCCGTTCCGGATCCTCCAAGCGGCCGGGGCGCGTGCCGTCACGGTCGACGACCGCACGATCGCCCGCGCGGCATTCCTGCTTCTCGAGCAGGCGAAGGTCCTTGCGGAGGGGGCCGGGGCGACCCCGCTCGCGGGCTTGCTCGAGTACCCGGAGCTCGCCGCGGACGGGCCGATCGTCCTCGTGGTCAGCGGCGGCAATCTCGATCCGTTCCTCCTCGACCGGATCCTGTTCATCGGGCTCGCGGCGGAGGGGCGACTGCTTCGGCTCCGGGCGGCGTTGAAGGACGTCCCCGGCCGGCTCGAGGAGTTTCTGTCGATCGCCGCGGCGCAGGGGGCCAACGTGCGTCACATCCTGCACGGCCGGGAGTCGCCGGACCGGCCTCCGGGAGAGGTGACGGTGGAGGTGGAGCTCGAGGTCCGCGACGGAGCTCACGGGCAGGCGGTCGAGTCCGCGTATCGGGAACGAGGCTGGTCGATCGAGCGGGTCCCGCTGGGTCCGACGTGAGGGCCCAGTCGGTTACCCTCGCGCCCTCATCCCCGTAAATAGGCTGCCGGCATGGTACGGCGGGAGGTCGAGGTCCGATGAGTCCGTCCGCGTCGCCGCGCGCGCCGGGCGTCCGCTCGAACCCCCCGCGACTCTGGACCGCCGAGGAAGCGTCCGCCCGCATCGCCGACCTGGAAGAGCTCCTGCCGCGCCTGCGCGGCTGGGTGCTGCGCCTCAGGGAGGTGCACGAGGAGCTCCATCGGCTCGCGGAGTTCTGGGCCGCGGACGTGGACGCGCCCGACCATGCGGATCATGCGCTCAAGCAACGGCTCGACGCGGAATGGCAGAACCTGACCCGCCGGCTCGAAGAGGCCGTCGGGGGCCTCCGGAAGGACGGCATCGAGGTGAAGGACCTCGAGCAGGGCACGGTCGACTTCTACGGGCTCGAGGCCGGCGAAGTGGTGTTCCTCTGCTGGCAGCGCGGGGAGCCGCGCGTCGCGTTCTTCCACCCGATCTCGGGGTCGTTCCGCAATCGCCGCCCGATCGGCGACGCCGCCCGTCGCGCGAGTCCGAGCCCGCGGGGCTCCGCCGCGCGCGGGGCTCCCTAACGGAAGTCCGGCGCCGGCCCGGTCTGGGCGAGCTGCACGGCGCGCAGGGTGAGGGCGAACGCGCCGGCGCCCGCGAGCACGGCCGTTAACGCTTCGAGAATCGGGAACGCGGAGGAGAGGCTCAAGTAGAACAGGACGAGCGGCGCCACGACCCCGCTCGCTCCGCCGACGACGCCCAGCGCGGGCCGGTCGTGCCGAACCGTCGCGATCGCGGCCGCGCCGGCCACGAGCGCGATGATCCCGAGCAGGACCGCCCCACTCCCGAGCGACGCGACGAACTGCTCCAGGTCGGGGAACGGTGCGAGCGCGATCGCGCTCTCGTTGGCGGTGCCGCCGGGGGTGAGCACGAGCTCGAGGCCGGTCGCCTGCGCGCCGTAGACCGGCGAGACGAACGTCGCCACGAGCAGGGGCGCGAAACCGGTCGCCGTGACGTTCAGGGTGACCCCGCCCGCCACCACGGACGCGAAGGAGAAGGTGCCGCTCGCTCCGGTGACGACCGACGTGGTCGCGCCATTGTCGTCGGTCAGGAGCACGTTCGCCCCGAACACCGGCGCGAGGGTGCCGCCCACCGCGTGGTCGACGGTGCCGTCGATCGTGTATCGGGCGGGCTCGGTCGCCGCGACGCCGTCGTAGACGAGCACCGCCGCGAGCGCCGCTCCGATGACGGCGATCGCGAGCAAGGCGCCCGCGACGGCCCGACGTGCGCGCCAGCGCGGGACGCGCGGCCGGACCATCGGTGGATATAGGTTCGGCAGGACTTCCCAGGTGTACAGCGGTGGGGGATCGCGAGGGACCACCACCGGGATCGGCGAGCGGCAGTGCGGGCACGGAAACCATTGCGTCGGAGGCTCGGGCGCGAGCCGGACCCGAAGGTCGCTCCCGCAGACGGGACACCGCATCGCGACCGGACCGACCGCCATCGCGCGAGACCGAGCGCCGTCCGGGTCTTATCCTTAGAGCGGACCCTCGCGAAGCCGCATCCGCGCGTGGTGGGGGTCGACGACGGCGCGTTCGGGCGTCGCGACCGGTGGGCGCCGATCGCCGCGGTCGTCGTCTCGGCGCCGTCGTATGTCGAGGCCGTCCGCCGCTCGCGGGTGCGGGTCGACGGCACCGACGGCACGGAGGCCGTGATCGCGCTCGTCCGCGCCACCGGAGCCCTGGACGGGATCCGGGCGGTGCTCCTCGACGGCGCGGTCGTCGGCGGCTTCAACGTCCTCGACCTCGACCGCCTCCACGAGGATCTCGGCGTCCCCATAGTGGCGGTGACACGGCGGCCCCCCGACTTCCCCCGGATCCGGGCCGCGCTGCGCACCTGGTTCGGCCGGGATGCCGCGCGTCGGTGGCGCCTGCTCCGGGCGCACCGCCTTCGCCCCGTGCGCACCGGGGCGGCCCCGATCCTCGCGGCGGCGGTCGGCTGCCGGGCGGTCGATGCCGCCGCGCTCGTCCGTCGCACGACCGTCCGCGGGCTCTGGCCCGAGCCCCTGCGGCTCGCCCACCTCGTCGCCTCGGCGGAGCCGAAGGGCTAAAGGAACGGGTCGTCCCTCGCTCCGGCGGGCCTGTAGCTTAGCTTGGAGAAAGTACTGGCCTTCTAAGCCAGCAATCTCGGGTTCAAAGGCCCGGGGCGCGAGCGCGCCCGGGGCGGAAACTCCCGACAGGCCCGAACCTACGCCGCGCCGACTTGCGTCGAGCAGTTCTCGCAAAGGATCGTCTTCGGTCCCGGCGGCAACGGGTTCCCGCAGAGCGGGCAGGTCGCCCGGGCGTCGGCGGCGGCGAGCAGCTCCTGGACGCTGGTCCGGAGCGCGGGATCCGACCCGCCGGGGGCGAGATCCGGTCGGGTCGGTGGGGCTCCCGCGGGCGGCAGGAAGGCGTCGAGTCGCGGCCGGTAGACGCCGGTCCGGCGGTCGAAGGTGATCAGGCGATGCTGCACGAGGCCCTGGAGCGCCGAGTCGACGAGCTCCCGGATCCCTCCGAAGACGTGGGAGAGCTCGACGGACGTCAATCCCGGCGACTCGACGAGGACCTCGAGCGCCCGGACGCCGAGGAGCGAGAGGTCGCTCTTCGCGACGTACTGGTCGAGCGACCAGGCGAGCCGCGAACTCCGCCGCACCCGCTGGCCCGGCGCGAGGCGCCCGGCCCGGGGGTCCGGCAAGAGCGTCGAGTGGAGCACGTCGAACTCGTAGCGGAACCGCTCCTCCGGTAGATAGACCAGGATCGCGACGCCGAACGGCACGATCGCCTCCTCGCGGCACGCCGCGAGCGCCTCGGCGAGCGTCCCGCCGATCCCCCGCAGTTCGACGCGGGCCCCTCCGGCGGCCGCCCGCTCCTCGTCGGCCTGCGATCGCAGGAGGTAGTGCTCCCGGACCAGCACCCGGGCGATCGCGCGGATCCGCGGACCGGGTTCGAGCGGATGGATCTCGACCGACCCGTCGTCCGCGAAGACCATCCGCTCGAACGGCAGGAGGAACCGCCAGGCCGGACCGGGGGACGGCAGCGGCTCGAGACGGATCTCCCCCGACGCGAACTTCGCCTCGGGATCGGCGATCACGGCGAAGAGGTTCGGGTACTCCTTTCCGTCGACCGTGAGCGCGACCTCGGCGAGCGGCGGGCGACGGCGGGAGAGGTACTCCTCGACGGCGCGACCGAGCGCCCGTTGGGAGTAGGCGTCGTGCCGCTCTCCGCCGAGCTGGGCGGCGAGCGCTTCAATCTCGGGCGGCGCTACGGCGGTCACGAGAACTCCGGCTCGTGATTGCCATCTCGTAGAGAGAGATAAAGCGACGGGCCATCGTGTCGAGCGACGACGTCCGACGCACGCCGTCCGCGCCCTGCCGCGCGATCCGGCGACGTTCCTCGGGTCGGTCGATCTGCTCCGTCACCGCGCGGGCGAGCGCGCCGGGCTCGAGGACCGGCACCCGCACTCCCGTGACCCCGTCCTCGACCACTTCGGCGGCACCGCCGGCGGCCGGTGCCAGCACCATCGCGCCGGAGGCCATCGCCTCCATCAGCGCGACGCTTGAGGTGTCGCTCGTCGACGGGAGGACGAAGAGATCGGTCTGCGACAGCAGCGACGCCTTCTCCTCCTCGGCGACGGGTCCGACGTACCGGACCCGCTCCGCGAGCCGAGGGCTCGCGCGGATCCGCTCGCGGACCGCGGCCTCCTCCGGCCCGCTGCCGCCCACGATCGCGACGAGGTCGGTGCGGGCGAGGCTCGCCTCGACCGCGTCGAGGAACCGGTGCACGCCCTTGTCGACCGTCAGGCGTCCGAGGTAGGTGACGAGCGGATCGAGCGGCAGCCCGCAGCGCGCCCGCCAATCCGGGACGCGGAGCCCGGGGCGGAACCGGTCCACGTCGATCCCGTTCGGCACGACCTCGACGGGATGCCGGAACGGCTTGCGGGCCCGCGCGAGGAGCGCGTCGCGCGCCGCCGTCGACGGCGCGGTGGCGACGTCGCAGCGCCAGTACGTGCCGAGGTTGTACCAGGCCGCGATGCGGAAGAACGTCGGAACGAGGAATCGGGACGGGAAGCTCCCCTGCATCTCGGCGATGTTCGTGTGGAACGTGCCGACGAGCGGCAGCGCGTACCGCCGGGAGGTGAGGAATCCGGCGCTGCCGATCCCGCCCGGGGAGTGGATGTGCAGCACGTCCGCGTCGCCGACCCCCCGGCGCTCGCGGAGCAGGGCGAGCGGGTTGAGCGGCCAGCGGTACTGGGGGTAGAGGGGTACCGGGAGGGAGCGAACGCGCGTCAGCGCGACCCCGTCGACCTCGAGCTCTTCCGTGGGCGCGCCCACGATCGGGTGCGGCGCGAAGACGTGCACCGAATGGCCGAGCCGCCGGATCGAGCGCGCCAGGCCGTTCGTGACGGCGGCGACCCCGTCCCGCATCGGCGGGAACGAGTCGGTGAAGAAGATGACCTCCATGCCCGCTTCCGGCTTCGCACCGGCGCCCGGGGGTCCTATGCTTTTGGGTCGAGCGGCGCGCCGCTAGACGACCTGGTAGAACTGCCGCTCGAGGCGGCTCAGCTCCCGCGTGTCGACCTGCCGCTGGTCGAACGAGACGACCAGCGCCGACGGGCTCCCGTCGATCTGGGTGATCAGCCACTGCGTGAACTTGAGCATCATCTCGAGGCCGTACTCGCTCGCGAGGTACTCCAGCGCGTCGATGTACACCAGCGCGCCGCCGGGACCTTCCATCGGACCGCGGAGGTGTCCGCCGACCTCACCCGGCGAGAGCGCGTTCCCCCCCGAGATGTCGGAGCCGGACGGCACGATGTCGACCCGGCGCTCTTTCGAGAGGGCCGGAAGCTCCGGAGGTCGCAGCGAGACGAGAACAGTCCGGGGGAACTCCTGGACGTGCGCGCGGAGGATCTCGACGGCGCGGGAGGGACGTTCCTCCCGGATGAGCAGGCTGCGGCCCGGCCCGAGCCGGATCGCTCCGGTCGCGACGGGGCCGAGCGGTGGGGACCACGGGCGGGCGGGTTGCGGCGCGCGCAGGAGCGAGTTCCACGCCGGACGGCGCGGTGGGCCGAGGAGGCTGCGACGCTTCACCTCGACCTCCTCGTCGAGACGGGCCAGCCGGCTCTCGACGAGGATCCGTAGCTCCTGAGCGGTGTGGCCGCGCGACGTGTGCTGGAGGACCTCGCGAAGTCCGCTCCGGACGCCCTCCTCGTAGCCGGCGGCGTACGTGCGCGCGTACTCCTCGTCGCCCGGCGGCGCCTCGTCGGGCGGAGGCGGGGCGCCGTTCCGTCGCTCGGGCGCGCTCACGCCGGTGCCCGGTCGCCCTCGGCGCGAGTCGAGGCCTCCGCCGCGGCCCTCGGGCCGCCGGGCGGGAGCGAAGGGAGGTCGTCGGCGGGGGCGAATTTGTACCCGTAGTGGATGACGCCGGCCTTCCCCTCTTCCCGCAGCTTGCGGAACGTCGCCCGGACCTTGAGCCCGATCCGGACCTCGTCGGGGAGCAGGTCGACGACCTGGCCGGTGAGGATGGGTCCTTCGACGGTGCGGACCAGGGCGAGGATGTACGGGACCTGCATCTCGAACCCTTCCGCCGGCTCGTGGACGATGGTGAACGAGAACACCTCGCCGTCGCCGGAGAGCTGGAACGGTACCATCTTCCCGATCGACTCGCGATGATGCGCGCAGGTCGGGCAGACCGAGCGGGGCGGGAAGTAGACGGTCCCGCACATCGTGCACTTCGATCCGCCGAGGTTGTACCGCCGGGGGGTCTCACGCCAGAAACGTGCGATCGACATGGGCCCCCCTCAGTTCGTCCGCTCCAGGAGGGTGACCACGCTCGTCGCGCCGGTCCCCCCGACGTCGTGGGCGAGTCCGATCGAGGCGTCCGCCACCTGGCGGTCCTTCGCCTCGCCCCGGAGCTGGCGGACGAGTTCGACGATCTGGGCCACGCCGACCGCGCCGAACGGCCGTCCCTGGGCCTTCAGGCCGCCGGACATGTTGATCGCCACCTCGCCGCCGGGCCCATATCGACCGGTCGCGAAGTCGAAGCCGCCGCGGCCCTTTTCGGAGAACCCGAGGTCCTCGAGCGCGAGCAGGGCGCTGATCGTGTAGGCGTCGTTGATCTCCGCGACGTCGACGTCCGCCGGCGCTCGCCGCGCGCGCTCGAAGGCGCGACGGGCGGCGATGACGGTGGAGTCGAGCGTGGTCACGTCCCGGCGGTGCTGCACGGCCATCGTGTCGGACGCGACCTCGCTCGCGAGGATCCGCACCGGTCGGTCGGTGTGCTCCTTCGCGACGTCCAGGGGGCCGAGCACGACCGCCGCCGCCCCGTCGGAGAGCGGGGCGCAATCGAACACGCCGAGCGGCTCGGCGACCGGGCCGGCCCCGAGCACCTGCTCGAGGGTGACCTTGTTGCGATAGTGCGCGTTGGGGTTCTTCGACCCCATCTCGTGCGCGTGCACCGCGACGCGGGCGAGCTGCTCGCGCGTGGTGCCGTACTGGTGCATGTGCCGGCGGGCGATCAACGCCCAGAGCGCCGGTAGGGTCGCGCCGAAGACGACCTCCCACTCATGGTCGGCCGCGGCGCTGGTGATCTGGTTGCCCGTCGCGTCGGGGACGTCCGTGAGTTTCTCCGCGCCGCCGACCACCACGAAGTCGTATTGCCCGCTCGCGACGGCGAGATAGCCGGCGTGCAGGGCGAGCGAGCCCGAGGCGCCGCCTCCCTCGACCCGGACCGCGGGGAGGTGCCGGGATCCGAGACCGGCGTAGTCGAGGATGAGCGGGCCGATGTGCTCCTGGTCGATCAGCGAGCCCGAGGCCATGTTGCCGAGATAGAGCGCGCCGAGGTCTCCCGAAGAGAGTCGGGCATCGACGAGCGCCTGGAGCCCCGCCTCGATCCCGATCTCCCGGAACGAGCGGTCCCACAGCTCGCCGAACTTCGTCATGCCGACGCCGAGCACGGCGACGTCGCGCACGGTCAGCTGCCTCCCATGTGGATCTTCCCGCGGTACTTCGCGTAGACCCCGTACGAGAGCTCGACGCCGTTGTCGAGGTACGTCTGGACGGGGCGGCCGAAGGAGCGGTCGAACCGGGCGATCTCCTCGGTGGTCGTGAGGTCGAAGGCGTCGGATCCGGCGCCGGAGCCGTAGCCGACCATGAGGATCCGCTCGCCGGGCCCGGCGTGGTCGAGCACGTTCGCGAGGCCGATCAGCGCGGCCCCCGAGTAGGTGTTGCCGATGTACGGGGTGACGAGGCCGTAGCGCATCTGCGCTTCGTTGAACCCGAGCTGCTTTCCTACGCGCTGGGGGAACTTGCCGTTCGGCTGGTGGAAGACGACGTGGCGGTAGTCCTTGGGCGAGGTGCCCGCGACCTCCATGATGCGGCGGGCGCACTCGGTCTCGTGACGGAAGTACGCCGGCTCGCCGGTGAAGCGCCCGCTGTGGCTCGGATACCGCTGGCCCTCGCGCCGCCAGAAGTCGGGCGTGTCCGTGGTGTAGGAGAGAGTCTGCTCGACCCGCGCGATGACGTGGTCCCGGCCGATGACGAACGCGGCGCCTCCGGCGCTCGCGGAGTATTCGAGCGCGTCGCCCGGCGCGCCCTGGCTCGTGTCGCTGCCGATCGCGACGCCGTACTTCACCATCCCCGCCCCGACAAGGCCGAGGCAGGTCTGGATCGCGGCGGTGCCGGCTTTGCAGGCGAACTCGAAGTCGGCGGCGGTGAGGTTCGGTGTCGACCCGACCGCTTGCGCGACCACCGTGGCGGTCGGCTTCACCGCGTACGGGTGGGACTCCGAGCCGACGTAGATCGCCCCGATCTGCTGCGGGTCGATCGCCCCGCGGATGAGGGCGGTCCGAAGCGCTTCCGTCGAGATCGTGATCGTGTCCTCGTCGGGGGCGGGCACGCTCTTGCGATGCACGTTGAGCCCCTGGCCCATTCCTTCGCCGTCGGCGCCCCAGACTCGCCCGATCTCCGCCGGCGTGATCCGATATCTCGGGACGTACGCACCGTAGCTGACGATTCCTGCGTCCATTGTGGTTCCTCGGTATGCCTAGAGCTCCTCGAGCCGTTCCAGTACGGCCGGCGCGGAGAGGCTCGTGACCAGGAGGGGGATGTTCTCAACCTCGGAGAGACGGATCGCGAGCGCGTCGACCCGACCCGGGTTGGCGAAGACGACCGCGGCGGGCTTGAGCGGGTGGGCGCGGATCGCGACCATCGGGGAGCGGCCGTACTTCACGTTGGAGAAGATGAGCGCCCGCTGGGTCGTCCATCCGTAGACTTCCACGAAGTGCGAGGCGTCGATCGATAGGATCGCGCGCGGCGCGTCGAGGATCGTGAAGCCATGGATGTCCCGGTGCAGGTCGACGCGTCCGACCGAGCGAGCCTCGAGCCGGTCGGCGAACGACTTCAGCGGGATCGCGACCGCGAACTCCCGCATCCCCAGGATGCCGTCGGAATGCGCGTGCATGCCGAGACGCTGGCCGACCTTGCCGCCGTGGTCCTGATCCACGGCGATGAGCGCGTCGACGTACCGTCGGATGAAGCCCGCTCCGGGGCTGACGCGCCGCTCCGACTCGTAGTCGCTGATCACCGAGGGGACGGTCTGTAGATGCTTCGCGAGGTCCCGTTGGGAGATCCCGAAGTCCTCCCTCCACTTTCGAAGGGTTCGGCCGGGATGGGGAGAGAGGACGACCTCCCCCGCCATCTTCTCACGGATCTCGGCTTCCACGAAGGCGCGGCAGGCGGGGCGCGGTATAAATCGCTAGCCTTCGTGTCGGTGGGTCCGCTCGACAACTGCCGAAGACCTCGGGGTCGGAGAAGTGGACCGGGCGAGATTCTCCGGACGGGAGCCGGCTCCCGCCCCTTTGAACTCGCGACCTCTACCTTGCCAAGGTAGCGATCTTCCGCTGATCTACCGGCCCACGCCGGCCGCCGAGGGCGGCCGCAGGATAAGAGTTGTCGTCCGCCGGGCGAGGGCGCCGGCGCCGCGGGCCACCAAACCCTTATGCGGGCGACCCCACTCCGCGGGCCGATGGCGGAAGGCTCATCGGCCGGCGAGCCGATCGACCTGCTCGTCAAGAGCACCCGGGACCTCTTGCGGCCCGAGGAACTCGTCCGCGAAGCCACGCGCGACCTCGTCAAGGACGAGATCCGACGGCATCTCGAGAAGACGCTGAAGGAAGACCCGCAGCTCGAGGCGGACCTGCGCGAAGCGGTCCGGGACCTTCTCGCGGCGCGGGCGAGCGAGTACGCCGCGCTGGTGCGCGTCGGGACCGCGACGGCGCGGCTGGGGCTCCACGCCCTGCCGGCGGACGTCCGCCGTGCTTTGACGAAGAACCTCGTCGACCTGGTCTCGAAGGAGCTCGGCCAGATCGTCGAGAGGTCTCTCTAGACATGACGATGTCGCCGGACCAAGTCCGGATCTACGAGATCAAACGGGTCGACGTCGAGGGCGCGATCGTCATCGACGGCTTTCCGTCGGTCGGCCTCGTCAGTTCGATCGTGGCGAACTATCTCATCGACACCCTCGAGATGCAGCAGATCGGGATCGTCGAATCGCCGGCGTTCCCCACCGTCTCCCTGATCCGCAACGGCGACCCGCAGCACCCCGTCCGGATCTACGCCGGCCGTCCCCCCGCGGACCGCGCGGGCCGGGGGGCCGACAAGATCGTGGCGTTCGTCTCCGAGTTCCACCCGGCGCCCACCGTGATCCACCCGCTCGCGACGGCGATCCTCGACTGGGTCCAGGAGCAGCGCTGCTCCCTGCTCGTCTCGCCCGAGGGCCTGGTGGTCGAAGCCGCCCCCCACGGCGGCAAGACCGGCCGCGGACCGCGCCTCAACGACGTCAAGGTCTATGGGGTGGCGAGCACGCGGAAGGCCCGCGAGCTCTACATCGAGCCGAACATGACGCCGTTCGCCGAAGGCGTCATCACGGGCATTGCCGGGGTCCTCCTCAACGAGGGACGCCGGCGCGGATTCGATGTGCTGACGTTCCTCGCCGAGGCCCAGTCGGATTACCCGGACGCGCGCGCGGCGGCGAAGGTGATCGAGACGATCAACCAGATCCTCTTGCGCTCGCCGCTCGACCCCGTCCCGCTCTACGCCGAGGCCGAGCGGATCGAGCAGCAGCTGCTTTCGATCCAGCGCCACGCCGCCGAGCGCGGGCGGGGCGAGCCGCCGACCCAGGGCTCGCAGCCGATGTACCGCTGACGCGCCCGGGTCCGAGCCGTTCGAGGAGCTCCCGGATCCCGCGGACGAGCCGGTCCGCGTCGGGCCGGTGGTTGTAGAAGTAGAAGGAGGCGCGCACGTTCCCGGGGAGGCCGCGTCGCTCGTAGAAGGAGTGGACGCAGTGCATCCCCGAACGGACCATCACGTCGTACCCCTCGTCGAGGAACACCGCGGTGTCGTGGGGATCGATCCCCTCGAGCGCGAAGGCGAAGATGCTCGGCCGCTCCCGAGGGGACGTCGGGCCCAAGAGACGGAGGCGGCGCTCCCCGGCCAGTTCCCGGGTCACGTGCTCGTTGAGCTCGCGTTGGCGCGCCTCGATCTGCTCGAGGCCGACGCGGTCGAGATAGTCGAGCGCCGCGTGGGCGCCGATGACGCCCGCGTAATTCTGGAGCCCGGCCTCGAAGCGATGCGGCGGGGGCCGGAGCGCGTGCTCGGTGAGCGTGCTCCACTCGACCGTCTCGCCCCCGACGAGGAGCGGGCGCAGCTGCCCGACCGGCCCCGGGGCACCGGCAAGGATGCCGATCCCCGTCGGTCCGAGCATCTTGTGGGCGGACACGGCGTAGAAGTCGACCCCCCATCGGTCGAGCTCGACGCGCTGGTGCGGCGCGGCCTGGCATCCGTCGAACAGGACGAGCGCCCCTCGGTCGTGGGCGCGCTCCGTGATCTCGCGGATCGGCAGCGATCGCCCGTCGAGGTTCGACGTGTGAAAGAAGCTCACGAGGCGCACGCCCCTCGCGAGCGCCGCTTCGAGGGCCTCGGCATCGAACGTCCCGTCGTCGGGAAGGGCGAGGGTCTCCAGTCGGATCCCCCGTTCGACCCCGAGCCGTTGCCAGACGATCAGGTTCGAATTGTGTTCCCGGTCGGTGACCAGCACGCGATCCCCCGACTTCCAATCGAGCCCCTGCCCGACGAGGTTGATCGCCTCGGTCGCGTTCCGGACGAAGACGACGCCGCGGGGATCGGAACGTCCGAGAAATCGCGCGAACGCGGACCGCGACGCTTCGTAGCGACGGCCGACCTCTTCGGAGAACCGGTGGAGGCTCCGGCCGGCGCAGCCCGGGAAGTCCCGGTAGTACGCCTCCATCGCTTGGAGGACCGGGCGGGGAACGAGTGCCATGCACGCCGAGTCGAGATACACCGGCGCGGGCCGGTCGGGCCGATCCTCCAGGGCGGGGAAGTCCGCTCGCAGCGAGTCGAGGTTCACGGGGGGGCCCTCTGCAGTGCGTCCGCCGCGGCGGCCAACGCGGCCGCGCCGTAGACGAGCGCCCGTTCGTCCGGAGCGAACGTCGCCGAGTGAAGGCTGGCGGGCCGGTTCGGAACGCCGACCCCGAGGTGGAGGAACGTACCGGGGACCCGCTCCAGGTAACGCGCGAAGTCCTCGGCACCCATCACGGGGTTCTCGGCCTCCGTGCAGTGGTCCCGGCCGAACTCGATGCGGAGCGCGTCGGCGACGGCGTGAGTCACTTCGGGCGAGTTGATCAACGTCGGGTACCCGCGTCGGTACTCGATCTCGACCCGGGCGCCGAGGCTCGAGGCGATCGCGCGCACGCGACGATGGAACGCCCGGTCGATCAGATCCCGGGTGCTGGCCCGGAACGTTCGGACGGTCCCCTCGAGGACGACCTCGGGGGGAAGGATGTTGTTCCGCGTCCCCCCGTGGATCGAGCCGACGCTCACCACGACGGGATCGAGCGGGTCGCGGATTCGGCTGACGAGGGCCTGGAGCCCGTTCACGATCTCGCTCGCCGCCACGATCGCATCGGGGCCTTCGTGCGGCGAGGCGGCGTGTCCGCCCCGCCCGATCACCGTGATGCGAAAGAAGTCGGCCGCCGCCATGAACGGTCCGGACTTCCACCGGACGCTCCCGAGCGGTACGTTCGGCTCGACGTGCTGGCCGACCACGTAGTCGACCTTCGGCCGTTCGAGACAGCCCCGCTCGATGAGCGGGAGCGCCCCGCCCCGCTGCCCCTCCTCTTCGGCCGGCTGGAAGAGCAGTTTCACGGGGCCGATCGGACGCCGCCCGCCCCGAGTCAGGATCGCCGCAGCGCCGAGCAACGCCGCCATGTGCACGTCGTGTCCGCAGGCATGCATCCGGCCTTCGAAGCGCGAATGGTACGGGAGTCCGGTCGCTTCGGTCACCGGGAGGCCGTCCATGTCGGCCCGCAGGGCGACCACGGGGCGATCGCTCGCACCGGCGATGAGCCCCACGACGCCGGGGAAGTTGTCGTAGGTCTGGAACGGGATGTCCAAGCTCCGCAGCGCCGCGATGACCTTCTCGCGGGTCTTCGTCTCCTGGAGCGACAGCTCGGGCTCCTGGTGGAACGCCATCCGCCAAGCCCGCATCGCCGGCAAGACCTTCCGCGCGGCGGGAATCCACGCCTCGGGCGCGCGAGCCATCGGCCGCCCAGCCGGTGGGCCGATATAATGCGCCGGAGCCCCAAACCCGGCCGAGAGCCGTTACCCGGTCAAGAGTCGCGCCACGCCCGCCGGCGAGTGGAACGACCGGAGCTCGGCAACGTCAGTCCCAGCGGGTGCCGGAAGGCGGAATCGGTTGAACCAGACGGCGCGGATCCCGGCGGCCCGGGCTCCGGCGATGTCGCTCGCCCACGAGTCGCCGATCATGACGGCGTCGCGGGGCTTCGCGCCCGTACGTTCGAGCGCGACCCGGAAGATCTCCGGGTCGGGCTTTCCCACTCCGACCTCCTCCGAGGTGACCAGGACATCGATCGACTCCTTCAGCCCCAAGAACGCGATCTTCTCCACCTGCTCCGCGACGGTGTTGTTCGTGACCACTCCGATCCGGGCCGTGCGGTGGAGGTAGCGCACGGCCTCCGGCGCTCCGGCCACCGGCCGGCGGGCGCGGAGGTACCAGTCCCGATAATCCGTGGACATCGTGCGGGCCTCGTCGGCGGAGACCCGGTGGCCCGCCCACGCCGCGAGGCGGCGGAAGCGGTCGATGCGGGCGTCGTGGGAGGTCCGCCGTCCGAGCATCACCTCGATATGGGTGATGCCGAGGAGGCGACCGTACTCCTGCCAGAGCTCGTCGAGCGTCGGCCCGCGGAGCGCCGGATAGCGGCGACGGGCGAGAGCGAGCGCCGCGCGCGAGGTGAGCGCGTGGTCGAAGATCGTGTCGTCCATGTCCCACAGGACGACGGTCGGCTTCGCGCGGGCCGAGTGCTCTGATCGGTTCCTCACAATGATCGGTCCGGCGGAACGCCGCCCCGAACAAGACGCCTCGCCCATGGATCCGGTTCGGGCCGAGGCCGGGCGAGCTCGCGATGTCGGGCGGACCCGCCCTTCTCGGGCGGCGCTCGGGGGGAAAATATGACATCTTTTTATACGAGTGTTTCCTCACTTATCTCGACAATTCGGGCTTTCCTCGCCGGGTCGGCGGGGAGGGTGCGTGGGGTCTCAACATGGCGAAAATTATCGGAATCGATCTCGGGACGAGCAACTCGGCGGCCGCGATGCTGGAAGGCGGGCGACCCGTCATCATCCCCAGTGCCGAAGGGACGACGACGGGCGGCGGGAAGGCGTTCCCGTCGTACGTGGCGTTCACCAAGGACGGCCAGCTGATCGTGGGCGAGCCGGCCCGCCGTCAAGCGATCTCGAACCCGGAAGGTACGGTCACCGCGTTCAAGCGGAAGATGGGCACCGATTACAAGTACAAACTGCACGGCAAGGAGTACACTCCGCAGCAGCTCTCCGCGTTCTTGCTCCAGAAGGTCAAGCGGGACGCCGAGGCGTTCCTCGGGGAGAAGGTCGAGAAGGCCGTCATCACCGTCCCCGCCTACTTCAACGACAACCAGCGCCAGGCGACGAAGGACGCCGGCGCGATCGCTGGCCTCGATGTCGTCCGGATCATCAACGAACCGACCGCTGCGTCGCTCGCCTACGGGCTCGACAAGGCGGGCAAGAATCAGAAGATCCTCGTCTTCGATCTCGGGGGCGGCACGCTCGACGTGACGATCATGGACTTCGGGGAAGGCGTCTTCGAGGTCGTCTCGACGAGCGGCGACACCCAGCTCGGAGGCACCGACATGGACGCGGTGACGACCGAGTGGGTCGCCGCGGAGTTCCAGAAGGAGTCCGGCGTCGACATCCGCAAGGACAAGATGGCGATGCAGCGGGTTCGTGATGCGGCCGAGAAGGCGAAGATCGAACTCTCCTCGACGCTCGAGACCCAGATCAACCTCCCGTTCCTGACGGCAACGAACGAGGGCCCGAAGCACCTCGCGCTGACCCTCACCCGGGCGAAGCTCGAGGAGCTCGTTCGGCCGATCGTCGACCGGTGCCGCGCCCCGGTGGAGCAGGCGCTGAAGGACGCCAAGCTCGCCAAGGACGACATCAGTCGGATCGTGCTCGTCGGCGGGCCGACGCGTATGCCGATCGTCCAGAAGTTCCTCGAAACGTCGATCGGTCGGCCCATCGAGCGCGGCGTCGATCCGATGGAGTGCGTCGCGATGGGCGCCGCGATCCAGGGCGGTGTGCTCGCGGGGGAGGTCAAGGATGTCCTCCTGCTCGATGTGACGCCGCTCTCGCTCGGCATCGAGACGATGGGCGGGGTGTTCACCCGGCTGATCGATCGGAACACGACGATCCCGACCCACAAGAGCCAGACGTTCACGACCGCCTCGGACAACCAGTCCACGGTCGAGATCCAGATCTCCCAGGGCGAGCGCCCGATGGCGGAGGACAACGTCGCCCTCGGAAGCTTCCTCCTGACCGGGATTCCGCCGGCGCCCCGCGGCGTGCCGCAGGTCGAGGTGAGCTTCGACATCGACGCGAACGGCATCCTCAACGTCTCGGCGAAGGACCTCGCGTCCGGCCGGAAGCAGGGGATCACGATCGCTGCCTCGAACAAGCTCTCGAAGGAGGACGTCGCCAAGATGGTCCAGCAGGCCGAGCAGTTCGCGGACGCCGACAAGGCCCGGGCCGAGCTCGTCCAGGCGAAGAACCAGGCCGAGTCGCTCGCCTACGAGGCCGAACGGCTGCTCACCGAGGCGAAGGACAAGGTCGAAGCGGCGGAGTCCAGCGCGGTGCAGGAGAAGGTGAAGGAACTGCGGAACGTGCTCGGGAAGAAGGACGCCACGCTCGGCGAGATCCGTACGAAGACCGACGAGCTCACCACGACGCTGCACGCGATCTCGAAGCGCCTCTACGCGAGCGGGACGCCGCCGCCCGGCGGCTCCTCGAGCGCTCCTCCCCCCGGGGACGGCGCGGCCGCTCCGCCGCCGGAGCACGATGCCGGCGCCGGGGGCCCGGTGGACGCCGACTTCAAGGTCGTCGACAAGGACACCGGCGGAGAGACCGGGTCGTCCTAGACGACGCGCGTCGCGGGGGCTAACGCCCCGGCAGCGGCCGCGGCCACGCCCGACCCTTCGGCGGGCCGACGTACTCGACGTCGGGCCGGATCAGGCGGTTGTCGGACGCCTGCTCGAGCGCGTGCGCCGTCCAACCCGCCGTGCGGGCCACGGCGAACGTGGGCGTGAACAGGTCGCGGGGGAGGCCGACGCCCTCGAGCACGACCGCGCTGTAGTACTCCACGTTCGTGAACAGCCGGGCACCGGGCTTCTCGCGCCGGAGCGCGGCGAGCGCGGTCGCCTCGACCGCCTCGGCGAGCGCGAGTCGATGCGGGTCGGCGACGTCCCGCGCGATCCGGTGGAGGACGAGCCCGCGGGGGTCGTCGGTCTTGTAGGCGCGGTGGCCGAACCCGTAGAGCACCTCCTTGCGGGCGAGCCGGTCCTGGATCCACGCCTCGGCGCGGTCCGGCGATCCGATCGCATCCAGCATGTCCGAGACGCGGCTCGGCGCGCCGCCGTGGACGGGGCCCTTCAGGGTCCCGAGTGCGGCGGTCATGCCGCTCACGAGGTCGGATTGGGTCGAGATCGCGACGCGGAGCGCGAAGGTGGAGGCGTTCATCCCGTGGTCCGCGAGCAGCGCCAGGTACCCTTCGAGCGCTGCGACGTGCCGTGCCTCGGGCGGCGCCCCGAACAGCATCCAGAGGTAGTTCGCGGCGTGACCGAGGTCGGCGCGCGGGGGGATTGGCGCCGCGCCGCGCGAGCGGCGCACGTAGCGGGCGAGCAGGACGGGGGTCCGGGCGATCAAGTCGAACCCCTGCTCCCGGGTCGGGGGATAGCCGTACGTTCCCGTCCCGAGCGACGAGAGGATGGTGCGAAGCGCCTCGAGCGGCGGCATCCCCTCGGGGAGCGCGTCGACGACCCGCTCGATCGACGGCGGAACGTCGCGCCGGGCGGCGAGCTCGCGCCCGACCTCCCGGGACGGATCGGCCGACGGGGGCTCGCCGAACAGCAGCAGGTGGACGATCGACTCGTACGGGACCCCGGGGACGATGTCCCGGACGTCGAATCCCCGGTAGACGAGGTCCCCGGTCTCGCCCCCGACCCAGCTGATCGACGACCGACCCACGAGGACGTCGTCGAGGCCCTTCGACACGTGCGGCGCACCCGTCATGGTCGGGTCCACGCGGCCGTCCCCCTTTATCCTCAGCGGCCCGGCCACCGGGCAAACGCTATCTCCCGGGGTCGGTCGTTCCGCCGATGGTGGACGCCCCGACGCCGCTCCTCGAGCGCGTGCTGCAGCAGCGGGTCACGCTGCTCCTGAAGGATTCGCGCTCGCTCTCGGGGAAGCTCCTCGCGCTGGACGAGCACATGAACCTCGTTCTCGACGACGCCGACGAGACCACCGCGGAGGCTTCGCGGCATCTCGGGCGCGTCGTGCTGCGGGGCTCGAACGTCGTGTCGCTGCACGCCCCGCAGGGCGCGAAGCCGGCGTGATCCCGTGCCGGCGAAGAAGGCGCCCGCGGAGGCAGCCCGACCCCGCCCGCTCGGGGATACCCTCGCCGTCCTGAAACTCCTCGCCGTCGCCGGGGCGGATCGCTCGCCGGTGGTGGTCACGTCCCGAGAGATCGGGGAACGGCTCGGCGTCAGCCAGCAGGCGGCCGACCGCTACCTCGTCGCGCTCGAGAAGAAGGGGCTCGCGACCCGTTCGCTCGCCCAGCGACGCCAGCGCGTCGCCCTGACGGCCGCCGCGATGGCGCTGCTCCGGGCCGAGTATCGGACGTACCACCGGATCTTCGAGGGGCCGTCCACGATCGCCTTCTCGGGGCGCGTCGCCTCGGGGCTCGGGGAGGGCCGCTACTACCTCAGCCAACCCGGGTACGTCGTGCAGTTCACCGAACGCCTCGGCTACGCGCCGTATCCCGGGACGCTGAACGTACGCGTCGACGGGGCCGCCCTCCGCAAGGTCGAGCTCGTGAGCGGGGGCTCCGGCCTCCGGATCGACGGGTTTCAGGCGAGCGGACGGACGTTCGGCGGCGCGACCTGCTTCCCGGCGCGGATGAACGGGCACACCTGCCACCTCATCCACCCGGACCGGACCCACTACCAGGACGTCGTCGAATTCATCGCCGCGGACTGCCTGCGCGAGGCGCTCGGACTCAAGGACGGGGACCCCGTGGAGCTGGAGGTCGAGGAGACGTGAGCGGTCCTTCCCTCGCCCGGACCGTCGCGCACGACCGCCGGCCGTCGCCGGCGGAGCCCGACGCCGCCCGCCGCTACGTGAACCAGTGGGTGGAGCCGGAAGCGCTCGGCACCGAGCGGGTCTCCGCCTTCGTCGTGATCCTGAAGACGCGCGGCTGTTACTGGGCCGACGCGAAGGGCTGCTCGATGTGCGGCTACGCGAAGGATACCCTCGGCCGTTCCGCGACGCCCGAGGAGCTCGCGGAGCAGTTCGATCGCGTGCTCACGCGGTACCGGGGCGAACCGTACGTCAAGGTGTACACGTCGGGAAGCTTCCTCGACGATCGCGAGGTCGACTCCGAGAGCCGCCAGCGCTTCGTCCGCGCGTTCTCGGGGCGGGCGCGCCGACTGCTGTTCGAAACGTTGCCCGAGTTCGCGACCGCCGAGACCCTCGCCCCCCTCCGCGCGGCGTTCGCCGGCGAGCTCGAGGTGGCGCTCGGTCTCGAGACCGCCGACCCGCTCGTGCTCGCGCGATACGTGCACAAGAACGCGCCGCCCGAGGCGTACTTCTCCGCGGCCGACCGCGTGCGCGAGGCCGGGGCCCGCGCGAAGGCGTACCTCCTGCTCAAGCCGCCCTATCTGACGGAGGCCGAAGCCGCGGACGACGTGGTCCGGTCGATCGGGATCGCCGCCCGACGCTTCGACGCGCTCTCCGTCAATCCCGTGCACATCCAGAACGGCACCGTCGTGGAGTGGCTCTACCATCGCGGCCGATACCGGCCCCCGTGGCTCTGGTCGGTCGTGGAGGCACTCTCCCGCGGGGCTCGCGATCGGGGGAGCGCGCGGCTCGTGTCGTTCCCGACCGCCGGTGGGCTCGCGCGCGGCCCCCACAATTGCGGGGAGTGCGACGCCCGCGTGCTCGCCGCGATCGAGGAGGCGTCGCTCGCCCAGGAGTTCGGGCCGCTCGACGAGCTCGACTGCGAGTGCAAGGCGACGTGGGCGGCCGCCCGGAATCTCGAGGCCCTCGGGGTCGAGGCATGAGCGCCGACACGCCGAGCCTCTCGCCGCAGGCCGAGTCGACGATCCACCAGTTCCTGCGGGCCCACGCGCTCGCGGACGGCAACACCGGCGTCGTGATCGGCCTCTCTGGCGGCGTCGACAGCGCCTTGACCGCGCGGCTCGCCCGGGACGCGCTCGGCGCCGACCGGGTCCTCGGCGTGCTGCTCCCCGACGCCGGATTCCCCCCGGACCTCCTCACCGAGACGGAGGAGTACGCCCGGTCGCTCGGCATCGCGTCGCACACCGTTCCGCTCGGGCCGGCGGTCGTCGCCCTCCATCAACTCCTTCCCGAGGTCACGGACCGCGTGACCCGCGGCAACCTCGTCGCCCGTCTCCGCATGATCGTCCTGTACGCCCTCGCCCGGGAGCGCCGCCGCCTCGTCGCGGGAACGGGCAACAAGTCCGAGCTCCTGCTCGGCTACTTCACCAAGTACGGCGACGGGGGCGTCGACCTGCTGCCGATCGGGGATCTGTACAAGACCGAGGTGAACGCGCTCGCGGAGCAGCTCGGGCTGCCGCTCCCGATCCGGACCCGCGCCCCGACCGCGGGGCTCTGGGAAGGACAGACCGACGAAGCCGAGCTCGGGCTGCCGTACTCGGCGATCGACCGGATCCTCTACGGTCTCGAGCGCCTCCGCACGGAGGAGGAGATCGCGGAGCGGACCGGTCTCCCGATCGCTCAGGTCCGCGGAGTGGCGGAGCGTGTCGCGAAGAGCCGTCACAAGCGGCGCGCCGCCCCGGTCGCGAAGGTCGGCTTCCGGACCATCGGACTCGACTGGCGCGAGTGAGACGCCCCGCGCCGGCGCAGCGCAACCTTATCCGCGAGTAACGCTCCGCGACCGCCGTTTACGGACTTCGCCCAATGGACCGAGCGACCTACCAGCGATTGCTGGACACCCTCGTCACCTACGAGGATGTCCATCGCGTCGCGCACCAGGAGCATCTCGATGAGGAGCTCCTCTTCGTCATCCACACGCACCGCGTGACGCGGGACGCGACCCGCCGCTTCTATCCGGTCAAGCGGCAGATGCCCCACCTCGCCAGCCAGTGGAAACGGGGCCGGACGATGCTCGACATGGCCCGGGAGCTGCGGTTCCCGCCGGTCCTGCTCGGCCAGCAGATGCTCGGCGAGCTCGGCATCCCGCGCAAGAAGGTCTGGGGGACGTTCCTCCACCCCGAGACCGCCCCCGACGCGCGACTGCGCCGCGAGGTCGAGCAGCTCCTCGCGGCCGACATGATCTACTCGCCCCGAGGCATGGAGCTGCAGCGCGAGCGCGGGCGCAAGGGCGAGGAGCGGCTCCAGCGTTGGCTGGAGAAGCACGGGATCGGCTACCGGACGGAGAAGGACCTTCGCGGCAAGTACGCGAAGACGCCGGACGCGCTCCTCGACGAACCGATCATCTTCTACGGACAGAAGCTCACCTGGATCGAGTCGAAGGCGAACTTCGGCGACGACGTCGAGCTCCGGAAGAACCTGAAGCGCCAGCTCGGGCCGTACACCGAGCTGTTCGGCGAGGGAGCGGTCGTCTACTGGTACGGCTACGTCGACGGCGCGACGTCCCCGGACGGGATCCTGCTCTGGGACGGCACGACGTTCGAGGGGATCACGCCGATCGTGCCAGCTCGTGCCGAGGGACCACCCGCTGCGCCCCACTCTCGAGATTCCGCTCGACGACCGCCTCCGGCCCCGCCTCCTTCAGACCGAGGATCAGGGCCCGGCTCGCCCGGCGACGGGCCGCTTCCTTGAGCTGACGCGACATCGAGCGGGCGAGGAGATCGCAGTCGGCGGAGAGGCCGGCGCGACGCAGCTCCTGGACGAGTTCGATCGCCTTCGGCGTGTGGGACGGCTGCACGACGACGACGTAGGTGTGGAGCGGCGGTTCGCCGTCCGGCCAGCGCCCCGCGTTCTTGAGCAGAAGTTCGAGGGTCTGGTCGCCGATGGCGAGCCCGGCGGCGGGCGTCGGCGGCCCGTCGAACAGCTCCATGAGGTGGTCGTACCGCCCGCCCCCGAAGACGGACCGGCCGCCGGCGCGCGCGTAGGCCTCGAAGACCGTGGAGGTGTAGTAGGCGAGGCCCCGGACCACCGTGGGATCGTAGACGACGCGGTCCGAGAGGCCCGCGGCGACGAGCAGCGCGAAGAGCGCCTTGAGCCGCTCGACGCCCGCCCGCGCGGCGTCGTCGAGGCCCCGGCCCGCGAGCGCGTCGAGGAACGCCCCGACCTGCGCCGGAGGCACGCCCCCTCCCGCCGACTGGATCAACGCGGTGAGCTCGGACGCGGAATCCGGGCCGACGCCGGCGGCGGCGAGATCCGCCTCGAACTCGCTCGCGGGGACCTTGAGGAACCGGTCGACGGCCCGGAAGAACCGGACCGGATCCGTCGCCCCGAAGCGCCGGCCGATGCCCGCGGCCACGGCCCGGTCGTTGATCCGGAAGGCGTAGAGCCCCTCGGCGCCGACCTCGTCGAGCACGAGGGCGGCCGTCGCGAGGAGGTCCGCCTCGGCCTCGACCCCCGGGACGCCCAGGATGTCGAGGTTGAACTGAAGGAACTCGCGGGTGCGCCCGGCCTGGGGTTCCTCGTACCGCCAGATCTTCGAGAGGGTGAACCACTTCACGGGCAGCGGCTCCGACTTCGCCCGCTCGACGTAGACGCGCGCCAGCGACGGGGTCGTCTCGGGCACGAGAGCGACCGGACGGTCCCCCTTGTCGTGGAACAGCCACGTCTCGGCGGCGATCCCCTCGCCGCTCTTCACCTGGTAGAGCTCGAAGCTCTCGACGCACGGGGTCTCGAGCTCGACGTACCCCGAGCGCCGGGCGGCGGCGCGCATCCGGCGGCGGAGCTCCGAACGGGCCCCGGCCTCGGGCGGGGGATAGTCGCGGAATCCGCGCAGCACGCCGGGGGGCATGGCGAGTCGGACGAGCGCTCCGCGCTATAGACTATGCGGGCGGAGGCGAACGGAGGGCCGCGACCGCCTCGACGGGCGACGGTCCCTCGGGGCCGGGTGCGGCGACCCGTTCGGCGAAGGCCCGCAGCCGGCGGTACGCGACGATCGTCCCCACGAAGTTCCGCTGCCGGAGCTCGGCGGAGATCCCCCGGAGCTCGCGGATACCGGGCTCGACGTCGACGCCGGCCGACCGCGCTTCGAGCAACCGGTCGCTGAGGCGGCGCAATTCGGCCAGGAGGCGAGGCTGCAACAGGGTCCACAGCGCCACGGCGGCACGGGCGAGCACCCGTTCCGAGTCCGCGCGTCGCCCGTCCGCGAACAGCTTCCGGCCTTCCTCGAGCGGGCCGACCGCGGGCGTCGGGTCCCCGCCGAGCTCCCGGATCGTGCTGACCATCAGATCGCCCTCCGTCACCAGGATCCGGCCGACCTCCCACTGCTGCTCGACCTTCTGCAGCTCGTCCCGGACATGCTCGAGCCGGCGCGCGGCGCCGGCGAGGTCGCCGACGCCGATCGCCTTCCGGACCGCGGTGAGCTCGACGTCGGCGCTCGCGGTCGGCAACAGCTGCGAGAGCTCGTTGCGTCGCGCGAGCAGCGACTCGTATTCCTCGACGATCGAGCTCGAGAGGTGGACGAACATCTCCCGCGCGAGCACCTCGAGCGAATCGAGGTCGCCGGCCGTCAACGCCGCGGACGCCCGGCCCTGGAAGTCCGTGAAATCGAGGCCGACCCGTCGGCCGACCGAGAGGTACTCCTGGATCCGGTGTTGCATTTCGGGAAGGGCGCTCGTGCTCCGGGGGGTCGGGGGGAGGTCGATCGCCGCGTCCATCGGCCGAGGATGGTGGCTCGTCGGGAGCGGCGCCGGGGCGACGTCCCCCATCTCCGCGCCCGGTTCGGGTCGGCTGAGCAGACTCTTCGCGCGCCGGGGCGCGGGGGCCGGTGGCGAGGCGAGGTCGACCGTGGCGAGCAGCTCGCCGATGGTCCGGAGGTACGTGGGGTCCGAGTCGTTGGTGGCTCCCGCGGCCTCGCGGACGGGATCGAAGAGGGCGGCCGAGAGATGGCACCGGGGGCACTCCCCGCTGGCCGGCGACGCCTCGATGCCGCAGGCCGGGCACGTCGCCATCGCTTCCACCACCCGGGGGCTCGCACCCCCACCCGGCGCGGGGGGCCGGGGGAAGTCGTCGAGCGCCCATGTGTTGTACCGGCGCACGGCTCAAAAGCGTTCGGAAGGCCGTCCGGCGCTCAGAGTTCGGGTGCGCGGGGCGCGAGGTGACGCCGCGCGGACGCGGTGGGGTGGTATTCGCCCGGCGGGTACGCGGGGGGTCGGGCCACCCGTCGTGCCGCTTCGGGCGGCCACCGACGCCGGCAGCTGGGGCAGCGGTAGCCCCGCTGCCGCCCGAGAGAGTGGCTCGGCCGATCGCAGCCCGGACATCGCGGCGGCCGGACCGGCCCCCAACGGGGGGCGATGCGAACGAGGCGGATCCCCTCGAGATGCAGTGCGGGACCTTTCGCCCGGCTGCCCCAGACCTGGAGGTGGTCCCCGGGCGCGAGCGATCGCGCGACGCGCGGGAGCAACTTCGTCGGTTCGAACGCGACGCAGGGGAGCGCGTCGCCCTCGGCTCCCTCGAGCTCGAAGGCGACATGACCGCCCTCCAGAACGCTGGGGACGGCGCGGACCGTCCCCGAGACGATCGCGCCCATGAACGGTCGGATGTCGCGGATCGGGCGACGCGCGAGATGGTCGCCGGTTCCCTGGTTGGTGCGAAAGAGGAGCCAGCGCTCGACCGGCTCGGAGCGCACGCCGCGACGGGCCCGCAGGGGTCCCTCCGGGCTCGTCCCCCGAAGACCGTAGAGGATTGGACACGGCGTGTGCGGTGCGACGAGGAGACGTCGGGTCCGGGGGTCGTCGCAGAGAAACAGCGACGGTTCGCGCCCCGCGACCTTCCGCACGCTGGCGGCGCTGACGTCCCGTGGGCGCCCCCAACGCTCGGACGCGCGGTAGGCGATCAGCTCCCACGTACTGCGACGCCCCGGCCAGGCGACCGCGGCGCTCGCGCCGACGAGGCCCCGATCGCTACCCTCGGTGCGGACGATCGCGCCCGCGGCGCGAAGCGCGGCCCGGGCCTCGGCGACGGGAACGACCTCCCGCACCGCGCGCCAGTAGAGTTCGGACGGCAATCGCCGGTCCACCGCGACGAGCGCGGGGTCCGTTCCCCGCTCTCCGGAGCGGGAGGCCCGAAGCAGTCGCTGCCAACTCGCCTCCAGCCACGGCCCGATCCGGTCCCCCGGGACGGGGCGGCCGCGGGCGTACGACCAGACCGGGCTTCCCCGCAACGCTCCCCGACGGCGCCGCGGTCCCGAGCCGAGGCCGAATCGCGCGGCCAGCGCCGCGTTGCCCCGGGTCTTCCACGGGATGTTCGGGTTCAGTCGGACGAGACGGGGCTCGCCGAGGAGATCGAGGTCGAACGCCCGGGCCTCCTCGATGAGCTCGGTGAGCGCCCAGGTGGTGCAGCCCCCGCGGGGGCTATCCGTGTCGTCGATGCCGACCCAGATCGCCGCACCCCCTCTCGGGTACGCCGGTCGGGCTGATGAGGCCCCCGGGGGGCGGTGGGGCGCTACGCGAGCCCGGCGAGGAGCTTCTGGTACGCCGCGAGGTTCGGCTCGACGGCGATCTCGGACCGCGCCGGTCCCTTCGCTTCGCCGAGCAGCTTCGTCTCGAGACCTGCGCGGACCGTCTCCTTCGGACGGTGCATCACGCCGATCGGGATCTTTCCGCTCTCGGTCGTCTCGAGGTAGAGCCGGAACATCGTCTTGCGGTCGGTCGGGTCGTATCCGGGGAGCTTCGAGACGTCGACGACCTTCTCGCGCCAGAGCTTGTACGTGTCGTTGTACGTCACGCACGGCGAGAGATCCTCGACGAACGCGAAGCCGCGGCGCTCGTGGTTGAACCGGATCGCCTCTTCCAGCACCGCGGTCATCGTCTTCGGGTCGCCGGAGAACGTGCGGGCGATGAAGTTCGGCGCCGGGATCGACAGCGCGCTCAGGATCGCGTCGAACGGGGCCTCGACGTTCCCCTCGAAGCCGATCTGGCTCGTGGGGGACGGCTGGCCCTTCGTGAGCCCGTACGTCTCGTTGTTCATCACGATGTAGAGGATCGAGGCGTTCTTCTTGAACGCGTGCATGAAATGCCCCATCCCGATCGCGTAGCCGTCGCCATCGCCCCCGGCGGCGACCACGGTCAGATCCGGGTTGGCGAGCTTCACGCCGACCGCCTGGGCGAGGAGTCGACCGTGCAGCGCGTGGATCCCGTTGACCTCGAGGAAGTTGTGGATCGACCCCGAACAGCCGATCCCGCCGACGAGGACCAGGTCGTGCGTCGGGATCTTCAGGTTCGCGGCGGCCTTCTTCACGGCCGCGAGCAGGCTGAAGTCCCCGCAGCCGGGGCACCAGATCGGGGCGACGGGTTTCGCCGACTGCACCATCCTACGCCGCCTCCTTGATCTCGCCGATGATCTGCGGCGTGCGGAACGTGTAGCCGTCGTACTTGAGGATCGAGCGGAACTTCGCGTGGTGCCACGGAAGGTGCTCCCGCAGGAGTCGCGCGAACTGTCCCGTGTAGTTGTGCTCGATGACGTACGCGACGTCGACGGACTGGAGGAACGGGTCGAGCTCGTGCACCGGGACCGGGTAAACGGTGCGCGCCTGGAGGTACCGGGTCGGGACACCGCGCGCGGCGAGGATCGACTGGGTCTCGAGGATCGGGCCCGACGTGCTCCCGTAGCCGATCAGACCGATCTTCGCCCGGGGGTCGCCGAACAGGCGCGACGCGGGCAACTCGTCCCGCGCCGCCTGCATCTTGCCCATTCGCTTCTTCATCATCTTCACCCGGTTCGTCGCGTTCACCGACACGTGGCCCCACTCGTCGTGCTCGTTGCCGGTGATCTCGGCCCAGAGACCCGGAGTGCCGGGCGCCGCGTACGGGCTGATCCCGTCGTCCGTGAACTTGTAGGCCTTGTACTCCGTGAGTTGCGCGGTGTCGGTGGCGGTGATGCGCTTGCCGCGATCGACGCGGGCGCCCGAAAGGTCGAATCGCGCGCTCGTGGTGGTGTTCTGGCAGAGCGCCTGGTCGAGCAGCAGGATCACCGGCACCCGCCACTTTTCGGCGAGGTTGAGGGCGTCGATCGTGAGTTGGAAGCAGTCCTCGGGATTCGACGGCGCGACGATGAACCGGGGATACTCCCCGTGCCCGAGGTTCGCGAGGTGGGAGAGATCCGACTGCTCGTGGCGCGTCGGCTGACCGGTGCTCGGGCCGACCCGCTGGCAGTCGGCGACAACGATCGGGATCTCGGCGGTGCCGGCGTGGCCGATGCCTTCCGTCATCAACGAGAGGCCCGGACCGCTCGTGCTCGTCATCACCCGGGTGCCCGCGTACGCCGCACCGATGATCATGTTGACCGCGGCGAGTTCGTCCTCCGCCTGGCGCACGATGCCGCCGAAGGCGGGGAGGTACCGCTGGAGGTACTCCATCACCTCCGTTGCCGGGGTGATCGGATATCCCGCGAAGAACCGCCCGCCGCCGACGACGAAGCCGAGTGCGACGGCCTGGTTCCCCGTGGTCAGGATCAGATCGTGGGCGTCGCCCTCGGCGACGCTGAACCGGCCCGCCACGCCGGGCGCTTCGAGCGCCGCCTTCCGCCCGATCTCGAGCGCCTTCAGGTTCTTCTCGAGCGCTTCGCCCCCGCGCCGCTTGAACCGCTCTTCGATCACTTCCCGGGTCTTGACGGGGTCGAAACCGAGCAGGACGGAGAGCGCGCCGTACGCCGCGGTATTCTTGAAAATCGGTTGGCCGAGCGGCCCGCCGACCATCGTCGCGAACGGGAATCCGGAGGCGTTCGGCAGGTCGACGTGGAACGCGGTCGAGTCGTAGATGATGTAGCCGTGGCCGGCCATCTCCGCCCGACCCATCTCGACCGCCTCGTTGTCGAAGGCGACCAGGACGTCGACCTGGGGTTTCACGGCGGAGACCGGGTCCCGCGAGGCGCGAACGGAGGCGTCCGCGTGTCCCCCTCGGATGCGCGAGAGGACATTGCGCGAGGTGTAGACGTAGAGACCGTTCTTCCGGAAGTACCGGCCGAGGAGGTCCGAGACGGTGAGCGTCCCGTCCCCACCCTGCCCTCCGATCATCACGCTGAGGTCGGTCAATTCGGCAGGTGGGTGAGCGCCCGCGGGGCCGGACTCGGCGACCAGCGGGGTGGTATGCGCAGCGGGAGTCGTCATGGTCTCCAGAAACAGGTCGAGGTCGACTTGTATCCGGTTCGAGTACCGGAGCGTATTTAACTCATCAGGCGGGCGCGCGCCGGAATCGGACCGGCCGGCGGGGACCGGACGGTGCGCCGGCCCAAGAGTTAAGCGCTGCCGTCGGGTAGAAGCGGTCGATGGCGGAGCCCCGCCTCGTAGAGAACTACCACACCGAGACGGCCCGGGAGCGGGAGATCCCGGACCCGATCGTCTTCTGGGATGAGACGCTGCGCGACGGGGAGCAGACGCCCGGCGTGCACTTCTCGCCAGAAGAGAAGCTCGAGGTCGCGACGATCCTCGCTGACATCGGCGTCTCCGTCGTCAATGCGGGGATCCCCGTCGTCTCCGAGGAGGAGGCGCGCGCGGTCCGGTTGCTCGCCTCGTCGGGACTGAAGACGAAGATCCTCGCCGCGGCGCGCACGGTTCCCGCCGACGTCGACGCGGTCATCCGCAGCGGCGCGAGCCACATCGCGATCTTCGTGGCCGCGAGCCAGGTCCACCTCCGGTACAAGCTCAAGATGAGCCAGGAGGAGGTGCTGGCCGCGTCGCTGAAGACGGTCCGGCAGGCGAAGGAGGCGGGGCTCCACACGGCGTTCGTCACCGAGGACACGGTGCGGGCGCCGTTCGATTTCGTGGAACGGCTCTATCGGGAGGTCCAGGACGCGGGCGCGGATCGCCTCGTCGTCGCGGACACGGTCGGGATCATGACGCCGCTCACGTTCCGGTGGTACTTGCGCGAGTTCCAGCGTCGAGTGCAGCCGAAGGACCTCTCCGTCCACTGCCACGACGATCTCGGACTGGCCGCGGCCAACACCCTCACCGCGCTCGAATGCGGAGTTCGGGCGCCGCACGTCTGCGTGAACGGCCTGGGCGAGCGCGCCGGCAACGCCTCGCTCGAGGAGGTCGTCGTGGAGCTCGAGGCGCTCTACGGGATCCGAACGGGGATCCGGACCGAACGGCTCACCGAGCTCTCCCGACTGGTCGAGGACCTTTCGGGCATCCCGGTCGCCGCCAACAAGGCCCTCGTGGGGTACAACGCGTTCTCCCACGAAGCGGGGATCCACACCCACGGTATCCTCGCGAACACCCTCACCTACGAGCCGCTGCAACCCGAGACCGTCGGCGCTCGCCGCCAGATGATCCTCGGAAAACATACCGGGAAGGCGGCCGTCGTCGAAAAGCTCAAGGAACGGGGATTCGCGGCGCCGGACCCGCTCCTGCTCGAGCTCCTGCAACGCATCAAGACCAGCACGGAGTCCCGCTCGAAAGCGGACCTCCATCGATTCCTCCGGGAATACCGACACCTTTTCGAGCGTCCCGGACTTTCCGACGACGAGTTCTGGACGATGGTCGAGGCGATCGGCATCGGGGCGCCTGCGGCATGACGCGCTCGAACGGCCACGGCCTCACGCTCGCCGAGAAGATCCTCGCTCGGGCGTCGGGGGCGGAGCGGGTCGTGCCCGGAGAGATCGTGGAAGGAACTGTCGATCTCGCGATGATGCACGAACAGGGCGCCCAGACGGTCGGGCCGTTCCACCAGATGGGGGCCGAGCGCGTTTGGGACCCCGAGCGCGTCGTGATCGCGATCGATCACTGGGTGCCGGCGTCGACGGAGGGAGCGGCGGTCCTCCATCGCATCCTTCGAAAGTTTGCGGCCGAGACCGGCCTCCCCCACTTCTACGACGTCGGTCGTCACGGCATCTGCCACCAGATCCTCGCCGAGAACGGCTGGGTGGTGCCGGGGGACCTCGCGGTCGGGACCGACTCCCACACGAACATGCTCGGCGCCATGGGCGCGGTCGCCGCCGGCGTCGGCCCGACCGAGATGGCCGCCGTCCTCGCGCTCGGGCAACTCTGGCTCAAGGTACCTCCGACGATCCAGATCCGCGTACGCGGCTCGCTCGCCCCCGGCGTGACGGCGAAGGACCTCGTGCTCCGCGTGCTCGGCGAGATCAAGACGACGGGCGCGACCTACAAGGCCGTCGAGTTCACGGGCCCGGCGATCCGCGCCCTGTCGATGCCCGAGCGGTTCACGATCTGCAACATGACCACCGAGATGGGGGCGAAGTGCGGGATGGTCGAGCCGGATCAGAAGACGTTCGACTATCTCGCCCCGGTCGCCAAGCACGCGATGCATCCCTTGCACGCCGATTCGGATGCCGAGTACGAGCGCGTGGTCGACATCGACCTCGACGGCATGCCGCCGATGGTCGCCTGCCCGTACTCGCCGGACAACGTGCGGCCGTTGCCGGAGGTGGCGCGGGAGCACATCAAGGTCGATCAGGTGTTCCTCGGTTCGTGCACCAACGCGCGGATCGAGGACCTCCGCGAGGGCGCCGCCCTGATGAAGGGCCACCAGGTCGCGAAGGGGGTGCGATTCATCGTCTCGCCCGCATCCACCTCGATCTACGAGCAGTGTCTGCGGGAAGGGATCGTAGAGACGTTCACCGAGGCGGGGGCGGTATTCACGAACTCAAGCTGCTCGGCCTGCTTCGGGGGGAACATGGGGATCCTCGCTCCGGAGGAGGTCTGCGCGTCGTCCTCGAACCGAAACTTCCCGGGCCGGATGGGCGCCAAGGAGGCGCGGATCTACCTCATGTCGCCGGCGGCGACCGTGGCGGCCGCGATCCGGGGCGAGATCATCGATCACCGAGAGCTGGCCTAGGGGGCGCACGTGCAGGACGTCATCGAAGGGCGCGTCTGGACGCTCGGCAAGGACGTCGACACCGACGGGATCATCGGCGGAAAGTACCTGACCATCATCGATCCGCAGCAGCTGAAGCTTCACGTATTCGAGATCGCCCTGCCCGAGTTCGCGGCGAACGCCCGACCCGGAGACATCATCATCGCCGACGAGAACTTCGGATGCGGGTCGAGCCGCGAGCACGCGCCCGCCGCGATGAAGGCGGCGGGGGTCGGCGCGGTCGTCGCCGACTCCTTCGCGCGGATCTTCTTCCGGAACTCGATCAATCTCGGGATCCCGACCGTGGAGGCGCGCGGGGTCCGGGCGATCTTCGAGAAGGGGGACACCGCCCGGCTCGAGATGCGCGCCGGGCGGATCACCAACGTCCGCACCGGAGCCTCCGTGACGTTCCCCCCGCTGCCGCCCCATCTTCTCGGCCTCCTGGACGCCGGGGGGCTCGTGGAGAAGGTGCGGGCGGAACTCGCCGCGCGGAAGGCGGCCGCACCCGCCGCTCCATGAAGGACGCGGGCTACGAGATCGCGGTGTTCCCGGGCGACGGGACCGGCCCGGAGGTCGTCCGGGAGGGCCAGCGAGTCCTCGCGGCCCTCGCTGAGTCCGGACCGGCGCCCTGGCACGCGACGGAGTACGCGGGAGGGGGCCAGTACTACCTTCGATCGGGGCGCGAGTGGGATCCCGAGGGTCAGGCGGCGGCGCATCGCGCCGACGCCATCCTGCTCGGGGCCGTCGGATGGCCCGGCGCGACGCTCCCCAACGGGGACATCGCGGGGCGGGCGCTCGTGCTCGGTCTCCGGGAGTCGCTCGACCTGTTTGCGAACGTTCGGCCGTGCCGGTTGTATCCCGGCGTCCAGCACCGGATCAGCGGAGAGTACCGGGAGGTCTGGTCGCCCAAGAACGTCGACATGGTGATCGTCCGGGAGAACACCGAGGACCTCTACACGCCGGCGCGCGGACGACTGCGACGCGCGGACGAGACCGAGGTCGCGATCGACACGCGGATCATCACGAGGAAGGGGGCGGAGCGGGTGATCCGTTACGCTTTCGAGCTGGCGCGGGCCCGGGCGCGTGGCGCCCCGGGCGACGGGGTGCGGCGCGTCACGTGTGTCGACAAGTCGAACGTGATGGAGGGATGCCGATTCTTCCGCGAGACGTTCGATCGGGTCGCGACGGAGTTTCCCGAGATCGAACGGGACTACGCGTACGTCGACGCGTTCACGCAGTGGCTGGTCCGGAACCCCGAGCGCTACAACGTCGTCGTCGCGACGAACATGATGGGGGACATCATCACGGACCTCGCCGCGGTGCTCCAGGGCGGGATGGGCTTCGCGTCGGGGGGAAACATCGGCGCCGGGCACGGGATGTTCGAGCCGGTCCACGGTAGCGCCCCGAAGTACGCCGGCAAGAATCAGGTCAATCCGTTCGCGACGTTCTTCGCGCTCGAGCAGATGCTCCGGTGGCTCGGCGGGCAGCACCAGGACGCTCGTCTCACGGGGCCGGCGGACCGGTTGGAACGGGCGCTCGCGGCCGTGCTCCAGAGCGGCGCGGCCCGAACCTACGACCAGGGCGGCACGGTGACGACGAGCGGCGCGGGCGACCTGGTCCTCCGGGCCCTGCGCGAGGAGGCCCGATGAGCGGTCGGGGAGTCGCCCTGGTCGGCGCCGCGACCACCGTATTTGGGGTCCGTCCCACCACCTGGCCCGAGATGGCGCAGGAGGTCGGAGCCGCGCTGTTCCGGGCGATGCCGGCGCTCCGGGCGGAGGACGTCGACTCGCTGTTCGTCGGCGCCGCGGAACCCGAGCGGTTCGCGTTCCAGTCGCACGTCGCACCGCTCGCGGCCGAGCAGATGGGTCTGCGACCGCACCGGGTGATCCAGCGGACGGAACTCGCCTGCGCCTCGGGGCAGAGCGCGATCCGCTCCGCCTACGCGTCGATCGCCTCCGGCCTCTCCGACGTCGCGGTCGCGGTCGGGGTGGAAAAGATGAATCTCCCGTCGATGCCCGAGGCGAACACCGCCATGGGATGCGTCATGGACCGGCCGTGGGACGGCCCGCATGGCGCGACGGCGCCCCCGTTCTTCGCGATGGTCGCGCAACGCCACATGCTCGAATACGGCACCACCCCCGAGCAACTCGCCGCCGTCTCGGCGAAGAATCACCGGTTCGCGAACACGAACCCGCACGCCCAGTTCTATTCGAAGCAGTTCTCCGTCGAGAAGCTCCTCGGCCTCCCCGTCGTCGCTCCGCCGCTTCGGCTCGGCGACTGCTCGTCCATGACGGACGGCGCAGCGGCGGTCGTCCTCGTCGGCGAGGAGCTCGTCCGGCGATACACGGACTCCCCCGTCTGGGTCCGGGGTACGGGGCAGTACTCGGACTTCCACAACCTCGCCCACGCGGGGTCGCTCACGCAGTGGACGGGACTGACCCATGCGGCCCGGGAAGCGCTCGGTCGGGCGCATATCTCGATCCACGACGTCGATTTCGCGGAGATCCACGACTGCTTCACGATCTCCGAGATCGTCGAATACGAGGCCCTCGGTCTCTGCGCCCCGGGCGAAGGAGGGGCGTTCGCCGCGGACGGCCGCGGCGACCTGGGCGGCGACCTGGTGGTGAATCCCCGCGGAGGGCTGCTCGGATGCGGCCATCCGCTCGGCGCGACGGGGATCGCCCAGGCCGCGGAGGTCTACCGGCAGTTCGCGAAGGAGGTGCCGACGGCGCGCCAGGTCCCCGACCCCGAGTGGGCGCTCGTCCACAACCTGTCGGGGAGCGCGAACGTCCACTCCGTCATGGTCTACCAGGGAGGGCGCGCCTCGTGAGCGCCGAAGTGCGCGCCCGTCGTACCGCGCCGTCCGGGCCCCCTCCCGCCGGGTCGGACGAAGCGCGAACCGCCCCGGCTCCCGACCGCCCGAAGGAGAAGCGACCGTTCCTCCTGGACTTCTTCCCGCTCGAAGGCGCGGACCAAACGCGGCTCTCCCGGTTCTACGACCGACTCCGGGAGGGTCGGCTCTCGACCACCCGCTGCCGGAAGGACGACGCGTGGCACTGGCCGCCGAGGACCGCCTGCCCGACGTGTCATACCGAGGATCTCGACTGGGCCGACCTACCCGAGACGGGCACGATCTACGCGTTCAGCGCCGTCCTGGGCGGCGCCCCGCTCGGCCTCGAGGCGGAGGTCCCGTTCGCGGTCGGGCTCGTCGACCTGGACGGCTCGCCGCTCCGGCTCTTCGGGCGGATCGAAGGTCGGGCGTGGACCGGGCTCCACGTGGGCGATCGCGTGCGCGTCGAGCCGTACGCGCTCGGCGACGGTCGGTGGTTCTACCGCTTCCGGGCGGTCGACTGAGCGGCCGCTCGCGCGATGCGTCGGGGCGACGCGCGACGTCGAATTTCTGACGGCCGGACCGCCGGGGACGGGCAGCCTATTTATACACCCCCCAGGTCTCGCGCGCCGCCGGTTCGGGGAGAGCCGCGGTGATGGAGTCGACTCAGACGGGTTGGTGGCATCGTCACGGGTGGACGGTCGCCATTCTGCTCGCCGCGTTCGGGATGGCGTTCGCCATCCGAACGATCTGGACGTACCCGATCATCCAGCAGTTCGGCCCGCTGTTCAGCTACGCGGGCGGCTCGGACTCCTACTACCACTCGCGCGTCACGACGTACATCATCCTGAACCACCAGAATCTCGTCTTCGATCCCCTGCTCCACTATCCCTACGGGGGGTACAATCCCCGGGAGCCGCTGTTCGACTGGATGAACGCGGTCCTCGGGATCGTCTTCGCTCCGGCGTTCGGGGGCAACGCCGTCGCGGCGGGGGCGTGGTTCCTCGATCTCCAGGCCCCGCTCTGGGCCGCGCTGGGCGTGTTCCCGGTCTACCTGATCGGCCGGGAGGTCAGCGGGAAGCGCATGGGTCTCATCGCCGCGTTGATCTTCCCGTTCTTGAGCGCGAACATCGACTCCTCGATCTTCGGCTACGCGAACTATCTCTCGTTCTACACCTTCGTGATCCTGATCACGATCTACGCCTACATCCGGACCGTCAAGGCGGTCGGATCGCGTCGGTGGATCGAGAGCTACCGCCACCCGTCCCAGTACCTTCCGGGGTTACGGGCGTTCCTCCGGACCGAACGCACGGCGGTCAAATGGGCGGTGTTCACCGGCGTCTGCCTCGGGGCGCTCGCCCTCGCCTGGCAGGGGTACACGTACGCCGTCGCGGTGATCGGCGTCTCGATCTTCATCGCGATGATCGCGGAGCGGATCCGCCACGTCGATTCCTTCGGGCTGTACGTCGTGACCTGGATCGTCGGGCTCGTCGGGTTCCCGATGGCGATCCCGTACTACCTCGTCCAACACCAGTTCGCGACCTGGTTCGACCTGCCGCTCCTGCTGTTCTTCGGAGTCCTCGTCCTGCTGCTGCCGTTCCTTCTGTTGCGGGACGTACCGTGGGTCTTCTCGATCCCCGCCCTGGGGCTCCTCGTCGTCGCCGCGGCCGCATTCCTCGCGGTCTTCGAACCGACGTACTTCGTCAACATCGTCACGGGGCAGGGATACTTCGCGAAGACCCTGATCTACTCGACCGTCGCCGAGGCCCAGGCGCCGTCGATCGACGAGCTCGTCGTGGGCTACGGGGTGGTCACGTTCTTCCTCGCGTTCGCGGGCCTCGCGATCTTCATCTACACGCTCGCGAAGGGGCGTTTCAAGCGCTGGCACGTCGTCTTCCTCGTCTTCGCGGTGCTCTCCATCTATCTGCCGATCTCGGCCGCGAAGTTCTTCCTGCTCGGTTCTCCCGCGTTCGCGCTCCTGCCGGCGGAAGCGATCAAGCGCGCGCTGGACGTCGGGAGTTACCCGGAACTCCGGCGGACCGTCGCCTCGCTCTCCGATCGGCGCAGCCAGGCCGCCGCCTTCCGCAAGGCGTTCAAGCCTCGCCACGTGCTGGTCCTCCTCGTCGTCCTCGTCGTCGTGCTCCCCAACGTCTGGGTGTCGATCGACGCGGGGATCCCGGGCAACACGAAGACCGCGCTCTCGTCGCAGGTCTACGACACCCTCCCGTCGTTCCTCAAAGGGAATCAATCGACGAGCGGGAACTACTTCGGTGCCGCGGGGACCTCGATCGACACGTCGAACCAGTACGATAGCGCCGGCTACAATTGGCTCGCCCAACAGGATACGAACGTACCGGTCTCCCAACGTCCGGCGTTCGTGAGCTGGTGGGACTACGGTTTCCAGGCGATCGATCAGGGCAACCATCCGTCCGTCGCGGACAACTTCCAGAACGGAATCGACCCCGCCGGCCAGTTCCTCTTGGCGCAGAACGAGTCGAACGCGATCGCGATCCTCACGACGACCCTCCTCTCCGCCGAGCAGACGAAATCCGGCGCGACGTACCTACCCGCGGGGCTGAACACGATCCTCTCGAGCGACGGGCTCAACCTCACGCAGCTCCACAACCTCCTCGCGAACCAGAGCTCCGACGTCGGCCTCGTGGTCGCGCATCCCGACCGCTACCTGCCCGTCAATCCGAACACGCTGACCGCGCAGAACGCGATGTACATGGCGGTGTCGTACTTCATCGCGACCTCGCAGACGCTGAGCGGCGTCGCGAAGATCTACGACGACGTCCAGGCGTACACGGGATGGTCGGTCCGCTACGACATGGCGGACAGCCGGCTCATCCCGTTCAGCGGCACCGATACGGGCATCTACTACGCGCCCGCCGACCTGACCGGCCGCATCATCGACTCGGCCGGCGTCCCCACGACGTACTTCAACGTCACCGTGCTGGGCTCCGACGGGAACTACTACCCGCTCGGCTCGGTCCCCGCCGACGTGACTCCCGTGAATTACTACATCAATTATTTCGCGCCGTTCTACAACTCGATGATCTACCGGACGTACTTCGGGTACAACGGGACGGACATCGGGGAGTCGGCGGGGATCCCGGGTCTCGAGGGATCGCTGATCAGCGACCCGGTCGAGCCCGGCTGGATGCTCCAGCACTTCGAGGTCGTCTACAAGACGGCGTACTACTGCGACAACGCGACCCAGGCGAAGACCGACCCGAGCTGCTTCGTCGCCACGAACCAGTGGCAGGCGCTCGCGCAGCAGGCCGCCGGCGTCGGGGTCGCCAACACCTCGGCGACGATGTACTTCGAGGGCGGGGAGTCGATGCTGCAGTACTACCCCGGCCAGACCGTCTTCGGGGACGTCCGCCTGCCGAACGGGGCGCCCGTCGGCGGCGCGCGGGTCACCGTCTTCGACCAGTGGGGCATCCCGCACATGACCGCGGTCACCGCCCCGGACGGCGCCTTCTCGCTGGTCCTCCCCCCCGGGAACGACAGCATCAACGTGACGACCGGCACGTTCGAGGGGCTGAGCCAGCAGGGCAACATCCTCCTCAAGCAGGTGAACATCACCGTCTCGAACGCGCTCGGCCTCTCGTTCGACGCCCCGAGCATCCAGGAGCTGATCACGGTCCCGGCGGGCTCCGTCTCGGGCTTCGTCTACTACAACACGGCGAACAACTCCGCCTACGTCTCCACGGATCCGCTCCTCTCGAACGCGAAGGTCGTGCTGTGGGGATCGACCAACCTCTCCAAGATCACCGTGACGACCGACGCGAGCGGAGCGTTCTCGCTCACGAACGTTCCGCCGGGGATCTACCACTACAACGTCCTCTTCGGCGGCTACAACTACACGGAGACCGACCTGACGGTGACGCCGGCCGTCCCGACCAACGCGACGGCGGGGCTGGGGGCCGGAGGCGTGTCGGGGAAGGTGTACTTGAGCTCGGGCTCCCTCGCGAACGGGGCGGTCGTCTCGCTCTCGAGCGCCGGCGGATTCTCCCAGACGAACACGACGAACGCGACCGGCAACTTCACCCTCTCCGGGTTCCCGCCCGGCAACTACACGCTCGTGGCGACCTTGCCCGGCACCTCCGAGCGGTCCGCCGGCGTGCGGGTGGTGATCAGCGGCCCGAGCTCGACGTTCGCGACGAACCTGACGCTCGTTCCGACCGCGACGGTCTCGGTCACGCTCGCCGCGAACGGCGCGCCGGCCGCGAACATTCCGGTGCAGTTCTCGCCGATCGCGTCGTACTCGAACAGCTCCGTCTCGCCGATCGCGTCGCTCCAGGCGGCCGCGGTGAACGGGACCACCGTCCTCACGGGCCCGAACGGCGTGGCCACCGCTTCGCTCCCGCTCGGCAACTACTCCGTCTCGGCGCTCGGGTTCGTGGGGGCGACGCTCTACGCCGGCTTGGGGGAGATCGCCGCCTCCTCCCTCACCCCGAACGCGGCCACCGCGATCACGCTGACGCCGGCGATCCGCCTCTCCGGAAGCGTGGCGACGGCCTCGGGCGCGTCCTCCTCGACGCCGACCGCCGTCCTCGCGTACACGTCGGCCGGTGATCCGGTCGTGACGTGGGCCGCTTCGGGCGCGTACGCGTTCTACCTGCCGGCCGGCAGTTACTCCGTCCTCGCGCTCCAGGGCTCGAACGCCTCGGGCAGCACCGTCTACGCGGCGCTCGGTTCGGTGGCGCTCGCCTATCCGACGGCGCTCAATCTCGTGCCGTCCACGTCGGTCGCCGCCCGGTTCTTCGTGGGCACCACCGCGGGGACGACTCCGGGGCTCGCCGCGGCCGGGGCCCGGGTCACCGTCTCCGCCGGTTCGGCGGGGCCGTCGGTCACCGCGCTCGCGGACTCGAGCGGCATCGCGGCGGTCTACGTGCCTCAAGCGTTGCCCCTCTCCGCCACGGCGTACTGCGTCTCGGCCGGCCTCGTCGGGTTCGTTCCGTCGTCCGAGTGCGGGATCTCCCCGACCGGCCTCGCCGCGATGTCGAAGTTCCCACTCTCGCTCACCACGGTTCCCACGACGATCACCGTGACCGGCGTTCCCTCCGGCACCTCGATCACGCTCAACCTCACGGCCGAGAGCGTGACCGCGGTGAACCGCACGTTGATCGGAGGACCGAGCTGGACGACGGGCCTCCCGCCGGGCACCTACTCGATCTCGGGCTTCGCCGGGACGGGGAACGGCTCGCTCCAGTACCGTCCGACGGCGCCGGGCTCGATCACGATCGCGTTCGGCGCGGTCGTCGCGAGCACCTCCTTTACCCTCGTCTCGCAGACGAACTCGACCGGGACGATCTCGCTCCTCACGGGAGCGGTCCTCGGGGCGACGAACGTCACGCTCTCGAGCGCCGGATTCCACACGACGGTCAACGGGACCGCCTACACGAAGGGATTCTTCGCGCCACCGGGGAGCTACTCCGCGTACGCCACGACGCGTTCGGGCTCCACGGCGTACAGCGTCCTCGTGCCGGTGACGATCTCCGCGACGGGCAAGGTGACGCCCTCGCTGGCGCTCACGACCGTCGGCTACACGCTCTCCGGCACGCTGCACGACCCGTATGGCGAACTCGTCTCCGTCTCGGCGGTCGCGACGCTCACGGCCCCGTCCGGGGCGACCGCGCTCGTCCCCGTCGAGAACGGGACGTTCTCGGCGACGCTGCCCGGCGCGGCGACGTACGCCGTCTCCCTCACGGCCCGTCAGGAGGTCGCGAGCTCGACCGGCAACTACTTCGAGGACTGGGTCTCGGAGCCGGGGGCGAGTTGCACGCTCGGCTCGAGCGGGGCCTCGTGCTCGGTCCCCGTGGTCGGTTCGACGGAGCTCGTCTGGCTGAATGGCACGCTCTCCGCCACGGGGGTCCCCGGCTTGATCTCGGGCACGCTCCGGATCTATGGGCCGTCGACCGCCCCGGCGCTCTCCGTCACGACCTCGGCGAACGGCTCCTTCGCGCTTCGGGTGCTTCCGGGCCGCTACTCCCTCTACGCGGCCGGCGGGGGAGGTAGCGAACCGCTCGCCGGGTTCGCGAGCGTGACGGTCTCGGCGGCCGCCTCCGCGCCCGTCTCGATCCTCCTCGCGCCGACCTGGGCGGCGTCGATCGCGATCGCCCCGCCGTCCGGCGCGTCGCTGCTCGCTCCGGCGAACGTCACGGTGACGAACGCCTTCGGCGTCGTCGCCCAGTACCAGAACGTGAGCCCGTCCGGGGGACTGCTCGTCGCGCTCCCGGTCGGAACGTACACGCTCCACGCCTCCTCCTACGGCCTGCCGAACGGCCTCCCCGCGGACGCGAACGCGAGCGCGACGGTGAAGGTCGTGAGCGGCAACGTCGGCGTGACGCTCGACCTCACCTACCAGTACGTGTACCGCACGAACGCGACGATCGTCGGGGCGACCAGCGCGACGGTGACGTCCCCCGGCACGGCGTCGTTCGCGTTCACGATCCGCAACACCGGGAACGTTCCGGTCACCGTCACTCCCGTCGGGTCCCCGTCCTACTGGGGATTCACGTACTCGTTCTCGAACGTCACCCTCCAGCCGGGTCCGGCCGGGAAGTCCGTCTCGGGCAACGTCGTCATCCAGGTGCCGGCGAACACCGCCGCCACCCATCCCGGGGTCGTCATCAGCTTCGAGCTCGCGAACGGCACCTCGATCGGCTCGATCAGCCCGACCGTCACGGTCGTTCCGTTCTATGGGATCGGCGTCGGGGCGACCACGTCGTCGCCGCCGCAGATCGGGATCAGCCACGCCCTCGTGCCGTTCTACCTCGCCAACACCGGTAACGTGCCCGAGACCGTGACGCTCAGCGTCGTCGACGCGGCGCGGATCGCCGTGCTCGGATGGCAGGTCGGCTTCCGCAGCGTCTCGGGACCGCTCGCGAACCCGACGGTCTCGATCGCGGCGTTCACCAACTCGACGTACTCCGTGAACCTCACCGCGACGTCGTCGATCTTCACGCCCGTTGGCCACGTGACCGTCCAGGCGTCCGTCGTGAACCACAGCGGGTCGTACCAGGCGTCGACGACGATCGCCGTGCCGACCGCCTCGATCACGACGGGGAACTCGAACGGCACGGCGCCGGTCACGGTCACCGGTCCGTCGATCGGGTCGCCTCCGTCGGGCCTTCCCGACTGGGTGATCCCGCTGCTCTCGTTCGTCCCGGCGATCGCCCTCGTGCTGGGCGTGATCACGTACCGCTGGTGGCGGAGCCGGAGGTGGGTGCGCCGGTGAGGCTCCTCCTCCCGCTCGCCATCCTGGCGCTCCTCGTGACCGCCGGTCTCGCCGGGGCCGTCGGCGCTTCGCATCTGGGGCCCGGCCGGATCACCGCCGACGCGAGCGCGACGACGCCGGTCGCGGGGAACATCACCGGACCGAAGGTGCTCGCCTACAACGCGAACAAGTTCCTCGGCATCAACGGAACGGGCGGCCCGGCGATCGCGGCGAACGGCACCCAGGTCGGGAACATCACGTTCTACGCGTCCGTCACGGGCGTCAACACGACCGGGGTCTCGCTCTCCCCGACCGAGTCCGGCATCCTGAACGGGACGCCCCAGCAGACGCTGCTCACCGTCGGGAACGTCACCGAGGCGCTCACGATCCTCGTCGAGATCACCTCCACCTACGGGAGCGAGAACGCGTCGATCAACCTCACCTACACCGTCAACGTGGTGCAGCCGTACACGCTCTCGATGACGATCCTCTCGACGACGAGCTCGACGATCCTCGCGTTCTCGCTCACCGTCGACCTCGACGGCGCCCCGGTCGGCTCGATCAGCGTCCCGACCCTCACCGGTCACTCCAGCTACGTCGCGACGTTCCAGTACGCGACGCTCGGGCTCTCGAGCGGCGACCACACCTTCACCGTCTCGCTCGTCAACGAGCACGGGCTCGTCGCGTTCGCGGGCGGCGGGACGACGTACTCCACGACGTTCTACGTGCCGGGTCCCCCGCCGAACTACACGCTCTGGTATCTCGCCGGTGCCGTCGCGTTCTTCGGGGCGGTCTTTATATTCGTCACCCGAGTGGCCGCGCGCCGCCGCACTCCGGCGCGCAAGTAGGGGGGCCGGTCCGATGCAATCCGTGACGGAGATCCGCTGCACGTCGTGCGGCCGCGCCGTCCCCGCAAAGGGGGCGACGCAGTTCCCCTGTCCCAGCTGCGGCGAGGCGACGATCGGGCGCGACGCGCGCTGCCGCGATCAGAGCGTGCCGTACCACTGCCCGAAGTGCGGCTTCGAAGGGCCGTAAGGGGGCGCGAGATGGGCCAGGTCGCCGTGCTGTTCCGGCTGATGCCCCACGGGGTCGAGACGGATCTGCCCGCCGTCGCGAAGGCGGTGACCGCGAATGTTCCCTCCGGCGTCACGATCCGCGGGATGCAGGTCAAGGACATCGCCTACGGGCTCAAGTCGCTGCTCGTCTCCGTCGTCATGAGCGACACCGGCGGCGTGCTCGACTCGACCGAGCAGGCCCTCGCGAAGATCCCCGGGGTCGAATCGGTCGAGGTGATGGAGGAAGGCCTCCTGTAGCCGGGAGGTCCCGCTCCCGGCCGTGGATCTCTTCACCCACATCCTCGTCGCCTACCTCGTCACCTTCGGCCTCGTCGGGTTCCAGCCGTCGTACCTCGCGGCGGGGGCGCTCGCGGGCGGGCTCCCCGACGCCGACGCGCTCTTCTTCCCGATCGCGAAGCGGTTCCCGATCCTGCGCCACCACGGCATCACCCACTCCGTGTTCGGCATCACCGTCGTCGCGATCGCGGGGGCGATCGTCGGGCCGCTCCTCGCCCCGGGCTCGCCGTACGTCTACTTCCTCGTCATGATGGTCGGCGGGGCGTGCCACATCCTCCAGGACGGGTTCACGAACTTCTCGGTCCCGCCGCTCCTCCCGTTCTCGGAGAAGCCGCTCCATCTCGACGCGGACCGCGCCGTGAACTTCTTCACGCTCATCGTCTCCGTCCTCTCGTTCTACCTGCTCCTCGGCGTCGAGCGGAACCACGTCGCCTTCGCGGTCTACCTCCTCACCGTCTACCTGCTCGTCGCGTTCTTCGTCGCGTACTTCGCGTTGCGGCTCGCCGGCCGCTACCACGTCGGGCGGTGGCTCTCCCCGGCCGGTGGCTACCAGGTCGTCGTGCCGACCGAGAACCCGCTCAAGTGGGTCCTGCTCGCGGAAACGGCCTCGGAGGGGCGCGTCCGGACCCGCTGGGCCCGCTACGCGCTCGGCCGCGGGATCGTCGAGGGGCCGTTCGAGGTCGACGCCCCGATCGTCGTGCCGCCCCACACGGGGGCTCCAGGCTCGGAGGCGGAGGCGCTCGACTGGTCGTACGGGCTCGCCCGCCAGCGGAGCAGCATCCTCGCCACCACGTACCACTTCGGGGAGGCGTTCCGGAACGCCGCCGGCGCGTGGGTCGCCGTCTGGTACTCCCTCGAATTCGCGGCGTTCGGCCGGGCCTCCGCGGTCCGCGTCGAATTCCCTCCGAGCGGCGCGCCACCGGTCGTGAAGTCGGCGTTCTACCGTCCGATCCACGGCGCGGTCTAGGAGCCCGTCGCGCGCGACGGGACGAACGGGTCTACTTGTACGTCGACTGGTGGACGGTGCCTTCGTCGTCGACGATGGTGATGCACTCACCCTCGCACTCGAACAGGCACGCCTCGCACATGATGCAGTCCGGCCCGTGGATCACGGCGGACTTCTCCGCCCGGAACTGGAACTTCGCGGCGACATTCGGGTCGTCCACGACGTCCGGCCAGTTCTCGCGCGGCTGCATCTCGAACACGGTGACCGGGCAGACGTCGCGGCAGTGGGTGCATCCCGTGCACTTCTCGTGAGCGACTTCGACGGTGACCATGGCTCGTCCTGTACTACCGACCGAAGGCGGGTATAAAATGGTGCGCCGCCACCGGTGGCACCGGCGAGAAACCGGCGCGCGCGGGAGCCCGTCGCCCCTGGCCTCAGGGGATCTCGGTCGGGTCCCACTGGGTCACGCGGCGCCGGTCGCGGAGCGCGTCGAGGCGGGCCATCTCGTCCGTGGAGAGCGCGAAGTCGAAGACCCGGGCGTTCTCTTCGATCCGCTCGCGGTGGACCGACTTCGGGAGCTCCACGACGCCGTGCTGGAGCCCCCAGCGGATCATCACCTGCGCCGGTGAGCGCGCGTGAGCCCGGGCGATCTCGGCGATCGTCGGGTCGTCGAGCCGTCGGTTGCGGGTGAGAGGGCTGTACGCCTCGACCCGGATCTTATGTCGGTCGCAGAACGCGAGGATCTCGGGATCGTAGACGAACGGGTGGAACTCGATCTGGTTCACCACGGGCGGGGATCGGGCCCGGGCGAGGATCGGCTCGAGGTGGCGAGGGGAGAAGTTGCTGACGCCGATCGACCGGACCAGCCCCTCGGTCTGGAGCTCCTCGAACGCCTTCCAGCTCCCGAGCCGCTCCTCGGGCGTCGGAGCGCGGGGCCAGTGGATCAGGTAGAGGTCGATGTAGCCGAGCCCGAGCGCCTCGGCGCTGCGGCGGGCGGCCCGGAGCGCGGGCTCGTACCCCTGCTCCGTGTGCCAGAGCTTGGTGGTGACGAACACCTCCTCGCGCGGGACGCCGCTCTCCCGGACGGCGGTCCCGACGTCGACCTCGTTGCCGTACATCGCCGCGGTGTCGATGTGGCGGTAGCCCGCTTCGAGCGCCCATCGCACCGCCTGCTGGGTGACCGCCCCCGGCGGCGTCTGGAAGACGCCCAAGCCGACGACCGGGATCTTCCGGCCGTCGCGGAGCTCGACCCGAGCGCCGATCCCGTCGAGCGGGAGCGGGTTCATCGCCGCGCCCCGGACGGGACGGAGGCCGGCGCGGTCGACGGCACCACCGAGGAACGGAACCGGCTCGGGATCCCCTTCGCCTGCATCGACGCATCGATTCGACGCAGCTGGTCCTCGTGCTCGGGGCAGAGTTCGAAGATCCGCCACTCGGGCGCCGGCGCGCGGGGGTCGGCGGTGGCGGAGTACAGGTCGACCTTGCGGGGCCGGTCGTCGCACGGCCCGCCGAACCCCGCTTCGGGGTCGCCGAGGACCGATCGGAACGAGAAGTCGTACGCCTTGCCCATGTCGCAGAGCGGGCGCTGGAAGATCGCGCTCATGGCGCCTCGGGGAGGGTCGCGCGCGTCATAACGGCTCCCGCGGGCGACCTTGGAACTAATACGAACGCGCGGGTGGGAGCGGGGTCGGGAGCGAGATTTGCCGATCCGGTCGGTGGCGGGGATCGACCTCGCGTACGAGGTACACGGGACCGGGGGCGACCCGACCGTATTGATCCACGGATCCCTGGTCGACCGTCACTCCTGGGACCTCGTCGTCCCGGGGTTGGCCCACGCGCTCGAAGTCGTGACGTACGACCGGCGGGGGCACGGGGAGAGCGCCTTCGCTCCGCGCCCGCGGCCGGTCCGGGACGACGCGTCCGACCTCGCGGGCCTGCTCGAGTCCTTGAACCTCTACCCGGCGCACGTGGTCGCGCACTCCTACGGTGGGGCGGTCGCGCTGCGCCTGGCCCATGAGCGACCGGAGATGGTGCGCAGCCTCGCGCTCCACGAGCCCCCGTTCGCCGGGCTGCTGCTCGCCGAAGCCTCGACCGCGCCCGAAGGGGAAGCGCTGCTCGAGGGGGCGCGTCGGATCCAGCAGCGCGTCGCGGACGGCGACCGGGACGGTGCGGCCCGGGAACTCGTCGACGCGTTCGCGACCGAGCCGGGGGCGTGGGAGCGGCTGCCGCCCGCGGCCCGGGCGACGTTCGGCCGCACGATCGATCGATGGGTCGAGGAGTTCCGGGATCCCGAGGCGTACGGGCCAGATCCTGAACTTCTGCACGAGCTGATGGTGCCGACCTTGCTGACGGTGGGCGGCCTGAGTCCCCCATTCCTCCACCGGATCCTCCGCGCCCTCGGCGATCGAATGCGCAACAGCCACGTAATCGAGATCCCGGACGTCGGGCACACTCCGCAACTCTCCCGGCCCCACCAGTACGTGGGGCTCCTGTCCACGTTCCTGTTGGAACGCAACGTGCCGGTCAGCTGACGGGGCGACGGGCCCCCCGGACCGTCATTGACCGGGACCGTCGGTCCCGAACGCGGCCGTGAGGAGGTCCATCACGCCCTTCCCGAGCCACTGGCCGCCGTCGACCGCGATCACCTGACCGGTGATGTAGCTCGCCCGTGGACTCGCCAGGAACCGGACGCTCTCTGCGATCTCCTCGGGCGTCCCGAAGCGGCCCATGGGCACTCCGTGCTGCACCGCGTCCACCACCGTCTCCGACACCCAGAGCTGGCGGTCGGTCCCCTCCGTCCGCACCGGACCCGGGGCGACCGCGTTCACCCGGACGCCGTATCGAGCCCACTCCACGGCGAGCGTCCGGGTCAGGGCCAGCACGCCGGCCTTTGCCGCGGCCGAATGCGCCGTGCCCGGTCCCGCCATCCAAGCGTACGACGCGATGATGTTCACGATCGACGGCGCCGGGGACTGGCGCAGGAGGGGAAGCGCCGCCCGAGAACAGAAGAACGTGCCGTCGAGGACGATGCCGACGACCGCTCGCCACCCGTTCGGGGTGATCTTCTCCGCCGGGGCGAGAAAGTTGCCGGCGGCATTGTTGACCAGCACGTCGAGCCGCCCGTACTCCTTTCGAACCGCATCCAGAAGTCGGTCGACCTGGTCGGGGACGCGCACGTCGGTTGGGACCTCGAGGACCCGGGCCCCCTTGCCGCGCAACTCTCCGGCCCCTGCCGAGAGATGGTCCGCCGAACGGCTCGCGATGGCGAGGTTGTACCCATCCTGGGCGAGTGCCGCCCCGATCGCGCGGCCGATTCCGGTCCCGCCGCCGGTGATCAGGGCGACGGGCTTCGCGTCGGTATGCGTCCCGGCCGTCGACGGCATCGACCGTCCGAGCCGGAGGGGGCTAAAGCGATGCCGCGCCGGTGCCCGGAGCTGTCTAGGTCGGCGGTGGTGAGGCCGGCCCGAGGAACGCCTCGACGGCGGTGACGTCCTTGGCGTTGAGGCCTCGGGCGAAGCGCCCATCGCGTCGAAACACCTCGGCGCCGTCGCGGAAGACCAAGAGCGTCGGGACGACGCGGATCTCGAATCGATCCCAGAGCGGGCTTTCCTCGTCGTTCACTTCGGCCCAGAGGACGTTCCGCCCACCTGCGCGCTCCATCGCTTCGAGCGCGGGGGCGAACGAACGACAGTAGGGGCACCAATCCGCGAGGAATCCGACGACCCATGTTCCGGAACGGCGCAGCCGATTCCCGTCGAACGCCGCTTCGCCGACGCGCTCCATGCGACGCGGTACGAGGCCCTCCGGCCACTAAAGTTCGCGCCTTCCCGCGGGTCACCGTGCACTATTGAGCCTCGTCGCACTGGGTCCCCGGCGGTCAGAATGCCCTCTTGGCGGGTTCCGGTCGAGCTCCGATCCGACGAGGTCTACCCGGGGCCGCTCCACGGGAAGGTGGAGCCTCACCAGCACGAAAGCCGGGCACTCCAAGGCAACCCGTGGGGGGATCCGTCGAAACGGTCCCTGCCGGTCTACGTGCCGCCGTCGGGCACCACGCGCGGACGCCCGTTGCTTGTGCTCTTGAGCGGCTACTCCGGCTGCGGTTGGACGCAGCTCGAACCTGCCCGTTTCATGGATGAGACGATCGTCGCCCGGCTCGACCGGCTGATTCGATCGGGCCGTGCCGCGGAAGCGGTGATGGTCGCTCCGGACTGCATCACGAGCCTCGGGGGCAGCCAGTACCTGAACTCCACGGCCACCGGCCGGTACGAGGACTACGTCGTGGAGGAGATCGTCCCCTGGGTCCAGCAAAACTATGGGACCGGACCGACCGCGATCCTGGGGACCTCGAGCGGCGGGTACGGGGCCGTCGTCCTCGCCCTACGCCACCCCGAGATGTTCCCCGCGATCGGGTCAAACGCGGGCGATGCCTACTTCGAATACTGCTATCCCACCGACTTTCCGGCGACGTTCCGGGAGCTGCGCAAGGACGGTGGTCCCGAGGCGTTCCTCCGCAAGGTCTTCGCCCGGCCGATCGGCCGGTTCACGCCGCAGAACTCGGCCGCTCAGGCGATGTCGATCCTGGCCTACGCGTCCTGCTATTCGCCGATCGAGTCGGAGCCGGGACGTTTCGAGCTCCCGTTCGACCTCGAAACCGGAGCGTTGCGGGACGACGTCTGGTCCCGATGGCTCGCCTGGGACCCGGTCCGGATGCTGGAACTCCCGCGGTACGCCGAAGCGGCGCGACGCCTGCGGTACGTCTACGTCGACGGGGGAACGCGCGACGAGTTCGGGCTCGATGTCAGCGCCCGGATCCTGGCGGCAGCGATCCGTAAGCAGGGGGCGCCGGTGGAGCACGAGGAATTCGAGGGTGGGCACTTTGACAAGGGGCCCCGCTACGACGTGATGATCCCCCGGCTCCTGAAGGCGCTCGGCTTTCCCCCAGGGAGTTAACGCGGCGGGCCTCACGCCTTTTGTACCCCCGCCTGCTCGTGCGGGCTCGATGCTGAAGGACGGCCAGCTCGTCTGCGACTCCTGTGGGAAGGTCATCTCGCGCTTCACCTCCGCTCCCTCCGAGGGGTGGGAGCGGATGCACAACCTCTGCTCGGCCTGCTTTCTCGCTCTCGAAAAGCAGTCCGTGAACCGGGACGGTCCCTCCGCGCAATAGGGACGGGGCGGCGCTCAGGCCGGCTCGAGGGCGGCGAGGGTCTCGTCCTCGAACCACGCGAGCACGATGAAGTACCAGCTGGTCCCCACGAGCAGCGGGAACGCGGGCTTCCGCGTGGCGGCCTCGCTCGCCAGCACCGCTCCCGCGGTGAGCTTTCGCCCCTCGCGGACCGGCTCGACGTGGAGGACCTCGCTACCGCCTTCTTCCGTGACCTTCCAGGCCGGGACGAGGACCCCGGCGCGGTGGAACCGATAGGCACCCGCGCCGGTGACCTCGATCCGATGATAGTTGAGGTGAACGCTTAGCCGAGCGGCAGTGGCCGTGCTACCGGCCGCGCGGACCGTGATGTGGGGATTCAGGAAGCCCCCACGTTTCAACGTCCAGGTGGTGGAGGCGGTCGCGAACGTGGCGAGCGTTCCGGACTTGCTCCCCCACGTCATCGAGCCGACGAGTCGATCCCCGGCCAGCAGATCGAACTCCAGCGGAGACTCTCGGCGCCGCAGCCAGCGCAGCGCCGTCGCATCGACGCTGGCGAGCGGTACAGGATCCATGGGGGCCGCAGCACTCGGCCGGGTCTTAACTCCGCGCCGGGCTCTCGGGCGCGGGCCCATCGGTCCGCGACCGGGTCACGAGCTGCCGCTGGATCTCGGCGATCTCTTCGAGGGCCCGTCCGATCTCGCCAGGGTCATCGGGAGTGGTGAGCACCGGCCGGGGTCCGTGCGCGACCGCCGGTGGAAGAGGATCCTCGTCCCACGGTTTCGCGCCGGCCACTGCTCGGGGCTGCGACGTCGAACGGTCTGGCCCTGGCCCGATCGACCTAACCTCGGGGGCTGGCCGGCCCAACTCCTGAGCCGGCGGCGGCCTCGGGCGACTTTGAGTGGGGGGAGACTCGGCTTCGTCGGACCCGTAGAACCACGAAACCGTAGATCCGATGGCCGCAACGATGGCCAGACCCAAGAGCAGTTCGTAGAGAGGAAGGTGGTTCGGGCCCCACGCGGGAGCGAGCGCGAACAGCGCGAGCGCGGCCGCAAGGAGGAGCCCGGTCAGGCCGATTAAGGGAAGCGCGCCGTGGGCGGGGCTCTGACCAGCTGACGGGGGAACGTTCGAGCGCGAGGTTGTTCGAGTGCTCATCGAGTCTGGGGACCGAGAGGGCTCCTAAGCCATGACTGCGCGCTTGTCCCAATTGTACTTGTTGGCCCGTGAGCTCGATTCGCCTCGCGGCTAAAGCGAGTCAATGCGTATAAATACGCAGTCTTCGCATGTTCACTTTTACCCTCGAGGCGGAGAAATGGTAACACAAGTACGACGCCGAACGATCTACGCTGCGACAATCCTCACGATCCTGGTGATGGCCGGCGGGTACGTCGTGGCTGCCTCGCTGAGCGGGATTACCGTTGCCCCAACGAATCAGAATGCGGGTTCGGTGAGCGTTCCCGGCGATACGATTTTTGCGAGCGATAAGGTGACCTCGCTGACTCTGACCCTCGTCGAATCGACGGGCGTGAGTTGCGGGACGGGCACCACATGGAGTGCGGCTACGTCGAACGTGAGCGTTTACGAGCCAGGCACCGCGGCGTGCACTACCAACCCGAATGACTTCTTCGAGGAGATTACGTGGATGGGCGTTCCCTCGACGGGACTTGGCCAACTGGACACGTTCTACATCACGACGACAGGGGGCGCGAGCCCGGGCGTCGCGGCTTTCTCGATTTCGGACACCACGCCGATGGACCCAGCATTCTCGGGCCAGTTGAACGTGTTTCTGGACGCTGGTCCTTCGGGTTCTGGTAACCTTCCGATCGCGTATACTAACATCGTGATCACAGTGTCCGGAACCTAGGGCGGCTCCGAACCTGCGCTCTTTCGAGTAACCCTTTCCCGCCTTCCTAAGAGCTCTAATCGGTCGCGTCAGCGACCCGCGACGAGAAACAGAATCCCCGCGACCAGGGCGAAGACGGCGGCGAGGATCGCGAGAAGGCTCCCGCCGAAGCCCAGCGCGAGCCACCCGACCAAAGCGAGGACGATCAGAATCACCCCGGCAGCGAGGCTTCGGTCGGGCCCTCGACTCCGCCCGAGGAAAGCGAAGAAGCCGATCACGAGTCCCAGCACGAGGAAGATGACGGCGCTGTTCGCCGAGCCGAGCGCCGCGATCTCCCGGCCCGTCGCGAAGAAGATGATCCCGACGAGGAACCGGAGCACCGCGTCGACGACGAGCAAGACCGCGGAGACCACGCCGAAGATGAGCCCCAAGCGTCGATCCCCATCCGCGGTCATGATGTTGCTCCCTCGCTCCTGCGTGGTGGGATGGGTCTTTACGATTTCCTCGGGCGGAACGAGGGCCCGGGATACCGCCGGGGCTGCTGCCGGGCGAGCTCCGCTCGGGGAATCGAGCGAAACCTTTTCTCCCGGGGCCGGCCTCCTCGACTCGTGGCCGGGATGGGGTAGCTTGGCCTATCCTGGGGGACTGTGGATCCCTCGACCCGGGTTCAAAGGGGAGCGGGGCAGACCCCCGCGCCTTGAGACTCTCGGTCCCGGCCCTACTTTCGCCCTCGCCGGGCCGCCGGGCGACGCTTCGCCGATCGCTTCGTCGCGGCCGATTCCAAGCGCGCGAGGGCCTCGGGAAGACCGGAGAGGGAATAGTCCGCCCACTTCGCCCCCCACTGCTCGAGGTCGAGCGGAGTGAGTGCCCAGCCCTTCAGGGAGGAGGCCCTTCCGATCGGCGCCACACCCTCGACGGATTGGGCGGCCTCCATGTCGAAACGGGAGTCGCCCACCAAGAACATCCGGGCCTTCGGGTACCGTCGACGGTATTCGGTGAGGTGCTCCCGCTTCGTGCCCTCCGCGGAACCCAGGACATCTTCGAACCAGTAGCGAAGACCCTCCCGCTCGAGCAGGAGCTCCGCCATCTCGGTCTCGGCTCCGGTCGAGACGTCGAGCGTCCACCGCTCGCGGTCGAGGCGCTTCAGGAGCTTCGGGACCTCCGGGAACGGCTTGACCTTCGCATACGCTTCCGTGACCTTGCGTTGATGGAACGTGCGGGCGGTGGAGGCCCTTAGGTCGGCCGGGGCGGAGGGGTACAGTTGCGCGAGCTGGGCCTCGAACGGCATGCCGGTCGTCGCGAGATAGTGGATCCGGGCCTCGTCCGGCGGGGTCCCAAACGCCTTGAACATTACGTCGGCCGCGACGTCGCAGATCAACCCGAGGTCGTCGAGCAGCGTCCCGTCCAGGTCGAAGACGACCACGCCGCGCTCGACCTCCTTTGGCGCGACCGTCGGCTTCGGTCCGCCGACCCCGTGCAAGATCTCGGCGAATTGGCTGGTCGAGGCGACCATGGGGAGCGGTTGCTCCAGGAGAGGCGGCTCCTTCGCGGATTTCTCCCCGACCTGGTCGGCCATCGGCGTCGCGAGCGGTCCGGACTCTTTAAGCCGCGGAGTCGCTCGCCGCGGGGCTAATAGGCGCCCCCCGACCTTCGGACCGACGGGCGCGAGCGCTTCGACCCATGCATCCAAGTCACATTATCCGGGGGCGGACGACCCAACTCCTCGCCGGGAAGCGCGTCCTCGTCGGAGTTTCCGGGTCGATCGCGGCCGTGGAGACCCCGAAGATCATCCGGGAACTGATCCGCCACGGTGCCGACGTCCAGGCGGTCATGAGCTCCGAGGCGACCCGGATCGTCACGGCGGAGGCCCTCGAGTTCGCGACCGGGCATCCGGTCGTGCTTCAGCTGACCGGGAACGTGGAGCACGTGACGCTGCTCGGTCCGGGGGAGGGTCGGGCCGACCTGTACCTGATCGCGCCGGCCACCGCCAACACGATCTCGAAAATTGCGCACGGGATCGACGACACGCCGGTCACCTCGTGCGCGTCGGTGGCCCTTGGGGGCGGCGTGCCGATGCTGATCGCGCCGGCGATGCACGCTCACATGGGGCTCAATCCGGCCGTTCGCGAGAGTCTCGAGCGGCTCCAGGGCTGGGGGGTCGGGATCATCGCCGGTGCGTCGACCGAGGGAGAGGAGAAGATCGCCTCGCCCGAGGACGTCGCCGCGGCCGTGCTGCACCGGATCGCCGACGGACCGTGGCGCGGTCGGCGGGTCATCGTGATCGCCGGGGCGGCTCGAGAGCCGCTCGACTCGGTCCGCTCCTTGACGAACGAAAGCTCCGGAGCGTTTGGTGTTGCGCTCGCGACTCAGGCGCATTACCGGGGCGCCGACGTCCAACTCTGGTCGGGCGCGCTCCGCGTTCCCGTCCCGCCCTTCCTGCCAACCGCATCCTGGCAATCGGTTCGCGACCTCCTCGCCTTGTCGCGCAAGCGACGTTCGGAGCTCGCGGCGTCGGCCGCCGTCCTCGTCCCCGCGGCCTTATCGGACTTTACGGTCGAGAAGCGGCCGGGGAAGATCCGAAGCGCAGATCAGACGTCGCTCTCGGTCTCCCTCGAACGGGCCCCCAAGTTCCTCCCCGAGCTTCGCTCGCTGGCGCCGGCCCCGACGCAGATCGTCGCGTTCAAGCTGCTCGCGGGAGAGGGCGATGCTGCGCTCGAGAGCGCAGGCCGCGAGCTCGCGCGGGAAACGGGCGCGAACTGGGTCGTCGCGAACGACGTCGCTACGATGGGCGCGCCGACCACGGATGCGCTGATCATCCCTCCCGTGGGCAAGGCTCACTGGAACCGTGGGACGAAATCGGACGTCGCAGGGCGGTTGCTCGACGAAATCGGCGGAATGCTCCCGTCGCAGAAATCCGATACCGATGTCACAGCTCGGTCACCCCGCCCTCACCGCAAGGCGCGCTCGCCCCGGGGGCGCCGCCGCCGATAGAGACCGAGCGGCCCGGGGTCTTGGCCGATCTCACTGCGTCGCTCGAGAGGAATTCGAGTTCCAGCATCCGCGGGCGTGTATATTCACGTAGTGAAATTTGTTTGTAGCACGTTCACTGGCAAAGCGCTTAAATCGCGCCACGCGTCAGTGGCAGCGGAGAACCGATGAGCGACTTCCTGCTCTTCATGGCGTTGACCAGCGCGATGGGACTATCGATCTTTCTGTCGCTGCCGATCGTCTATAGCAAGCGGGCCCAAGGGCGTTGGGCGACGGGATTGAACGCCGCCGCGATCGGAATCCTGGTCTTTCTGCTCGCGGATGTCTTCTCCGACGTCGCCCCGATCCTGTACCCGAACGGGTACGTGGCCGACGCGGGGTACTCGATCGCGTTCGGCATCGCGTTCCTGGTCGCGTTCCTCGGGCTCTACGCCGTCGACAACCTGCCGAACCGCGCGCCCCGCGGCGTGGCGGCCGGGGACCCGGTCGCGAGCGCCGCGGCCCCGGTCGGCGAGTCCGGACCGCGCAACACCGCGCTGATCATCGCCCTCGGGATCGGGCTCCAGAACCTCACCGAGGGGCTCGTGTTCGGCGTGAATTGGACCGCGGGCGCGCTCGGGATCCTCGCCGTGGTGTTCCTCGGCTTCTTCCTGCAGAATGTCACGGAGGGATTCCCGATCGCTTCCCCGTTCCTGGGGACGAACGCCCGGCGGAACGTCGGGCTGATGGTCGGCTTGTTCCTCGTCGGCGGACTCCCGACGCTATTGGGCGGCGCGATCGGGTACTATTGGAGCAACGACCTGTTCATCTGCATCTTCGACGCGCTCGCGATCGGAGCGATCGCCTACGTGATCCTGCCGATGCTGCGCGTCGCGTTCCGCCCGCTCGAGTCGCGAGAGCTGTCGATCCGGCGGAACCAGCTCGTCTACGTCGGCGTGATGGTCGGCTTTTTGCTGGGATTCGCAGTGAACGCCATCTAACGCGATGGCCGAATCCGCGCCGTCCCCGGTCGTCTGGGTCCAGGTGATGCAGGCGCTCGTCGCGCGCGAGCTGGTCGAAACGTTCGGCCTCTCGGAGCGCCAGACCGCGATCCATCTCGGGATCGTGCCCTCGTCCGTATCGCAGTACCTGTCGGGGAAGCGGCTCGGTCCGACGCTCTCGACCTACCTGCGCGACGAGGAGGCCCGCCGGATCGCGCACACGGCGGCCCAGCGGATCCAGGAGGGCAGCCCTGGGGTCCGCGTGATCCTCGAAGCGTCGATCGCGCTCGGGGAACGGGTCGCGCCGCCGGCCCGCGGGCGGGCGACGAAGGGAGGGAAGACGCTGAGCCCCGAGCTCCAGCGCAAGATCCCGAGCTGGTTGCGGGACCGGATCGCGGGGGAACAAAACGCCGTGACCGAGTGCATGCGGCTCGCCCAGCGCTCCAAGGACGAGCTCACGCGGGCGCTCTTCCGACAGATCGCGTCGGACAGTCTCCGCCACGCCGAGATCGCCGCCTCGCTGGGCTCCTATCTGGATCGAGGGGTCGCCTCGAGCGCGCCGACCGGTATCACCCGCGACGACGTCGAACACCTCATCCGTCGGGAGCACGAAGCGGAAGCGACGAGCGAGATCGATCTGGGACCCGAGCTCGGAGGGATGATGCAGATCCTCTGGGAGAGCATGGAGTCGGACGAGAAGAAGCACGAGCGCCTCCTGGAGCTCCTCCTCGCCTCGAATCTCGTCGCGAGATCCACCGGCCGGAAGCACCCGGGACCGCCGTAACCGCGACCCGTCGCGCCTTCGGCGACCGGCGCCCTTAATATGCCGCCGGCCTCCGCGCGCCGGGGATTCCGATGGTCAAGCTTGCCGAGTGGCGAGGCAAGGAACTGTTCCGAAAGTACGGCGTGCCGCTCCCGCGGGGTCAGGTCGCGCGATCGGGCAGCGAAGCCGAGAAGCTCGTCGCGAGCGGGGCGGTCCCGCTGCCGTGCGTGATCAAGGCGCAGGTGCTCTCGGGCGGTCGCGGGAAGGGCGGCGCGGTTCGGTTCGCCAACACTCCCGAGGAGGCCCGGGCGGCGGCCGAGGCGATCCTGGCGCTCGAGTTCAAAGGGGAGAAGGTCAAGGAAGTCCTTCTCGAGGAGAAACTGCCGATCGGCCGCGAATTGTACCTTTCCGTGACGCTCGATCGGAGCCTCCGGCTCCCGATCGTGATCGCGAGCGCGCAGGGGGGCATGGAGATCGAGACGGTCGACGACGCCGCGATCGAACGCACGCCGGTCCACCCGTTCCCCGGGCTGGCGGCGTACGAGAAGCGACAGATCGGGAAGGTGCTGGGGGTCGCGGGTCCGGTCGCGAAGTCGCTCGATCGCCTCCTCGACGCGTTGTGGACCCTCTTCAACCGGGAGGATGCGGAGCTCGTCGAGATCAATCCCCTCGCCGTGGTCGGGGAAGGGCTCGTCGCGCTCGACGCGAAGGTGATCATCGAGGACGACGCGGCCTTCCGTCATCCCGAGTACGACGACATCCAGGACGATCGGACGCCGCTCGAGGAGGTGGCGAGGGAGAAGGGCATCGCGTTCGTCCAGCTCGACGGGAATATCGGCGTCATCGCGAACGGCGCGGGGCTCACGATGGCGACGCTCGACGTGCTGAAGGAATTCGGCGGGAACCCCGGCGTCTTCCTGGACCTGGGCGGCACCGATGACCCGAAGAAGGTGACCGAGGCGTTCCTCCTGATGGCGCGTGCGAAGCCGAGGGCGGTGTTCCTGAACATCTTCGGCGGGGTCACGCGATGCGACACGGTCGCCAACGGACTCGTCGAGGCGATGAAGCAGGTGCCGGCGGAGGAGAAGTTCCCGCTCGTCGCGCGGATCCGCGGAAACAACGAGAAGGAAGGGATCGAGATCCTTCGCGCGGCCGGGATCACCTCGATCCCGACCCTCAAGGAGTCCGCCCAGGCGGTCGTCGCCGCCGCGGGAGGGTCGGCATGACGGTCCTCGTCGACGCGAACACCCGAGTGCTCGTCCAGGGGATCACCGGGCATCAGGGGACGGTCCACACGCGGCAGATGAAGGCGTTCGGGACGAACGTCGTCGCGGGCGTGACGCCGGGGAAGGCGGGTACCGAGGTCGAGGGCGTCCCGGTGTTCGACACCGTGAAGGAAGCGGTGGCGAAGACGCGGGCGAACTCGTCCTGCATCTTCGTGCCGGCCCCGTACGCGAAGGACGCTCTCGTCGAGGCGGTCGACGCGGGAATCCTCCTCTCGGTCGTCGTCACCGAGCACATCCCGTTCCACGACATGCTCGTGATGTACCACTACTCGCGGTCGAAGGGCGGCCGGATCATCGGACCGAACTGTCCGGGGATCGCGGCGCCGGGGCTCGCGAAGATCGGGATCATCCCGAATGTGGTGTTCCACCCCGGTCGCGTGGGGGTCATCTCCCGGAGCGGGACCCTGACCTACGAGATCGTCAACGGCATCAAAGAGCACGGGCTCGGGCAATCCGCCTGCATCGGCCTCGGCGGGGATCCGGTCGTCGGCACGTCGTTCGTCGACGCCCTGCCGCTTTTCCAGGCCGACCCGGGGACCGACGTCATCGTCCTCGTGGGGGAGATCGGCGGCACCGCCGAGGAGGACGGAGCCGAGTACATCCGCCATCACGTGACGAAGCCGGTCGTCGCCTACATCGCGGGCCGGAGCGCGCCGCCCGGCAAGCGGATGGGCCACGCCGGGGCGATCATCTCCCGGGGCAAGGGCACCGCCGAGACGAAGCTCGCGGCCCTTTCGGCCGCCGGCGCGAAGGTCGCCCGGTTCCCGTACGAGATTCCCGACCTGGTCGCGGAGATCGTCGCCCGGCAGGCCCGGCGATGAGCCCCGCCGACGACGCGCCGGAAGGCGAGGAGCCGTGCGCCGTCCCCGGTTGCGGGGCCCTTGCCGCGCGTCGCTTGTCGCTCGCCGAGGCGCGCAAGGCGTTCCCGCAGCTCCCCGAGAAGGGCCGACGAGCGCCGCTCTGCCGCGACCACTACCGCGAGTGGAAGAAGCAGACCAAGGCCGCCCGCAAGCTCGATCGTCTCGGCTGGTGAGCGGAGCCTAACGGTCCGACGCGCCGGGATCGAGCCGCACCAGCTGCTTGCCGAAATTCTCGCCGCGGAAGAGCCGCGCGAACGCACGCGGGGTCTCGGCGAGGCCGACCACGACGTCCTCCTTGGTCCGGATCTCCCCCGCGCGCAACCAACCCGACAGCGCGCGCTGGGCCTCCGGGAACCGATCGACGTAATCCGTGACGAGGAAGCCCTCCATCCGCCCGTGACGCAGGATGAGGTTCGCGTAGTTCTTCGGTCCCGGCGGCGGGGTCTCCGCCTCGTACCGGGAGATCGCGCCACACAGCACGACGCGGCCCCGGCGACGCAGCCGCGCGAGCCCGACGTCGAGGAACGGGCCGCCGACGTTGTCGAAGACGACGTCGACCCCCTTCGGGCAGAGCTCCGCGACCCGCGCGGCGAGATCCTCGTTGCGGTAGTCGATGACCTCGGGGATCCGAGCCTCCGCGCGCAACCAGGCGCACTTCTCCGGTCCCCCGGCCACGGCGACCACGCGAAGTCCTTCGATCCGCCCGATCTGCGCGGCGACAGACCCGACCGCTCCCGCCGCGCCCGAGACGAGGAGGGTCTCGCCCCGACGGATCTGACCGACCTCGAGCGTACCGAAGTAGGCGGTCAACCCCGTGAGACCGAGGGCCCCCAACGCGAGCGGAGCGGGGATTGCGTCGGCGAGTTTCGTGGTCGGGAACGCTCCCTGCCCGTCCGTGAGCGTGTACTCTTCCCAGCCGAAGACGCCCAGGACCCGGTCCCCCACGGCGAAGCCGGGACGCCGGCTCTCGACGATCCGACCGACCGCGAGCGAGGGAACGACCGCTCCGAGGGCGATCGACCCGCGCGACACCTCGGAAGTCCGGAGATCGTACGCCGTGTGGGGATCGAGGGAGATCCACTCGTTCCGGACGACGAACTGCCCGTCTCCCGCGTGCGGGATCGGGGACTCCGCCCACGTGAAATGGCTCGGCCCGGTCGGGCCGACCGGTCGCTCGCGGAGCCGCCATTGATGGTTCGTCGGTGTCGCCATCCCTACCGACCCCGTCACTCGGTAGCGTACGCCCGCCTTCACGCCATGCCGCGCCGCTCGGGCGGCCTACTGCTTCCGCATCTTCTGCGCGCGCATGCGGCGGCGCATCCGCTTCTTGCGCCACTTCCAGCGCATGTGGCCGCGCTTCTTCCAAACCCGCGAAGAACGTTTCATCCCGATGGATCCCGAACGGGCGCGGGTAGGGTCGTCGGTTTATAAGGCTGGCTTGCGACCGGTCGGCGAGGAACGCCTCACCGAGGCCGACTTATGTAGTCGCACCGGGTCCGGCGGCCCGTGCTCACCTCCGGCGACCTCGAGGTGAACGTGCTCGAGTTCCGGCAGCGCTCGTTCCAGTTCCAGCGCATGGCGCGCGTGGGCGACGAGGACGTCGCGCTCTTCTCGCGCACCGAGACGGAGACCGAGAGTCGATTCCGCCCGAAGCTCATTCACCTGCACCTGCTCGTGCCGGTCGCCTGGGTGGTCCTCGATGAACCGAACGACGTGCTGCTGCTCGCCCGCGACGGAACCACCGTGCCGGTGCGACTGACCGAGCAGGTCGTCGAGGTCGGGGCCGAGCGGGCCGAGTTTGACGAGCAGGGGATTCCGTTTCGGCGAGAGCGGGGGCCGTCGGGCTCGTTCGTCTACGCCCCGACCGAGTTGGCGGGCCGGTGGTTGAACGCCGATACCTACGCGGCCGTCGGGTTAACGTGAACCACGGTCGGCCGCGCGCGGGGCCCTCGGTGGAGTTTTCCCCAATCGAACGCACGAACCGGGCCGGTGCGTTCGCTGCCCGCGTTCGGGAGCGGAATTGATCCGCCCGCTCGCGCGGTCCGTGAAATTGCCTCCGAATGGGGCCGGTGCCGCTCGGGGCGCCGCGGTGGATGGCTTCGGCCCCGCCCGCCCCGGGGGACGCAGAAACCCTTTGAGAACGCACGGATAGACGGTTCGAGCCCGAATCGGTCCATGAGCGGAGACAACGAAGAAGGCGGGGGAAAGTGCCCGGTCTCACACGGAGCGACGAACCAAGGGATGCGATCGAACAGCGCCTGGTGGCCGAAGCAGCTGAACCTACGGATCCTCCGTCAGAATTCCCCCCTCTCCGACCCGATGGGCGGAACCTTCGACTACGTCGCAGAATTCGAGAAGCTCGATTTCCCCGCCCTCAAGAACGACCTCCGGCGGTCGCTGACTGAAAGCCAGGACTGGTGGCCCGCGGACTTCGGCCACTACGGGGGGCTCTTCATCCGCATGGCGTGGCACTCGGCCGGGACGTACCGGGTCGGGGACGGCCGGGGCGGGGCGGGTGGCGGGCAGCAGCGCTTCGCTCCCCTCAACTCCTGGCCGGACAACGTGAGCCTCGACAAGGCGCGTCGGCTGCTTTGGCCGATCAAGCAGAAGTACGGTCGCCAGATCTCGTGGGCCGACCTGATCATCCTGGCCGGCAACGTCTCGCTCGAGTCGATGGGCTTCAAGACCTTCGGCTTCGGGGGCGGGCGACCGGACGTCTGGGAGCCCGATGAGTCCGTCTACTGGGGCAAGGAGGCCACCTGGTTGGGCGACGAGCGGTACTCGGGCGACCGCCAGCTCGAGAACCCTCTCGCGGCCGTGCAGATGGGTCTCATCTACGTGAATCCAGAGGGGCCGAACCGAACTCCGGACCCGCGCGCCGCCGCCCGCGACATTCGGGAGACGTTCAAGCGCATGGCCATGAACGATGAGGAGACCGTCGCGTTGATCGCCGGCGGGCACAGCTTCGGCAAGACGCACGGAGCGGGCGACCCGAGCTTGGTCGGACCGGAGCCCGAGGCGGCGCCGATCGAGCAGGTGGGACTCGGCTGGAAGAGTCGCTTCGGTAGCGGCAAGGGCAAGGATACGATCGCGGGCGGCCCGGAGGTCACCTGGACCACTACCCCGACGAAATGGAGCAACAACTTCTTCGAGAACCTGTTCGGCTACGAGTGGGAGCTGACGAAGAGCCCGGCCGGGGCATATCAGTTCAAGGCGAAGGGAGACGCCGAGACGATCCCCGACGCGTTCGACCCGTCCCGACGCCACGCGCCCACCATGCTGGTGACGGATCTCGCGCTCCGGTTCGACCCGGTCTACGAGAGGATCTCTCGGCACTACTTCGCCCACCCCGACGAATTTGCGGACGCGTTCGCTCGGGCGTGGTTCAAGCTCACCCACCGCGACATGGGTCCGCGGGTACGATACCTCGGACCCGAGGTCCCCGCCGAGGAATTGATCTGGCAGGACCCCGTGCCGGCCGTCCGCCACCCTCTCGTCAACGCCTCGGACATCCGGGCGCTGAAGGCCGAGATCCTGGCCTCGGGCCTCTCCGTCGCGCAGCTGGTGTCGACGGCCTGGGCTTCGGCGTCCACCTTCCGCGGCTCCGACAAGCGTGGCGGAGCGAACGGCGCACGGATCCGTCTCGCGCCCCAGAAGGACTGGGAAGTCAACGAACCCGCTCGCCTGGCCCCGGTGCTGACGGCCCTCGAAGCGCTCCGGCGGAAGTTCAACGCCGCGCACCCCGGCGGAACGCAGATCTCCCTCGCCGACATGATCGTGCTCGGAGGGGGCGCCGCGGTCGAGCAGGCCGCGAAACAGGGCGGTCACGACGTGACGGTTCCGTTCGCGCCCGGCCGCGCGGACGCGTCCCAGGAGCAGACCGATGTCGAGTCGTTCGGACACCTCGAACCGGTCGCGGATGGGTTCCGCAACTACCTTCGGACCTCGTTCGCCGTGCCGGCCGAGGAGCTGCTGGTCGACCGGGCCCAGTTGCTGACCCTGACCGCCCCCGAGATGACCGTCCTGACGGGAGGGCTGCGGGTGCTCGGCGCGAACTTCGCCCAGTCGCCGCACGGGGTCTTCACGAAGCGAGTCGGGGCGCTGACCAACGATTTCTTCGTGAACCTCCTGGACATGCGCACGGAGTGGACGCCCACGTCCGACGAGAATCTGTTCGAAGGTCGCGACCGCGCGAGCGGCGAGCGACGTTGGACCGGCACCCGGGTCGACCTCATCTTCGGCTCGAACTCCGAGCTGCGAGCTCTTGCCGAGGTCTACGGCGCCGCCGACGCTTCGGGGAAGTTCGTGGCCGACTTCGTTCGCGCGTGGAACAAGGTGATGGAGGCCGATCGCTTCGACCTTCGGTCCGCCCGCTCGACGGTTCGGTGAGCGCGGGCGGTCGCGCGTTCGCGGGCGGCTAGTGGGATCCGGGCGTCGGCCGCAACGCTCGCTCGAGCAGGGCCGCGAGGATCGCGCCGAGGATGGGGGCGACCCAGAACACCCAGTCCTGCTGGATCGCCCACGTGCTGCCGGGCCAGGCGGCCGCGACGAGTGCGGGGGCGAAGCTGCGCGCGGGGTTGACGGACGCGCCGTCGATCGGAATCGCGATCAGGTTGGTCATCGCGAGCGTCAGGGCGATCCCGACCGGTGCGAGATTCTTCGTCGACCCCTCGGACCGCGTCGCGAAGAGGGCGACGAAGACGAGGACGAACGTCAGTCCGACCTCGAGGAGAAACACCGAGCCGAGCGCGACGGTGTACGGGGAGCCGTTGCCGGCGTAGCCTTGAGAGGCGATCGCGGTGTGCTGGGCGGTCGCGAACACCGCCGGGTTCCCGTAGGCGACACCGGCCACCACGCCCGCCGCGGTGATCCCCCCCAGCACCTGCGCGACGATGTACGGGACGACGTCCCGTCCCGGCAGGCGTCCCGCGAGCCATCCGCCGATCGTGATCGCCGGGTTGAAGTACGCCCCCGATAGGTCGCCGAACGCGTACGCGGCGCCGAGCACCCCGAATCCGAGGGCGAGGGAGGCGACGAGGTCGACCCCAAGGGGGTCCGTGATCGGTCCGTGGTCGGAGAAGACCACCCCGCCCGCGATTGAGAGGACCAGGACGTACGTGCCGACGAACTCGGCGAGGAATCGCTGGCCGAGCGACGTTCCCATCCGGACGAGGAAACGATTCCGCCCGTTAAGACTTATCGTCGGCCCGGGTCACGGCCGCCCGCCTCGCTACGTCACGCTCCGCGCCACGACGTCCGGCCCGAGAGACCGAACCGCCGTCACCGGCGCCGTCGAGCGCGCGTCCACGAACTCGTCTTCGGGGGTCTACAGGACCCCCATCTCGGTCAGCTTCTCCGGCAGGTAGTGCTCGGTCACGTAGTTGAGGCCGTACTTCGCGAGCGACTGCTGCTCGGCCTTCTTCCCGTTCTTGAGCATGAGCTCGATCTCCGCGCGCCAATCCGCGGTCCCGAACCGGGGGTCGGTGAGCTCGGCCTGCAGCGCCCGGACGTCCTGCTCGGAGAGCTTGTCGGACGGCAGATCGTAGTTCTCGATGTCCGAGGCCGTCACGCCGAGGAATTCCGCCGAGGGCGTCGCGAGGTAGCTCGAGAGGTGCGCGGTCTTGATGGCGCCGTACGCCACGCTGGCGAAGATCCGGAACGACCAGGGGTCGCCGTCGGTGAACACGACGACCGGGAGTTTCAGCTCTTCCGTGATCCGCCGGAGGAAGCGTCTCGTGGAGCGGGCCGGTTGGCCCTTCAGATGCAGCAGGATGGCGTCCTGGTCCTCGTCGAAGTTGTTCTCGGCGAGCCGATCGACCATGCCGCCGCACTCGATCGCGATCACGAACTTCGCGCTCGTTCCCACGAACTCGATCTTCTCCTTCTCGACATTGAACGGGAGGGAGTAGCCGCCGTCGCCGACGTCGTCCTTGCAGTTGATCTTCTTTACCGCGCCCTTACGGTTCTTCTCCTTGATCGTGAGGTCGCCGATCACCGAGGCGCCGTTCTCCTCGGGATGCAGCCGGAAGTCCTCGCGCAGGCGCTCGCACATCACCTCGAGGTCCTCGATGAGGAGGTTCGACTCGTCCTCGCTGTGGAACTTCGCGTCCTCCCACGCCTCGCTGATGTAGTAGAGTTCCCGCAGGGTCGACGTCTTCTTGTCGCGGGACATCTCGTTGATGAAATCGACGAGATAGAACGTCCGGAGCAGCATCAACGCGCCGTCGAGCTTTCGCGCGCTCCGCGTCCCCATCGCCTTGCCGAGACGCCAGACCCCGTCCCGGGTCTGGAACGCCAGGTTCTGCTTCGTGCGCAGCGGCAGGCGCATCCGGGGGATCTCGCCGTTCGAGAGCTGCCGGTAGATCTGCTCCGCCAGGTCGAGCGTCGGCTGGAGGGCGTCGGCGCGGATCTTGGGCAGATCGTCGTCGTCACTCTTCGTCGCTCGCGGGCGCGCCCGACTCGGCGGCATCGTAATCCACCTCCTCTTCGTCCGGCGACGCGGTCGACTCGGCCGCGGCGGCTTCGGCCGCTTCGACGATCGTCCGGGGCAGCCGCACGTCCCAGTCCCCGGGCAGCGGATCGGCCCCGAGCACGTGGGCCTCGTCGATCCCCGCCACGTACCAGTCCAGGTCGCTCTGATCCACGTCGGTCTTCGGCGGGAACTTGACCTCGATCTGCGCCCGCTCGTTCGGGGCGAGCTTCGGGAGGGTCCACCACGCCCGGCCGAGGCCCGGTTCCGTGCCCTCGGGCGCGGGCGCGAAGGTCGCGACCGCGAATTCGTCGGGCGGGATCTCCACGAACAGCTCGAGCACCCGGGGCCGCGGGGTGTAGTTCGTCACCTCGACCGGCATCCGGACCTCGCCCCCCTCGCTCGTGAGGCGCGTCTCGACGTTCACGACGTCCATGATGCGCGTGATGACCGGGGTCAGATCCGGGGCGGGCTTTCCGACGAGATCGCTCGTCTTCTCGGCGAGTTTCGGAAGGATCCGCTGGATGATCGCGAACTTGTCGCTCGCGAAATTCCGGCGGCTCATCCGGGAGATGTGGGCCCGCAGGTGCCGGGCCGCCGCCTGGAGGGCGAGCGTCAGCTCCTTGTCGATCTCCGGGTCCTCTGCGACGGCTTCCTTCGCCTCGCTCGTGAACGGGATCTTCGTCGAGGCGACGTGCACCAGGATCACCGCCGGGCCGGACGGGAGTCCCGAGCCGCCCTTCTGCTCGAGGCCGTACCGCCGCCAGTCCAGGTTCGAGATCGCGTTGGTGATCGCGCACGCCCCTTGCTGGAACAGGAGCGGCACGCGGTTCGCGAACCGGAGGATCTGGACCGGCTGGTCGGGGGGGAGGCCCCCACCGTAGACGAGCCCGATCTCGACCATGAACGGGAATCCGCCGCGGACCTTCGGGGGTCGGCTCACCGGCGGCGCGTAGAACTCGGGCCGCAGTTCGCCGAGCACGTTCCGTAGCCCCCGCTTGATCAGGACCGCCCCGATCGGGGAGAGGCACTCGCCGGACGGCGCGACGAGCGGCACTTCGTGAAGGGCGGCGAGCAACTTCTCCTGCTCCACGCCCTGGATCGACGCCGGCGGACGCGTCGGCCGGAGCCCGGACTTCTCGAAGATCTCGCGGGCCCCCCGCGGGGCGACCCCGGCGAGATCCTTGGAGAGGAACTCACCGAGATTGGGCCGTCGGGTCGCCTTCAGCAAGTAGCCGAGCTCGCCGAGCTCGAGGCCGTACGGATGGGGGAGGGTCTCCTTCGCGAGGACGGGCAGCTCCTGCGCCGCGCGCTCGAAGGTGACCCGGGTCCCGTCGGGTTCCACGAGGACGATGCGCGCATGGGGGTTGACGATCGCGGTACCGCGCAGGTATTCGTAGGGGGACTGCCGGCCGCGGATGTACCGAGCCTTCAGGACGAGCTCGACCCGCGTCCCATGCTCCCGATCCCACAGGGCGACGTCCTCGTTCACGACCCGCGGCTGGTTCTTCTGGGTGTCGATGACGAGGTCGAGGACGTGGGCCGCCTCCTCCTCTTCGACTTTCGACGTGATGTGGGCGGGTCGGGCCGTCGTCAGGTTGGCGTACAGTACCGCCGCCGAGATGCCGATCCCCTGCTGGCCCCGCGCCTGGCGGTTCGAGTGGAACCGCGATCCGTAGAGTAGTCGCGCGAAGACGTTCGGGATCTCCTTGCGGAGGATGCCCGGGCCATTGTCGGTGATCGCGACGCGGACGCGCTCCTCGGACTCCTTCGAGATCTCGACCTGGACCTCGGGGAGGACGCGAGCCTCCTCGGCCGCGTCGAGGCTGTTGTCGACGCCCTCCTTGACCGTCGTGAGGAGGGCGCGTTGCGGGTTGTCGAACCCGAGGATCTGGCGGTTCCGCTCGAAGAACTCCGCGACGGAGATCTCGCGCTGCTTCGCCGCCAGCTGTTGCGCGATGGTGGGAGGCGGGGTCACCGAGCGGAGGGGGGCGCGGCCGCCGCTATAAGGCCCTCGTTCGAGTTGAGCGATGCGCTCGGGGGCCGGGCGGCCGGACCCGGGTGCGACGGCCTTATTCCGTCCGGTCCGCGTGGGCGCACGATGCCGCACGAACCCGGGCGCGCGCACTGGACCCGCTGGCTCGATCGCTGGGACCGGCAGCAGGAGTCGTTCAACCCGACGCGCGAGGCGCGGTTCACCACGATGATGGACGTGCTCGAGGCCCAGCTCGGCCGCCGATTCACCGTGCTCGACCTCGGGGCGGGTCCGGGCTCGTTCAGCGCCCGGATCCTGCGTCGGTTTCCGGCGGCCCGGTCGTTCGCCGTCGACTACGATCCCGTCGTCCGCCGGATCGGTCAGGGCGCGCTCGGCACCTTCGGCGGCCGGCTCACCTGGGTCGACGCGAAGCTCGGGGCGCCGGGCTGGAGGTCCGCGCTTCCCTCGCGCCGGTTCGATGCGGCCGTGAGCACCACGGCCCTCCACTGGCTCACGCCCGCGCAGCTCTCGCGGCTCTACTCCGACCTCGGTCGGGCGATCCGGCCGCGCGGGGTGTTCCTGAACGGAGACTACCTTCCCTGGGAGCCGGCTCAGCGGGACCTCCGGCGGATCGGCGCCGGCACGGTGCGGATCTTCCTTCGGCGGCGGCAGATCCGACGGGCGAAGGAGTGGCAGGCGTGGCGGGAGTGGTGGGTCGATGCGCGCAAGGACCCCGCGCTCGCGGACGCGTTCGCCGAGCACGATCGGCGCGAGGCGGGGCACCCGAAGGAGCGCGAAGTGACGCTCGCCCAGCACGTGCGGCGGTTGCGGGCCGCCGGTTTCCGCACCACGGACGTCGTCTGGCAGATCCTCGAGAATCGCGTGCTGCTGGGGATCCGTTAGCCGGCCGCCGGGGGACGCCCGCCCGGTCGGGTCGCCACGTCGCGCAGGACCGGGCGGAACGGACGCCACCGGGCCGCGTCGACGACGTCGATCTCGAGCGTGAGGAGCGCCTCCTCGGGAGCGAGACCGCTCGCCGAGAGCGCCGTCGTCGCGATCGGTTCCCCGCGAGAGTCCCATGCCCCCGACCCGCCGCCGAACACGACGCCGTCCTCGACCCCGACCCGGTTCACGTAGACCACCGGGCAGCCGTTCTCGATCGCCCGCGCGGGCAGCAGGCGCGCGAAGAGCGGGCCGCTCGTGGTGGGCGACGCGGAGACGACGACGAGGAGCTCCGCGCCCTCCAGCGCGAGGGCCCGGGAGACCTCGGGGAAGAACGTGTCGTAGCAGATCTCGAGCCCGACGGAGCGGGCCTGCACCGGGACGGGATGGCTCTCGTCGGTCGGCGTGTAGTGCTGTCCCTCCTCGAACGGGCCGAACGTCGGCAGGTACCGCTTCACCTGGACGTAGATCTCGCCGTCCGGCCGAACGGCGAGGACGGCGTTCTGGACCTCGCCGGCGCGCTCGGGCGAGACGAGCGGCGCCCCGACGACGAGCGTCGCGCGGGACTCGCGCGCGATCGCCCGGAGGGCGGAGGTCGGCGCGTCCCCCTCGCGGAGCGCGAGCCGATGGATCCGGTCCCCGACGCGGTAGCCCGAGAGGAACAGTTCGGGGAAGATGGCGAGGTCGACCGGAGCGACGGAGACCGCCGACCGGATCCGCTCGACGTTCGCCCCGACATCGCCCGGCCGGGGCGCGAGCTGCGCGAGCAGGAGGCGCATCAGTAGAAGTATCGGCGCACCGAGATAAGGTAGACGAACAGCACGATGAAGATCAGGAGGAGGACGGTGATCGACTCGGTGAAGAACAGGTACGTCGTCGTCGCGAAGACGAGGACGATCGTCGTCCAGAGCGCCCACGTCTCCTGGTTCCAGAGCGCCGTCGCGACCCCGAGCAGGGCGGCCCCGAGGATCGCGACGATCGCCGCACCCCAGACGTCCAGCGACGGGATCACCTCGAGCGACGACGGCACGAACGGCCCGAAGTAGCTCGCGAGCAGGAAGAAGACCCCGGCGAGCAGGAGCACGAGTGCGAAGAGCGCGATCAGCACCGCGAGGACCGCGACGCCGAGCGGGCGTTGCGGGATCACCGGCGTCGGCTCCCAGCGGGGCGGCAACCGGTCGAACGTGACGGCGCCGTCCGCCGAGGATGCGGAGGACGAACTCGAGCTCATGGGGGCCCCGGTGCCCGTTCGAGCCTGCCGGCAGAATTTGTAGCTTGCGTTCGAGCCGCCGGGCTAGAAGCGGCGGTCGGCCGCCCCGCGCGCGAGCAGTTCGAGGAGGTGGCGGTACGGCCCGAACGGGATCGGTTCGAGGGCCCGGACGGCCCGGTCCGCCCAACGGGACGCCTCCGCGGCGACCTCCGCGCCGGCGTCGGTGAGGTCGGTGAGCTCCTTCAGGCGCAGCAGGTGCTTCGTCCGCTTGTGGCGGAGCTGGAACAGGCCCTCGAACTCCGCCTGGCGCTTCGGGTCGAGGCGCGCGAACGCTTCTAGGGAGACGAGGGTCGGGTTCCCCTCGCGGAAGTCCGTGAAGAGCGGCTTCCCGAGGAGGTCGGCGTCGCCGTAGATGTCGAGGAGGTCGTCGCGGATCTGGAACGCGACGCCGAGGGACTTCCCATAGCCGGTGAGCGCGTCGGCCGCGGGCGGCGTCACCTCGGCGATCTCGGCGACCGAGGAGAGCGCCGCGGCGATGATCGCCGCCGTCTTCCGCTCCACGATCCGGAAGTAGTGCTCCCGCCCGGTCGAGAGCTCGAACCGGGACGACTCCTGGAGGACCTCCCCCTCGACGAGGTCCGCGCACGCCTCGCCGCACTTGAGGATGATCGAGCGGGGGTACTCCGCGGCGAGCTCGAACGCCCGGACGAAGAGGTAGTCGCCCGAGACGATCGCGAGGGGGATCCCGAACGCGCGGGGCATCGACGGACGACCCCGGCGCGTCTCGGCGTGGTCGATCACGTCGTCGTGGACGAGGGTCGCGGTGTGGATCAGCTGGAACGCCGCCGCGAGGGAGTGGATCGGCCGGGTCGACTCGGCCCCGAGCGACCGGTGCGCGACCGCCATCAAGAGCGGGCGGACCCGCTTCCCGCCGGTCGAGCAGGCGTACCGGGCCGCCTCGGTCAGCTGCGCGTACGTGGAGCCGAGGACCTGGTGGAGCCGCCAGTCGATGTCGGAGAGGTCGCGGACGAGCACGGGCAGGAGGCTCTGGACCTCCGAGAGCGCGGCCGCCCCGAACGTCTCGGAGACGACGGCCTCGAGCGACGGCTCCAGCGAATCGGTGCCGTTCGGAGGACTCGTCACGAGCCGCCTCCGAGACGCGCGGGCCACCGCAGCCGCATCATCGCGTCGAGACCCGACGCCCCGATATAGCGCATGCCCAGCGCGACGAGGGGGTCGTAGGCGACGAACCGCTCCCCGAACGCCTGGATGCGGGCCCCGCGCGCCAGCGGGGCGTACAAGGCGGACTTCCAGGCCCGGTCGTACTCCGCGAGCGGGGCGCCCGTCCGTACGTGCGCCGCCGCGGCTTCGCCCGCGAGCCGGCCGCTCATCATCGCCGTGGGGATCCCTCCGCCGTTCGTCGCCATGACGAGATTCGCGGCATCGCCGGCGAACAGGGCGATCCCGTGGACGAGCTGCTCCGGCGGGGGGCCGACCGGCACCCACCAGCGGGTCGGCTCCCGCGTCGGACCCCACGCCTCGGTCGCTGCGAACTCCCGGAGGAGGGCGTCGAGCGATCGCCCCGGAGGCACCCGCGTCACCCCGAGCCCGACGTTCGCGTCGTGGGCCCGCGGGAACCGCCACGCATAGCCGCCGGGGGCGCCGGACCCGAAGTGGAGCTCGATCTCGTCGTCAAGCGGCCCGTCCGTGGTCGCGGTGATCATCCGGAACATCGTGCGGCGGGGCACGAACCCCACCGAGTGGCCGATCGTTGAGAGCGGCCCGTCCGCGGCCACCACGACCCGCGCTTCGACCGCGCCGCCCCCGGCGAGGCGGATCTCCCGGCCGTGGAGTCCCGTCACGCCGACCGGGTGCCGCAGCTCCGCGCCCGCCCCCTCCGCCCGGTAGGCGAGCGCCTTGTCGAACGCCCGTCGCGACACGGTGAACCCCGCGAGCGGGAAACGGAACCGCCGACCGTACGGCCCGACGCAGCTCATCCAGCGCGTCGCCCGGAGGACGGTGCCGGCGGGGATGTCGAACGAACGGCCGATCAGGTCGGGCGCGTCGAACAGGTCGGCGAGCTCCTCGGGGGCGGGGACGAACTCCCCGCACTGCACGGGGTGGCCGAGCTCGGGCCGGTGATCCACGAGGAGCGTGCGCGCGCCCCCTTCGGCGGCGGCCCGCGCGGCGACCGATCCCGCCGGACCCGCGCCGACCACGACGACGTCGTAGCGCTCCATGCCCTCACGCTCCCAGGCTCACGAAGTGGTAGGCGGCGGACTGGATCGCCCCGAGGACCGGCTGGGGGTAGAGGCCGAACGCCACGATCAGCCCCGCGATGAGGGCGATCGCCGCGGCCCGCCCGTAGCCGAGGCCGTCGACGGGGAGGGCCGGCGGGCCTGCGCCGCCGACCACGGCGCCGGCGGGGGCCTTCGCGGCGGTCGGCGGGGCGTCGAAGAACATCACCCGGAGGACCCGGGCGTAGTAGAACACGGAGAGGGCGCTGTTGAGCAGTCCCGCGACCGCGAGCCAGATGAACCAGCCCTGGGCCTGGACCGCCGCGCTGAACAGGACGAACTTCGAGACGAAGCCGATCGTGAGGGGCACGCCGGCGAGGGAGAGCAGCATGAGCGCGAACGCCCCGCCGAGCAAGGGGCGCTTGACGCCGAGCCCCCGCCAGTCGGAGATCAGGGGGCCGACCCCGAGCGCCGCGACGGCGCCGACGACGAGGAACGCCCCGGTCTTCATCAGGGCGTGCGCGAAGACCTGGAGCGTCGCGCCGCCGAGGGCGGGCGCCGTGCCGATGACGATCCCGATCAGCATGTAGCCGGCCTGGCTGATCGAGGAGTAGGCGAGCATGCGCTTCATCTCCTTCTGGAGGAGGGCGAGGACGTTCCCGACCGTCATCGTCACGACGGCGAGGACGCCGAGCATCAGCTGCACGCTCGGTCCGAGCGCGACCGAGCCGGCGAAGAGACCGTAGCCGCTCTGGCCCGAGGTCTGGACGACGAGCACCGGCCCGAGGAAGACGAGGAAGAACGCGAAGATCCCCATCTTCTTCGTCCCGCCCGCGAGGAAGGCGGAGGCGTCGTCCGGCGCCCCGTCGTAGACGTCGACCGCCCAGGCGTGGAACGGCACGAGCGTGACCTTGAACGCGAGCCCCGCGACGAGGAACCCGTAACCGAGGAGGACCAGGACGGGGTAGCCGACCGCGGCCCCGGCGGCCCGGATCAGGAAGAGGTTCGTGGTCCCGTACGCGCCGAAGAGGAGCGAGGCCCCGAAGAACGAGAGGACGGTCGAGAGGGCGCCGATCACGAAGAACTTCATCGCCGCCTCGAGCCCGCGGACGTCGGTGCGGGTGTAGGCGACGAGGAGGTACGAGGCGATCGACGTCACCTCGATGGCGAGCAGGAGGAAGATCAGGTCGGAAGCGATCGCGACGAGGAGCATCCCGAGGGTCGCGAGCAGGAGGAGCCCGTAGAAGATCGGGGCGCCGCGCTCGTCGCTCGGGCGGCTCGTGGAGGCGAGCGCGACGAAGAACGCCGCCACGAGGAAGATCCCCTGGAAGACGAGCCCGAGCGACGAGAACGTGTAGAGCGGCGCGGCGCCGGCGGCCGGGATCGCGTCGATCTGGGACGTCGGGATCGTCGCGAGGAAGGCGAGGGGCGCGAATCCGAGGTCGGCGACGACGATGCCGAGCGCGGCGAGCGTGGCGGCGACGGCGATCCCTCCCGTCAGCTCGATGCGACGCACCTTGAGGACGTCCAGGAGGAAGATCAGGAGCGTGCCCGCGAGGAGCACGATCTCGGGGAGGAACGGTCCGGCGAACGCGGTGAACGTCATCGCCTCACGTCCCCGGCCATCCCCTGATCGGCGAGTTCACGATCACGTTCACGAGCAGGCTCGGCAGGATGCCGAACAGCACGGTCAGCGCGACGAGGAGCCCCATGCCGACCCCTTCGTACCACGGCAGGTCGTGCGCGGCCTCCGGCACCCCTTTCTTCGGGCCGAAGAGGACCCGCTGCATCATCCACAGGTAGAACCCGGCGGTGACGACGAGCACGAGCAGCGGGATCAGGACCCAGTAGCCGAGCCCGTTGTACGTGGCGAGGAACGCCGTGAATTCCGCCGGGAAGCCGATCAGGGCCGGCAGCCCGAGCGAGGCGAGCGATCCCGCCATGAGCATCGTCGCGAGCCCCGGCGCGGTCGGGGTGATCCCGCCGAGCGAGGCGATGTCGCG
>DATJNY010000005.1:0-17660 GCA_035507575.1 Thermoplasmata archaeon | reverse complement strand
AAGCGGTTCGACGCGCCGCCGCTGAGTAGGAGCGCCGCCGTGGTCATCGATGATGTGCCGATCGCTCGGCCCTCTCCGGTCGTCACGCCGCGCGAAATAGTTAACGAAGGTGCGACCCGGGCGCCGCGCGCCCGACCTTCGACTCCCGCGAGGGTCCCGCGCCCATGTGACTTTAAATAGGCAGGTCGAGTGGCCGCGCCGCTCCATGACCCATCCGAACGACGTTCCGCCCTCGAAGCTTCTGCCCCGACTCGCGTCGGAGCTCAAGTCGCGCCAGGCGGTCCAACCTCCACCCTGGGCGTTGTTCGTCAAGACCGGGGTCCACAAGGAGCGCGCGCCCACCCAACCGGACTGGTGGTACCTCCGGAGCGCCTCCGTACTGCGCAAGATCTACCTGCAGGGCCAGGTCGGGATCGAGCGGCTGAGCGCCGAATACGGCGGCAAGAAGGACCGCGGCAGCGCGCCGTACCACGCGCGCTCCGGCTCCCGCTCCGTGCTCCGCGAGATCGTGCACCAGCTCGAGAAGTCGGGTCTCCTGCAACCGTACAAGACGAAGGGACGCCGCGTGAGCCCGGAAGGGGCGCGTCTCCTCGACGCGGTCTCGCGGGATGTCCTCAAGACCCTCGCGGCGGAGCGACCCGAACTCGCCAAGTACCTGTGACGGCCGTACGCTAGGGGAGGACCGGTGGGCGATGGCGCAAGGCGACGATTCCGAACTCGCGGAGCTCCGGCGCCGTCGGCTCCAGCAGCTCCAGCAGGAGCAGATGGCCCAGGCGGTCAACCCGCAGGCGTACGCGGCCCAGGAGGCCGAGATGCAGCGGCGCGACGCGGAACGCGCGGAAGCGCTGCGACGCATCCTCACTCCCGAGGCGCGCGAGCGGCTCGGACGAATCCGGCTCGCGAAACCCGACGTGGCCGCCGCCGTCGAACAGCAACTCTTGCAGCTGGCCGCGACCGGGCGCTTGCAGCGCCAGGTCGACGACACCACGCTGCGCTCGCTCCTCGAGCGGATCATGCCCGAGCGGCGTGAGATCACGATCACGCGGCGGTGAGGAACCGAGACCATGGCGAACCGGAGAAAGAGCCTCGCACGGAAGACCCGACTCTTCCGCGTCGTGAAGGGGAACCGGCGGGTGCCGGCGTGGGTCATGCAGCGAACGAACCGCACGGTCGTCCGCCACCCGAAGCGGCACTCGTGGAAGCGGGGCCACCTCCACAAGTGAGGGGTCCGGGTTAGGAAATCATGCCGCCCAAGAAGACGACGGAGCGCCGCGGGGAAGAGCTGGAGCGCGAGTACGTGATCCCGCTGAGGGCGAGCCAACACCAACCGAGCCGTCGCCGGCGCGCCGGCCACGCGGTCGAGACGGTACGCCGGTTCGTCGTGCGCCACATGAAGGGCAAGCCCGAGGACGTCTGGATCGACCCTCGACTCAACGAGCACATCTGGGAACGGGGCGTCCAGCACATCCCCTCCTTCGTCCGCGTGAAAGCGATCCGCTTCGAAGACGGCCTCATCGAGGTCGACCTGCTCGCCGCGGAGTGATCCCGGCGCCGGAGAACCGTCGCGTGCCGGTCGGTCGGACCCTCTTCGGGGGAAGTCCCTACCTCGGTGTGTACCTGCGCGCCAACGACGCGGCCGTCCTGCTGCCCCCGAGCGCGCCCGGGGCTCTCGAGCGCGAGGTCGAACGGATCTTGGGCGCGCGGCCGATCCGCTCGACGGTGGGAGACAGCGAGGTCGTCGGCTCGCTCGTCGCGATGAACTCGCACGGCGTCGTTGTCGGCGACGCGCTCGATCCCGTGGAACGTCGGGCGCTCGAGGCGTTCGGGACGGTCGGGGTCGTCCGGCAGCGGCAGAACGCGATGGGCAACAACGTCCTCGCGAACGACCGGGGCGCGCTCGTGCACCCGGAGTTCGGGGACCCCGCGGTCGAAGCGATCGGCGCCGCGCTGGGCGTGCCGGCGCGGCGGGGCACGATCGCCGGGCTCGGCACCGTCGGCATGGCGGGTCTGGCCACGAACCGGGGCGTCATCGTCCACCCGAAGGCCACCGAGCTCGAGGCGAACGCGGTCCGCGATCTCCTCGGCGTGCCGGTCCACCGTTCGACCGCGAACTTCGGCGTACCGATCGTCGGCGCGTGCGTGGTCGCGAATTCTCGAGGGATCTTGATCGGACGCCCGACCACGGGCGTCGAGATCGTCCACCTGCAGGACGGGCTCGGGATCTTCGAGTGAGCCTGGCGGCGACTACGTGCCGCGCTTGCGCTTCACGTAGCGCGTCGCGTAGCCCGCGATCCGGTTCGCGAGCTTCTTGTGCGTGACCTGGTACTTCCCTTCGACGGCGACGCCGAGGTCGGTCAGTTCGAGCACTTTCTGCTTGTTGTGGGCAAAGTCCCCGGTGAAATCCTCGGGGTAATGGCGGATCAATTCGATCGCGACCCGCTTGATGTACGTTTGCCGGATGTTGCCCATGCGGGCGGCTCGGACTCGGGTGCCGTTTATAACCGTTGCCCGGCGCGCACCGCCGACACGCCCCCATCCGGGCGCGACTCGATCCCCTTCCCCTCGGCGCGGACCGCGTGACCCTCGGGATGACGCGCGGTTCTCCATGTGGTCCCGTCCGCTCGCTGCTCCGGCCGCCGGAGTGCCTCGGAACCCCTCGGGAAACCCCCCGTTCCGTCGGCTTTGTTAAAGTAGTGTTTTGCCCGCGACCTCGGACCCGACTACTTTAACGCTGCATCCCGGTGCTGCTGTGCTCGGTGGAGGAGTCTGGTCGTTTCTGGTAACTCCTCTCAAGTCAACTTGTGGCTTGGTCTGATCTCCGAGAAATGATCACCCGTAAAAACTCCGCCGAGACAGTCTGGATTCCGACGCGGGGATTGACCACACCCAGATGGATCGCTTTGTCGGCCTCAGCATTCCTGGTCGTGGCAGGTGGATTGTTGTTGTACTCCTCTCGGTTCATTTTCCCAACGAGTGCACTTGAGGCGTTCGTGATCCTCTTTGCGACACTGGCGGGCTTCATGAACGGAATGGCGTGGCTTCGTATGGCCCGGAAGGTGGGACTATCCTCAGAGGGCGTGACGATAGTGTATCCATTCCAAAAGGCCGACGTGCCTTGGAACGAGCTCCTGGATCTTAGATTCGTGACCCAGGGGGTCGTGGTATTCAGGCCCCTCACCCAGAAGGTGAATGACCTGAGCGGTTCTCACCAAGTGACCATGGAACAGGCGAAGGCAATCCTCGCGGATTCGAGACTCCAAGTGTCACGGCTGCGCGACGAAAAGCACCTCCTGAGGGTCATTCGACAAGACTCCAGGCCGCCAGAGTGACGATCGGGATTTGACCAAGGGTTGGCGGTCCAGAATCCTACGAAACACCGTTTCCCGGGAGGAAACCGGGTACGACTTGGTGCTCGTACATCTCGTGAATTAGGACCGTCAAGTTGTATGCCAGGACCTTTGCAAGTAGCTCGTTCGTCTGAGCAATGGAGTTCTTCGATTTCAGCACTTCGCCGAGCTTCTTCTTGATCGAAGCGAAACCTGCTTCGACGTTCGAGCGGAGATGGTAGTGGTCCTCCCAGGCCTCGCGGTTTGCTTGAAACAGGTGGTACATCTTTTTCCACCATAGAGAGAAGGGGCCCGTACCGCCTGCTCGGCGGGTCGCCCGGGAGTTCGACTTGAAGGCAATGTAGGGCGTCGCGCCGACCGAGGCGGCCGCGTTGTAGTTCTCACGAGATAGGTAGCCCTTGTCCGCGTAAACCTCCTTCATTACGAAACCCGCCCCGACGGTATCATTCACTAGCTCGGCGAAAAGCGGAGCGTCGGCCCCGTTGGCGCTTGTGACGATGACCTTCGGAATGATGTGAGTTCGAACCCCGATGACTATGTGGGCCTTCAACCAGGTGTTCTCAGAGGACTTGCCGTGCCGCTCCTGACAGTACTCCCCGTAAGAAGTCGTGCGAAAACCCGAGGAGTCCACCGCAAAACCCTCCTCGAGGGCGGCAAGCGGGAGGGCAGACTTGGCGATTAGGTCGTGGAGGATGGGAGTCACATCCTCGCGATTGAGGAGGATGGACGACATACTGTAAGAAGGGGCCCGGGCGATATGGCCACGCTCTGCCGCAAAGTCGAGGAGTGAGTACGCGCGCCGGCATGAGAGTTGCGAGTACACCTTTTGAATTGACGCAAAGAGTAGGTCGGAGATGGGTAGTCGGGGTTGTCCTCGGACCTGAGCGGGGCGGGGGTCCTCGATGGCGGACACCAGTTCGGAAAGGAGCTTGTCGAAGAGCTTGACCTCGGCCTTCTGCGCTGCGTTGTACGCTGACCACGCCTGAGTGTGGATTATGGGCGCTCGCTCGCCGAGGCGCGCGCCGGACGGCACCAGCCTTTGACCTTTGAGGTAGAAACAAACTGCCGCGATGTGCTTGCACCCAGTCCCGTTGTGCTTGGTCGCGTCGGGGCAGTTGCAGGTTGTGGAGTCTGACGTCCGCTCCACACGATACGCGCCTATCCCCGACTGAGACCTGACGGCGAACGTAGTCGGATTAGCTTGCTCGACCGCCCCGGGAGTGGCCGCGATCACGCGGCCGCGAGCGACACGCGCCTCAGCTGTGTCGACGTTTGGTAGGGGCTGGGCAATCGGGTAGGATGTCGCGGGCATGGATTGTCACCTTAGGTAACATATGGACAAGGCGCCTATAAGACTGTCGGTCCCTAAGGTGTATTAGGTAACATCTATAAGCGGGGCTCGATATCTTGGAAGCATGGCGGAGGAGGTCACGGTGAAGCTGCAGCGAGTCATCGGGCTCAAAGTGGGGGACAAGACGTACTACCGCTGGCAGATCACGCTCCCGGCTGCGGTCGTCGACAAGCTCGGGTGGAAGCAGGGCGACCTGATCGCGGTGACTGCCCGAAAAGACGGTGCCGTGCTTCGGCGGAGGGTACTCGCGCCGGGCTAACGACCGTCCGCCGAGAACCCCCATCCTGGCGCCTTGGTCGGAATGCCTTGTAGACGGGACCGGAAGGAATGTCCATCTACTATGTCCTCATCGGCAAACCGGTAATCTGATGGCCGTCGGTCAGGTGATCTTCCAGAACGCCTTTCAGCTTGCTTCCGGTCGAGAGGCTGCCTTCGAGTTTCCTATCCACCGCCCTGGAGTGCTGAACGTCACGGCGCAGGGTGATGTGAACTTCTACGCCGGCGTTTACACCAAGGAACAGTACGACCGAGCGCGGGCCGCGAATCCTGGAAGGTTCCCGTTTTTGGTTGGGACAGCGAGAACGACTCACTTTCTTCGAAACACAATTCAGGCACCCGGGCAGTACGTAGTTGCCTTTCGAGTGACCGGCTGGGCAGCGGGTCGGACCGCAACGATACAGGTCGTAGTCCAGCTTGCACCATGAGTGGCACGCCGTCGGGTGCGATCCCAGCGGAACTACCGCCGCCCGTACCCCCGAACGGGGCGCCCGTCGGCGAGATTCCGGCGCAGTTACAGCCCCAAGCCGCGTCTTCTTCGGCCCCGATAGAGCTCCCTCCCCCGCCCACTGCGCCCCCACGGTCCATACCGAGGACTTGGTGGGCAGGACTAGTCGTGGTGGTGTTCGCCGACCTCCTGTTCGCCGTCCTCTCTGCGCGTTACGGGAGCCTTCTGGAAGTGGAATCTGTCCTGGCTGCAGCCGACGTGCTGATCGCGATTGTGGCGCTCGCGGCAATATACGCGGCCATCATGTTCGGCCGAAGTTCGTAGGTAACGGCCCCCGCGATTACCTTAACAGCGAGAAGGCCCTCCGGCTTACCTTAACAAAGCCCGTTCCGTCGGAAGCCACAAATACCCTTACCGGGGTAAACATTGGTCGTGCGCTACGTCGGGGCAGTTGGAAAACCTCCCCGGCACTCCCGGCCGGCGGGGTCCGGGTCGTAGCCGTCTCCATCGATCATGGCGGACGATTCCGGAGACTCTCCACTCGCTGTACCGACGCGCGAGCGGAACGTCCTCCTGCTCGACCTTTCGAAGAGCATGCTCGCCCCTCTTCCCGATGCCGGGGCGGGCCAACCGGAACGGCAGAAGATCGAGGTCGCCCGGACGGCCGTGTTCCGGATCCTCCAGGACGCCGCGACGTCGGGCGCGCTCTTCGGGCTCGTGACGTTCACCGAGACGGTCCGGGTCGCGGTCCCGCTGACCGAGATCCATCGGGAGAACCTCCCCTACATCGAGAACCTGATCTCGTTGCTCACCCCGAGCGGACGGTCCGCGATCTGGGACGCGCTCGCGGTCGGCGCCGATCTGTTGCGCATGGGGACCCACGGCGTCCAGGGCAACCTCGTGCTGGTGACCGACGGCTGGGACAATGCGTCGACGCGATTCGATGTCCTCGTGCCGAACGGTCCGGCGCTCCCGCCGGGACGGATCGACCTGGTGCCCTACATGTTGCCGGGGGGATCGCGCCTCTCCCTCCGCGTGATCGGTATCGGGAACGGCGACGAGAAGGACAAGGGCGTCGACGCGGTCCGGATGAATTACCTGATCTCGCAGATGACGGCGCGGGCGGGACAGGCCGGCCTGCCCGCGATCTTCAGCTTCCAAGAGGTCACGACGGGCTCGCAGCTCTTCGCCCAGATGGTCAACGCCTTCCTCGACGTCGGCTACGAAGACGACCGGCCGATCGAGGAGCTCCACCCGGAGGAACTGGCGCGCCACGCCGCCAACGCGGCGAAGGCGCTCAAGGAGCCGCAGCAGCACGCGACCGTCTCGCGGATCAACTCCGCCCAGCTCGCCGCGAAGGCCGGACCCGAGGCGGAGTACTCGGAAACCCCCGACCTCGAGGTCGACGTCGTCACGACGACCGGCGGCACCACGCCCGCCTACCTCAAGGAGCGGTACGGTCCGCTCGGTGAGGTCGTGGAGGCGTACATGACCGGCCAGCCCGAGCTCGCCCTCGGGCTGCTCGCCAAGGCCGCGCCGGTGTTGCCCCCGGTTACCCGGCTCTATTGGGAAGCCCGCATCCAGTACTCGAATCGCGCCGTCGTCGAGGCGGCGCGCTCCCTCCTGCAGGCGTGGGCCGAGGCCGAGAAGCTGCCGGCCGCGACGCAACCGAAGATCCTCCGCCGCCTCGCGCTCCTCCAGGCCCGGATGCAGAGCGACAAGGAGACGGAGACGCTCGTCCGATTCATCGACGACACGGAGCACCGGCTCGGCAGCACGGACGCCGCCACACGGGAGCGGCTCATGGGGCTGTTCGGGAAGCTGATGGAGCTCCGCGGCACCTACCAATTGACCCGACTCGCCGGATCGGGGGACCTCCAGGACGCCGCGTTGAAGCACGAAGCGGCGGTCGACGAAGTGTTCGGGATGCTCCAGGACGCGCGGCTCGAGCTCTCGGCGAACGGGCCCGCCGTCGAGGGCGCGCTGGACTTCATCGAGATATGCCTCGCGGAGATGCGGTAGGGAGCGAGGCATGCCGGCGGTCAAGGTCACCACGAAGACGCGGCGGGCCCCCGGCGCGAAGCGCGAGGCAAAGCCGCCGACGGTCGATTCCGCCCGGATCGCGGTGATCGGGATCCCGGCGTCGGGAAAGACGACCTACTTCCGTTTCCTCTCGGGCCACTTCGGCCTGAACCTACCGATCCTTTACATCCCCGCCCGCGCGGACGGCGGCCAGATGCCGCTCTTCGGTGACCTCGAGAACGACGTCGCCCTCGAGGAGACGACCTACGAGACCACCGACCCGACCGATCCCGAGGGCAGCCTTGAGACGACCACCCGGTTCTACGTCAACCGGCCCATGGAGGACCGACGCAAGCTCTGGGTGGAGCTTTCCGCCGGCCGTGACGAGCAGGGGGTGCTCACGAAGTACCCGCTCCCGACGAAGTTCAACCAGTTCGTCGAGATGAAGCTCCGGTTCCGGTACGGGGCGCCCGGCGGGGAGGGCTCGAAGCCGCTCGAGCTCAACACGATCGACGAGGCGGGCGGCATCATCGCCGATTACTTCACGTACGATCGGCTGTGGGTGGAGTCCGCCGACGACGAGGTCTCCGAGAAGAACTGCCGGGTGATTCCCCACTTCGACTCCTGGCGCCCCGATCGTCGGGACCTCTGGCGCCGGGGGCTCACGCTCCTCGGACGGTTCGTCCATGGCGCCGACGCGGTCATCCTGCTGCTCTCCCCGGCCCTTCCGTCGCTCCGGGACCAGGCCCAGCAGGTGAACCTCGCCCGCGGGGTCTTCCGGTACGCGAAGAGCCACGACGTCCCCCTCGTGATCGCGATCTCGAAGGCGGACAAACTCAAGGAATTCTACGGAGAGGTCGAGCAGTCCGTCCGGGACCGGACCTACCGGAGCGCCTTCGATCCCGTCGACTTCCTGCTCCGCCGGGACGGTGCGGGGATGGGGACCATCCTGGTCGCGCAGGAAGGGCAGGGGATCTCCGTCAAGGACGACGTCTTCCTCGTCTCGAGCGCGGTCTCCACCGGCGAGGGGCACCCGCTCTTCATCGGGGAGGGCGGCCAGGAGGCGCCGAGCGTCGGCACCCAGACGATGGGCGTGCCGGTCATGGTCAACACGACCCTCCCTCTCGCGCGGGCGTGCGAGCGGATCCTGGCACGGCGGGCCACTAAGGGAGGATGATGGCGGCGCCCGAGCTGCGACCGGGCGGCGCCTTCTCGCCGGTGGCCGTCGTATGGTGCCGGCAGGTCGACAACGAGGCGGAGAGCCCCGGCTACACGACGATCCCCGAGGAGTTCGCGGGCCGGCGGGAAACGCTCGAAACGATCCGGCTGGTCGGCAACCTCACGGTCAACGTCGCGGACACGCACGACTACTGGGACCCCGACCCCGCCCAGACCCTCTCGTACTACCCGAACCTCTTCCTCTATCCCGCCGGGAACGGGCGCTACACGTGCGTCGGGCGCATGTTCCTCTCGACCGAGGACCGCCCGCGCCTCGGCATGAAGACCCTCGTCCTCGACACCGCCCAGCTGATCGCGAGCGGTGACTTCGGCGGCGCCGTCCTCCAGGCGTGGGCCTCGATGGGCGGCCGGCCGGGGGCCGACAAGCCGCGCGTCGAGCCGGATCCAGCGGTCTATCAGGCGGTCGGAGAGGGGTTCCTCTTCCACCGCGGCACGACGGAGCCGGTCGTCATCGTCGCCGCCGACCAGTGGGAGAGCGCGATCGATGCGATCGCCGAGCTCGTGCGGGTGCTGCCGACGGCCCTGATCGCCCTCGGCGCCTTCCTCGTCTTCCCGTACTTCCTTCCCGAGGGGAAGGTGAACCTCCACGAATTCGCCGAGCAGATCCCGCTCGCGCTCGCCGTGATGCGCGTCGCCGAGCGCGAGGCGATGGGGGACCGTCACCAGAAGCGGATCCAGAGTTGGGAAGCCGCACCGGTCTCGTTGCGGGACCTGACGAAGCCGGTCAACGCGAAGGCGAAGGACCAGCTGCCGCTCGTCCTCCAGTACGTGCGGGAGCACGCGGACGAGAAGATCCGGGAAGTGAGCCGCCGCGTCGACCTCGTCGAGGCGGCCCGGCTCCGCGCCCATCTCGAGGACGCCGATCACCAGGGCGGCAAGGACCGGCGGAAGGAGATGTGGCGGATCGGCACCGCGATGGAGAGCGCGGCGCTCCTGCTCGCGAAGCCCCGGGGCCGGTCGATCCCGATGACCGGCGAGGCCGCGAAGCGGGCGAACCAGTACCTCCAGGCCCACCCCGAACCCGACGCGGCGCTGCCTCCGCCGGTCCCGTCGGTCCCGGCGCCGATGGAGGCGGCCGCGGTCGCCTCGGCGAATCAAGTTCCTCCCTGGCTCCAGCGCCCCCCCGAGGTCGAGCTCCCTCCGCCCGGCCCCATCGCGGTGCCGGTCTCCGTGAGCGACGATCCCTCGACCCTGCCGGCGGGCGCCACCGCCCCGGCGCCGCTCCCGACTCCGGAAGCGGCGAGCACCGCCGCGCCGAACCTGGCCGGGGTCGCCCCGACTCTAGCGGTCGCGACGCCCGAGACGGAGGCCCGGCTGCGCGCCTACGTCGACCAGCGGATGCGCGAGGTGACCGCCCTGATCCCTCCGCCGTCCGACCCGAAGGCGATCGAGACGCGGGTCGCCGCGGTCGCGCTCGACGCGGAGTCCCGCACGAACGGGGCGATCGACCGGAGGGTGCGCGAGGCCGCGGACTCCCAGACGCGCGCCCTGCAGAACGTCCACACCGATCTGAGCTCCCGGCTCGCCGCGGTCGAGGCGCGACCCGTGGTCCCTCCGAACGCCGTACCCGACGAGGTGTCGCGCGTGATGCGCGAGGTGGTCGAACCCCGGCTCGCCGACCTCTTCGAAAAGTCCCGGCTCGGGATCAAGTCGTCCGTCGACGCGATCGCGACCCAGATGCGGGCGGAGATCGCCGAGTCGGTCGAGGAGATCCGCCTCCGCGGGGCGAAATCCGAAGAGGAGCTGCGCGCCGCGCTCGTCGCCCAGATGGACATCGAGCTCCGGGAAGCGAAGGACCAGGGGATCGCCCTCCGCGAGCAGATCGAGGCCCGAGTCCGCGACGTCCTCAAGGAGCGGCTCGCGGAGATCGACCAGCGTCGCGCCCGCGAGGTCCGCGAGCTCGAGTCCCGCCTGGGGCTGCTCGTGGACGGGCGCGTCAAGGATCTCGAGGGCCGGCTCGCTTCCGGCGCGAAGGAGCAGCGGGAGCAGCTCGCCCAGGGCGGGCAGCAGCAGATCGCCCAGATGGAGCGCCGGCTCGAGCTCGCCCAGGAAGCGCGTCTCGCGGCGACGGTCGAGGCCCAGACCCAGGCGCTCGCGGGGCTGCAGGTCCGCCTCCAGTCGTACTTCGATCAGCGGATGCGGGAGGACCAGGAGCGGGAGCGCGAGAAGTACGTCGAGTTGCTCGCCCGCCTCAAGACCGAGGTCGACCAGGGCCTCGCCCACACGATCGACTCCGCGGAGTTCGACCGCGCGGTCGGCGACCGGGTCGGGCGCGCGCTCGAGACGGTGCGCGCGGCCGATCGCAAGGTCGTCGAGACGCGGATCGCGGAAGCGGCCAAGCGCCTCGAGAGCCTCAACGAGGCCTCGACGAACCGACTCGCCCAGGTCGAGACGCGCCTGCAGCAGCGGGAGGTCACGATCCAGGAGGTCGAGCAGAGCGTCCGCCGGGACCTCGAGGAGCTCGATCGTCGGCTGCAGGTGATGGCCGACCGGATGATGCCGCTCGTGCGGAACACCTGGCTCAAGGTCGACGAGCTCCAGAAGGCCGGCGGGCCGTCGGCGGCGGCCGACGCCCGGCTGAAGGAATTCCGGCGGGAGTTCTCCCGCGAGTTGCGCCGGCTCGAGGGCGAGATGCTGGAGCAGACGACCGAGCTCCGCGACCGGATGGAGGGCGCGATCGCGCACCAGGGCCGCATTTGGCTGAATTTCGTCCGGCAGATGGCGGCCTCCGAGGACGTCGACGCGCCCCCGACCGACGCCGCGGCCCGTTCGCTGCGCCGGGCGACGCGGGCCGCCGCGGCGAGCTCGCCGCCCGATCCGATCCTGCCTCCGCTCCGGGCCCGTCCCACCTACGCCCCGCTCGACGACGACCCCGTCAACCCGATGGATCCCGAGGGCGAGGAAGCGCGGGCGGAGCCGGTGGAACGCCGCCGGGCCCGTCGCACGCCGTGACCCGGGGACGGATCGCCCGGGCAACGCTAAACTGACGCGCGGGCTCCGTTGGGCGCCGTGGCCGACGATCACCGTCACTGCAAGGTCTGCGGGAAGGTCTGCCCTCCCGGCGACGAGACGTGCAGCAAGGCATGCCGCGCCAAGCGGGAGCAGGCAATGGCCAGCCGCCGCAATCTCACCTACCTCATCTACGGCGTGATGGCGTTCCTCGTGATCCTCCTGCTCGTCGCCTATCGCTGACGGGGGTCCGGTGGCGCGCTACGGCCGGGTCGTGCTCGGGGGAACGTTCGACCGGCTCCACGTCGGGCACGAAGCCCTGCTCCGCACCGCGTTCCGGGCGGGGCGACGCGTGGCGATCGGCCTCACGACCGACGCCTTCCTCGCCGCCCACCCCAAGCCGTCGCGGCGCAAGATCCGGACGTACCGGGCGCGACGGGCGACGCTCGCCCGCTGGCTCGGGGCCCGCTTCCCCCGATCGCGGTGGACCGTCGTGCCGCTCGAGAACCGGTTCGGCCGGTCGGTCGAGGACGGGGTGGACGCGCTCGTGGTATCGGCGGACACGCTCGAAGGCGGCCGCGCCGTGAACGCGGAGCGCCGGCGACGCGGCCGCCGGGCGGTCCCCCTCCTCGTCGTGCCCCTCGTCCTCGCGGACGATCTCCGTCCCGTGAGCGCGCGCCGGATCCGGGCCGGCGAGATCGACCGCGCGGGACACCGACGGAGCCCCGTCCGCGTCGGCGTCGCCGTCGAGGCCCCGGAGGATCGGAAGCTCCTCCGGGCCGCCGTGCGCGCGGCGTTCCCCCGCGCGCAGATCACCGCCACGACGTACCGAGGGTCACCTCGGCAGGCGGCGCGACGGGCGGCCGTCGGGCAGGAGCTCGGCATCGCGCTCGGGCGACCCCGGGCGGACGGGCGCCGGGGCGCGATCGCCGCGGAGGGGATCGCGCTCCCGCTCCGCCCCTTCCGCGGCATGCTCCGTCCGATCGCGGTGGCGAACGCGCTGCGCGGTGTGCGCGAGACGAACGCCTTTAATCCGCGGCGCCCGTAGGCGCGCCGATGGAGACGTACCTGCGCGTCACCTTCGACAGCGAGGGAGCGAAGCCGTCCGAGGTCGCCGACCGGCTCCGGGCGTCGGGGTTCCAGCCGACGCAGGGCAACTACGACTTCGTCTACGATTGGCAGGGCCCGGCCGACCGGGAGCAGATCCTCGACCTCTCCGACGAGATCTCCCGCCGGCTGCGGGGCTACCGAGTTCGGATCGAGATCGAAACGGTCTGAGCGTCTCCCCCCGGGCCTCGGCGGGCCGGAGAACGTTTTATCGAGTGCCGGACTCGACCGCCTACCGTGCAGAAGTACCCGGTACGCGCGACCCACCGGAAGAACCTGGACGCGGCAACGCTGGTCGGCATCGCCCGGACCCACTTCGAGAACAGCGCGGCGGACGGGGCCGCCGTGACGGCGCACTGGGGAGCGATCGAGCGCCTGGTGGCGCGCGCCGACGGTCGCGAGCTCGCGGTCGAGCTGACGATGAACCCGAAGGTCCCCGAGTCGGTCGCCGCCGAGACGATCGCCCGCTACAACCGCTTCCTCGAGGAGGCGACGGGCTACTCGTCGAAGGAACGAGCCCGTCGCCTTCGGAAGTCCGCCTCCGCCCCCGCCGGGGGCTAGGCCGATGGGCGCGGGACCCCTGCCGTCGGCCGGGGCGAGCAGCGAGCTCGACCGGCTGAAGGCGATCGTTAGCACCTACTTTCCCGTCTACGAGACGCGCGTCGGACCGCAGTCGGTGCTCCTCGCCGTCCATACCGATCCGAAGACGCTGGAAACCAAGTTCGACGCGCTGCGTCGGGAGCTCTGGACCCGGAACTACGTGCCGCTCCTGCGGCGGCAGTCCGGCGAGGAGTTTATCGAGGTCGTGCGGCGCCCGAACGTCGGCCCGCCGCGGCTCTGGATCAACTTCATCCTCCTCGGGGCCACGATCGCGACGACGGCGTTCGCCGGGGCCCTGATCTGGCTCGCCTACGTCGGCGGGAACACCCTGAGCTGGGCCGACGTCGGCTGGGGTACGCTCTACTTCGGCCTCCCCGTGATGACGATCCTCGGCCTGCACGAGTCGGCGCACTACCTCGTGGCGCGTCGGCACCACGTGGAGGCGTCGCTGCCGTACTTCATCCCCGTCCCGCCTCCGTTCCTCTTCGGGACGTTCGGCGCGTTCATCAGCATCCGAGAGCCGTTCCCGGACAAGAAGGCCCTCTTCGACATCGGCGCCGCCGGCCCGCTGGCGGGATTCGCCGCGTCGATCCCGATCGCGCTCGTGGGACTCTGGATGAGCCAGCACGCGCCGGTGCTGCCGCTCACGTACTGCGGCCCGTCGGTCTTCGGCGTCAGCTACGGGAACCTCCTCGTCGGCACCCCGCTCTTCTGGTTCGCGCTCTCGGCGTTCTTTCCCCCGTCGCTGGTCAGTCTCTCCCCGCTCGCCCTCGCCGGCTGGGTCGGGTTGCTCGTCACGGCCATCAACCTCCTTCCCGCCGGGCAACTCGATGGAGGACACGTCTTCCGCGCCCTCTTCGGGGACGGTTCTCGCTACCTCAGCTATGCCGTCGTGGTCCTTCTGCTCGGCATCGGGCTGTACTTCTATTCCGGCTGGATCATCTTCGCCATCCTGATCCTCTTCCTCGGGGCGCGCCATCCACCGCCGCTCAACGACTCGACCCCGCTCGACTGGAAACGGTATGCGGTCGGCGCCTGCGTCGCGGGGGTCTTGATCACCGGCTTCGTCGTGACGCCGCTCGCCACGCCCCCGGGACTCCTCTCGACCGGTGCGGCGGAGGCCCAGACGATCGGACCCCCGCCCGGCGCGGCGATCGCGGCGAACCTGTCGGTCAACCTCACGAACGCCGACCCCGTCTCGCACGGATTCGTCTTCCTCTACTCGGTGACCAACGTCTCGGTCGAGGTGGGCAATTTAACGGAGTATCTCACCGGCGCTGCGCTCGCGGCGTGGGCGGCGAACAGCACCTGGACGTTCCATCCCCCGACCGGCGGGACGATCGTGCAGACCGGGGCCTCGTTCTCGCTGCCCAGTGCGGAGTACGTGACGATCGACGGGCTCGCGACCCTCCCCGTCGAGATGACGTTCGCGAACTCGGGGCACGCGGTCGAGGTCGCCATCGCCTGGTCGACGAGCGAGTTCTGCGCCCCGTCGAGCGGCGGCACGGCGAGCGCGACGTTCACTCCGGTCTGGGCGTAGGTCCAGCGCGCGCGTAGACCCGGAACTCGCGGGTCAGGCTCCGGTGGACGCGGAGCGGCACCGCGAGCGTCAGCCTCCACGCGGGACCCGGCCCGGCGATCGGCCCCGGGACGATGACCACGACGCGCCCCCCCGTCCGCACGCGCTCGGCCCACCGGGGAAGCACCCGGTCGACGATCGCGGTCGGGTCCTCGCCGCCCGTGCTCGACGCGCGCCCGTACGGCGGGTCGGTCAGCACCGCGTCGAACGGGAGCCCCGGATCGCCGAACTCCGCCGTCCCCGCATCGCCGACGACGAGCTCGTCGGCCGTCAGGCCAAGGTGGCCCAGGTTCCGCAACGTGCCTCGGACCATCTCGGGATCCCGGTCGAGCCCGTACAGCCGGGCCCCGAGGAGCCCCGCCTCGGCGAGCAGCGCCCCGGTCCCGACGAACGGATCGACGACCCGATCCCCCGGCCGGATCTCCGCGAGATTGGCGGCGGCGCGGGCCAGCCGGGGAGGGAGGCTCACCGGGCGCTGGAACGGGAGCACGGGCATGCGACGCGCGTTCGCGGCGGGCCGATCGACCGTCGCGATCTCTTCGAGCAGCTCGAGCGGGCCCGGATCCGCACCGGTCAGCCAGAATCGCCGTCGGGGCGCCCCGAGATCGATCCGGCCGCCGGCGTCGGAGAACGTTCGGCCGGCGGCGAGGACGTGGGGATCCTCCCCCCCGGACGACGGACGACCGAGCCGCCGGACCGACGCGGTCCCCCCTTCCGCGCCGGCGCGCCGGAGCCAGGGTTCGATCTCGGCGCCCGCAGCCCGGGGCGCGAGGACCCGCCGCGCGAGCGCCAGGCGAACGGCGAGCCCCTCGGCCCCTCCCTCCGGGGGCAGCTCGACACCGACGAGGTGATCGGGGCGGTCCGCGTCGTCGCCCGCCCCTCCTCCCAGCGCGGCCGCGGCGGCCCGCACTTCCGCCCGGGCGAGGTCGGAGTTCTCTCCGGAGATCTCCACCCACACCCGCGTCATGGGGCGCCGCTCGCCTCCCACTCGAGCAGGCGGTCCCGTACGGACCGGGTGTGGGATCCTTCCCAGTAGGGGTGGCCGCACGCCCGGCACTCCATCACGACCAATCCCGTCGTGATCCGGTCCCAGGGAATACCCGGCGCACCCGTGACCGCCCGGCGGGGAGCGAGCGGGCCGAGTTCTCCGTTACACTCCGTGCACCGGAGGAACTGAGGCGTGTGAGCGAGCGCGGGGAACGCCTGCCACACGGAGCGGAGCTGCGCGTCGAGCCGGGGGCTCGTGAGGAGCAGGGCCCCCGCCGACCGTCGGGCGAGCAGACGGTCGCGGGTGAGGACGGTCCGACCGTCCGCGGCGGACCGCTGGACGATCTCGTCGTCGGTCCATCCCCGGGCGTAGATCGTATCCGCGCCCAGCATCCGGAGGTACCGGGCGAGCCGGCCCAGCATCTCGTCCGCCACCAGGCGGGGTTCGGCCATGCGGCGGGACCCGGCTGCGCGGATTTACCGTTGCCCGTAATATACCGGGCGGCTCCTCGGTCGCCCCACCGAGGGAGCGCCGTGCGTCTGTTCGGAACCAACGGGATCCGAGAGGTCGTGGGCCAGCAGCTCACCGCGCCGTTCGTCACGCGGATCGCGAGCGCGATCGCGTCGATCACGACCGTCGGCCCGCCGATCATCGTGGGGTGGGACGGCCGCACGTCGAGCCCCGCGTTCTCGCGGATCGTCAGCGCGACGCTCGCCCTCGCGGGCCACCACGTGATCGAGCTCGGGATCCTCCCCACCCCAGCGATCCAGTACAACGTGACGCGCCTCGAAGCCCAGCTCGCGATCATCATCACCGCCAGCCACAACCCGCCCGAGTTCAACGGGCTGAAGTGCATCGCCGCCGACGGCCTCGAGGTAACCCGCGACACCGAGGAGGCGATCGAGACCGCGGCGGCGAGCGACCGGGGCGCGACGGTGCCGTACGACCGGATCGGCGACATCTCGGTGCGACCCGACGGCGGTCGGTACTACGTCGACGGCATCCTTCGACAGGTCGACGTCCACCGCCTCCGCGCGCGGCGCTTCCATGTCGTGCTCGATTGTGGGAACGGCGCCTCGGTCCCGACGAGCCCCGCGCTCCTCCGCCGCCTCGGCTGCCGCGTCGTCACGCTGAACGGCCACGTCGACGGAACGTTCCCGGGACATCTCTCCGAACCGACGATCGACAACGTCGTCGACCTGCGCCGGATGGTCCCCGCGGCCGGCGCCGACCTCGGCATCGCGCACGACGGCGACGCGGATCGCGCGGTCTTCGTAGACGCCACGGGGCGCTACGTCCCCGGCGAGGAGATGCTGACCCTCCTGGCGCAGGACGCGGTCCGACGCCACGGCGGCGGCGTGGTGGTGACGCCGGTGACGGCCTCGCAGAGCGTCGAGGACGCCGTCACCGCCGAGGGGGGCTCCGTCGTCTACACGCGCGTCGGCTCGCCGACGGTGACCCACGCGATCCAGGAGCGCAAGGCGGTATTCGGGGGCGAGGAGAACGGGGGTCTCATCTTCCCCCAGTTCCAGCTCGCGCGCGACGGTGCGATGACGGCGGCGGCGGTACTCGACCTGCTCGCCCGCCGGGAGGTCAGCCTCGCAGACGCCGTGCGCGGTCTCCCGAAGTACGCCCTGATCAAGGAGAAGGCTCCGTGCCCGGTCGCCCAGCGAGACGCGGTGCTCGCGCACCTCACGGAACGCCTGTCCCAAGATGCGTCCCGGGTCGTCACCCTCGACGGGATCAAGGTCTAC
>DATJNY010000004.1:0-8359 GCA_035507575.1 Thermoplasmata archaeon | reverse complement strand
GACGGCTCGCGCCGCTCGAGGGGAAGCGGATTAAGGGCATCGTCGTGCCGTTGCCGTCGCCGGAGCTGGTCCGCTAGGCGGAGAGGTCGGACGTGAAGGTCGCCGTCACGGGAGCCGGGGGGTTCATCGGGAGCCACCTCGTCGATCGCCTGCTCGCCCGAGGCGATGCGGTGGTCGCCCTGGACATCGGGCGGAAGCTCCCGGTCCATCTCCAGGAGGCGTCCGGTCGCCCCGGTTTCGTCTACCGGCGCTGTGACGTCACCCGGCCGAGCTCGGTCCGCAAGGCGTTCGCAGAGCGGCCCGATGCGGTCGTCCACGCCGCGGCCACCGTCGGCGTCGAATCGTACCTCCGCACCCCGATGGAGACCGTGGAGTCGAGCGTGATCGGGACCCGCACCGTCCTGCGGGCGGCGATGCGGCCGGCGGTCCGCTTCGTGTACCTCAGCTCGAGCGAGGTGTTCGGCCGCAACCCATCGATCCCGTGGTCGGAGACCTCGGATCGCGTTCTCGGGGACCCCTCGCTGCACCGCTGGAGCTACAGCTCGAGCAAGGGGCTCTGCGAGCATCTCGTGAACGCGGCCCACGCCGAGTACGGGGTCCCGACGGCGATCGCGCGTCCGTTCAACATCTACGGGGCGCGCCAGCGCCCGGCGTTCGTCGTACCGACCACGATCCAGCGCGTGCTGAACGGGATCCCGCCCGTGATCTACGGCGACGGCACGCAAACGCGGTGCTTCACCTACATCGGAGACCTCGTCGACGGACTGCTCCGGTGCCTCGACCTCGAGGCCGCGGTCGGGGAGACGTTCAACCTCGGCAATCCCCGAGAGCGCACGATCTCGGAGACGATGCGCCTCATCCTCGAGGCGTGCGGGGCCTCGCTCGAGCCGACCCACGAGGATCCCCGTGCGACGTTCGGGGCCGGATTCGATGAGATCCCGCGGCGGGTGCCCGACGTGGCGAAAGCGGCCCGCGTGCTCGGATGGGCCCCGAGTACGGAGCTTCCGGACGGTCTCGCCGCGACGGTCGCGTGGGCCCGCGCCCACCCGGAGTGGGTGCGGATGCGAAGACGGCGGGCGAAGGCGCCCGCGACTCCATCGAGTTAGGCGTCCGGGCTCTCCGACGCGCCGTCGAGGATCTCGGGCAGTGCCGTGACGACGTGCTGCTGGCACGCGAGCCCGAGTCGGCGCTCGGTCTCCTCCCGGCGGACGGCGAACTCGGGCTCGACGAGCTCCACCCCACCGCGGGGGTTCGGGACGATCTCCACCCGAACCCTCGGCGCTTTGGGATGCCGGGCCGCGTACGCGGCCGCGACGCGGTCCGCGACCTCGAGCACGTTGAGGGCCTCGCCGCTCGCGACGTTGAACGTCGCGGCCTCGCCGGAAGCCCGCGCGGCGAGCAGGTACCGCGCGATCGCCTCCCAATGCGCGACGACGTCGGCGATATGGATGAAATCCCGCCGCTGGGTGCCGGGGGCATTCACAGTGAGCACGCCGGTCCGAGCCTGCTGCGCGAACAGCTGCAGCACGTTGCCCTTCGCGACGTACCGGCCGTTCGCCCGGTACCCTCCGTAGACGTTGCTCTGCCGGACGACCGCGGACGACGGTCCCCCGTCCCGGGCGAGCGCGATCGTCAGCGCTTCGCCCGCCGCCTTCTGCCGGGCGTACTCGTGCGTCGGCGCGGGCGGCGTGGACTCGGTCACCGGGAGGCGCTCGGGGGCTCCGACCACGGCGAAGCTGCTGGCGAAGGCGAGCGGGATCCGACGATCCCGGCAGACCCGGACGAGCTCGGCGGTGCCCTCGACGTTGCTCCGGGCGCTCCCGACGGGGTCGCGCGCGCACGCCATCACCCCGGAGATCGCCCCCAGATGGAGGACGACGTCGCACCGCGCGAGTTCGCGGAGCGCCTCGGGACTCTCAAACCGGCGTCGATCGACCGGCCAGGCGGGATACCGGACGTCGATCGGCCCGGATCCGTCGTCGACGAGATACAGGTCGTGCCGTCGGTCGGCCAGGAACGGTACCAGCGCGCCGGCGATGAATCCGGACGCCCCGGTCACCCCGACCTTCGCCATCGACCGCCGCGCGAGTCCGGGCGGCCATTAAGGGTTGACTTGGAGCTCGCGCATGCTCTTTTGAACGGGGGCCGGTCTCCCGGGGCGATGCACTCGACCCGGGGGGCAGCGTGCGGCCGGCCCGCCGATCGCCCTCGTCGCCGCGTCCGTTCCCGCGCCGCGGGGTTCGTCCGGGGGCACTGATGCCGACCCGCATCGCGGTCGTCCGGGGCGTCGAGCAGGTCAACGCCGGGGAGCTCGGGGTCTACGCGGAGCTCGGGAAAGCGGGGTACGCGGTCGAGCTGCTCTGCTCGACGAAGAGCCGGATCACCGAAGCCGAGGCCCGCATGCCGGTCCGGCGCCGGCCTCCTCCCGCGCTCGCCGGTCGGATCGCTCGAACGACGGCGGGAGGCTTTCTGGTCGGGCTCGTCTCGCCCTATCGGTACTATCACCAGTACCTGACCGGCTTCTCGGCCGCGGTACGCGACGTCGACGTGCTCTGCCCGGTCGACCTCGGCCACCCGACGAGCTACCAGGCGCTGGAGCAGCAACGGTTCGGCAAGCGGGTCGTCGTGCAGTGCTGGGAGGACATCCCGTTCAACTGGCCGCACAACCGGCCGCTCGCGCAGCACTTCGAAGCGGTGCTCGATCGCGCCGACCACTTCCTCGCGTTCTCCCGCGACGCGGCGAAGACCCTCGGGGCGATGGGGGTGGGCGCCGATCGCCTTTCGCAGGTCAACATCGGGCTCGACCTCGGCTACTGGCGACCCGACCCGCCGGCGCGAGCCGACGGCGGACCCCTCCGAGCCCTGTTCGTTGGACGGCTCCAGTGGGCGAAGGGGGTCCAGACGATCATCGAAGCGATGGATGCGCTCCGGGTTGCCGTCGAGGTCACGATCGTCGGCGCCGGTCCGGACGAAGCCCGACTGCGTTGGCTGATCGAGCAGCGGCGACGCCGCGGTCGCCCGGCGGCGTCGCAGGCGATCCGGTTCGTGGGGCCCCAGTTTGGCGCCGACCTGCTCCGACTGCGCCAGTCGATGGACGTGCAGATCGTCCCGTCGATCCCGACGCCGCAGTGGCGGGAGCAGCTCAATCAATCGATGCTCGAGGCGATGGCATGCGGGCTGCCTCCGATCGCGTCGAACAGCGGAGCGATCCCCGAGGCCGTGACCGACGGGGACAACGGCTGGCTCTTTGGCGCCGACCGACCCGATGAGCTCGCGGACCGGCTCGAGCGCGCGGCCGCGGACCCCGCGGAGCGCGCCCGACGGGGGGCGAGCGCCCGCGCCCGCATGGAACGGGAGTACGAACTCGTCCACCAGGGGGCGCGGCTCGCCGAGATCTTTCGAACGAAGGTCCGGGCCCCGTAGGCCGCGCCGCCCGCGTTCAGGCGCCGGCGGCGGCGTAGATCGCGAGCAACCGATCGAGGTGGCGCTCGGGAGAGAACTCCTCTTGCATCCAGGCGCGGCCGGCGAGCGCGCGCTCCTTCGCCGCCGGGTAGTCGTCGGCGACGGCGAGGATCGCCCGCGCGAGGGCGTCCGGGTCGCCGGGCGGCACGACCGTGCCGAAGGAGCCGACGGTCTCGGGGAGTCCGCCGGAGGCCGTCACGATCACCGGGACCCCGTGGCCGAGCGCTTCGATCGAGGAGTTCCCGAGGTTCTCCCACGGCAAGGAGGGCACGGCGAGGACGTGGATCTTCGCGAACCAGGGATCGCTCTCGACCCACCCATCGACCGTCACCCCCGGCCCCGCGGGGATCGGGAGTGGTCCGCCGCCGGCGAACCGGAGCTCGGCATGGGGGCGCCGGGCGCGCACCGCGGCGAAGGCGCGGAGAAGCACGTCGACCCCCTTCTGCCGCTCGAAGCGACCCAGGAAGCCGATCGTGAACGGCTCGGGGGGCGTCGCGGTCGCCTCGCGGGGGGCGGGGATCATCGGACGCAGGAGGTCGGTCGGTCGGTAGCCGAGACCCTCGAAAATCTGACGCGTCGCGTGGCTGACGCACAGATACGACCGGATCCGGTCCTTGACGTGCGTGTCGAACGACCGGCGCTTCGCGAGATTCAGCGGAAGACCGAGGCCGACCTCGCAACCGGTGAACTGGCATCGCGGGAGGATGCCGCCCGGACAGGCCGTACCGTCCGGGAGGGTGAGGGTCGCCACCGGGCAGACCAGCTCGGTATCGTGGGCCGTGAACACGATCGGTTCGGGGCGCCCTCCCAGCCACGGCCCGAGCGCCGAGAATCCCGCGTGGAACCGGTGGAGGTGGATGAGGTCCGGGCGGACGTCGCGGGCGAGCTCGTCGAGCCAACGGACCAACGGCGCTCCCTCGGCGAGGCTCGCGAGGGCCTGCCGGGCGGGGGAGCGGGGAACGACGTACGCCCGGACGGGGCCGAGTCGCTCGGGCACCGGATCGGTGACGATCGCGGCCGTGACGTTGTGGTGGCCGCGTGCGTCGAGCGCTTGCGATACGCGCCGCACGTAAACCTGGGCCCCGCCGGGCGCCGGGCCGTCCCATCCGTCGAGTCGAAGGATGTTCACTCGGCGCCCTCCCCGCGGACGAGTCGCCGCGCCGATAAGGGCTCGTCGGCCCCCTCGGCCCCCGAGCTCGCGGCGACGGGGGCACGACACCAAAGCCTATAGTCCGGCACCCGAACTCGTGCACGAGACGGTTCCGTGAAGGTCGTCCACGCGGTGTTCCGCTACCTGCCGGTGCTGGGGGGCGCCACTCGGCTCGTCCAACTGACGGCCGAAGGGGTGGCGGCCCGGGGCCACTCGGTGACCGTCGTCACCCAGGAGGAGCCGGGGGCCCCGGCGGAGGAACTGATCCGCGGAGTTCGCGTTCTCCGACTCCCGATGCGGCGGCTCGGAAAGTTCCGGATCCCGCGGGGATACCGGCCGCTGCTGCGCACCCTCGACGCCGACGTCTTCCAGCTCAACGGGAACCGGATCTGGTGCGCGGACTACTATCTTCCGTACGCGCGCTCGTTCGGATGGCCTCAGGTCATCCAGCCGATGGGATTCTACCACTACTGGATGCGACCGGGCTTCCTGCGGTGGCTGTACTACGACCGCTACTTCGCCGGTCGGATCCGAGCGTTCGATCGCTACATCGCCCTCACCGAGGGGGAGCGATCCCAGGTCCTCGCGTGGGGCTATCCGCCCGACCGCGCTGCGGTGATCCCCGTCGGGATCGACCTGGCGGAATTTGCCGGGCCGCCGCTCTCGACGGCGGACGAGCGCGCGTCCTGGGGGTTGACGACCCCCCGCGTGGCGCTGTACGCGGGCGGGCTGTACGACAACAAGCGCGTCGACCGGTTGGTCCGGGCGATCGCCGCGACCCACGGCGCCTGGGGGCTCGTCGTGCTCGGGACCGACGTGCCCGGCCATGCCTACGATCGCGCGCACGCGGAAGCGCTCGCTCGAGCGCTCTCGGCGCCCGTCCGGTTCCTCGGGCCGGTGCCCCGCGCGCGGATGGTCACCGCGCTGTTCGCGGCGGACGCGTACGTCCAGGGGAGCGCGTTCGAGGGGTTCGGGATCGGGCTGGTCGAGGCGATGGCCGCCGGCCGGCCGTTCGTGGCGTTCGATGCCGGGGTGGCCCGGTCGCTCGCGGAGCGCGGCGCGGGGCGGGTCGTCGCCAGCGAGGCGGAGATGGCTCAGGCGCTGCTCGGGCTCGAGAGTGCGGGCGACGCGCTCGGCCGGGCCGGGCGAGAGGTCGCCCGAGAGTACTCGGAGGCGGGGATGGTCGATCGAACGCTCGAGCTCTACCGCGCGATCGCCCGGACCGCCCCCGGGTGACGAGCGCTAGCGTCCGGATGGGGCTGCCCGAATTTGAATCGGGGTCCCGAGCTCCCAAAGCTCGAAGGATGGACCAATAGAGCGGGCCGAGGTCTCGGCCTCGAGCCCGTAGCTACCCCACAGCCCCACTGCGGCCTAGTCCGCGTCCACGCCTTTGAGCGTTCGGCCGATGCGGCACTCCGCTGGCTCGGACTCCACGCGCTCGATCCGGAACCGCTGCTTCGACGGCAGGTTCGGGCCGGCGCAGACCCACCAGTTCGGACAGTCGACGCGGCGGCACGGATACCGCCCGACCTCGACCGAGCTTCCCACGACCGCGCTCCGCGCCTCGACGACGAGACGACGGGCCACGGGTCGGACCTCCACCACGTTCGCCTCGGACTCCTGGAGAGCGCAGGGGTGGGACACGGGTCGGACCTTGGCCACGGTGTACTTCCGGCCCACATCCAGCGTGAGGCACGCGTGTCGGAAGGGGCACGTGCGGCAGACCGGGGCGCCCCCCTGATAGACGAACTCGTAGCCTTCGCGCGCCTCCGCACGGGCGATCAGGGTGATCTCGGGCATCCTAACCGATCACTCCGGTCCGGGCGGCGAGCCGTTCCGCCGCCTCCTTGGTGAGCCCGTTGTCGCCGAGGATCGTGTACCGCTCGGGGCGCAGCGTGTGGGCGAGGACGAGGGCCTTCACGACCTCCTCGGCCGTCACGCCGAGGCCGGCGGCGGTGGTGGGGGCCCCGATCGTGCGCAACGTCGCCTGCACGCGCTGCCAATCGCCGCCGTGCAGGTACATCATCATGATCGCGCCGACGCCGCACTGCTCTCCGTGCAGGCTCGGGTGCGCCGCGACCCGGTCGAGGGCGTGGCTGAACAGGTGCTCGCTCCCGGAGCACGGCCGCGACGAGCCCGCGACGCTCATGGCGATCCCCGCGACGATCATCGGCCGGATCGCGATCCACACCGACTCCTCGAGCCCGGGTTTGATCGAGCTCGCGTGATCGATGATCTCTCGGGCCGCGTACTCGCTCAGCGTCGCGGCGGTGCTGGAGAACTCCTCGTTCTTCAAGCGGACCGCGAGGTGCCAGTCGAGCACGGCGGTGACGTTCGAGATGACGTCGGCGCAGCCCGACGCGAGCAGGCGGAACGGGGCCTGCACGATGACCTCGGTGTCGGCGATGATCCCGATCGGGACCGCGGCGTCGATGCTGCTGGTGCGATCGCGATCGTGGAGCGAGGCGCGGGGGGAGGAGATGCCGTCGTGCGCCGCGGAGGTCGGGAGGCTGACGAACGGGATCCGGAGGCGGTGGGCGACGACCTTGGTGATGTCGATCTTGCTGCCTCCGCCGGCGGCGATGAGGAAGCGGGCGCCGACCGCCCGCACCGCCGTCTCCACCCGCGCCACCTCGGCATCCGTCGCCTCGTTCGCGATGATGACGGGGGCGGTGAACCCCTCCTTGGTCAGGATCGCCGCCGCGCGGTTGCCCGCGAGTTCCGCGGTGCGGGGGCCGGTGACGACCGCCCCAGAGTCGGCGAAGTCGAACTGGCGGCAGGCGTTCGCGAGCTCGTTCAGGACCCCATGACCGGCGAGCACGACGCGTGGGAAGACCATCCCGCGGGCCTTCCCGAACGGCGAGTCGGCGGCGAGCATCGGGCCTCGAGAGCTCGGATCGTGCGTCGCCATGGCCCGGAAGGGCGAACGAGGGGGGGACCCTCTTTAGGGTATCGCGGAGGCGGGGCGTCGCGCTATCGGCCGGGCACGTCGCCCCAGAGCACCTTGTGCTCCTGCAGCATCACCCGGACGTTCAACCGATCGGCGAGCACCCAGTCCGCGAGGCGGCCGGCGTCGGTGCCCCATACGGGCTGGAAGATGATCGTCGCCGGTCCGCGGTACCCCCGGAGCACCCGCTTCGCGTAGAGGTAGTCCTTGCGATCGGCGAGGACGAACTTGAGGACGTCCTGGGCGCGCAGCAGCGGCAGGTTCGACCAGCGGTTCCGACCCTCCATCTTCGACGAGGGGCACTTCACGTCGACGCTGAGGACGAGGTGCGGCACGTCGAGGAACGGGGCGACGTCGAGCGACCCCCCGGTCTCGATGACCGTGGTCACCCCCCGGTCGGCGAGCTGGCGAACGAGCGGGACGGCCTCCCGCTGCAGGAGCGGCTCGCCGCCGGTGAGGCAGACGTGATCGGTCCCGTTCCTCGCGACCGCCCGCACGAGCGAGGCGATCGAGCGCTCCCGGCCCGGGCCGAAGGAGTACGTCGTGTCGCACCAGCTGCAACGCAAGTTACAGCGCGCCGTGCGAATGAACGTCGTGCGCACGCCGGTGAGCGGCCCCTCGCCCTGGATCGAGTGGAACACCTCGATGATCCGCACGCCGTTCCCATCGCGGAGGCGGCGTATAGGGGCTTCTCCGAGCCCGGCGGGGACGGTCGTCGACCGCAACAATTGATTACCCCGTACCGCTCGAAGCGGACGATGGACGTTCGGGCCGCGGAGCACTGGCAGGCGGAGTGGGCC
>DATJNY010000003.1:0-8105 GCA_035507575.1 Thermoplasmata archaeon | reverse complement strand
TGGAAGAGAGACTCCCGGCGCATCTGGTGGATGACCTTCACATCATCCACGTCGTAGCGAGTCTCCATCCACGGATCCGCAACGTTCGAGTAACCCCGGACCTCCCAGAATCCCGGCTCGTCGGCCGAGACGAACTTCAATCCCCGTAACCACTTCGCTGACTTGTAAAAGTATCGCTTGGGGACGAGCATTCGGACGGGTCCGCCATGTTCGGGCGCCAGGGCCGTCCCCTCGACGGTATGGGCGAGCATCACGTCCGGCTCGGTGAGCGGGCCGATAGGAAGGGAGGTGGTGAAACCCTGCTCGCATTCCATGATGACGAACTTGACCGACGGCTTGGGTCGGGCAAGGGCGGCCACCTCCGTGAATGGGACTCCTCTCCAGTGCATCCCCAGCTTCGACCAGGATGTGACGCAGTGGATGTCGCACGTGAGATCGACCTGGGGCAGGCCGAGCAGTTCGGCGAAGGAGAGCGTTCGGGGGTTCTCCACCTCGCCGTGCAGCTCGAGGGTCCACGTCGCGGGCGTCAGCTCCGCGGGGACGGATCCGGCGTGGAGGACCGGCCACTTCGCCGTGACGACCTGACCGGGGGGAAGACCCGAAGGCATCCGCCCCCGGAACGGGAGCGAGGCGGATAACCCCTCGGTCGCCGGGTTCACCGTCGGCGCTTGCGGATCTTGACCTGGTCGCCGTCCCAGTCGTACTCGAGCCGCGTGCGGGGCTGCCAGCGACGCCGGCGGTCCCAGAGGGCTCCCGCGAGCAAGGGGAGGCCGATCGATGCGTCGACATGCGCCATCGCTCGGGTCGCGGTGGGGGAGATCTTGCCCCAGGACTGCGCCTCGTCGAGCGTGCTTCCCGAGAGCCCCCCCCAGTGGGGGACGTCCGTCGTGATCTGGAGCGCGTAGTAGTGCCCCTCGCCCTCTCGGCCGAAGGCGTAGTTCGCCATCACGATCCCGTCGTTGATCCAGTTCTTCGGGGTTCCTCCCCCGATGTAGATCACGGCGGTGCGGGGCGAGTGGGCGAGGATCTGCACCAGCTCGTAGTTGTCCCGCACGGCGTCCAGGATGAACCGGTCCTTGCGGCCCCGGTTCGCCTGATGGTACAGCGTGAGCCCGATGCCGATCGAGCTGTCGATCAGGGCCGGCGAGAAGACCGGGATCCCGCGTCGGGCCGCGGTCGCGAGGAGCGACTTCTGGTCCGGGAACTTCTTCCCCAAGAAGCCCAGGAACTCCCGCGACGACGCGGGTCGCCGAGGGAATTGTTCGGTGATCTTTCCGATGATGCGGTCGGTGTCCTCGAACTTCAGCTCGTCGACGTACGTGTCGTAGATCCGGTCGAGATAGAGGCGACGGAGCTCGACGTCGTCGGCGGTCGGCGTCCCCATCCAGTGGCGACCGCCGATCGACTGGTAGAGATCCTGGTAGAGCACCGCCCCGGTGGAGACGACGACGTCGACGACGCCCCAGTCGACGAGGTCACGAAGCACCTTGCGCAGGCCCGCCGCGATGAGGGGTCCCGAGAGCCCCAACAGGATCGTCGGCCGTTTGGGATCGCGGAGCGCGTTTTCCCAGACCTCGAGGCAGCGACCGAGATTCCGGGCCTGGATCGAGGTCGTCTGGAACTGAACGAGCAGGTCCCCGAGTCCGGCGCCGCGCGTGACGTCGACCGGATTCACCGACTTCTTCAGGAAGGCGCGTCGCCCCGCCGCCACCGAACGTGCCACGAGCGGTCCCACCCCGACCCGGTTCTTAACCGCTCGCGCCGCAGCGCCCGCCGTCGGCGGGACTATTAAATCCCCGCGCGTCAGAGAGAGTGAGGATCCGGGTGTCTTCCCTACCGTCGCCGTTTCTCCGAGCGCAGCAGGCGCTCCGGGAGAATTCCGGCCGAACGATCGTGGTCGCGGGACCGCCCCTGAGCGGCAAGTCCGCCCTCCTCCAGGAGGTCCGGACGATGGCGAAGGAGTGGGAAGCGCGGGTCGTCGAGCTGCGGGGCAGCTATCGCTCGCGCTCGGTGCCGTACGGCGCCCTCGACGGACTGAACGCCGACAGCGGTCCCCTTCCGCCGATCGGCGGCGGTGAGGGGGACGCGGAGGGAAGCGACGACCCGACCGTACCCGCGAACGTGCCGATGGCCCCGATCGCCTACCTCCCCGACCGGTTGCCGCGCAGTCGACGCAGCCGGAGCGGCAGCGCGAGGACGAGCTTCCTGGGCCAACCGATCCGCGGGCGTTCGGCGAACGAAGGGGACCCCGAAGCGTACTGGCAGCAGCTGCTCGCCGAGTTCCGGGGGCCCGATCCGCATCCCGTCGCGATCCTCATCGAGGACGGCGCCCTCTTCGACCCGGAGAGCCGGGAGTTCATCGTCGCGCTGTCGAAGAAAGCGCGGCTCCGGCCGCTCCTGATCGTCGTCGCGCTGGATACCTCGGTCGCCGGCTACGTCACCTGGGAGGACTCGTTCCTCGGTCGCGGCGACGTCGACTGGGTCCGGATCCCGGACGCCCTCGCGGACGCCCGGGAGGCGCACCGCCTGAAGGGGATTTACGACGACCTGCCCGCGGTGACGCAGCGGGTCGTCGGCTACGTCGGCCTCCTCCACGGCAACGTCGGCGAGGTCGTCCTCTCCCGCGTCGCGCGGCTCAACTACCCGCAGCTCGCGGAAGCGCTGCTTCCCGCGACCGGCGTCGGCCTCGTGAAGGTCCAGGACGGGAGGGTCACCATCCCGCACGTCGCGTGGATCCGGTTGATCGGCGACCTCACGCCCGAGAAGCAGCTCCGCGAGATGCACCTCGAGATCGCGAACGCGCTCGCCGCCCTCTCTCCCGAGCCGACCCTGGCGCGTCGCATCGAGGTCGCCCGGCACTACCTCTCCTGGTTCCCCGGCCCGATGGCGCTCAAGCACCTCCTCGAGGCCGGGGAGCTGAGCCTGCATCTCCTGTCGTACGACACCGCCGAAGAGCTGTTCGCGGACGCCATCACGTGCCTGCCGTCGCTCGCTCCCAGCGAGCGAACGACGATCGAGCCGGAGCTTCGGCTGCTCCACGCGCAGTCGCTGTTCTGCTCGGGGCGCCTCGACGAAGCGGAGACCGAGCTGCGCGAAGGGATCGCGACCGCCCTGCGCGGAGAGATCGCCGTCGAGATCGTCGCGGAGTGGATGGAGGGGCTTGTGCTCACGATGCGGGTCATCGGCCCCCGGAACTCGCTCGCCACGACGCTCGCCGAGCTGGCGGACCGGTGCCACGACGCCCGATGGACCGAGATCGAGATCCTGCTTCTCTCGCTGCTCGCGGAGTTCGAGTGGGAGCGGAACCACGCGGAGAAAGCCCGGGAGGAGTCCCGCCGCGCCGGCGCGCTCGCGCAAGGGTTGCGGCCGGGCCACCTGCAGGCGATCGCGCTCCTCGCGGTCGGGCTGGCCCGGATCGAAGGAACGCCGGAGGAACAGGAGCTGGCCAGTCGATTCCTCGGTACGGCCCGGGTGTTGCTCAGCCGGTCCCGCCGCTGGGAACTCGACCACGTCGCGGCGGACCTCGAGGCCCGCCTGCTCGAAGTGCAAGGGGACGTCCCGAAGGCGCTCCAGCAGCGTCAGCACGCGATCCCTAACCTCCAGCGACAGAAGCTGCTCTCCGTGGAGCTGTATCACCAGCTCGCGATCGCCTCGGGGCTCCTCGATCGCGGCGTGACCAGCGGCGTCGACGCGGCCCTCGAGCGGGGCCGCGTGGTCGTCGAGACGCTCCACCTCATCCCGCCGTCCCCGTGCCTCCTGCGCCTCTGGGTCCTCGAGGGGCGCCAGCGCGCGCTCAACGAGGAGACCGGGGCGGCCCGCGACCGCTGGGAGGCCGTCGCGGAGGAGCCGGCGGCGGGCGGGATCCCCCGGCTGCGGGCCGAGGCGCTGATCCGGCTCGCCCTGCTCGAGCACGCCACGGGACGGCCCGAGCTTGGGGACACCCTCGCGGGACAGCTCGTCGATCCGGATCTGGCGAGCTCGATCCCCGCGAAATGGCGCCCGACGCTCGACAATCTCGAGAAGCTCGCGCCGACGAGCGAGCACGGGGGCGCACCGCTCCCGATCGTGCCGCCGGCCCCGCGGAAGCGCGACTCACAGAAAGGCGAACGCGGTCGGCGCGAGTCCGTACGCGATCGTCAGCGCGCCGACAGCCAGTAGGATCGCGACGACGACCCGGTGCAGGAGCGCGGGATCGACCCGGGCGCCGAGCCGTTGTCCGAGCCAGGCCGCCCACGCCGCGACGAGGATGAGCGCGGCCGCCCCCGCGACGAGGACGACGAGCCAGCCCCACGTGGTGACGAAGAGGATCTCGAGGATCATCGTCGTGTCCCCGAGCTCGAGGAGGAAGACCGTGGCGAACGCCGCTACGAGCGCGGTCCGGGCGGTGCGAGGGGTCGCGTCGATCGGCTCCGGTCCGCGATAGGCGAGCACGAGCGCGTAGGCGACGAGGAAGCCGCCCGCGGCGACCCGGACCCACCCGATCCGCCCCGGACCGAGCGCCGCCACGAGGGCGGCGCCGACGCTGACCGCGATCGCGCTCGACGCGACGAAGGCCGCGGCCGCCCCGGCCCAGGTGGCGAGCGGCGGGTTGCGGGAGGCGAGCGCCATCGTGGCGAAGCTGGTCCGGTCGAAGAGCTCGAAGCCTCCGACGACCGCGAAGACGATGAGGAACCCTCCGACGATCCCGAGGTCCATGCGACCTCCGCGGGGTCAGGCGAGGTGATGCAGGAAATCGTCGACGCGCCGCTCGCAGAACGCGCAGGTGAGCACGACCGGCCGGCGCTCCGCCACTTCGAACTCGCTCTCCACGGGCTCGACGGCGTTCGAGATGCAGTTCAGGTTCGGGCAGCGGAGGACCCCGACGATCCGGTCCGGCAGGTCGACGACACGCTTTTCCCGGACCTTGAAATCCCGGATGATCGAGATCGTCGCGGTCGGCGCGATCAGGGCGATCGCGTTGACCTTGCGGGGGGAGAGCTCCATGTTCTCGACCTTCACGATGTCCTTCCAACCGAGCTTTCCCGAGCGCACGTGGAGCCCGATCGAGACCGTCGAGTCCTTGTCGAGGGATTGCACGCCGATGATGCGGAGGACCTCGAGCGCGAGGCCGTTCCCGATGTGATCGATGACGGTGCCGTTCTTGATCGGGGTGATCTTGAGCTCTCGCATCCCCGATCACCTCCCCCGGCCGCGCTTCGCGGGCCCGAGGATCGCCTCGAGCAACGCCATCCGCACCGGCACCGCGAGGAACGCCTGGCGGAAGTACGCCGCGTGGGGCGTCGCGTCGACCTCGGGCGCGATCTCGCCGGCCCGCGGCAGAGGGTGGAGGACGATCAGGCGGGGCTTCGCCGCCGCGAGGACGCCGTTGTCGATGCGATAGGAGCCGGCGACCTTGAGGTACTCCGCCTCGTCGGGAAACCGCTCTTTCTGGATGCGCGTCACGTACAGCACGTCCGCGTCGCGCACCGCCCGGTGGAGCTGGTCTTCCTCCTGGATCTTCACGCCCATGTGCTCCAGCTGGTCCCGGACCTCGTCCGGGAGGCGGAGCGTCGGCGGCGAGGAGAAGACCAACTGCGCGCCGAACAGGGCGAGCGCGTAGGCGAGCGAATGGACCGTGCGCCCGTACTTCAGGTCGCCCAGCAGGACGACCCGGAGCCCCGAGAGGGTCCCGAAGGCCTCCTGCATCGTCGCGAGATCGAGCAACGTTTGCGTCGGGTGTTGGCCGGCCCCGTCACCGGCGTTGATCACCGGGCGCTCCGAGACTCGACCCGCGAGCCGTGCCGACCCTTCGTTCGGGTGGCGGAGGACGATGGCGTCCGAGTAGCTCGTGAGCATGCGGATCGTGTCGGACAGGCTCTCTCCCTTGCGTACCGAACTCACCGCGGGGTCGGCGATCGTGATGCAGTGTCCTCCGAGACGATGAACCGCGGACTCGAACGAGAGGCGGGTCCGGGTCGAGGGCTCGAAGAACGCCATCGCGACGATCTTGTTCTCGAGGGGGTGCATCACCTTCGTCCCCTCGGCGTACGGGATCATCCGACGCGAGGAGTCGAGCAGCGATTCGATCTCGGGCCGCGTGAGGTCCCGGATCGAGATCACGTCGCGGCCGTGGAGCGACATCCGGGCCGCGAACAGGGACCCCGCCTTAAGACCTTCCGGAGTCGCGGCCGTGCCTCCCGGATCGGGGCGCGGCGCGTAACGGATAAACAGGAGGTCGGGTCGAGAGCCGAGCGTGGCGGACGGCTCGTGGTCGCTCCGAACCCGGCTCCTCTTCCTCGCCCTGGTCGTCTTCTGGGCACTGAACTACCCGTTCGTGAACTACGGCCTTGACTTCGCCGGACCGCTCTGGCTCGCGACGCTCCGGGCGGCGACCGGCGCGGCGGCCACGATCCCGATCGTGATCGCGCTCGGCGGCCATCGTTCTCTGGATCGGGCCGGCATCCGGGACGCGCTCCTGCTCGGCGTCCCGAACACCGCCCTCTTCTTCGGGGCCTGGTTCGTCGCGGCCCAGAGCGTCCTGCCGGGGACCGCGGCCGTCGTCATCTACACCTTCCCGCTGTGGGTCGCGGTGCTCTCTCCGCTCGTGCTCTCGCAGCGGCTGACCGCCGTTCACTGGCTCGCGGTGGCCGCCGGGTTCGGCGGGGTGGCGCTGATCTCGCAGATCGGCGAGGGAGCGGCCGTCTCGATCGCGCCCCTACCGATCGCCCTCCTGCTCGCGGCGGCGTTCTCCTGGGCGGTCGGGACCGTTCTCATCCGTCGCCGCTTCCGCTCAAGCGAGCTCCTCCAGGTCAGCGCGCTCCAGCTCGTCGGGGGAACGGCGGCGCTGCTGATCGCCACACTTCTCCTCGCCCCCACCCCGCTCCCGGTCCTGGCGCCGGGGCTCGGCATCTCCCTTCTGTGGATGGGCGTGCTCGGCACCGGCGCGGCGTATGCGATCTGGTTCGATCTCCTTGGTCGTACTTCGGCCGCGCGTCTCAGCGCGTTCGTCTTCTTGGTACCGGTGGTCGCTCTCGCCGCGTCGGTCTTCTATTTCGGAGAGCGGCTCGCCGATCTCCAGATCGTCGGAGTGGTGCTCGTCCTGCTGAGCATCTTCGGCATCAGCCGGGAGCCGTTGCCGAAGGCACCGTCCGGGGCCGGCGCGGCCTCCTCGACGCCGGCGAACGCTCCGCGCTGAGCCGGGCCGCTCCGAGGGCTACTGCGCCATGCGGGGATAGAGGCGGGCCTCGATCGCCGTCAGGAGCAGCGTGACGCCCGCCAGGACCGCGAGATCGAGCCAGAGCGGGTGCAGCCCGGTCTCTCCCGGCAGCATCAGGGTGCGCAGCGCATCGACCAGGTACGTCAGCGGATTCGCCTCGGCGATCGGCTGCAGCCAGTACGGCATCACGGAAAGCGGGTAGATCGCGCTGCTCGCGAAGAAGAGGGGCATCGTCAACAGCTGCCCGATCCCGAGGAACCGCTCCTGCGTCTTGACGATGCTGGCGATGATCATCGAGAGCGTCGAAAAGAGGGCGGAGCCGAGGATGATGGCGACGACCAGCCCGAGCAGCGCGAACGGCGCGAGATCGAGGGTCACGCCGAGGGCGAGAGCCAGCAGGACGACGATCAGCGCCTGCGACAGTCCGCGCATGCTCGCGGACAGCCCCCGGGCCCCGACGAGGATCCAGCGCGGCGTCGGACTGACCAGGAATTTCGTGATGATCCCGAGCTCGCGTTCTCGGATCGAAGCGATGCCGTAGAAGATCGAGATGAACAGGACGCTCTGGGCGAGGATCCCGGGCGTGAGGAACTGCAGGTACGTGTACGACCCGGTCGGGATCACGTGGATCTCCGAAAAGACGCTCCCGAAGATGATCAGCCACAGCGCCGGCTGGACCGCGCGGAACAGCAGCTCGGTCGGGTCGTGGGCGAGCTTCCGGGCCTCGAGACCGATGATCGCGATCGCCTGCTCGACGCCCTCCGAGACCCGCTGGCCGACGCCCCGCGGGGCGGCGAGCGGGCTCGTCCTACTCGAGCCGAACGGCGACCCGACGGGTTCGGCCGGCTTCGCGGTAACCGCCAGAGAGCTCCACCTCCTCGCCCGCGTAGTGCAAGAACACGTCCTGGAG
>DATJNY010000002.1:0-17581 GCA_035507575.1 Thermoplasmata archaeon | reverse complement strand
CAGCATCGACGAGGCGGTGTACGAGCACTCGGAGCTCGAGCACGCCCTGGGCGAATCGGGGGTGACCGTGCACCGACTGAAGCGGTACGCGGTGGAGATCTCCGGCCATCACCCGGAGCTGCTGGAACGGGTGCGGGAAGCGGTGCCCCGCATCGTGCGGTACTCCGGACCAAGGGAAATGGTGACCCAGTCCCGCAAGGCGCTACGCCGCAACCTCGCCCGGTTCGACGCGGAGACGCTGTTCAACATCCTGCTCCTCCGCCCCTCGGTGCGCATGGAGCGCCGCGCGGGGGCGCGCGGCATCCTCCCGACCGTCGAGCTCGATGTCCCGCTCGCGAACCTGTACTTCATGCGGGACCAGCAGGCGCTGACCGCCGGTGGCTTCGTCCTCGGCCGGATGGCGAAGCCGCAGCGGCGGCAGGAGCCGGCCCTCACCGGGGCGCTGCTCCGCTACGCCGGGGCCCGCGTCGCGGGCGAGATCCGCGCCCCGGGGACGTTCGAGGGCGGCGACTTCATGCCGATGGGGGAGTTCGCACTGCTCGGCACGGGGGACCGTACCAACGCGTCCGCGGTCCGCCAGCTCCTCGCGATGCCGACCGGGTTCGACGAGATCGGGGTCGTCCACCAACCGGCCCACCCGGCGCTGCCGGACGACTCTCCCGATCCGATGATCGACATGCACCTCGATACGTACTTCAACGTCGCCGGACGCGGGCTCGCCGTCGGGTCGGAGGTGCTCCTCAAGGCGGCGCGCGTCGACCGGTATCGGCGGCGGGGCGGCGGGCGGATGGTCCGTGAGGCCGGCTCCCTGTCGCTCTTCGACTTCCTGCGCGCGCGACGATTCGAGATCGTCCCGCTCTCGTCACTCGAACAGATGAGCTACGCCACCAACTTCCTCTGTCTGCGGGACCGGAGGATCCTCGCGGTGGAGGTCGAACGAGAGCTCGACCGCGTGCTCGCCGGCGTCGCGGACGCTGCCCGCCGCAACCCGCACCGCTACCGCGCCCTGCTCGCCCTCGCCCGGCGGGAGCGGGAGGAGCTGCGCGAGGGCCGGGGGTACTTCCCGCACTTGGCGGCGCTCCGCGACCGCGGGGTCGAAGTCCTCCCCCTGAGCCTCCAGGAAATCACGGGAGGATACGGCGGTGCCCACTGCATGACCTGCGTGCTCGACCGCGCGGCGACGTGACGCGACCGGCGCGCGCCCGTCGAGCCAAGCGGCTCCTCGTCGCGCTCGGCGGCAACGCGATCCAGCGGGCGCACGATCACGGCACCTGGCGGGAGTCGGTCCGCCAGATGCGACGGACCGCGACGGTGCTCGCCGCCCTCGCGCGCCCCGGCGTCGAACTGATCGTGACCCACGGCAACGGCCCCCAGGTCGGTCGTCTCCTGCGCGAAGCGGAGCTCGGGGCCGGGGAGGTTCCGGCGCCCCCTCTCGACGTGATCGGGGCCGAGTCCGAGGGGCAGCTTGGCTACCTCATCGCGCAGGAGCTCGCGACCGCGCTCCGCTCCCGGAGGACGGTGGTGCCGATCGTCTGCCGGACGGAGGTCTCCGCCCGGGATCTGGCGTTCCACCATCCGTCAAAGCCGGTCGGCCCGTTCTATCCGACCGCGGAAGCGCGGCGACTCCACGCGAAGCTCGGCTGGACCCTGCGCCTCGACCGCGCGCGCGGCGGATGGCGCCGGCTCGTCCCGTCGCCGGAACCCCGGCGGTGGCTGGAAGCCGGGGCCGTGCGGGCGATGCTCGCGAACGGCCTCGGCCGCAGCTGCGTCTTCGTCGTCACGGGAGGGGGCGGCGTACCGGTGGTGCGCCGCGGCCCCCGCTTCGAGGGGATCGAGGCGGTCATCGACAAGGACCGGGCGGCCGCGCTGGTCGCGGAGGCGCTGGACGTGGAGACGCTCGCGATCGTGACGGACGTCCCCGGCGCCGCGATCGGCTTCGGGACCCCGGAGGTCCGCTGGTTGGGGCGAACCTCGCGCGCCGAGCTGGCTCGCTACGCGCGCGCCGGCGAGTTCGCCGAGGGCAGCATGGGCCCGAAGGTCGAGGCCGGGATCCGGTTCCTGCGCGAGGGGGGCCGACGATTCCTCATCACGGACCTCCGATCGCTCCCCGACGCGCTCGCGGGCCGCGCCGGGACCCGCGTCGAGCCCTAGAACCGGATCAGCGGCTTGATGATCCCGTCCTCTTTGCGATCCATCATCTGGAACGCCCGCTCGATCTCGGCGAACCGGAACTCGTGCGTGGTCATCGGCGTCGGGTCGACCCGGCCCGACTCGAGGAACCCGAGGAGCCGACCCATCCGCTCGCGACCGCCCGGGCAGAGCCCGGTCCGGATCGTCTTGTCGCTCATGCCGACGCCCCAATCGAGGCGGGGGATCCGGACGAACTCTCCGTCCCCGTGGTACCCGACGTTCGAGATCGTGCCGCCGGGTCGCGTGGCACGGACGCAGTTCATGAACGTCTCCTCGGCGCCGAGCGCTTCGATCGCCGAGTCGACGCCGCGGCCGTCCGTCAGGTCGAGCAGGCGCCGGACCGGATCGCCCTTCGTGAAGTCGATGACCTCATCGGCCCCGAATCGGCGCGCGAGCTCCTGCCGGCGCGGGACGCTCTCGACCGCGAACACCTCGCCGGCCCCGAGGAGCTTCGCGCCCTGGATCGCCATCAGCCCGACCGGTCCCGCCCCGAAGACGGCGGCACTACCCCCGAGCGGGATCGCCGCGTGCTCGGCGCCCATGAAGCCCGTCGACATCATGTCGCAGGTGTAGACCGCCTTCGCGTCGGGGACGGAATCCGGGATCGGCGCGAGGTTGGCCGTCGCCTGGTTGACGTGGAAGTACTCCGCCATCGTCCCATCCTTGATGTTGGCGAACTTCCACCCGCCGAGCGCCTGGGTGCACTGCGACGGGAAGCCCCGCAGGCAGTTTTCGCAGGTGAAGCACGGGGTGATCGCGTTCACCGCCACGCGCTGCCCGACGTGAAAGCCGTCGACCGCGCTCCCGAGCGCGTCGATCACGCCGACCGACTCATGCCCGAGGGTGAGGTCGTGGCGCTCCCCGATCGCGCCCCGCACGGTATGGCTGTCCGAAGTGCAGATTAGGGCGGCGGTCGTGCGGACGATCGCGTCGTTCGGGCCGGGTTCGGGCTTCGGCTTCTCGAGCACTCCCACGTGGCCGATCTCGCGCATCACGAAGGCGCGCATGGCCTCACGACCCCCCCGCGGGGGAGAAGGCCCTCGCCAGCTCGCGTCGATCGTGGAGCACCGGCGGCCGGAACCGGCCGACGCTCAATCGAGGGGTGAGGTACGGGGGCCGGCGGAACGAGGAACCGGCGTTCGATCGTTCCACCGCGCGTTCGAAGGTCAGCGGGGGCATCCGGAAGGCTCGCATGATACTCCCTTGCGCGGCGGGGAGTATCGTTCCTCCGTCAAGCGGGTTTGAGCGGGTCCGATCGGACCCGCCGCCGTTCACTCCTCGACGATCGGGCGACGGTGCTTGATGAAATCCCCGTGCTGGAGTTCGGAGACCGCCGAGCGCAGCTCCGACTGCGTGTTCATGACGATCGGACCGTACCACGCGACGGGTTCGTGGAGAGGGCGCCCGGACACGAGCAGGAACCGGTGGCCCTGGTCCGAGGCCCGGACGCGCACGGGTCCTCCCGCGCCGAACAGCGCGGTCTCCCCCGGGGCGACGGGCGCACGGTCCGCCCCGTCGAACGTGCCGGCGCCGTCGATCGTGTGGCTGAAGACCGTGTATCCCGGGTGGGTCGGCAACTCGAACTCGCCGTTCGGCGGGAGGCGGACGTCGAGGTACGTCGGGTCCACCGGGATCCCCCGGACCGGGCCGTCGACGCGCTCGAACGACCCCGCGACGACCTTGACGCGATTGCCGCTGTCGGTGGTCACTTCGGGGATCTCCCCCGCGCTCAGGCCCCGGTAGGCGGGCACGGACATCTTCTCCTTCGCGGGAAGGTTCACCCAGAGCTGGAAGCCCGACATCGCGCCGTCGGTACGCTGCGGCATCTCCTGATGGATGATCCCGCTGCCCGAGTTCATCCACTGCACGTCGCCGGAGCCGATGACGCCGGAATTGCCGAGCGTGTCGCCGTGCTCGACCCGTCCGTCGAGGACGTAAGTGACGGTCTCGATCCCCCGGTGCGGGTGCCACGGAAAGCCCGCGAGGTAGTCCGCGGGGTTCGAGGATCCGAACCGGTCGAGGAGAAGGAACGGATCGAACAGGGGCACCTCGTTGTTGGAGAACGATCGGCGCAGGCGGACGCCCGCGCCCTCGAGCGTGGGCACTCCGGGGAAGCGGTGTTCGATGGAACGGAGCGGTTCGGGCATGGAGGTTGCCTCGTTTTAGTAAATTACTTTGGGTTACTTAAAGGGCCGGGGAGATCCGGGTGACGAGGCGGCCCGGCCGCCCCGAGGCGGCCCCGGGGCCCGTTCCGCGACGCTAATGGGGGCCCGGCGCGTGGCCCCGTCGCATGGCAGGCCGGTTCTGCCCCCGGTGTGGCCAGCCCGTGGCGGCCGGCGCCGCCTTCTGCCCGTCGTGCGGGGCGGCGCTCCCGGGCGGCTCCCCGACCGCGTCCCCCGCCGGCGCCCCATCGCTCTTCGCCCCCCCGCTCGACGCCGCCCCTTCGGCGTTCGCCCCGATGGCTCCCTCGGGGGTCCCGACCGCCGCGACCCGGGATCGGGATCTCCGGGCTCTCACGAACGTCCAGTGGGCGGCGGTCCTCGCGCTGGTCGGCACCCTGCTCAGCCTGTTCATCTCGTTCGGCACGAACGCGACCGAGTTTCTGACCGTCACGACGAGCGGTTCCTCCAGCTCGCTCTCGATCAGCTCGAGCGCCCTCTACACGCTCATCGTGATCGGCTTCATCGCGATCGTCCTCGAGGTCGTGCAGGTGGTGCTGTACCGCGGGGCGTTCACGACCCTCGCCCCGATCGACGAGCGGTTCTCGACGCCCGGGAAGCTCGTCCTCCTGCTGCTCGTCGGAATCGTGCTCGCGGTCGTGGCCGCGATCGGCTTGGTGGTGCTGCTCGTCCAGGCGGTCAACTGCGCCGGTAATCAACCGTTGACCTCCGCCTGCCTCGACGTCGGCTCCGTGCTCACCATCCTCGTGCTGCTTCTCTTGGTCGTCGTCGTGGTGGTCATCGGGTTCATCGGGCTCCTGCTCGGGATCTGGCGGCTGGGGTCGCGGTACGATGAGACCGTCTTCAAGGTCGGCGCGATCCTGCTGATCATCCCCGTCCTGAACGTGATCGGAGTGATCCTCATCCTCGTCGGGGCGCACTCGGCCCTGGGGAGGATCGCGACCCGGCCGTCGTCCCCGACGACCTTCGGCTAGCCCCGGTGCCCCGCCATGCCGCTCTTCGCGGTGATCCGGGAAGAAGGTCCGGCGTGGGACCGCGCGAAGTCGCGGCGGAAGCAGGCGGCCTGGGACGCCCACGCGGCGTACATGGACCGGGGGGAGGCCGACGGCTTCTTCCGGCTGGCCGGGCCGCTCGACGACGGCCCGCAAGTCCTCCTGATCATCGACGGCCCGGACGCCGCCACGATCCGGGCGCGTCTCGAGGAGGACCCGTGGACGCCGCTCGGCCTGCTCCGGACCGTCTCCATCACGCCGTGGACCGTGCTCGTCGGCGCGCGTCGCCTCGGCGCCCGCCCGCCCCCGGCACCCGCTTAGCGCCCGGCCCGGCCGCGAGGTCGGGCGCCCTCCGGCGGCTCCCGGCCACGGTCCCAGGATCGAAGGAACAGTTCCTCCGCCCAACGGTAGCCGGCCGCATCCGCCAGGAACACCATCGTTGCCATGTCCAATCGACCGTCGAGGGACGGCAGGCACAGGCCGGCCGTGTCGTCGAGCACGGCGAGGAAGAACCGGACGTCGGGAAGGAGCCGGAACGGGAAATTCCGCTCCACGTCCCGTCCGTCCCGACGTTCGGCCTCCACCAGGTCGCGCGGTCGGATCACGCGCACGTCGACGCCCTCGGACATCTTCGCCCGGAGGATCGGCAGCGCCTGCTCGAACCGCTGGACCGTCAGGACCCAGGCGCGCCGGCGGACCCCGCGGAGCGCCGCCTCCTGCACGGCGACGACCTCGTACGCGCCCTGGCGGAACGACCCGCGCGCGAGGTCGCCGAGGCGTGCCACGAACGACGGCTCGAGGACCGTCAGGTCGTGCGTCGCGACGAACGCGCGATGGGTCGCCAGGAAGTCGAGGTACGGGAGGCCCGCCCAGAGGGCCCGGGCGAGCGGGGTCGGCGCGTACTCGCCGTTCCCGGTCTTCTCGACCAGCCCGGCGGCGACGAGCCGGCTGAGGTGACGGGTCGTCTCGGATCCGGTAAGGTCCAGCGTGCGCGTGAGCTCGGTATGCTTGCGCGGGCGGGCGAGGACGGCCTCGAGCAGCGCGAGCCGCTCGTTCGAGGCGATCTCGAAGAGGAATGTTGCGAGGTCGGCGGACGGCACGGGCGTCGCCGACGGCGCCGCCGCTTCTAAGGCCTTGCGCCGGCCGCTACTTCCAGCGGGTCAGGATCTCTTCGCGGCGGAAGCTCCGGGTGCTGACGGCATAGAGCGCGCCCACGATCACGGCCAGGGCCGCCGAGATGTACAGCAGGTTCGTCGCGTCGAGCGTCAGCTTCACTTCCGCGGCGACGTAGAGGATGATGAACGGCAGAAAGATGACCCCCGCGTACTGCTGGGCCGATCGCACGTCGGTGACCCGGGCGGAGATGACGACGCACGCTTCGATGGCCAGCAGCGCCGCCAGGGGCATCGTGACGAACAGCATCACGGCCATCGCCCAGTTGGGGAAGTACCAGTAGCCGAGGGCGCTCCGCGTCACGAGGTCCATCAGGACCTGGAACAGCACGGAGCCCCCCCAGACGGCGAGGATCGTCGGGAGGAATGCAGCGAGGCTCTTCCCGAGAAGGATCTCTCCGTCCGTGGTCGGGGTCGAGAGGAGTGGCTCGAGGCTCTTCGAGATCTTCTCGCCGACGATGCTGTAGGAGGCGATCGACGTCGGCAGCGACGCGGCCCCGATCACGAACCAGAAGCTGAACGCGTCGATGAACCCCGGAAGGACCGCGTCGGCGCCCGAACCGACGGAAGGGATCAGCACGTACGCCACCAGCAGCGGGAATCCGAGCCCGACCCCGAGGGGGAGCGCGATCAGTCCCGCCAAAATGCCGCGCTTCTGCCGGAACATCCGCATGTCGTGGCGGGCGACGATCCAGGCCTGGGAGAGCCTCATGGGGTCGGCGCCTCCTCATGGATCAGCTTCAGGTACACGTCCTCGAGCGAGGCCGCTCCCGACGAGACCTCTCGGATGCGTCCGCCGGCCGCGGTGACGGCGGCGACGATCTCCGGGTTCTGCCGGTCGGGATCGTCCACGGTCACGCGGAGCTCGTTGCCCTCGACCACCACCGGTGCGGCACCGAGTCGCGCCCGCACGGCCACGAGGAGCCCCGGGGGGACCCGTTCCAGGCGCACGATCGTCTGCTTGTTGAGGACCCTCGCGCGCAGGTCCGACGGCGAGCCGATCGTCAGGAGTCGCGTGCGGAGGATCCCGACCCGATCGCACACGCGTTGCGCCTCGTCCAGGTTGTGCGTGTTGAGGAAGATCGTGCGCTTCTCGCTCCGCAGCTCGAGGATCGTGTCGCGCACCATCTTGGCCGCCTCGGGGTCGAGGTTCGCGGTGGGTTCGTCGAGGAACAGGAGGATCGGGTCGTGGACGAGCGTGCGGGCGATCGCGAGCTTCTGCTTCATCCCCTTCGAGAACGTCTCGACCGGCTGGTCCTTCTTCTCCCAGAGGTCCATCGAGGTGAGGAGCCGCTCGATGTTCCGCCGCAGGTCCACCGGATCCATCCGGTGAAGTTGGCCGAAGTACTCGAGGTTCTCGTAGGCGCTCGACCCCTCGTACAGCCCGACGTTCTCGGGCAGCACTCCGATCTGCTGACGCAATCGCAGGGAGTCGGCCTCTGTGCCGACCTCACAGCCGGCCACCACGGCCGAGCCGCTCGTCTTCGAGATCAGGCCCGCGAGCATCCGCACGGAGGTGGTCTTGCCCGCTCCGTTCGGCCCGAGGAATCCGAAGACCTCGCCTTCCGCGACATCCAGGGACAACTGGTCCACCGCGACGACGTCCCCGAACCGCTTGGTGAGTCGATCGGCGTGGATCATGATCGAAGAACGGGCAGCGGCCGAAGGTATATCCGGTCCCGGCTCGACGCGCGGGACGGCCGCGACCCGACCGGGGTCGACGGTGGCCTCGTCCGACACGCGAGCGAGTGCGCCTAGGGGGGATCAGGTCGGCGCGCGCCCCGGAGTCGTCGACGGGATCCGGTCGAAGCGCAGGTCGAGGGGCGCGGACAACGCCGAGAGGTCCTCCCGGACGATCTGAAGATCGGTAAGGGTCGCGGTCAGCGTCCCCAAGACGGAGGTCGACTGGGTCCGTCCGTCGCGCGCCCCCACGCCTCCGAGCGCGACGAGGATCACCTGCGTCCCGTCGGTCGCGGCGAGGATCGGCGAGGAACCGGTCCGGCGCGCCAGCGCTCCGGTGACTTGCGGGAGGCGAAGTCCCGGTTGAAGTCGCCCGGTGATGACGATAAGCTGGCGGATCTCGCGGCCGCCGTGCGCGAGCGTCTTTGAAAGCGCGGGAAGCACTCGCCAGGCCGCCCATCCCTGCGCGAGGAGGTGGCGCTCCGACCGCGGAAGGAACGGCGCCCCAAGATGGGCGGGTTCGCGACCCTCGATGCCGGTGGCGAACGGCCGCGCCAGCAGCTCCCGCAGGGCCCAGCCAGCGCGGGGCCCCGGCGGGGAATGCGGAGCGCCGTCGGAGAGCCCGGGACACGGCACCCCTCGGGGATACCGGAGCGGACCGGCGTCTCCCACGACGCGCGCCCACATCCCTTCCGGATCGAAGAAGATCGGGATCTGCTCGCGGGCGACTCCGGCGTTCACCGCCAGCACGGTTCCCGTCGGGGTTCCCGCGAGCCCCTGAGGGCCCTCCGGCTCCGACGTCGGTGCGGGCCCGAAGAGCTGCACGACGAACAAGGAGGTCGCGCCGACCCAGAGCGTCACGGTCCGGGGATCCGACTCGAACTGCCGGGCGAGGGTCGGGATCTCTCCGACGAACGGGCGCGCGACGAGGAAGCGGAACCCGTCGAATCCGAACGCGTGAGGATCCGGTATGAACCGGTTGAGCAGGTACCCCTCCTGGTAGAGGCGACGCTTCGCCTCCTGGTACGTCGATCGGGGGATCCCCGACGTGCGGATCCGGTGCCGTTCCGTCTCCCGCCAGTCCGCGCCCAGCAGGGAGAGGAGCACGGCCGCTTCGGCCTTCGTCAGCGCCTCCACGGTTTCCCATGGATCGAGTCGTACATACCTTGACACGGGGTCCGACTTCTCGTCCGGCACTTTGGGCCCCGGTCCAAGTACGCGGTCGGGACTTGCTCGGACCATGGCCGAACGAAGCCCTTCCGCGCCCCTCGCGAACCGCGCCCGAGCGCCCCGGGCCTCCCCGGCGCTCCTCCCGAGCGCGGCGATCCTCGTCGTGCTCGTGCTCCTCGCATCGGGGCTCGTCGCCGGCATCGCGGCCGCGGCGGTCCCGGCGCCCGGATCGACGGCGCCCCTCTCGAGCGCCTCGCAGTCCCCGCTACCGATCCTCTCGTTCACCGCCCAGCCGAATCCGTCGGAAGTCGGGGTGCCCTCCAAGCTCGCGGTGACGATCCTCGGCAACATCACCCTCGGGCTCACCTTCGCCTACGCGGGTCTTCCCGCCGGCTGCGTCTCCCAGAGCCTCGCGAACCTCACGTGCACGCCGACCGCGGCCGGAACGTTCGACATCACGGTCACGGTGACGAGCCTCCTCGGCCTCGTCGCGCAGAGCCTCAACTGGACGATCGCCGCCGCGCTCGGAGCGACCGTGGAGACGACGGCCCTTTCCTCCCCCCTCGCCGTCCAGTTCGTGGGCGCGGCGACCGGGGGCGTCGCGCTCGACCGCATCCAGTGGGAGTTCGGCGATGGGACCGGGGCCAGCGGCTCGTTGAGCGTCGACCACACGTTCGCGGCCGCCGGCACGTACCTCGTGACCCTCGAACTCCTCGATGAGCTCGGGATCTCGGCCGTCGCGCGGGACAACGTGACCCTCTCGCTGCCCGCCGACTCCCTCGTGGCGGTGGCGGCCGATTCGATCGGAGCCGGTCTGGCGCCGCTCAATGTGACGTTCGAAGGCAGCGCGTCCGGCGGCACCGGACCGTACGCCTACTCCTGGACGTTCGGGGACGGCAGCGCCGGCCTCGGCGCGACCGTCGCGCACACCTACTCGGCGTCGGGGAGCTTCCTGGCGACGCTCACCGTGACCGACGCGGACTCGACGACGGCCCAGGCGTCCTTGCTCGTGGTCGTGCTCCCGACGATCCCGCCGTTCGCGGCGGAGATCGCGGCCAACGTCACGGCCGGCACGAGTCCGCTGTCGGTGACGTTCGACGGCTCCGCCCAGGGGGGCGTCGGGCCGTTCACCTACCTCTGGGCGTTCGGTGACGGATCCGCCACCGCGACGGGGAGTGTCGCATCGCATACGTACACCGCTCCGGGCGCGTACGTGGCATCGCTCACCGTCACCGACAGCGCCTCGACTCCGCTGAGTACGTCCGCGGAGGTCACGATCGTCGTGGGCGCTCCGTCGGGGGCGCTGTTCGCCTCCGCTACGGCGACGGTCACCGAAGGGGCCGCCCCGCTCCTCACGAGCTTCGCGGCGGCCGCGGTCGGAGGAACCGGCCCGTACCTGTTCTCCTGGAACTTCGGAGACGGCAGCTCCGCGGTCACCGGCGCCCTGGCCGCCCACCTCTATGCGGCGCCCGGGACGTATCTCGCCACCCTGAGCGTGACGGATGCGGTCGGAGACGTGACCACGGCGCACGCCGAGGTGACCGCCACGTCGACCGCCCCCGACACGCTGAGCGTCCTCGCGCGCACCACCATCACGAGCGGGGTCGCACCCCTTCGGATCGGATTCCAGGCCGTCGTGAGCGGCGGGGTCGCCCCGTACGGCTACCTCTGGAGCTTCGGGGACGGTGCCACGTCCGTTGCGGCGAGCCCGTCGTACGAGTTCTCGGCCGCCGGGAGCTACACGACGAGCGTTGTCGTGACCGATGCTTCGGGCGCCACGGCGCTGGCCTACGTCAACGTGCAGGTCGAGCCGTCGGCCGGACTTTCCGTCGGGGCCACCGCTCAGCTCACGTCGACCACCAACCGCTCCGTGACCGTCGCGTTCCTCGCCTCCGCCGACGGCGGCACCGGACCATACCAGTACGCGTGGTCGTTCACCAACGCGAGCGTCCAGGCCACGGTTGCCGACCCTTCGTTCTCCTTCGCGTCGAGCGGAGACTTCTCGATCCACGTCACCGCGACGGACGCCATCGGCGCGACGGGGACCTACGACCTCAACCTCGTCGTCGCGCTCGGGGGGCTCCTCGTTTTCGGCGCGGCGTCGGCAGGCTCGGCCGCCTCCGGCCTCTCCTGGAACTTCAACGCGGCCACCGTCGGCGGAACGGGCCCCTATTCCTACACCTGGGACTTCGGCGACGGCAGCGCCGCCGGGACCGGCGCCGTCGCGTCGCACACGTTCGCCGCCGCGGGGACCTATCTGGTCGTCGTCACGGCGACGGACTCCGCCGGGCACTCGACCGAGCATGACCTGCTCGTGTCCGTTTCCCCGTCGAGCGGCGGGACGGGACTCGGGTCGATCGCCCCGTGGATCGCGATCGCGGCGGCGGTCGGGCTCGCCGTCGCCGTCAGCGGGCTCGTGATCCAGCGCCGCACGGCCGCGCAGCGCGTGGCGACCGCCCGGGAGGCGGCGTCCGTCGCCGCGGCGGATTCGATCGATCCGGATCGATTCGAGGAGACGTCCCCGGAGAAGGACGCGCTCTCCGACATGTTCTGAGGCTGAGTCATGTGCGAGAATCCGTCCGGCAGCGCGCGCCGAGGAGAGACCGAGCTTTCGGGGACCCCCGGGGTCTTCGAGACGGTCCGACGCCCACTCGATCGAGACGCCCGCCGACCGACCGGACCGGAGTTGGAGCCGCGCTGGCGGCTCGTTTCCTCCGGGATCGGGCCGAGCGACGCCGACTTCGACATCGACGAGTTCTATCGCTGCGGACCGGCCACGGCGCTGGAGGCCGTTCTGGCCACGCCCCGTGCCCCGGGAGGACTCGCGCTGGGCCCGGCCGACTTCGCCCCGTACGGCTCGGGGCCGGCCGGTCGAGGATGGGCCGAGCGGCTTGCGAGCCACCTGCTCCATCGTCTCCCGCCCCGTCGAGGCCCCCCGTCGTTCTCGGGCGCCTGGCGTACGATCTGGCCGCGCTAAGCCGCGCGTCGCACCGCCGATCGGGCGCGGCGGCCATGCCCGTGGTGCACGAGGACCGAGGTCGTCGCGATGCCGGCGCGCGCCCGCGATGCGTTCGACAGGGAGGATTTCCCTCGCCGATCGAGTTGGGGGAGGCGCGGACACGAGCGGGGCGCCTCGCGCCGCACCGCGGAACCCAAGCCGAACGGGATCCTTTCCGGTGGCCGCCCTGACGGCGCGTGTCCCGCCTCCATGAGAAATACCGCTTCGGTGCTGGCGGTGCGGAGCGCGAATCGTGCCCACTCCGAGGACCCCGAGCGGCTCCGGCCCACGCCCCCGTCGGGAGTTCGACGCGTGGGAGCAGTGGTATCGCCGCCGGGATTATCGTCGGATGCCGTGGTACTCGCCCCAACCCTCCCCGTGGTTGGTCGAGGCGACCCGGGCGGGACACTTCCGTCCCGGCGGCTCGATCCTCGACGTCGGTTGCGGGACCGGCACGAACGTCCTCTGGCTCGCCCAGCAGGGGTTCCGGCCGGTCGGGGTGGACGTCTCCCCGACGGCGATCGCCATCGCCACGCGGCGCGCCGGGCGTCAGCGCGCGAAGGCCGACTTCCGCGTCGCGGGCGTGGACCGGCTCCCATTCGGAGGGGGAAGCTTTGACGCCGCGCTCGACTCGGGCTGCTTCCACTCCATCCCCCTGCGGTTCCGCGCTCCCTACGCGAAGGAGCTCGCTCGCGTCCTGCGACCGGACGCGCGATTCCTCCTCACCTGGATCCCGCGGGAAGTCCGCACCTCGATCGGACCGCCCCACCGACCGTCTCTCGAGGAGACGGCGGCCGTGTTCGAGCCGCGGTTCGTGTTTTCCGAGGTGCACGGGTACGCGTCGGGAACCCCGGACGGGTGGAAGGTCTTCCGGGAGCGGCTCGGCCGGTGCACCGCCCTGCTCGTGCGCCGACGGACCCGGCCGCTCACGCCGCGGTGACCCGGCGATCCGGCCGGCGCCGGTGGGGAGAGCGGCGACGGGCCCGAGGGGATTCGAACCCCTGATCTTGCGGTTAAGAGCCGCCTGCTCTACCGGGCTGAGCTACGGGCCCACGGACGGGTCGGCGGGACCCGGCCCCGAGAGATAAAGGCTCGGACCGCCCGGGGCGTCAGCGGATCCGTTCGAGCGCCGCGCCCACCATCAGCGGGAGGAGTACCGTCACGTCGCCCTCGACGGTCGTGTGACGGGCCGACGCCTTCACCTTGCCCCAGGAGACCGCCTCCCGCGTGCGCGCGCCCGAGAGGCTGCCGTCCCACTCGACGGCCGTGGTGACGTAGAGCGCCGCGTCGAGACCGTCGCGGAACTGGTTCCACCAGATCGTGTGGTGCTTCGAGATCCCGCCGCCGAGCAGGATCGCGCCGGTCCGGCGCGCGTCGAAGACGAGGTCCGAGAGGAGCTGCTCGTCGGCGAGGAGATCGAGGGAGAGCGCCTTGTGGTCCTGCCAGAACAGCCACAGCTGGGAGCCGACCGCGCCATCCGTGATCCCGGGCACGAGGACGGGGACGTCCCGGTCGGCCGCCGCACGGAGCAGGCTCGAGCGCTCCCCGGCGGGGATCGCGCGCCCGATCGCCCGCGCGAGCTCGCGGGTGGAGAGCGCGCGGGTCCCACCCTTCCACAGCCCGCGGAGGATCCCTTGCATCTTCCGCTCGACGATCGCGCCGTAGTTCGCCTCGGGGATCACCAGGTTGCCGAGCCGGTAGAGGTGGCGGCGGTGGAGGGCCGCGTCGTCCAGGTCCCACTCCCCGTGATAGTACGGACGGAACGAGCGCGCCAGATCGTGGTCGAGCGTTCCGCACGTCGTGATGACGGCGTCGACGTATCCCTCCCGGATCAGCGTGGCGAGCACCCCCCGGGTACCCGTTGCCACGATCGCCGCGGGGAAGGAGAGGAAGGTCGTCATCTCCTCGTCCGCGAGGATCCGGGCGAGGACGTCGACCCCCCGCGCCACCTCGCGGGCGCTGAACCCGCCGGCGGCCTCGAGGCGTCGGACGAGCGTGTCGAGGGACGGGGCGTCGTCGATCCGGATGTCCTCGACCTTGCGGGGCACGGGCGCCGTCGACCGTCGCGGGCTTAAAGCCCCCCGGTGAGCCCGAAGGTGAAGGAACGGAACACGAGGGCGTACGCGAGCAGGTACCCCGCGAGCGCGCCGCCGTTCAGGAACGGGAGCCCCGCCTGCGCGTTCCCGCGGAGGACGAGCCGCATCAGGACCGCGTACCCCAGCAACGAGCCGACGAGCGCGCCGATCCCGGCCCAGAGGTTCCCGCCGATGCCGAAGACCTCGGGGGAGCCCGGCAGCCAGATGAAAGCCGAGACGACGAGGGTGCCCGGGATCACGACGTCGCCGAGCCCCATGAACAGCGCCTCGCGCTCCTCCACCGGCTGCGCGCGCTGCTGCCGGAGGGTCGGCGAACTCGTGTAGTCGTACCCCGAGGAGTCCGGCATCACGAGGAGGATCGGGAGCTTCATGTCGGTCACCGCCTCCGCGAGCGAGACCATGTGCTTCGTCCCGTAGACCGCGATCGCGTCGTAGACGAGCAGCGCGACGAGCAGGATGAACGCGGGAAGGATCGCGAACGAGATCCCGAGGATCGCGATCAGCGAGCCGGCCGCAAGGAATCCGACGAGGTCGACGACGTACCACTGCGGCTCCATCAGCAGCAGCAGGTACAGCCCCGCGCTGCCCATCGCCGCCAGGGCCAGCGCCGGGTCGAGCACGAGCTCGGCGCCGTACGGAGCCGGCAGGTAGGGGCCGGGCGGGAGCACGGAGAACGTCGCGTAGAGCGTGATGTAGAGCGACGCCGCGATCGCCGCCAGGATCAGGTGGCGGAGGGCGACGAGACCCCCCTGCCGGCGCGCGACGAACAGGATCAGGAGCGGCGCGAGCACGATGATCAGGATGATCTCGAGCGGCGCAGTGACGCTCTGGGGGTTCGCGCTCGTCGTCAGTCCCGCGGAGCGGAACGGGTCGGCGAGGAGCAGCGCGACGGCCTGGGCCCCGACGTACAGGACGAGGAGGCCGATCCAGCGGAGGCTCCGCATGGCCCGCTACGGTTGGACGACGGCGTACGCGTTGTTGCCGAGGACCTTCGTGATCTTGGCGTTGATCGTCGCGCCCCGTTGCGTCGCGCCGGTGACGAAGATCACGAACCCTTCCTTCTTCGCGACCCCGTCACCGCGCCGGCCGACGTCCTCGATCGTGAGGCGGTAGACCTCGCCGACGACGACGGGCGCCTTCGGCTTCTCGGGCGCCACGACGCGCCGCACCGTCACGGGCCGCTGGGCCCCGCACGCCTCGCAGATCAGGAGCGTGAGCCGCCCCTCCTTCTTGAGGTGCGTGTCGGGGCGCTTGCACTCCGAGCAGATGACGTACTTCGCCGTGTACTCGCGCAGGCGCTGGGCGATCTGGTCCTTCGTGAGCCGGGACTTCAGCACGCCCCGCGGGAGGTCGAGCACCCCGGGGCAGCCGAACTCCTTCGCGAGGAACTGGATGACATGGTCCGGCTCGCGCCGGAGCACGCCGGTGATCTCCTGGAAGTTGCGGATCATCGTGTTCTTGCCGTCCGTCATGACGTCCGGCTCGGGAACCTGGAACCGCTCGCCGCCGACCTGGACCGGCGGGAGCTTCGCGCGCGCGCGCTCGAGCAGCGCTTCGTATCCCTGCATGCGACGCAGATAGACCGACGCGACGGGGATAAGGGTTCCTCAGGCCCGGTAGGCCGGCGGCACGTCCGGAAACGCGCGCAGCACGTCGAGCACTTCGCCGAGGTCGGCGCCGGGGACGATCGCCGTCGCGCCGCGGCGGACCACGTCGTCCTCGGGTTTGAACGCGATGCCGACCCGGCTCCGACGGAACATCCCGACATCGATCTCGGAGTTCCCCACCGACGCGGTCTCGTCCGGCCCGATCCCGAGCCGATCCTGCAGTTCGGCCACGACCCGCTCCTTCTCCCAGATCGGCACCCGCACGATCCCCTCGCCCGTGAGGCGTCCCGCGTCGTCCACCTCGAAGCCGTTCGCGAGGACGACGTCGATCCCGAGGTCGCGTGCGACCCGGTGGCCCAGGAGGTCGATCCCGCCGCTGACGAGCGCCGTCGTCACGCCCTGGGCCCGGAGCCCGCGCACCAGCGTCTCGGCGCCCGGCATGAGCGGGGCGCCAGCGAGGATCCGATCGATCTCCTCGAGCCGGAGGTCCGGACGGTGCTTCTTCCAGATCCGGACGTCGGTGCGCACGAACTCCGCGTCGTCGATCTCGTTCGCTTCGAACCGGCGGAGGCCGTCGTCGTTCCGCTCCCCGAAGTAGGCGTGGACGGTGTGGTACGAGCTCTCCACGTCGACGAGCGTGCCGTCCATGTCGAGCGCGACGAGCCTAAGCACGTTCGCCCCGAGCGATCGCGTCGGCCCGGTCGAGGATGTCGTCGTCGGGCCGGGCGGCCCAGGCCGCCAGGTTCGCCTCCACCTGCTCCGGCCGGCTCATGCCGACCACGGGCGCCACGCCCTGCCGCCCGAGCCAGTGCAGCGCGATCGCCGCCAGGGGGACCTTCGCCTCGGCGGCGAGGTCGCGGAGGCGTCGGGCTCGGGCGAGGATCTCGGGAAGTCGCTCGGGCTCGAACAGGCGATGCGCGAACTGCCGCACCTCGTTCGGCACTCGCTTCCCGTCGAGATATCGGCCGTGCAGCAGGCCCCGGGCGAGGGGCGTGTACGCCTCGATGAGGATCTGGTGGTCGCGGCAGTACTGCCGGATCGGCTCGGCCTCGTCCCGATCGAACAGGTTGTACCGCACCTGGTTCACGACGAGGCGGGCCTCCTTCAGCCCGGCGGACGCCGCTTCCATCTCCGCGACGGAGAAGTTCGAGACGCCGATCGCTCCGATCTTCCCGTCCTTCCAGAGCGCCTCGAGCGCGGCGAGGGTCTCCGCCAGCTTGACATGCGGGTCGGGGGCGTGGACGAGATAGAGGTCGACCGACGGGCGTCCGAGTCGCTCGAGGCTGTTGATCAGGCTCGCGCGGACCTGCGCCGGCCGAAGGTGCTCCCAGGAGACTTTCGTCACGACGTAGGCGTCCGCGGCCCCGCCCACGGCGCGTTCGAGGACCTCGCCGAGCAGCCGCTCGGACCGACCGCCCCCGTACACCTCCGCCGTGTCGAACCAGCGGAGCCCCAGCTCGTAGGCGCGGGCGATCGTGGCCTTCGTGCGCGCTTCG
>DATJNY010000001.1:0-8665 GCA_035507575.1 Thermoplasmata archaeon | reverse complement strand
GTCAGCGGCCGGGGATCGAGGAGTCGGGCGAGCTGCGTCGCGCTCATCGCCGTACCCCCCGGAGGAAGTTCCGGAGCAACCGCGGCCCGGCCGGCGTGAGGTACGACTCCGGGTGGAATTGGACGGACTCCACGGGACGGTGTCGATGCCGCAGGGCCATCACTTCGCCGTCCTCGCTCTGGGCGGCAACCTCGAGCACGCTCGGCACCGAGTCGGGCGCGACGAGCAACGAGTGGTAGCGGGCGACGTCCGTGGGATCCGGTACGTGGGCGAAGATCCCCTGCCCGTCGTGGTGGATCCGGCTGGTCTCGCCGTGGACCGGCGCACGGGCCCGCACGACGCGCGCGCCGTAGTACTCTCCGATCAACTGGTGACCGAGGCAGACCCCGAGAAACGGCCGCTCTCGATCCCAGCGGCCGAGGAGTTCCCGGGCGAGCCCCGTCAGGCGCCGGTCGCGGGGGTGCCCGGGGCCGGGCGAGAGGACGATGGCGTCCGGATCGAGGCGGAGAGACTCCCGGAGAGGGGCCGTCCCCCGAAGGCACGTCACCGACGCGCCGTCGGCGGCGAGCGCCTGCTCGATGTTGTGGACGAACGAGTCCTCGTGGTCCACGAGCAACACCCTCACGTCGCCTCTCCCGCGAGGGTAGCCTCGACCTGCGCCAGCTTGGTCAGCGTCTCCTCGAACTCGCGGCGGGGGCTCGAACGGTGCACGATCCCTGCGCCCGCAGCGGTGTAGAGGCGCGGTCCGACCGCGAACGCCGTCCGGATCGCGAGCGCCCAGTCGGCTCGACCGTGAGACTCGAGCAGGCCCACCGTACCCCCATACGGACCGCGCCAGGTCCCCTCTTCCCGGCGGAGGAGCTCGGTCGCCCGGATCTTGGGCGCGCCCGAAACCGTACCGGCGGGGAACGCCGAAGCGAGCACCCCCCATGGACCGACTCCGCGACGCAACCGGGCTCCCACCCGCGTAACGAGGTGGTCAAGGCGCGCGTAGCGCTCGAGGCGCTCCCGCGAGAGCAGGCGGACCGAGCCCGGGCGCGCCACCGCGCCGAGATCGTTCCGGGCGAGGTCGACGAGCATACGATGCTCGGACAGCTCCTTGGGGTCGATCGCGAGGGGCATGCGGCCCGTCGCGCGGGCGCCGTGAGGAATCGTGCCGGCGATGGGGTTGAGGTACGCGCGGTCCCCGACGACCTCGACGACGGACTCCGGCGACGCCCCGACCAGTTCGACCCCGTCGAAGCGGAGGTAATAGAAGAAACTGAATCGTTCGGTCGCTCGCAAGACGCCGGCGCGCGCGACCAGGTCGCGAGGGCGGGTCCACGCGCGACGATGCGCCAGCACGATCTGGTACGCCTCGCCCGCTCGGATCTCCTCGACCAACCGGCGCACCCCCCGCTCGAAGGCGCCGAGGGGCAGCGAATCGGAAAGCGGACGGAGCGGGCGAGCCCGGGCGGAGCGCGGCATGCGGTGGGGGCGCGGGGGAACGGACCGGCGACGCACCGCGTCGGCGAAGGCGAAGACCCCGATCGGGAACGGATCTCCGCCGGGGACCCGGCGCGCCCGGGGCTCGAACAGGCCGAAGCCGTCGAACCCGAGGTACCCCAAGACGGCCCTCCGGCGGCCTTCCCGCAAGAAGCGCCTCGCGCGTCGGGCCTCCTCGACCGGGTCGCTCGAGCGAGCGAGGGTCCGGACCTCCCGCGCGCGGACGAACGAGACGGCTCGCCCCGCGCCGCCCGCTCGGGAGGGCGGCGTCTCGAAGTAGCCGGCAACGTCGGCCCCTTCGACGTCGCGCACGAACTCGACCCACGGGTCGATCATCGTGCCCTGCCCGGAACCAGGACGCGATGCAGTTCGCGAAGGACGCGAGAGCCACGGGCGAGCGGTACCGCGAGCGACAGCGCGCGGGGAGTGGCGCTGAACCCCTCCGCGCCGCGAACGACCGAATCCGGTATCGCTCCGAGGTCGTCGAGCACCCCGTCGCCGATCGCGGTCACGATCGCGACTCGATACGGCCCGTCGAGCATCGCTGCCGCGTCGCGGGTGACGGGGGCCAGGGCGCGGATCGCCGTCACGACCTGGGCCGGCTCGAGCACGAGGCAGAGCAGGGCGGAGGAGGTGTACAGCTGGACCAGGTTCACGTGCGCGTCGGACAGCCTCTGGGAGACCTCGGCGACGATGCCCGGCCGCTGCCGCCCCCCTGGAACGCGGAGGCGAAGGAGGCGGAGGGGCCGTAGGATCGTCAGCGCCCGATTTCGTCGGCCGGGCCGAGGAGGCGAGATCGTCGTCACCACCGACGGATCCTCGAGGGACCGCACGCGGAGCGTGATTCCTTGGGCCCGTGCCGGCTCGATCGTCAAGGGGTGCAGCACTCGCGCGCCGAACTGGGCCAGCTCCTCGGCTTCCTCGTAGGAAAGCTCCGGGATCGGCCGAGCATCGGGAACCTCGCGAGGGTCGGCGCTCAACACCGCGACGTGACGCTTGACGAGCTCGACGCGGGAGGCGCCGATCAGCGCCCCGATCCCCGCCGCCGCATAGTCGGAGCCCCCGCGACCCAGCGTGGCAACCCGTCCCTCGAGACTACGTCCGAAGTAGCCGGTGACGACCGGCAGCCGACCGGCCGCGAGGTGCCGGCCCAGCCCTCGGCGGACGGCAGGGCCGGATCGATCGAGCAGGATGCACGACGCCCCGTAGGCGTTGTCCGTGATCAGGCCCAAGTGGTCGGCTTCCACGGGGACGGCGTCGAAGCCCGACTCGACGAGCCGAGCCGACAACCAGTGGACCGCCAGCCGCTCGCCCTGGCTCAGCACCCGGTCCGCAAGGGGCGCGTCTCGACCGGGGGTCACCTCCACCTGCCGGAGGAGCCGCTCGAGGCGATCCAGGTGCCGTCGACCGGCGAGGGGAAGGCCGGGATGGCGGGCCCGCAACGCGGCCACCGTCGACCGATGCGCCGCCCGCGAACGCGGTCGGGCCAGCGAGGACGAGAGGAGGTCGGTTACGCCTTCCCGGGCCGAGGCGACGACGACCACCGGCGCGCCTTCGTTGCGCACGGTTCGGACGTCTCGGGCGACCTGGGTCGGATCCTCCAGCGAGGCGCCGCCAAACTTCAGCACCACCGGGGGCTTCGAGCGGGTCATCGCGACCGCCGTCCGTCCGCATCGAGATAGCCATCGGCGCGGGCCAGCTCGGCGTTCAACACCGAGGCGCCCGCGCCGCCCCGGACCGCATTGTGCGACAGCAAGAACAGTCGCAGGAACGGCGGCTCCCAGCGGATCCGCCCGACCACGACCGCCATCCCGCGGGCGCGCGCGGGCGCGCCGGCCCAACGGTCCCGGATCGGCTGGGGGCGATCCGCTTCGCGGCGGAGCTCGATCGGCGGGTGCGGGGCCGTCGGCAGCGCGCGGTCGCCGAGAGGATCGAAGCTCCGGAGCGCGCGTTCGATCACGCCGCGCGAGGGAGCACGGGTCGCTTCGATCGTCACCGACTCGAGGTGCCCCTCGCGGGTCGCGACGCGGGCGCAATGCACGAGGAAAGGTACGGTGAGTCCGACCACCTCGCCCCCTCGCCGAGTTCCGAGGATCCGCGCCGACTCCGCCGCGACCTTCTCCTCCTCCTCTCGGATGAAGGGGACCACGTTGTCCGTGATCGCGAGCGACGGCACTCCGGGGTAGCCGGCCCCCGACAGCGACTGGTACGTGCTCACGTGGAGGCTCCGGGGGCGGAGGAGACCGATGAGCGGCGCGAGCGCGACGACGAGCCCGGTCGCGGAGCAATTGGGGTTGGCGACCAGCAGGCCCTCCCGCTTCGGACGGCGATCGCTCAGGGCGAGGTGATCCGCGTTGACCTCCGGGACCAGCAACGGAACCGCCGGATCCATTCGGTGGTCCGCGGCGTTCGTGAAGACCGAGATCCCGCGACGGGCGATCGCGGACTCGACCCGACCCGCCGTTCCCGAAGGCAACGCCGAGAAGACCACCCGCACGCCGGCTCGCACGAGGATTGCGGGCGTGAGCGGGCGAAGCAACTCCCCCTCCAGGGACGACGGCGGAGCCTCGGCCAGCTGCCAGACGTCGGCGAGCCGCTTCCCTTCGGATCGCTCGCCCGAGCCGAGCAACACGGGCTCGAATTCCGGATGGTCCGCGAGCAGTCGAGTGAAATGTTGACCGATGTAACCGCTCGCGCCGAGCACGGCGACCGGGATTTTCGCAGGGCTCACGGCAGGAAACCTCCCCGGAGCGCCAGGTCGGTCAGCGCCATGGCGGCCACGGACTCGAGGACGACGACGGCGCGCGGCACGATGCACGGGTCGTGACGGCCGGTGACTCCGAGGGTCGCGGGCGTCCCGTGGGCGAGATCCACGGTCCGTTGCGGGCGCGCGATCGACGACGTCGGTTTGACCACCGCCCGGAAGACGATCGGCATTCCCGTCGCAAGTCCGCCGAGGATCCCCCCGGCATGGTTCGTTTCGGTGCGGACGCGACCGCCTTCCCACACGAACGGGTCGTTGTGTTCGCTGCCTCGCATCCGGGCCGCGTTGAAGCCCGCCCCGAACTCGATCCCCTTGACGGCGGGAACGGAGAACACCGCGTGCGCGATGGCGCTCTCGATCGAATCGAAGAACGGCTCGCCGAGCCCGACCGGCACGCCGTCGATCCGCACTTCGACGATGCCTCCGAGACTGTCCCCGTCCCGCCGGGCCGCGAGGATCGCCGCCTCCATCCGGCCGGCGACCTCGGGATCGAGCGCGGCGACCTCGTTGGCGCGAGTCCGATCTCGCAGTTCGCCGAGGGGGAGTTCCGGGGGAGCGGGCGCGTCGATCTCCCCGATTGAGCGCGTGAAGCCCGCGAGCTCGATCCCGCGCCGGGCAAGCATTTGCCGACCGATCGTCCCGGCGATCACGAGGCCCACCGTCATCCGGCCCGAGAAGATCCCACCCCCGGAGAGGTCCGCCGAATCGCCGTAGCGGATCCGGGCCGGATAATCGGCATGGCCGGGCCGGGGCGTGTCGCGCATCCGATCGTACGGCTCGCGCCGAACGTCCTCGTTCGCCACGTGGGCGCGGATCGGCGACCCATCGGCACGGGATCCGACGAGGCCGGAATCGACGACGAGGTGATCTTCTTCCTGGCGCTTGGTCGCCAGTCGCCGCCCCACCGGGCGTCGCCGGTCGAGCTCGCTCTGGATCCCGCCGACGTCCACCAGCGTGCCGGCGGGCACGCCCTCGATCGTCGCCCCGACCTCGGGTCCATGGCTCGAGCCAAAGATCGTCACCCGGAACCGGTCCCCAAATCGCATCATCGGCCCGAACGTGCCTCCAACTCCCGAAGGGTCGTCCAGAACGTCGGGAACGACTTTCGTACCGCACGCGCGTCGCCGATCCGGGAGGGCGCGTCGGCGGCGAGCGCACCGACCGCCGCACTCATCACCATACGGTGGTCCGTCAGTCTTTCGAGATGGAGTGCGAGCGGACGAGCTCGTCCTCGGATCCGAAGCCCGCCATCCTTCGACCGGACCCGCGCGCCCATCGCGGCGGCCAAATGCGCGGTCCCGGCCCGCCGGTCCGACTCCTTGAGCACGACGTGGGCCGCTCCGTACAAGTAGCTCTCGGCCGGAATCGCGGCGGCGATTGCCCCGGCGAGCGGGTAGAGGTCCGGGGACGAAGTGAGGTCCACGCGGAACCCCCGGAGCTTCGCGCCCTGAACCGTGATCTCCTGCGGGCCGGCGCGTACGCGTGCACCGGCCGCGCGCAACAAACCGAGCACCGCGAGGTCGGCCTGGGGCCACCCACTCGAAATGCCCTGGATCGCGACGCGCCCTCCGGTGATCGCGGCGGCGGCCCAGAGATACGCCGCGGAGGACGCGTCCCCCGGGACCACCAACCGCCGGGCCCGGTACTGTTGCGGGCCGACGACCCGGAATTCCCGCCCGGCCCGGGTGAGTCGAACGCCGCAGCGTCGGAGCACCGCGAGGGTCGCCTCGAGGTACGGCTCCGAAACGATCTTCCCTCGCAGGCGAAGGCTCGACGCGCCGGGAAGCGACGGCAAGGTCAGAAGGAGCGCCGAAGCGAATTGGGAGCTCTTGGAGGCGTCCAGCCGGACCGCCCCCGAGTGGATCGGGCCCCGGACCGTGATCGGCAGCGTCCGTCGCCCGGGAGGGCGCTGAACTGTGGCTCCGAGGGTGACCAGCGCGCTCAAGAGATCCTCCATCGGACGTGCCGGCAGTCGGCCCCGTCCGGTGAACCGCATCGGGGCTCGCTCCCTCGCGGCCAGTGCCGCAACGAATCGCAGCGTGGTGCCCGACTCTGCGCAGTCGATGGTCCGCGCCCGCGCGGGGTGGGAGGGCGACGGAGTCACGACCCAGAGGTCCTTGCGTCGAACGACGCGGGAGCCGAGCTTTTCCAGGGCGTGCGCAGTGGTCCGGGTGTCGTCTGCATCCAGCGGGTACTGGACGACGCACCGACGTCCGGAGAGATGCGCCACCACGAGCGCGCGATGGGTGTAGCTCTTCGAGGGGGGAGCCCGAATGGTCCCGTCCGCCCGGAACGGTCGAACAATGGCGGTCGTCAAGACGCCCCTCTCTCCCGTCGAGCCGCGGCGGAGAACCGCAACACCCGATGCTCTCCGAGTCGCGTCGGAAGCGTAAGGGCCACTCGCTCGACCGACGCGCGCGGGGCAACGGCCGCGAGCGCCGGACCCATCCCGGTCACCCCGCTGCCGACCGCGCCTTCCGAGCGAAGCCGCGCGCGCAGCGAGGCGTAGTCGTATCCCATCACTCGCTCGACAACCTCCGAGTTGCGTTCCATCGCAACGGCCCAGTCCCCCGTCAATGCGGCGTCGACCGCCACCTGCGCCGGAGCTCCCTCTCGCTCGAACGCCCGGATCCAATCCGGCGACGGACGGTGCGTCGTACGCGAGACGAGGAGCGCTACCTCCAGCTCGGGATCCACGGGGAACGATCGAAGGAGCTCTCCGCGGCGATTGTCGGTGACGACCAGCTCCGGAACCAGCCCTGCCAGCGCGTCGTCCATCGCCCCGGTCGCGCTCACTCGGGCCGATCGGGTGATCTCGGCGGAGAGTCGCGCGATCTCGAGTGGCTCCACGGCTGTGTCGGTCGCCGCGGCTACGGAAAGCGCGATCGCCGAACTCACCGCGCTCGAACTCTTGAGGCCTCGGCTCGCCGGGACTTCCGACGCCAACGACAACGCACCGGTCCCCGAACTTCCGGGCGCGAATCGATTCAGGGCGAGATCCAGCGAGGTGACCACCAGGGGTGTGCGCGCCGCATCGCTCATGCGGACCTCCCAGCGACCCGTCGAACCCGCAGGATGCAGCTCGATCTCGGCCCGGACCTTGAGATCGATTCCGATCGCCGCGCCGATCCCGAGCGGCAACGCGTTCACCACGGTGATGGCCGCGGTCGACTCCCCTACGCCGCGCACGGGCCCTCCTCGATCGTCCGCGCGACCTCTTCCGGGGTCGGCTCCGCGCCCCACCAGATCCCGAAGGTCGACATCGCCTGGTAGACCAGGAGGCGCCACCCGTCCTCGTACCGAGCCGCGGCCCGCTCCGCGATCGCGCGAACGAGCGGCTCGTCCGGGGCGTAGACCCAGTCCAACACGTAACCACGAGGCGCCAGGAAGTCGGCCATCGGGACCTCGAGCGAACGCCCCGTCCCCCGACCGACGTCGGTGGCGTGGATCACGAACGCCGACTGTCGGGGCGCGGTGGGATCCCGCACCTCGGCACCGAAGCGAGCGGCAAGCGCCTCGGCCTTCGCCGGGTCCCGGGCCAGGATCCCAGATCGCGCGCCGCAGGCCTCCGCTGCGGCCAGCGACGCCGCCGCCGCGCCCCCACTTCCCACCACGAGCACTTCGTCGCCGGCCCAGGCGTCCGAAGCTCGAAGCTCTTCGAGCCGACGCACCATGGCGGCGAGGTCCGTGTTCTCGGCCTCGATCTCCCCGTCTTGGAACGAGAGACAATTGGCGGCACCGGATCGTTCGGCGCCGCGTCGCACGCTTGAGGCCGACGCCAACGCCACCGACTTCCAGGGGTGCGTGACGTTGAGCCCACGGAACCCCGCTTCGGCGAGCGGTTCGAGGCACTCCACGAACTCGGACTCCGAAACGATGTCGAGGGGGACGTACGCACCGCGACGACCTTCGGTGTGCATCCATCGGGAGTGCAGGTACGGGCTCTGCGAGTGACCGATCGGGTGGCCGACGACCGCGAACAGTGGGCCGTGGCCCTCGGCCTCGAAATACCATCGAAGCCGGTCGACGGGCACTTGGCTCGTCTCCACCGGCACGGTGACTTCGCGTGAGTTCGAGGGGAGCGCGGCGAACGTGAACGGGGAGCGGAGGCGCGCCGCCTCGACTCGCAACCACGGACCCGAGGGACCCGTAGTCAGGACGGCGAACGGGCCTGGGTCGAGCGCTTGGAGAGTGGGCCAGATCTCGTCCGCGACCTCGCCAACCCGCGCGGGCATGACGAGCTTGCGGACGACGTGAGAAGGGAGAGGTCGACGGAGGCGTTCCACCAGCTCGGCAGAGGTCAGGCACTTCGCTTCGTGGGTCGAGAATACGAGACGCCGCCGCTCGTCCTCGCGGAGTTCGTCGGCCAGCGAGAGATCGCGAGCCTCCTCGAGGTCGACCCATTGGAACGGGGCG